>CACFXF010000011.1 GCA_902570265.1 uncultured Alphaproteobacteria bacterium | reverse complement strand
TTTCCAAGTAGTTTCCAAGTACTATAAAAATCAATAACTTAGTAGAAGGAGTTTCCAAGAAAGTTTCCAACTAAGGATACTATTGAAAAGAACAGTCTATTTAAAATAAAGTTGTTTTCAATCAATTAGTTAGGTTCATTTTGGAGTTTCCAACTACTTGGAAAGTACTTGGAAACTATTGTGTTAAATTATTTAATTTTTTCTAAATTATAATAACATTAAAAATTAACAATATATGAAACAAATACCTCTTTTTTTTATAGATCAGAAGATAATAAGAGTTATGGGTCTACTCTAAAACGACAGTTTATTTAACAAATTTTGTTTCTTATGTTATGATTTAGATATGAAAGTTCTATTTTTAATTATTTCTATATTTTTTATTTCCTCTCCTTCTTGGAGTGAAACTGTAACTATTGATGATTTGAAGGAGAAGAATGGTTTTTATTATAAAAAGTTTAATATTTTTTCTCCCCTAGATTTTTTATACCGATTTACAGGAATAGTTGAATCCTATTATGAAAATGGTAATTTACGTAACAAAGTAAATTACAAAGATGGAGAACCAAAAGGTCTTATCGAATGGTATTATGAAAATGGGCAGTTAGAAAAAAAAGGAAATTACAAAGAAGGACTGCGAGAGGATGGACTTTGGGAATTTTATTATAAAAATGGTCAGTTATTGGAAAAAGGAAATTTCAAAGACGGAAGAAAAGATGGTACTTGGGAATACTATAATAAAAATGGTCAGTTAAGTTCTAAAGGAAATTGGAAAGATAATAACCCGGATGGTCTTTGGGAAGAATATCATAAAAATGGTCAGTTATCATATAAATACAATTACAAAGATGGAAAAAAAGATGGTGTTTGGGTAAACTTTAACCAAGATGGTTCTCTAAAAAAAACTGAGACTTGGAAAGATGGTGAGAAGATAGATTAACCCTTAAAATCTGTTCTAATGTTTCCAGACTTTCTTAATTTTATCTACAATTAGTTCCTGTCTTGCGACTTTACTAATCATATTTTCTGGAGATTCTACAAATCTTTCTAGATTGGTTTTAAAATAACTCTGCACTAAATCTTGAACTTGTTTCTCATTTTCTGCTTCAATAACTATACCCTCGTGTTTCGTTATCATAGTAGCATCTTCCATAAGGAAATTGACGTGATAGTTAATCTGAAACTCTGATTTCCAGTTCTTCATTCGTTATTCTCTTTATATATTTTTAAAATCCTATGTCTGCTCAACAATTCACAATAAACAGAAACCAAATGTGAATCACATAGGACATATTAAACATAACACCCCCATCAAAACTGACGAAGAGTTAATTGCACTTCCCTAATATAAAAAATAGTTTTTGTTATTATTTTGTAACCAGATGCATTAGTTCATCATTTATATATTTTTCAATTTGTTTTACTGGTTTGTTAAAAAATCCTGTAAGTTGAATCCTTACATTAAATTTATCTTTTTTATCTATTAGTTGAACATATCTGTATGGGAAAATTTTACCAAATTTAATTTCTAATTGTTCATAACTTATTCTTTTCCACACCTTTTCATCAAAATTTTGCGTTTTAATTGTCGTTGTAGTACGTGCAAAAAATTTTACTTCAGGGTGTAGTTTTCTCAGAATTAAAAAGTAGAACGCCTTATTAGTCAAAGTGCAGTAATAAAACGCAAGTTTTGTGTTAAAAGTTGTATGACCCTCATCAAATGCATTAATCTTGTAGTTTGAAAATATAATTTCTTCATTATCTGTAAGTTTAATTTCAGGTAACGAATTTACATCTTTAAATGGTGAATGTAACCAACTAAACATATGGGAATTATCGGTGTGGTCTATTCTTTGATTCAATCTTAACTGGTTTTAGGTAAAAATCATTAACTGTATTCCACCCTAAAAACATACAGGAAAGTTGAATAAAATAGTTCATTATAAAATAGATTGTTTTCATAACATTTATATAATAACTATATAATTTAATACTACCGATAGACTCTTCAAAAATTGGTAAGTTGTAAGTTATTGAAATTGCTTAGGAATTTGGACTTAGTTTCCAAGTAGTTTCCAAGTAAATATTTTATATAATGAAATCAATAACTTACAAGAGAAAAACTATTGAGTGGGAGTAGTCTATGGAAATAATATGTAATAAAATCAATAATTTACAATAAGAGTTGATTTTCCAAGTAGTTTCTAAGTCAATAAAATCAATAACTTAGTAGTAGGACGTTCCAAGAAAGTTTCCAACTACTTGGAAAGTACTTGGAAACTATTTTGTTAAATTATATAATTTTTTCTGAATTATAATAACATTAAAAATTAACAATATATGAAACAAATACCCTTTTTTTTATAGATTAGAAAATAATATGAGTTATGGGTATACTCTATTACACTACTTGGCAGGATTTAGTATTTTACTAGTATTTAGCTATGAAATACATTATTGCCATTCTTGTTGTTACTATTCTTGTAAGATATTCATCTATGTTTATGCTAATGCTGAATATTATCATGATTGAAATAATTTTTCTTTTAAACGTGGTTTAGAATTATTGGCATATTTTTTGCTCAAAAGTTCTAGTAAAATTTGACCAATTAGTACTAATGCAGAAAAAAATAAATCAAACAAAAGATCATGAAGAAATTATAAAGAATTTGTTATTGCTTTATCAGAATGGAAAATTTTCTCAAATTATTGCTCAAGAGAAAATTTTGAAAACTACTTATCATTACCAACCAATTATTCTAAATATATTAGGAGCTACCAATTTAGCACTAAACAAATTTAAAAATTCTGTCATATATTTTAAAAAAGTGGTCTTACTCAGTCCAAATAATCCTGATTACCTTAATAATTTAGGTATTGCATATCATCATAATAGTAATTTTAAAGATGCAATAATATATTACAGAAAAGCTCTAAAAATTAATCCTAATTTTGCAGATGCTTATTGTAATTTAGGCATGTCTTTAAAAGAAAAAAATAATCATAAAGAGGCTATTAAGTGTTATAAAAATGCTATAAAAATTAATCCTAATCATTCAGGTTCTTATAATAATTTGGGTGAAATCTTATTTCTTGAGAAGAAATTTGATGAAGCTAGGGCAAGTTTTAGAAAAGCAATTGAAATTAGACCGGATTTTGCTGAAGCTTATTATAATTTGGGAATATTTTTTCAAAATAAAGCTAAATTTAACAGTGCTATTTTAAATTTTAAAAAGGCAATACAATTAAAATCTGATTACTCAGAAGCTTATTATAACTTAGGTAGCATTTTTAAAGATTTGGGGAACCACCTAGAGTCTGAAAAAAGTTATAATAAAGCGATAACCTTAAAACCGGATTTTGCTGATGCCTATAATAACTTAGGTATTGCCTATCAAAATCAGGGCAGAATAGAAGAGGCGATCGAAGCTTTTACTAAGGCTCTTTCGATCCACCATGATCTTGTTGATGCTTGGAATAATATTTATTTTCCATTGCAAATAATTAAAACGAAGATTTCTTTGGAAAAAGCACTTGATCTATATAGTCCGAAGGACAGCGGATCTGTGGTTACTAATATTGAATATGGCATTTTGCAGTATAGGCTTCACCGTGGTCGAGAGAGTGAGGGAAATTATTTTGATGAAGCATTAAAAAGCCTTTCAAGTGCAGAGAACATATCTATCCAAAACCCAGCATTTGATAAAAACATCAATAATCAGATACAGGCTTTACCAGATAAAATGGTTGCACTTGTTCACTTTGGAAGAAGTGGAACGGGACTACTTCACAGCCTTATTGATGGGCATCCAGAAGTCTCTACGTTGCCTAGTGTTTATCTAAGTGAGTACTTTGCTAACTCTACTTGGGAAAAGATAATATCTGCTGGATGGGATGAAATGGTAGATCGTTTCATATCGATCTATGAAGTTTTATTTGATGCCTCGTCGCCGGTTCCAATAGAAACTGCTTATAAAAATTATATTAGCAGTATTGGCCAAAAAGAAGGTATGATGAATGTTGGGGGTGAACGGAACGAAGTCTTAAGCGTAGATAAAACAATATTCCGATCAGAACTGAACCGCCTAATGGCTTGTTATGATAAGTTAGATGCTTTCATCTTTTTTAAATTAGTTCATGCTGCATTTGATAAGGCAATAAACGATCAAAATAACAAAGATCTAATCTTCTATCACATCCATAATCCAGGCACTCATGCTAAGCTTAACTTTGTAAGGTCTACTCCAGAAGCTAATTGGATAGTAGCGGTGCGAGAACCAATACAGTGCTGCGAATCTTGGATTAGGGAGCCATTTTCTTCTAGCAATTATTTTGATTTAGCAGATCGGCTTTTAAATCTACTTTTTGAGATAGACAATATCGTTTATAAAAGAAAGCGCTCTGTTGGAGTGCGCCTTGAAGATTTAAAGAAGCACCCTCAGAAGACCATTCGTGCTCTTTGTGATTGGATGGGTATTGAAGAGGTTGCAAGCCTTTATGAAATGACGGCACAGGGCAAGAAATGGTGGGGCGATCCAGGCAGTCCGGATTATTCAAAAGATGGCATGGATCCATTTGGGAAGACATCTATAAATCGTAAAGTCGGTTCCATTTTTAGTGAAAATGATCAGTTTATCCTACGTACACTTTTTTATCCGTTTAGTGTGCGCTTTGGCTATGTGGAGGAGAACACAGGTAAATTCAAAGAGGATCTACAAAAGGTTAGGCCTATGATTGATCAGATGCTTGATTTTGAGAAGGGGATTATAGAGAAAACGAAGATGAGTTTTGAGCAGTTTATGAGCTCAGGATCATATTTGTATCTAAGATCGGGTTTAATTGAACGCTGGAATACACTTAACGAGCTTAATACCTATCCCAATATGATAAAACCTTTGAAAATATAAAATATCATTTTAGACACTAGAGATAATCTTGAGTCTGTATGGGCTTTAAAATGGGGGTTATTTTAGGTATGATATTCAGTTAATTAGGTGCATCTGCTATAGCTTGGCAGTTAAACTGCAATAGGACAAGTGTTTATAGAGTGCTTAGATGATTAAAGGGATTCTAGTACTGATTGGTGTAGTTATTCTTATAACATTTGGATACTTTGCATCTAACAGAAAAGAAAAGGATGATTAAAATTCTTTTAATAATACTTGGTATAATTGGCTTGTTAGCATTTGCCTATTTTACTAGAGTAGATGGGTATACTCTATTACCCTACTAGGCAGGTTGCAGGATTATGCTAGAATCTATTTATGAAGTATCTGAAATATATTATAGCCATTGTCGTTGTAACTATTCTTAGTAAGTTATTCATCTACACCTACGCTAATGCTATTTCTAATACAGTAGAAGATTACACAGAATGGGAATTTGTAGTTTATGATCAGGAAGTAAACTTCTACTACGTAGATCTTAATACAATAATTTAATATTAATGGATTTGCTAGGCTCATAACTTACAGGCGGAATAAAGTGTAGTAATTATTTTATATCAAAATATATTATTCAATCTTTATAATATAAAAGCTTCCAATACTGTTTATATCTGAATATAAATAAGCTCAAATTATTTTGAGTAAGCAATCTGATGGAACTTACAATAGATCAAGCATTGATAAAGGGTGTTGAAGCCCATAAGACTGGTAAGCTTGAAGAAGCTGATCGTTATTATACAGCAATACTGAAAGCAAACCCCAACCATCCTGATGCCAATCATAACATGGGGGTTCTAGCCGTTGGTATTGGCAAGGTACAAGAAGCACTGCCATTCTTTAAAACAGCATTAGAAGCCAACTCAAACATAGCTCAATTCTGGCTCAGTTATATAGACGCTTTGATTAAGTTAAATCGAGTGGCTGATGCAAAAGCAGTTTTGAATGAAGCCAAAAGTAAAGGTATAAAAGGAGATGGCTTTGCACAAATAGAGAAGAGACTTGGTTCGGCTACTTTCAGAAGTTCGAATCTTCAAGATCCCCCCCCTAATCGGCTAAACTCATTAATAAACTTATTCAATCAAAAAAAGTTGCAACAAGTTTTTAATGAATCTCAAATACTGACAAAACAATATTCTAAAAGTCTAGTACTTTGGAATTTAATGGGAATATCGGCAGCTCAAATAGGGAAATTAGATGAAGCAGTTCTTGCTTTTCAAAATGCTATAGGTATTAAACCTGATTTTGCTGAAGCTTATAACAACATGGGTAATACTCTCAAGAATCAAGGAAAGCTTGAGGAGGCGATAGAGGCTTACAATAAAGCACTCTCACTCAAGCCTGACATTGCTGAGGCCTATAACAACATAGGTATTGCTCTCAAAGAGCAAGGCAAGCTGGAGGAGGCAATAGAGGCTTATACCAAAGCTCTCTCTCTCAAGCCTGACTATGCTGAAGCCTATAACAATCTGGGCAATGCCCTCAAAGATCAAGAAAAGCTAGAAGAAGCGATAGAGACTTTCAATAAAGCTCTCTCCATCAAACCTGACTATGCTGAGGCTTATTACAACATAGGCAATGCCCTCAAAGATCAAGAAAAGCTAGAAGAAGCTATCATAGCTTATAACAAAGCTCTCTCACTCAAGCCAGATTATACGAAGGCCTTTTATAACCTGGGCATTGCTCTCACAGAGCAAGGCAAGTTGGAAAAAGCCGTAGAGGCCTATAAAGGAGCTCTTTTAATAGAGCCTTATAATCGGAGCACGAAGCATATAATAGCTTCCCTAACTGGTAAAAAAACTAAAAAAGCACCCATGGAATATGTTGAAAATTTATTTGATAGCTATGCTAAAAAATTTGAAATCTCACTTGTCGATAAATTACAATATAGAACCCCAAAATTAATTGTTGATATTTTGTCGAATTCAAATGATCACCTGGAATTGGGATCAGTTTTAGATTTAGGCTGTGGTACTGGCTTATTAGGACAAGAGATAAAAGATTGTTGTTCTAAGCTTGAGGGTATAGACCTTTCAAATAAAATGCTGACACTCGCTAAGCAAAAAAATGTTTACGATAAATTAACACAAGCTGATATAGTTGATTATTTATCCTGTATGACTCTGGATTTTGATTATTATATAGCATTGGACGTCTTTGTATATGTTGGAAGTCTATCTGAAATATTTCGATTAATTAAAATAAGAAATAAAAAACCAGGAAGGTTGATTTTCTCTACAGAACATACTGAAGTTAGTGGCTATCATCTTCTTCAAACCGGACGATACTCTCATTCTAAAAGTTACGTTGAAAGTCTCTGTAAGAAATTTGATTACACTATATCTCATTTTTCCACTACTAAACTCAGAAAACATAAAGGATTGTTTTTAAAAGGTGGTATTTATATTTTAAATTTCGCAGGAAAAATTTAGACCTTTATAGGCCAGAATCGAACTACTAGGTAAAAGTGATTAAGAGCTTTTCTCAATTCTGAGCTCAAAAGACTTCAAAATTAAAAAAAGCATAAAATATAAACTTTTCTCAACTCAACCTCAAAATAAGCATTTTAAAAATAAAATGTAATAAAAAAATGGCTTGGTTGCACTGATAAGCACTAGTTTACCTCTATGAAGCAACCACCCATACCTTAATGTAAGCAATAACAATAGGTTAGGTATTTTTAAGTCAATGTTAACAGGCACGCTTTCTTTCACACTTAAATTAACTGTAACTAGTATAAGGGAATGCCTCAACTAGTGTTAAGTAGGGTATACATGAGCCACCCTCCCTTCATACATATGTATATTCAATGTGTTACACAGATTAGCGACACAGATTGGTAACCATTTAATGTGTCTTATTAAGGTATACTGTTAGGATGATAGGTCTTTATCTGTGCCAACAATGGAATCTCTGAGACTCTAGGATGAGTTAGGAGAGACATATTAGGTGTGTAAAAGGGGGTATTGACTCTAGAAATAATCTTGAGTCTGTATGGGCGTTAGTTTAGAAAAAATACTGAGTTAATTAGGTACACCCAATTAACTCAAACCAAAACTATATTAAAGATGTAGTATTAGGGTAGCTTATAAAGTTAAACTACAGATTAGTAGTTGGGCATACTCTAATACGACAGTTATTTTACTGATGTTTCCAGAGTTTTTTCACCTTATCTACAATCAGTTCCTGTCTCGCAACTTTACTAATCATATCTCCTGGAGATTCTACAAAACTTTCCGGATTAGTTTTGAAATAACTCTGCACTAAATCTTGAACTTGTTTCTCATTTTCTGCTTCAATAACTACACCTTCATATTTGGTAATCATAGTCGCATCTTCCATTAAGAAGTTCACATGATAGTTAATCTGATACTCGGATTTCCAGTTCTTCATTCTTCATTCTTATTTGTTTTATAATTTTAAATCCCCTGTACTGCTCATTGATTCAAATCAAAACTATTGTACAGAAACCGATATGAATCACAGGGAATGATTTTGATATAAACTATCAAAATAAAAAATAAAGGGGGGTACTAAAACTGACAAACTTTTTGTAATCTATAAATGCAATAAAGATACAATAAGGAATAAAGTCTTATTATAATAAATTGGATTAATGGAGTTCAATATGTCAATCGCAAGAATTACAATTATGAATTTTAAAGAAGAGAGAGATGTTAAGATGTCGGAGGAGATTTATATGACTGTTCAAAAAGATTATTTTCCTAATGCTGAGTTAGTAGTAAATGTTCAAACTGGTGAAAAATCATTATTGTCCTTGGCAATCTATCCTAGTTATGAAGAAGCAGAAAAGAATTTAGAAGGGAGAGAAAAGTTTCAAAAATCGATTGAAGCAACCTTAGTAGAAAGTTTTTACTACGAAGGAGATTTAACGTACTTTTACAAAAATCCGTCTATAAATATAATATCTAAATATAATGAGGAAGATAGACTTTATTATGAGTCAAAAAAAAAATATAACCCCCCATCAAAAGTGACGAAGAGTTGATTGCACTTCCCTAATAAAAAATTATTGGTGAGGTTTATTCTTTGATTTAACCTTCACTGGTTTTAGGTAAAATTCATTAACAGTATTCCACCCTAACAACATACATGAAAGTTGAATAAAATAATTTGTTATAAAATAAATTGTTTTCATAACATTTATATAATAACTATATAGTTAAATACTACAGATAGACTCTTCAAATTGGTAAGTTGTAAGTTATTGAAATTGCTTAGTAATTTGGACTTTGTTTCCAAGTAATTTCCAAGTAAATATTTTATATAATGGAATCAATAACTTACAAGATAAAAACTATTGAGTGGGAGTGATTTAAGTCATTGTTTTTATTAATTAAATAATCTTAAATAAGATAAATTTGAAAGGATAGATTGTTAGTGGATAGGTTAGTTAATTCAATTTTTAGATTTTTTTTACCTTCTGAAATCTCTTCAAAAAATGAAAAAATTTAAAAACCTATTATATAAAGTCCACCTGTCAAAAATTGACCTTTTTCTTTTCGTAGTTTTACTTTTTCAAAATGATCAAGTGTATAGTCAAAATTATTGCATAAACTCTTTATGTAGGATTTGGAATGAGAAAATCTACCGGACTTTTGTAGTAAATAATTTTCTTGTTCATCATGTTCAGTAGAGAATGCTAAAAAACCAGATCTTTTGTTTCTTAATTTAATTAGTCGAAAAATTTCTGATAGGTCACCAATATATACGAAAACATCTGTAGCAATATAAAAATTAAAATCTAATTCATTTTCTTTAAGATGATCAACAATATCAGAATGATGAAGTTTGCAGTAAATTTGCTTTTTTTTAGCCTCTTCAAGCATATCTTTTGATAAATCTATTCCCTCAATGCTTGAGCAGTATTTTTTTATTTTTTGACCTAGTAGTCCTGTACCACATCCTAAATCAAAAATGGAGCCTAGTTTTTGATTTGATGTATTCTTAAGAATGAAATTGACCATTTGAGTAGGTACTTTATAGCTTAATTTTTTTAATAATGATTTCTCATAATTTAAAGCATAACCATCAAACAAGCTTTCCACATATTCTCTTGGAGGTTTATTTGGGGTGTCACCATTTAACATAGCGAGAAAATATGAGGACTCTTTGTGATTTGGTTGGATTTCAAGGACCTTTTCTAAATTTTTCTTAGCTTCATTTAATTTGCCACTATTTATAAGTGCTCTTCCAAGTATGAAGTATGCTTTTACAAAATTTGGGTTTAGTGAGATAGCCGTCTCAAGTTGAGAAATGGCTTTCTTATGTTTTCCTTGTCTATAGTATAAAAGGCCTAAATTATTATAAGTTTTTGCATTTAGCGGATCTAAAGCAATGGCTTGCTCAAAATGATTTATAGCTTGGTCAAATTTCTGTATGTTGTTAAACGCACCTCCAAGGTTATTATGAATTTTAGAAGAATCTGGGTTTAAGAAAACTGCATATTGAAAATATTCGATTGCTTTTTTGAACATTTTTATACCACTAAAGGAAGTTCCCAAATTATTATATGCGTCAGCATGTTTATCATTAAGAGAAATAGCTTTTTCAAGGTTTGGAATAGCTTCTTCATATTTTTCCTGCAAATTTAAGATACTTCCTAAATTATAATAAGCATCAGTGTAGTCTGGTTTTGACCTAATTGCCCTTTTGTAAAAATATTTTGCATTTTCAAAATCAGTTTGTTCTAGAAATATATTTCCTATATTGTTATTAGCTTCTGCAAAATTTGGTTCTATTTGAAGGGCTTTTTTGTAAATCTTTAATGCCTCAGAAGTGTTTCCTTTTTCTTTATGAGCCATTCCTAAATTATTGTAATTTTCAATAGAATCAGGTTTTAAAGCTACACATTTCTCAAAATGATAAATGGCTTCTTCAAAATTTTTGTTATTTGAAAGAAGTATTCCTAGGTTGTTGTGCACATCTAACCACTCTGGGTTTAAGATTAATGCTTTTTTAAAACTTTTTATTGATTTTTTAATATCTCCTATCTCATTATAAATTAATCCCTTTCTCGCATACGATTGCGCACAATCTGGATTTGATTTTAAAGCATTATTATAACTATAAAGGGCTTTTTTAAGATTACCTTTATAGTGTAGAAGACAGCCCAACCGGTAATGACAAAGGTAAAAATCATTCTTTGCTTTTATTCCCTTCTGAAAATATTCTAGAGCTCTATCTGTATTACCATTTTCTTCCTCTATAATTCCAAGATTAAAGAAAATAATTGCACGGTTTGGATCTATTTTTATAACCTCTTTGTAACTTTCTCTAGCATCATCAAGATTCTTAGATTGAAAATGAGCATCTCCTTTCATTCCATGTAAAAAGGGTGAATTAGGAAAATACATAAGCAAATTTTCAACTTCGACTAAAACAGAATCCCAAGCACCATCCCTTGCCATTTGTATTATAGGTTCCAGTTTTTCTTTGGATGGGCTTTGGTGGGTAGAAAAAGAATTTTTAATATGGTTCATAATTTTTAATCCTAATAAATCAATAGATCATTAGTTTTAAAGTGAAATAAATTTGGCTACATTCACTAAGTTGAAAATTCTTTCTCATTTATAAAATTTGTAGCTACTTTAAAATAATAATCTTATTTAACCCATTAAATGAACTTTGAATACTTGAGTAGATCAAATAATTTTTGATATTTTATATGCAAATAATATACCATTATTTAACATATATTTTGGATGTTTTCGTATTTAAGGAATTAACAAGTATTTGATCTGATACAATATGGTGAAGCTGAGAAGTAGTTTTTATTAAGATAGTTCTCTGGAAAAATCTGAGACTTGAAAAGATGGTAAGAAGATAGATTAACCCTTAAAATATATTCTAATGTGACCAAACTTTCTTCACTTTATCTATAATCAGTTCCTGTCTTGTGACTTTACTAATCATATCTTATGGAGATTCCACAAAACTTTTTGGATTAGTTTTAAAATAACTTTATACTAAATCTTGCACCTGTTTTTCATTTTCTGCTTCAATGACCATTCCTTCATGTTTAGTAAGAATAGTAGCATCTTACATAAGGAAGTTTACATGATAGTTAATCTGAAACTCTGAATTCCAGTTCTTCATTTTACGCATATATAAAAATGTAAAGTAAAATCATTAATATTATAACTATGATGAAATGTACCCAGTTCCTACTTAACACTCTTCATGCTTATTTAATTTATAATTTTGGATCCCCTGCACTGCTCGAGGATTCAATTCAACTTATTGTACAGAAACTAAAATGAATCGCAGGGAACAGAGATTTTATAAACTATTAAAAAAAATATTAAAGGGTTAAACAGAACTTACCAACTATTTTTATCTATACATGCAATAAAGATACAGAAATGATTAATAGTTAGTTCAAAAATTGATAATTTTAAAGAAATTAAAATTATGTGGAGATCTATGATGACTGAACAATAAATAATATAGATACTTGTTGCCGAGACACTTGTTGTGCAGATGGTTGTTATAGTGATGTATACTGTACTGATTCAGATAACTGCTGCTCATAGTATAAAGACAGTTCAAAAATGAGTAACTTTAAACTTAATGAACTTGCTTTTTTTATTACTGAGTTTCAATTAACAACTAAAATATAAAATCAATGAATAATTTTCAATGAAATCTGTGATGTGAATTATAAAACACTATATGGTTATGACCTAAAGTTTATAAAAAGTTCATTAATGACGAATTGAAATAATTTATCAGCTCTTCCTTTTTTTAAATTAAAGGCAGCTTTCAAATAATCTGGTCATATTTTCCTTGGTCAATTTTATGGGATTACCGCTGCAACTTGGGTCATTAAGAGCTGATTGTACCAAAGCTTTAATGTTGGGGTCTTTTACTCCCATTTCTGTCAATGAAGTCGGGATATTTAACACTTTATTTAGATTATTAACAAATGATATAAATCCATCAAATCCACCTGAAATCTCAAGATAATTACAAAGTAATTCAATTTTTGGCTCTATAGCACTTCTATTTATCAAAAGTGCTTCTCGCATTACTACAGCATTTGTTGTACCATGGTGTGTGTTATGAACTGCACCAATCGGATGTGAGGCTGCATGTATGGCTCCAAGGCCTTTTTGAAAGGCCGTTGCCCCCATTATTGCAGCTGACATCATATGAGATCGCCCTCTGATATTATTTCTATCTTTATAAACAATAGGTAGGTTTTCTTTTACTAGTCTCATTCCCTCTAGTGCCATACCTTGAGACATTGGATGATAATGAGGTGAACAATAAGCTTCTAGGCAATGTGCAAAAGCATCCATTCCAGTACCAGAGGTTATTGATGATGGCATTCCAACAGTTAATTCTGGATCACAAATTACAATTTTTGGAAGAAACTTAGGATGAAAAATAATTTTTTTCTCTTTAGTTTGACTGTTTGTGATAACTGAAGCCCTGCCTACTTCTGAACCAGTTCCTGCTGTTGTTGGGATAGCAATAATTGGCATAATCTTTTTTGTCTCAGCCCTAGCCCACCAATTACCTATATCTTCAAAATCCCAAATTGGTCGTTTCTGTCCAATCATAAAAGCAACTAATTTTCCAAGATCAATACCAGACCCTCCTCCAAAAGCGATAACCCCATCATGTTTACCTTCTATAAACATTTTTATACCAGCAATAGCATTGATTTCTGTTGGATTTGAGTCAACTTCTGAGAAAATAGAACGTCCTAGACCTGCTTTAGATAAAAGATCCAAAGTTTTGAAAGTAATATCAAGTTTTGCCAAACCTCTGTCGGTAACAAGTAAGGGCTTTGTAATACCTATTATTTTACATGCATCAGCTATTTCAACTATACGACCTGCCCCAAAGCGAATTGAAGTTGGATATGACCAATTTGCGATTAATGACATAATTTTATTCCATTTTTATTGAGAAAATAAGTATTGAAATTAGAACCCAATGCATTTTGACTAAGATATATTAAAAGTAAGAATTTTTCACTTAGAAAAGTCTCTATAATCTTTAATTTTATCTAGAAAAACATAAAAAGCAAAGAAATTTTAATTTAAAAAATAACTACATAAACTAAATCTTTTACTGTCCAAATTATGTTAAAAACTTATAAACTAATAATTATTTAGAAAGTTAAATTTTTATTTAATTTAAAGCTATTTGTAAACTTAACTACCAAACTTAAAACAATTTTCTACAGTTTTTGATTTCTTCTATATTTATAAGTTTATCATATAAATAGTCAGGTGATTGACTTATTCCTGAAAATTCGATGCAAGATTTAAACTTATTAAAAAGCATCGCTTGATCTAGTGGCTTTTTAGCTGAACCAATAGGAGCACCCATAAATTTTTCATAGTAATTCCCAGATTTATCAACCAGTTTTACATATGACCACTCTGGACAAATAATTTCAGACTTTTTTATATTATTTGGAAGTTCTCCTACCCTCATATCTATTATTTCCATCAACTTTTTTGTATCTTCATCCAAGATATATCGATCATCTAAAAAATTTAACTTGATAGAACCAAATTTAATAATCATTGCAATGGAAAATTGCATGCTAAATTGTGCTTCTTTTACTGTTGTAGGATTATTATATGTTAAATTAGAAGCAATTATTGGAGGGACTGTACATATAACTTGACTGATTTCTCTTATTTTTATTTTTTTTGATTTTAGAATCGAGTTTATTCCGTCAGCTGCTGCATGGCTAGCATAACATACTGGATATTTTTTTATATCTACTCCTGGATCAAGCAAACTAAAATCATCACCAATATTTTTGATTAACTCATAATTAAATTCATTATCATTAAGGATTTTTAGTATCCCATTCCTATCCTCAAAAACATCATTAGGCCCTGTTGCACCTTTTTTTGCAATATTTGAAGATAATATACCATTTTCAGCAGATTTACCACAATAGTAATGCTTAGCATTTGTTCCTCTTATCGCACGAACTGCTCCAACACCAGACAACGAAATCGATAGTGCATTTTTAATTTTATTAGTTTTCAAACCTAACAAAGACGCAGTACCAGCTGTGCTACCAACAGAACCAAAAACTGAGGTAGTCCACCATCCTTTATGATAAATATCATTAGAAAAAGCTTTTGCAACGGCAAATTGAATTTCTAAACCTATTATAAAACTTTTTAATAACTGAGTACCTGAAAGTTTATTTTGCTGTGCACAAGCTAAGACAGCTGGAAAAACAACAGATGATCCATGTACTACTCCGGCATAGCAGTTGTCATCAAAATCCAGTGAATGACCCAAAGCACCGTTTACAAAAGCAGCACCTGCTGGATTTAATTTTTTTTCCATTCCAATAACTTCACAATTACCTTCTAAATAGGTTTCTTCTGCTAAGCTATAAATTAGTGATGCAGACTTTGTTCTTGACCCCGCAAATGTAACTCCTGATATATCAATGATCAGATTTTTGGCTATATCAATTATTTCTTTTGGAATCTTTATAGTATTTAATTTTTTAATCCCACTTGTAAGTCTACTAATAATTAGCTGATCAGAGCTCATTTAATTATAACCTTTGTAAGTAACTAATTTACTATGAAAATTACTTTTTAAAATAACCCGCTCTTACAGCTGTTCCTATTAAATTACATATGAACCTACCAGCTGTAATAGCAGAAATTCCATTTACATCTTTAGCCGGGGTAATTTCAACAATATCCATTCCTAAAACTCTACCTTTTCTTACTAATCCCTGAATTAATGTCCTCATTTGTGCATAATTTACTCCACCAGGAGCAGGTCCTGCAACTGCTGGCATTATAGTAGGATCAACTCCGTCAGCATCTATTGTTAAATAATAATTTTGATTATTAGGGATTCTATCAAGAATTGCTTTCATTCCAACTTCTTGAAGTTCTATATCAGTAATTAAATTTGAACCATAATCTAAAGCAGCCTCTGCCTCCTCTGGTCTTGCACTTCCAGCTGATCGAAGTCCAATCTGAAAAATTTCATTAATATGATCCATCTCAGAAGCTCTTCTAATCACACTAGATAATCCATAACTTACACCATGAAATACATCCCTCCAATCAATGTGTGCATCTACCTGAACCAATGTAATCGGACCATGATTTTCTAAGGCACGAAAAACAGGAATAGGAATTGCGTGATCACCTCCTAAGATAATTGGCATTGCTCCAGAAGATAATACTTTTCTAACTGCTTTTTCAGACCTATCATGATTTCCAATTACATCTTTTGCCTCCCCAATTACATCTCCACAATCTACAGCTGTAATATCTTCTCCATTTAGAAGAGTTCCTCCAATATCAAAATCATATCGATCAAGTCCTCGTAAGGCCCTTTCACAGTATCTTCTTATATGTGTTGGAGCATTAGATTGATCATTACTTGCCTCTCCCATGGAATATGGGTCTCCAAAAGGAATTCCTAAGAAAGCAATATCAGCTTTAAAATTGTCCAAATCATTAATAATTGGAAAATTATGAAAACTTTGGAATTCTTTTTTCGGTGGATTGGTAAGAGAATTTGACATTGATTAATTTTCCTTTTTTGATGATTTTAAATTGATGTTTATTAAGTTTTAAAATGTTTTATATTTAATCGGTGTAAAGTTATTTATGTTTCCTGAAATTGTAATCTTCAAATTATGAAAAAATTATTTTAAAAACTCGGAAAATTTAGCATCAAAAAACTATCCTTATATAACATAATTTTATTTGGTTATTTATAACTATCACGGGATAAAGAGTAAAAAAACTATTTTTTAATCCGTTGTATAGTGAGTATGAATTATTTGTTTACTGACTGTTCATCAATTGTAAGGATCTATTTATCACCAAAATTAAGATTTATAATATTTTTAGAATAATTTTAATTATTTTTTATTTCATTATAATTGAATATCGATTTAACTGAAAACTTAAATAAATTATTTTAACAAGATATATTGGAATCTAATCTTGCTTTTCAAAAATTGTTATCTAAAAATTAATATTGTTGATTTATGGAAGGTATAGATATGTCTTCAATTGTTTTCAAATCTGCAAAGCAACATGCAATAGCAATACAAAAAAGGTCAATTAAAGCCATAGACCTTCTAGAAGCCTATTTTGAACAAATTGATATATTCAATCCAACAATAAATGCAGTTATTTGGCAAGATAGAAAAGCTGCTAAAGAAATAGCTTGGCAAATAGACAAAGAAACAGCTACAGGTAATTTTCGTGGTCCATTACATGGAGTGCCGATGACAGTAAAAGAGTCTTTTAACCTTTCAGGTGCACCTACTACTTGGGGAGATCCTAAAAATATTCATAATATTGCAAAAACTGATAGCGATGTAGTAGCAAGACTGCGAAGTGCTGGTGCTATAGTTTTTGGCAAAACAAACGTTCCACTTGATCTTGTGGAATGGCAGACGTTTAACAAAATCTATGGAACAACTAACAACCCCTGGGATCAAACCCGTACGCCTGGAGGTTCTTCTGGAGGATCAGCGGCTGCACTATCGACTGGTATGAGTGCCCTCGAAGTTGGCAGTGATGCCGGCTCTTCAATAAGAAATCCAGCTCATTACTGTGGTGTTTTTGGAATGAAACCTACATTTAAAGTCGTTTCTTCTCAAGGTCAATGTATTGAAGAAACACATTCTGAGTCAGATATTTCAGTAGTTGGACCATTGGCAAGAACAGCTGAAGATCTAAAGCTTGCTTTTGAGACTATTGTAGGTTTACGAGCAATAGAATCAACAGCATTTAAAAATAATTTACCAGCAGATGATAGAACTAAGTTGAACCAATTCCGGATTGGATTAAAACTTAATGATCCAGAAAGCCCTGTTGATAATGATTATCTAGATGAATTAGAGAAATTTGTAATAAATTTGGAAAAGGCAGGCGCAAAAATAATCCGAAATAAATTACCTGATATTGATAATGAATTACACTTTATGATTTACCTTAAGTTAGTAGGTGCATCTGATTCACCCCACTTTACAAAAGAACAAATCAATGCACTTAGCGAAGGTGTTAAGGAATTAAATAATGATAGTGTAAACCGCATCTGTGGTACACGATTTGAGGGTTTATCACTTCTTCATAGGGACTGGATTAACTTAAATAAACAAAGGAATAAACACAGATTAGCATTTGATGCATATTTTGAAGATATCGATATTCTTCTTGCTCCAGCTACTGGAACACCTGCATTTAATCATGATCAAAAAGGTCCTCGCTACCAAAGGTTCTTAAATATAAATGGAAAAAATTATCCAGAGATGGCACAACTCTATTGGTCGGGTTATTCAGGTGTTATTGGATTACCAAGCGTTGTAGGCCCAATTGGACTTGTTAGAGGGCTTCCTGTAGGATATCAAGCAATTGCAAGCCATGGTCGTGACTTCACAGCTTTAGCTTTTGCGGAAGCAGTAGAAAGAGAATTGGGAGGCTTTATTCCACCACCTTTATGTATTTAAAAAACTAGAATAAAAACAATTTTATTACTGCCTTTTATAACTCTTAAACTACATAAACCTAAATTATTAGCTACTAAAGTGACGTGAGACTCAATTTTTCTAAAAAAAGTTTTAATCTTTCTGTTTTTGGCGACTTTAGAATGGTATTTGGAGGCCCAGATTCAATAATTTCACCTGCATCCATAAAAACTATTTTATCACCGAATTTAGAAGCAAATCCTAATTCATGAGTAACAATTAACATTGTCATTCCTTCATTTACTAAATTTCTTAAAACTGATAAAACTTCACCTATAAGCTCAGGATCTAATGCAGATGTTGGTTCATCTAATAACATTAAGATTGGATCCATAGCTAAAGACCTTGCAATGGCAAGTCTTTGTTTTTGTCCTCCCGAAAGATTGTCTGGCCACTCATCAATTTTATCTTTCAAACCCACTTCATTTAATATCTTTATTGCTTTTTTTTCAGCTTCATCTCTCATTCTTTTTCTAACAACAATTTGTGCTCTAACCACATTCTCAAGAGCATTGAGATGTGGCCAAACGTTGAATTGTTGAAAAACCATTCCAATTCTTGCTCGAAACTCATTTAATGATCTATTTTGTTCAAAAGTCAGTTTTCCTGTGGCAGAGCCAATAATTTCTCCTTTTAGAATAACCTTTCCACTATCTGGAGGAGTAAGCCAATTAACAGTTCTCAAAAGTGTACTTTTACCACAACCACTAGGTCCTATTATACATATCACTTCACCCTTAGAAACATTAAGAGAAACATTTTTTAAAGCATTTATATTTTCAAATTTCTTATTAATATCAATGACTTCTAAAAATTTTGGTTTCATCGAGAAAACCCGCTACTTTTAATAATATCAATATTAGATCTAACTATTTTGTTTTGTTTTCTATTTCGACTATATCTCTTTTCAATTCTACGCATGATCGAAGCTATAGTTTCATTTAAGGCCCAATATAATAAAGCAACCATTATAAAAACTTCAAATGGCCTAAAAGTTTCACCCTGTACCATTAGCCCTGTCATTGTAAGTTCATGAACAGTAATTGTAGATAATATTGCAGATTCTTTTATAAGAGTTAGTGTCTGGTTAGTTAATGGCGGTAAAACTATAGAGACGGTTTGAGGCAAAATAATATTTTTCATAGATTGCCAATCAGTCATGCCAATTGCTCTAGCACTTTCAAGCTGACCTTTAGGTATAGCATCAATACCTCCTCTTATAATTTCAGCAAAATAGGCACTTCCAAAAGCTGCAAGAGCCAAAATTCCCACATACTCAGCAGAAAGTCTTAAACCATAGAAGGGTAAAACATAATAAAATAAAAATACTTGTATTATAAATGGTGTATTGCGAAATAATTCTATAAAACTAGTTGCAAAAAAACTGATTAGTATAAAATTTGATCGCCTGCCTAGAGCTAGAATTAGTCCTAATGGGATACCTAACGCAATAGCACATACAACAATTTTTAAGGTTAACCAAAAACCTAATAAAATCATTGGGAAATAATCAAAAAATATTTGGTATTCTAGCATTATAACTTTTAAGCCCTTTTTACTTTAAATCTCTGTTCTAAAAAGACTGAACTTCGACTAACAACAAAACACATTAAAAAATAAATTATAAAAGTAGCACTTAGAACCTCAACTGGATGATAATTTGCACTATAAATTTGTTGTGAAACACGCATTAACTCCACTACTGTTATCACTGATAATAAAGCTGTAGCTTTAAGGACCATAGTAAATTCATTGACTAATGGTGGTATAGAGGTGATGAATGTTTGAGGTAGAATTATTTTCCACCAGAGCGCATATCCTGATATTCCTAACGATTTGGCTGCTTCAAACTGTCCTTTTGGTACTGAAGCTAAACCACCTCGTAAAATTTCTATAACAAACGCTGCACTATTTAAAGTAATAGCTAAAATTCCAGCTGGAAATGGTGCTAAATTTAGTCCAAAAACAGGTAATACATAATAAATCAAAAAGATTTGAACCAAAAGAGGTGTTCCCCTTATAAAACTAATATAAAAGGCTATAAATCCATTAAAAATTCTTGAATTAAAAGAGGTTTTAGCAATAGTTATAAAAGTAGCTAAAATAATACTGAAACAAAAACCTAAAATTGCAACTTGTAAAGTGATTAATGCACCTTCAAGTAGCCTAGGTAAAGCATCAAAAATATAACTTATGTCAAATTTCATGACTTTTACTAACAAAGTAATAGATTGCCTTAAAATTATTTAAGGCAATCTTAAATTTAGTTATTTATTAAAATTAAAGTGCACCTTCAGGTAAATGACCTTCACTTGGAATTGGCATTCTAAAGCCAAACCACTTATCTTGAATTTCATCAATTATACCTTTATCACGCATTTCAAGTATCTTTGAACTTAAATAATCTCGCAAATCTGTATCCTCTGGGCGAGTAACCCAAGCCATATATGTTTTATCAGTTATTGGACCAACAAGTTCAAAAACTCCTTCTTGTTTTTTAGCAACTACCGCTAAATTTGGTACAGTTTGAGTTTGAGCATCACAAGTCCCATTGGCTAATGCCAAGGTTGCTTCTGGGTGAGCAGTAAAAAGTTTTAATTCCTTAAAACCCTCTAATCCTCTTGATTTCATATCTTTTTCCCATTCTTGTGTAGCCTTTTCACTACCTGATGCTAATTGTGTGCATACCACTTTTCCAGATAAATCATCAGGACTCATTATTGAGGTATCACCATTTCTTTTCATAACCCAGTTTGTTCCTTCAGCAATAGGTACTGTAAAAGCATATTTTTTTGCTCTTTCAGCACGAATACTGACACTAGTAGCTACAAAATCAAATTTTCCTGCTAATACGCCAGGAAGAATTCCTTGCCAAGGAAGGTCTAACTGATTAAGTTCAACTCCTAAATCAGCAATAATATAATCAAGAATATCTTTACCGTACCCTACAATTTTACCATCCTCAACAAATTCAAAAGGTGGAAATGCGGCTTCTGTTCCAACTGTAACTTTGCCAGTTCTTTTTATCTTTTCAAATGTTGTTTCAGCATAAATACTGGTTCCCATGAATAAAATAAAAATAGATAAAATTAAACTTTTCAACGACAATATTTTATAAATTTGTTTCATTCTTTTACCTCCATTTAATTTCATTTTTTAATATTGTTTTTAGATTTATTTATTTGTTAAGTAAAAAAATAAAGTATCTTTTACAAAATATAAATTTTACAAATCTCTAAAAACTATCTCAACTAGTATACCTCTTCAGGCTAGATACATCTTACTTAGAGTGGAATTTGACAGATAAATTTTATTTTCTGTTATTCCTTCTCACGTCACTCATAATTAATAAATACTATGGTAATTTAGATAAAAAAACTATTTTTTTTTCATTTGTATACTGAGTATACATTGTACTGCTTACTGACTATCCACGAATTTTGAATGTTTCCTGGGCATTTGGAACATTATTAATTGCATGCAACTGCGTTAGTAATTTTGTAAGCTTAGGGATGTAAGTTTTTGCTACCAGTTTTGTGTACTTTAGATAATATTCTATATATCTTTCTGTAGCTCGAAATTCTTTATCTGAATAATATTCAACGATCCCCAATTTTATAGCACTCTCCACCATATCACTTGCGGCTTTTCTTGTAATCATGATTTGATTACTCACTATACTTTTTGTTGTTACTAGACCACTAAAATAGTTATAAAAAATTAGATTCATAAAATAAACACGCGCATTACTTTTGCTACTCCAAGTACCAATATCTTCAAATTCCTTAATTTGGCTAGGCATTCCTATGATTCGATGGATCCACATTTCTAACTCTCCTAATGCCAATCCAGCAATAATCTCATTATTCTTTATAAAAGCTTCATCCTGAAATGGGTTAAATCTAAAATCTGTACTTTTAGGTCCGTTCCTTAAGTGTGGGTCTCTTCTATCAGCTTTAAAACTTGTTTGGACTTGAATATTACCAGCTTGAGTCATTTGTATCCTCTTTCTAATGAAAGATTTATTTAATGATAGAATTTATAATGCATTTAATTATCTTTAAACATTATTTAAAAAATGATTTACATAAATTTTGAAAAGCAACTATTAATGAAATTATAGACACTAAAATTAGCTAATATTTTGTATTTTAAGTCAAGTAATTTGAATTAAAATAAATTATAAATGAAATAAGTTGCTCAAATATTATAATTCATTTTATCATAATTATATAAAAATACGAAAAGGTTAATAAAATTGAATAATTTAAACGAGTTATTTACACCATGCCTTATTTTAGACGAAAATAAGTTTTCAAAAAATATTGAACGACTAAAATCAATAGTCAATCAGAAAAATATAAATTTTCGCCCTCACCTAAAAACTGCTAAATGTATTGAAATAACTAAAAGATTTTCTGAAGCATTTGGTAAACGTGCAATGGTTTCAACAATTGAAGAAATCGAAAAATTAAAAATTTGTGGAATTAATGATTTTTTATATTCTGTAGCAATAGTTCCAAATAAATTTGACAGAATAGCTCGATGTTTAGCAGAAGATTGTAAGATTTCCGTTTTAGTTGATGATATTTCTATTGCAAGAGAATTAGTAGATTTTTACAAACAAACAGGTCTAAAAATAACAGCATTGATTGAATTAGATCTGGATGGACATAGGTCAGGTGTAAAATCTAACTCAAGTGAACAACTATATCAGATTGGAAAGTGTTTAGATAGTAAAGGTTTATTTAGAGGTGTGATGTCACATGCGGGAGAAAGCTATAATCTATCAAATAGCAAAGATTTAAGAGAATGCGCTAGGAATGAGGCTGAGCAAACCTTATTAGCTGTCTCAATTTTAAAAGAATTTTCTATTGAATGTGAACTTGTTACGATTGGATCAACACCAACAACATTTTCAGATTATCATAATGATAAAATTAATGAGTTGAGAGCTGGGGTGTTTGTTTTTTTTGATTTAGTGCAATCTGGTGTTGGTATTTGCAGAACTGAAGATATAGCACTTTCTGTTTTAACTTCTGTAATCAGTATTAATAAAGATATAGATGCAATTATTATTGATGCAGGCTGGATGGCATTATCAAGAGATATTGGAAATTCATGTCACAAGGTAGATTATGGCTATGGACAGGTGTGTGATATTAATGGAAAAATAATTGAAGATTTAATTGTAGTTAATGTACAACAAGAGCATGGGATTATAAAAATAAGAAAGGGTAGCAAAGCTATACTTCCCAAAATTAAGCAGGGAGATATGTTAAGAATACTACCAAATCATGCATGTGCAACAGCGTCTGCGCACAACAGATACCATGTTATAAACGAAGAAAACAAAAATTATGAAATCTGGGATCGTTTTAATGATTGGTAGTTTTATTTTAAATTTAGCAAATAATAATTTTGATTTAATTAATTTAAATAAAATTATATGATGCAGGAGTGAATCTAATAAACATGGGAAAAAAAAAGAAAATTTTAACTGAACTACCAAAAGGAAATGCAAATGGTTTTCTTGGTTTTCCACTAAATCTAGACTTAGACAATTTAGACGCTCACATTGCAATTCTTGGGGTTCCATATGGATTACCATACTATCCTAATGAATTATCAAATGATCAAAGTACTGCTCCTGACATTTTAAGATCTAGTGCCCAAGACGCAGCATGGGATGAACCAAGAACTTTAAACCATTTTGACTGGGATCTTGGTGGTTCGCTTTTAGATAATAGAGATATAAAAATCATTGATTGTGGAAATGTAACTGCAGATTTTAGAGATCCGCGTGAACATTATAGAAGAGCTGAAGAAGTAGCAAGAAAGGTATTTTCTACAAATGCTACACTTATATCTATAGGTGGTGATCATGGCATCCCCATTCCAATTATGAGAGCTTTACCTAAAAATAAGTCAATTATTTTAATTCAAGTTGATGCACACATGGATTGGAGGGACGAGGTCAATGGTGAAAAAGAAGGTTATTCTAGTCCTATAAAAAGAGCTTCTGAATTAAAATCTATTAATTCTATATACCAAATTGGCTTACGTGGGGTTGGTAGCGGAAGACAGCAAGAATTTGATGAGGCTAAAGCATATGGATCAAATTTGATAAGTGCATACGAAGTTCATGACATAGGTGTTAAAGAAGTTCTTAAAAAAATTCCCGACGGAGCAAATTACTATATTACATTTGATGCCGATGGTATGGATCCTACAATAATGCCAGCGGTTAATGCTCCTACTCCGGGTGGGCTAAACTGGCTACAAGTCAGAGAATTAATTCATGGTATTGTTAATAAGGGAAGGGTAATTGGTTTTGACCTAGTTGAAATCTCTCCTTCTTTTGAAAAAGGAAATACAACAATTATTCATGCTGAAAGACTTATTTGTAATTTAATCGGAGCAATGGTTAGGGCTAATTATTTTAATTAAAAAAATTGTTAATTCGTAATCTTAGTTTTAAATAAATTATTGTTTTTTTAATTTTTAAACCTTAAATGATACCAAATTGCCAAAATAATACTTAATCATAAAAATGCAGAAAACAGAAGGGATTCAAAACCAAAAATACAGTTTTTTAGCAAAATTCTTTCATTGGGGTTTTGTCTGTTTGTTTGGGTATGGAATATTTAAACAAGTGGATGATATTGAACAATTAGAAGATATTTCTCTTCTCAAATTTGAGATATTATTTGCTTCAATTTTTTTGTTTTTTTTAATTTTACGCTTTTTTTATATGAAAAAAACACAAAAAACTTCTTTGCCAGCAAAAACTCCAAAACCACAAAAGTTTGCCGCAAAAATAGTTCACTACTCTATGTATATATGCCTAGCTTCTATATGCATCTCAGGATTAATGATAGGACTTTTCTTTTGGTTAGGATTAAAAAGTGGAATATTAATTGAGTTTATAATTTCGTTGCATGAAAATTCAATTTCAATAATTTACTGGTTGATTGCAATTCATATTTTTGCAGCATTATACCATAGAGTTAGAAACGACGGGGTATGGAATTCAATGGTACCTATATGGAAAGAAAAAAAATAATCTAATCTGAAATACTAATCATTTTCCAAGAAAACTAATTGATTTCCGACTTCTTCTCTTATCATAGTTGTTGATGCTTCTTTACTAGACTCTTCTCTAGCCTTTCTATGAATTTCTTTGGATTCTACGTAACCTTTTTCTGATTTATAAATTACTAATGCACCATGGGTGAAATTATCGATCTTCCACCAGTGAACTTCTTTCACATTCGGGTTTGTTCCTTTAAAGCTTGCTAACAAATTTTGCATCTTTTCATTGTTAATTTCATTTTCGTGCTTCCAAGTTGTACTAACATAAAACATATCTTTTCTCCTCACAATTTTCCAAGTTGAAATATATTAGAAATGCAATTTAATTATTTAAAATAATATTACAAATGAAATAAATAATACTAATAAAAACGTAAACTTTATATTTTTATTTATTAAATTACTTTAATAGTTGTCAGTAATGCTATATAAAATACGAAATTTTCTTTTTTACTTTAAATACAGGATAGGAGATAAAAAATGTTAAGTTTCAAATCAAATTCTCTTAGTTGGATTGAGCTAGTAACTAATAAATTAAATAAAAACAAAATTTTTAATTTAATTAATATAAGCACAGTTTTATTCGGAAGCATCATATTAATTATTTCAGCTAAAATTAAGGTTGATTTATATCCAGTTCCTATGACTTTACAACCATTAGCAGTTTTAATGATTGGTATGCTTTTTGGTAGAAATTTAGCCACAGCAACAATTGGTTTATATATTTTAGAAGGAATTGCTGGCTTTCCTGTATTTGCTTACGGAGGTGGCTTATTATATCTCTTTGGCCCAACAGGAGGATTTATAGTCGGATTTTTTATTGCAGGTTTAGTTTTAGGTGAGTTAGCCGATCGAGGTTGGGGTAGAAATATCTTGTCTTCAATATTTTGTATGATGTTGGGAATGTTCATAATTTATTTCTTTGGAATTTTGCAGTTGTCAGCAATCAAAGGTTTTGCATTTGCCATAATTAAAGGTTTTTATCCATTTTTAGTGGGTGATTTGTATAAACTTCTTGTTGCAGGGATTTTGGTACCTTTCATATGGAGATTAGCTAAATAGAAAATTATCCAATTATTAATTTTAATATTTTTATAATTTGGGATCTAATAATTATTAGATCCCTTCTTTTTTAATGTGATAGGTATTTTCTAACTTTTATATAGTTTTGAATTAAAAGGAAAAATATGAAAAATGCATCCACAGGGGTGGTTTTTATGATTCTCACCATATTCCTTTTTTCTATAATGAATGCTACGGCTAAGGGTTTTGCAACTTACTATCCAATAATAGAGATTGTGTGGGTGAGATATCTAAGCCAAACAATTTTTACTACCTTAATTTTCTTACCGAATTTAAACAAGATTGTAAAAACTAGAAAAATAAAGCTTCATCTTTTTAGATCATTACTTTTATTTTGCGCAACAATATCAATGTTTTCTGGATTTAAGTATTTAACTTTGGTTTCAACAATTACCATTTTTCAAATCGGTCCATTAGTAATTGTTGTTTTTTCAGTAATTTTTCTGAAAGAAACAGTAGGTTATCGCAGATGGATAAGTGTTATTGTTGGATTTAGTGGTGCTTTATTAATTCTAAAACCTGGAACTGATATGTTTTCTGTATTTGGTTTTTTTCCAATTTTAGCAGCAATTTTTTATGCTGGATATGCAGTTTCTACTAGGAGATTAGGTACTGAAGAAGATCCCCAAACTAACTTTTTTTATACTTCACTAGTTGGAACATTAATCTCAACAATTATTCTTATTCCATTTTTTGAACCAATTGCCATAAAGGATTTATTTTTGTTTTCAATCTTGGGAGTTTTTGGAGGATTAGGACATTTTTGTTTTATTCTTGCATTAAGAAAATCTGAAGCCTCTTTTCTTGCGCCTTTTACATATGTTGATTTAATATTTGCCACAATTTTGGGGATATTATTTTTTTCAGAATTCCCAGATGTTTATGTAATATTTGGTGCAATAATAATTGTGTCGGCTGGCATATACACATGGCATAGAGAAAATATAAATTTGAAAACAACCAAAAAATTTACTTAAATTCACAAAAATAAAATTATTGTGTAACTGTTTAATGCTAAATTTTCTATAAAGTGGGCAAAAATCCACCTGATTGTAGAGACCAAAGTTTTGAATAATGACCTCCCTTCTTAATCAGACTTTTATGAGTTCCCATTTCAACTACTTTACCATGCTCCATAACTATCAACCTATCAAGCTTATTGATAGTAGATAATCTATGAGCAATGACTAGAGCTGTTTTATCACGTAATATATTATTTAACTGGTTTTGGATTGCAGCTTCTATTTCACTATCTAATGCGCTTGTTGCTTCATCTAGAATAAGAATTGGTGCATTTTTTAATAAAACTCTAGCTATTGCTACTCTTTGCCTTTGCCCACCTGATAGCCGCACACCTCTCTCTCCAACGAATGCAGAAAACCCTTTTCTTCCATCTTTATCTTCTAAATCACAGATAAATTCATAAGCCTCTGCTTTTTTTGCTGCTTCGTATATTTCATTCCTTGAGGCAGAAGGGTTTCCATAAGCAATATTTTCATAAATTGAGCGATTAAGAAGAGCAGTCTCTTGAGTTACAACTCCAATTTGTGATCGTAGAGATTCTTGTGTTACTTGAGAGATATCCTGACTATCAATTAGAATTTTTCCTGAATCTACATCATAAAACCTTAACAATAAATTTAAAATGGAACTTTTTCCTGCTCCCGATTTTCCAACTAAACCAACTTTTTCTCCATCACTAATTTTAAGTGACAATTCCTCAAATAAGCCACCAGGTTTACCATAGTTAAATTTAACTTTATCAAAATTTATTTCACCACCATTTATAGACAATTCTTTGGCATTATTGGCATCAATAACCTTTGGTTTTTGCGATATTGTAAGCCTACCTTCATCTATGGTGCCGATATTTTCAAATAAATAGCTTACTTCCCACATAATCCACCAAGACATTTCAGAAATTCTCAATGTTAAAGGTAATGAAGCGGCTACTATCCCTGCTCCAATGTTACCATTTCCTAATAAATACAAACCCAATCCTAAAGTTCCTATGATTAGTAATGCATTAGCAAAAGACATAAGAACATTCATAATAAAAGAAATTCTCATAACTTTTGCCCAACCAAAATTAAAATCATCAATGGAGTCAGCTGCTCCTAATTGCTCATAATTTTTTCTTGCAAATAATTTTATAAGATTAATATTAGCATAGGAATCTACAATTCGACCTGTCATTTTACTCCTAAGCAAAGAATGTTGATGACTTAATTCACGAACCTTTGGCATAAGAAAAAATAAAATTACAAGGAATATTGTTAACCATAATAAACTTGGTAAAGTCATCATAAAACTAGAATAACCTAACACAGTTATAGTACCGCCAAAGTAAAGTGTTATATATAAAATAGCTTCTAGAAATTTCATAGCTACACCACGAACAGCTTGACCAGTTTCAATAACTCTATTTGCTAATCTTCCTGATAATTCATTTGAAAAATAACCAACATCTAAACCCAACACATTCAAATGACTTTGCCATCTTACGATATTTGCAAATCCTGTCATTATAGCCATATCCATTAGCGCTTGACTTAAAGATTGTAACGAAGGTCGTATAACTAAAAAAAACAAACCAAAAACTATTAAAAATTTAAATTCCTCTTTAATTATTAATTGAACATCCCCCACTTCAATTATTCTGCTAATAATATAACCAAAAATTACCGGAACGGCTAAATCCATAATAACTTCCAGAAATTTTAGTAAAAATACTGAAAATAAGGTAAGTTTGATTTGTGAACAATAAAACCAAATAAACTGTGCTATTTTTTTTGGTGGATTTGTTTTAAATCCAAATTTCATAGGATCAGTTAATCGTTCAAAAAAATTTAATTTATGCTTTGATCTGTTTATCATTTATAATTATCAATATATGTTTTAGAAAAATTATGATTAGAAATAAAAAATTTTATTTTAATTTATGAATTAAAAAAAAATTTAATTTAAAGTCAAAATTTCTTGATTTTATTTATTCGTAAAGAAAGTATGGATATAAATAAAAAAAAACTTGAGATCAACTAGAAAAACTTGAAATAAATTTAATTCAAAATGGTTAAGCAAAAAATAATAAATTTAAAAAATATAAAAATTGGAGGTCCAAATCCTATAGTTTTTATATTGGGTCCATGCCAAATAGAAAATAGAGACCATTCTCTAATGGTTGCTGAAAAAATATCGAATATTTGTCAAAAATTCAGTGCTAAATTTATATTTAAATCAAGTTATGACAAAGCTAATAGATCATCAATCAACTCAACAAGAGGAATAGGCTTGGAAGAAGGCTTAAAAATCTTACAAGAAATCTCTGAAAATTTTGGTTGTCCAACCATAACTGATGTTCATGAACCTTATCAATGTAAAATTGTAGCAGAAGTAGTGGATGTTCTTCAAATTCCTGCATATTTGTGCAGACAAACAGATCTACTACTAGCAGCTGGGGAGACTAATAAGCCCATTAATGTTAAAAAAGGCCAGTTTTTATCTCCTAAAGATATGGCTAAAGTAGCCGAAAAAATATCCAGCACTGGAAATGATAAAATTATGCTTTGTGAAAGAGGTACAACATTTGGCTATAACACACTAGTCAATGATTTCAGAGGCTTGGATATAATGACAGAAACAGGTTATCCAGTTATTTTTGATGCTACGCATTCAGTACAACAACCTAGCTTATTAGGGGATAAATCTGGAGGTGAAAGAAAGTTTGTCCCAACTTTATCTAGGGCTGCATGTGCAATTGGGGTGAGCGGTTTATTTATTGAAACTCATGAAAACCCTGATGAAGCACCAAGTGACGGTGCAAATATGCTAGATATTAATGATTTACCTAGATTAATTCCAACTTTATTATCCTTTGATAATATGGTTAAAAATAATAAGTAGAATTTAAATATTTTTAGGAGTATCGATGAAAAATACCAAGACAGTTTTAATTGATAAAAATCCAGGTAGAAACTCTCAAACTTTTGGAATTGCTCGTGAATTAGGAACGGACCTTGATTTAATCCATGAACCTTCAATTGGTGTAATAGGTAATAAAGGAGATTCTCAGTGTTATCTTGGTGTCAGCAAAAAAGTAAATGTTATTCACGAAGTGTTAAAAAAAAGAATAGGCAAAGAGCCCAATCAGTTAGCAATGAGACTAATTCAACCTGAATTCAGCCTTGCTACTTCTGATGGCATAAGAAATGGTACAAAAGAAATGCGATACTCTCTAATTGGTAGAGAAGTCACTAATGATAGTGTATGTGAACATTTAAGTGCTACTGGAGTAGAAGGAATAGTTGCAGTAGTTGCTTGTGATAAACCACCGGTTGGGACTTTAGCAGCAATTTTAGAGCATAATCGACCTGCTATTATAATGTCAGACGGATCAATAAGACCAGGAAAAGATAGTGTAACTGGAGAACCCTTAGATATTATAAGTAGCTATCAAATTGCAGGTAGTAAAGATGAGGATCTAAAAAAAAGAATTGCACTAGAATCTTGTCCAGGAATTGGAAGTTGTGGTGGGATGTTTACTTACAATACAATGCAAACTTTTATTGGGGTTATAGGTATGCAGCCCCTTCATATGGTATCTCCTGCTTCAGAAGACTCTCGTAGATTAGATGATTTCCCCAATGAATTAGTAAATTATTTGAGTAATCTAATAAAAAAAGAAATCACTCCAAGAGATATTGTAACAAGAGAATCATTAAGAAATGCAATTATAGTAGCAATGAGTGTTGGGGGATCTACAAATGTGATGCTTCATGCACCCGAATTATCAAGAGCTGCTGGATATTCGAATTTTAATAGAGACATTATGAGTGCTAGCGAATTTAATTATTTATCTGAGTCAGTTGTCCCAGTTGTAGTAAATGCTCGGCCATTTGGTAAGTACTCCATGGTGGATATAGATAAAATGGGTGGAATCCAAGTCATCGTAAAAAACCTTCTGGATGCTGGATTACTTAATGGAGACACACTAACTTGTACAGGTGAAACATTATCTCAACAGGTAGATAGGCTATCTCCAAGTAATCCTGATGGGAATGTAATTTACAGTGTAAAAAAACCTTTTAAAAAAACCGGTGGATTAAGATTATTAGGTGGTAATTTATCCCCTGAGTTTAGCGCAATATTAAAACTAGCCGGTGTTGAAGGAGGTCTAGAAAATGGGATATTTAAAGGAAAAGCAAAAGTTTTTGATGGAGAGCAAAGTCTTTTAAATACACTAGATAACCAGCCTGAGAGCTTTTCAAATTTTGATATGGTAGTAGTGAGATATGAAGGACCAGTGGGAGGGCCCGGTATGCCCGAGATGTTAGACTCAACTTCAAGGATTACAGCCCTATGTCGTGAAAAGAATATAGTGATAGGTTTAATGACAGATGGTAGATTTTCAGGCGGATCAGTAGGTTTGGTTATTGGACACGTAGGACCAGAGGCTGCAATAGGAGGTCCAATTGCCTTAATAAAAGACGGTGATACTATAACTGTAGATCTAAATGAAAATACCTTAGTTTGTAATGAATTAACTAATATTGAAACAGTTAATCAACGCAAAGATGAATGGGACAATGAATGTAATAAAAATAAAGGGATACATCCTGCAGTTGGAATTGCCAATACAAGGCTTTTAAATAAAATGAGGTGTTCAGCTGTACCTGCTATCTTTGGTGCAGGAATGCATCCCAATCAATCGGTTTGGGTTTATGAAGAAAGAATACCAGAAACCACAAATTTTAAACCAGTTAATAAATTTAGAGAGTAAAAACCTTATTTTTATCAATAAATGTTATTATAAAATTATTACTTTATGAATTTTGTTTTGCAAATTTTAAAGAGTTCATATTTCTCTATATTAATTCTATTTTTTTTTAATTTAGCAATTAATGCTAATGAAATAATTCCAAAAAGAATTATGTCTCTATCTCCATCTATTACAGAAATTTTGTTTGAAATAGGATCAGAAAATCAAGTAATAGCTGTCGATAGCCTATCAAATTTTCCTATTGAAGCGCCTAGAACAAAAATTTCAGCATATGAACCTAATGTTGAAACTATTAGTTTATATAAACCTGATCTGGTCATATTATCATTTAACATTAGAAATTTAAAAGAAGCTTTAAGTAAACTAGGAATTGAAACAATTTATCTTCCTGCACCAAATAATTTTGAGCAGATATTAGATCAAATTGATTTATTAGGAAAAAAGACAGGTAATACAGAAAAAGCACAAAAACTAATTTTAAATATGCAAAATAAAATGAAAGCTTTTGTATCCTTAAGAAAAAACAAAAATCCAATTAAAGTTTATCACGAAATTGATCAAAATTATTACAGCCCTTCTAAGTTTAGTTTTATTGGAGATATCTATCAAAAAATGAACTTTGAAAATATAGCAGATTCTGCTGACATTTCAGGGTTAGGTTATCCAAAACTCTCACCGGAACTTATAATTTCAGAAAATCCAGAGCTTATAATATTACCAGGTAAAAATGAAAAATATTCTGAACTTTTAAAATCTAGATCAGGATGGAGTTACATTAACGCAGTTAAAAAAAATAATATCATATTACTACAAAAAGATATTGCTTCTAGATGGGGACCAAGGATTTTGGATTTTGTTAATATTTTAGCGGAATACTCAAATAATTGATTGTAATATTAATTATAAAAAAGCAAAGTGCCTTTCATGGAAAAAGTTTTTAAAATTTCAAGTAAGTCATTAATAATTTCAATTTCTTTAGTTTTTTTGTCTTTCCTTTTAAGTATTGGATTAGGTGCTGCAAAAATATCTCCTAGGGAGATTATTGATTTATTTATTTATTATTTTTTGGAAAACCAAGGTCAAATTGAAATTAACAAAATAAATCAAATCATTATCTTTGAATGGAGATTACCAAGATTTTGTCTAGGTTTTCTTGTGGGTGCTTCACTAGCAATTGCAGGTTGTGGCTTTCAAGGAGTGTTTAAAAATCCTTTAGCTGATCCTTTTTTATTAGGATCAGCAGCTGGTGCAGGTTTGGGAGTAACTTTAATTATTGTATATAACATAAACTTTTCTTTTTTTATAATTAATTCCGTACAAATTGGAGCATTTATTGGGGCATTAGGAGCAGTGATATGTGCTGCATTTATATCCATAAATGCAGGAAAAACTATTCCAAGCCTATTACTTGCCGGTGTAGCTACTGCAGCTTTTTTAACATCATGTCAAACATACTTTATGCATAAATATTATTCATCAATGCAAGAAATATATAGTTGGATAATAGGAAGATTATTAACTTCTGGATGGGATGAAGTAATTACAATAACACCATATTTTGTAATTTGCTTTTTAGTAATTTATTTATTTAGAAAAGAATTAGATTTACTTCGTCTTTCAGAGGATGAAGCGCGGATGTTAGGTGGAAATCCAAATATTACTTATTTTATTGTTTTAACAGCATCATCGCTATTAACAGCTGTTGCAGTATCTTTAAGCGGATTAATAGCTTTTGTAGGGCTTGTAATTCCGCATATCGTAAGACTAACTGTTAGCTCCAGTTATAGAGTAATGATACCTTTATCAGCACTTGTAGGAGGTGCTTTTTTAACATTTGCTGATACTTTTTCGAGGATTGTTATATCACCAGCAGAATTACCAATAGGTATTGTTACTGCCTTTATTGGTGCACCTTTTTTTGCATTTTTACTAAAAGCATCAAAAGGATCTTTTTGATGGCATATAAAGCTAAAAATCTTACTGTTTATAAAAATAATATAAATATAATTGACAAAATTTCTTTTGATTTTCCTTCTGGAAGTTATGTATCAATAATCGGTCCTAACGGTGCCGGAAAAACTACGTTATTAAAAACTTTAGCAGGTTTATTAAATTATAAAGGTTCACTCTTTATAAACAACAAAAATGGTAAGGAGTTATTCAAAAGATCTAATAATTTTAATTGTGCATATGTACCCCAAATTATTGGTATACCTGAAGGTATGTCTCTGATAGAGTATATTTTTTTAGGAAGAAATTCATTTACTAATTGGTTTCTATCAGAGAATAAAAAAGATTATGATATAGTTGAAGAAGCACTTAATAAATTAAATTTATGGTCGAAAAAAAATCAACTAGTTAAATCTCTATCAGGTGGGGAAATGCAAAGAGCAACGCTTGCAAGAGCTTTAGCGCAACAGGCTAATTTATTATTATTAGATGAACCTACTTCATCACTTGATTTCGCTAGAACGCAAGATTTTTTTAAACTTATTACCAATCTAAATAAAGACCTAAAACTTACTATTTTTTTATCAACGCATGATATCAACAGTATTAGTAGATACTCAGAATATGTAATTGCACTTAAAGAAGGAAAGAATGTTTTTTCTGGTCATATAAATGAAATTTTAAATGAAGTTTTTTTATCTGAATTATATGAAACTAAATTGAAAAAAATTATAACTGAAGATGGATATGCTTTATTTTTTTAAGGCAGAAGTTATTAATTAAGATTTTTTAATTTTAGTTTTAATTTGGCAATATCCTAAGTATTTGATCCCATGTTTTTTTTGGTAAATAAATTTTATTATTTGATTTTTTCTTATTTTCTCTCTCAAGTTCACCTGGAATTTGAATATTACTAAAACCAGATGCAGTTTTACAATTAATTACATCTGATAAAATTTCACTTGCTAATTCTTTCAATTGATTATCTGTATTATATATACTGGTCTTTATGGTTATAAGTAGCCAGTTTGCCTCTTTTTTAACTTTACCCAACATACTTTCAGCAATAAGTTGTGCTATAAGTGAAAGTCCAAAGCCTTTATGTTTTCCAAATGGCAAGATCGCTCCACCATCAAAATAGTGATCTGGATTTCTAGTTAAATTTCCTTTTTTATCAATTATACTTCCTTCTGGTAATAATCCACCAGCTGACTTTGCAGCATATATCAATCCTCCAGCGATCTTTGAGGTGGCAAAGTCAAGTACAACTGGACCATTGAGTCCACCGGGAAAACCTATACACCATGGATTTGTTGGTAATTTTCCTTCAATCCCTCCGTATGGAGCTACTTGAGACCATTCTTTTCTATTTCCACCACTTATTAGAATAGTCATCAAACCTTTTTCAGCAGCATAATCTGCATAAAAACCAAGTCGACCTGTATGCCCAACATTTTTAATTGCTACAGCAGAAATACTGTTTTTTTTTGAATTAGAGATTGCTTTTTTAAATGCAAAATTCATAACTGGAATACCTAAACCACCACCGCCGTCAATTTCAAATGTATTTGGTGAAAGTTTTTTAAGCTCAGGTTTTGCAGAAGTGGATAAGTATCCTTTTTTATACCATTCTACATATTGCAAAACACGAAATATCCCATGGCTTTCAACACCACACAAACTTGCGTCAATTAGGTGCTCGGATATTTCAGAAGCTTTTTTGCTTGAGCAACCTAACGATATAAATATTCTTTTTAATAAATTATCAACTTTAGATACTGATAAAACAACTCTATTGTCTTTTAAATCGATTTTTGAAATTGTAGTCAAAAATTTTTCCTTATAATTATAACTTCAATCTAAAGAAATATTATTCTCATATTATTATACAAATGGGTTGTTTTCAGAAGGACTTGTTGATAACCAAACAGATTTTGTTTGCATGAAACATCTCATACCTTCCCAACCATTTTCGCGACCATAACCAGATTGTTTAAATCCACCAACTGGGCTTTGAGTAGAAGCATTAAAGTAATTATTAATATAAACTGTTCCTGCTTCAATTCTATTTGCTATCCTCATTGCTTTTGCAACATCTTTTGACCAGATACCAGCCGCAAGCCCGTAAATAGTATCATTTGCAATTTTAATGACTTCTTCTTCTTCTACCCATGATTGTGTAGAAACTACAGGACCGAACACTTCATTTTGAGATAAATCAGTTTCATTGGGAACGTTCTTAAAAATAGTTGGGCCTATATAGTATCCTTCAGACTTTGATTTAGCTCTTCCATCTAATATTAATTGGTGTCCATCATTAATTGCTTTTTCAATTTTTTTCAAAATATTTTCGTAGTGTAGTTTATGAGCAATCGGCCCTACATGTGTTAAAGGATCGTTGGGATTCCCAACTTTTGCATCTTTAACAGCTTCAACTAACAAATTAGTAAATTCTTCAATAACATTCTCATGAATCAATAATCTAGATCCAGAAATACAACTTTGTCCCGCAGCAGGAAAAATTCCTGAAATAATACCATTAACCGCAAGTTCTAAATCACAATCAGGGAGTACAATTTGTGGAGATTTACCTCCTAGTTCCATTACTGTTGGTTTAGCACTTTTTGCAGCAATTCCTGCAACTATACGACCTCCATTGGTACCACCTGTAAAAGATACCATTCTAACATCTTCATGATCAACTAAAGGTTCAACAATTTTGTTGCCAAAACCAGTTACCACATTTATAACTCCAGGTGGTAAATTAGCTTCCAATAAAACATCCATTAATTCCAAAGTTGAACAACTTGCAAACTCTGAAGGTTTGAGAACAACTGTATTACCTGCTGCTAGACAAGGTGCTAATTTCCAAATTAGTGTTCCAATAGGAGAGTTCCAAGGAAGTATTTGAGCAACAACTCCAAAAGGTTCCCATTGTAAATAATTATGAATATTAGGAACTTCCGCAGGAATAAGACTACCTTCAAATTTATCACACATACCTGAATAATAATTCCAGCTATCAACTTGCCATGAATTTTTCTGCAAACTTGGAGTAATATTTTTTGGAAGCTTCCCATTATCAGTTGTTTCAACTTTTCCAATACGTTTAGCATTTTTTGAGATTATATCTCCAATTTTTCTTAGGCACCTACCTCTTTCAGCTGGCATCATTTTACCCCAAGGTCCATAATAAAAAGCATTTTTTGCTGCTTTCACTGCTAAATCTACATCTTCTTGACTACAATCTGGAACTAATGCCCAAGGACGTCCTGTAGCAGGATTTTCACTTTGAAAATATTCTTTTGATACTGGTTTTTTCCATTCATTATTTACAAAATAATTAAATTTTTTTAATTCTGTCATTTAATTTTATCCTATTGATTCAAAACTCTGGTTTTTTAATTTCTTTTTTTAGAATTATGTCTGATGCTTTTTCTGCCATTGCTAATACAGTCGCATATAAATTACCTGTAATTTGTGAAGGCATAGCAGACGCATCACAAATCCTTAAACCTTCAATACCAAACACTTTCAATTCCTTATCTACAACAGAATTAATATCATTTTCGTTACCCATTTTTGCTGTAGAACAAGGATGATGCCCAGTGTAAGCCGTATTTCTTATCGCAGATATAATTTCTTCATCTGTGCTTATATTTTTCCAATATCCTTTTTCTCCATTTAGATATTTACTTATATTCGGATCTGACATAATTTTTCTTACTTCTTTAACACCCTCAACAAGATCATCTAAATCTTTTTTGTTACTTAAATAATTAGGATCTATTTTAGGGTAATCAGAAGGATTTGAACTATATAAACTTACCTTGCCTAATGATCTTGGTCTTTCAAGATTAATATCAATTTGAACCCCTGGTTTTGCCACTTTTTTTCCTCTCACCAATAATTTTCTTCCTAAAGATTGAAAGATTGATGCACTTTCATTTTCTCCATCACTTAAGTTTTCATCAATATTCATTGGGGTCATGTAAATTTGTAACTCAGGGTAATTTGGATCATTAAATGAATGGAAAAGCATAGTTGAAAATAAAGAACCTCCACCAGGTCCACTTCCATTTAAAAGCCATTTCCCCATCAAAACCGCAGCACGATCAATTCTCTGATATCTTGCAGTGCTTAAATCCGTTCTATCTGAACCGTATTGAATAGATACATCCAAATGGTCAGCTAGATTTTGTCCAACTCCAGGTAAATCAATAAGGGGTTTGATATCATGTGACATCAAATGTTTTGCATCACCTATACCAGATAGCATAAGCAATTGTGGTGTTCCAAATGCACCCTGTGATATGATAACTTCTTTCCCTGCATAGATTTTTCTTCCATCTATAGTTTCAATACCAATTGCCTTATTTTTTTTAAATAAAATTCTGCTTACTCTTGTATTAGTAAAAATTTTTAAATTTTTTGGATTTTTTTTTAAATAAGCAATTGCTGAAGATTGCCTCACACCACGATAGGTTGTACTATCTACCCTTGAAACCCCTGATCTTTTATCTGCATTGAAATCATCCAATAATTCATGCCCTGACTCAACTGAAGCTTTTATAAAAGCCTTATCTAGTTCTGAAAAGTTTCTAGCTGGTTCAACTTTTAATGGCCCTTGATTTCCGTGAAACTTATTTTTTCGATTTATAGATCCTTCAGAATATTTAAAGTAAGGTAATAAATCTGAGTATCCCCAGCCATCAAGACCCATTTGCCTCCAATTATCATAATCTTGTGGAACTCCTCTGATATAAATCATACCATTAACTATAGAACTTCCACCCAAAGCTTTGCCTCTAGGAAAATAAATTTGTCTATTATTTAATTGGGTTTGTTTTACTGATTGATATCCCCAATCAAATTTAGGATTTCCAAAAATAAATCCATTACCAGCAGGCATTTTAATAAAAAGGTTTTTACCTTTTCCTCCTGCCTCAATTAAACATATACTATCATTAGAGTTGCCTGCTAATCGTGAAGCTAATACACATCCAGCAGATCCTCCACCTGCGATAATATAATCAAATTCTATAGGCATAATTTTAATTCTTTTATTATGTGATCTGTTATTTCATTTGTTGAGCAACTGCCTTTAAGATCTTTTGTATGAAATCCCTTCTGAAGTGTTTTATCTATTGCTAATTCTATCTTTTTTGAGATTTCCTCTAGCCCAAATGAAAACTTTAACATCATTGAAATGCTCAAAATCATACCAATCGGATTGGCCATCCCAGTTCCAACTAACTCAGGAGCTGTTCCATGTACAGGTTCATAAATACCTTTTGTTTTATTTAGTGGGGATCCACAAAGAGAAGCAGAAGGTAGCATCCCAAGACTACCAGAAATAGTAGCTGCAAGATCTGAAAATATATCACCTAAAAAATTGCAAGCTAATATAATATCAAAATTTTTTGGATTCATGATCATCTGATACGCACAATTATCTGCATAAAGATGCTCTAAATTGATATTATTATAATCATTGGATACCTCTTGAACTACATCTCTCCAGAGACGATAACTTTCCATTACATTAGATTTATCGATGGAAATAATATTTTTATTATACATTTTTGCTAATTCAAATCCACATTTAGCAAATTCCCTTATTTCAAACTCATTATAACCAGCAGTATCAAATCCATAGCGCTCATCATTTTCTAGAAGTTTTAAACCTCTTGGTTTTGAAAACATCACCCCCCCACACATTTCTCTTAAAATAATTATTTCAGAATTTTGTACATATTCTTTATTAAAAGGAATAATATTTTGAAGACTTTTATAGTTTTTTGCTGGCCTTATTCCAAAAAATGCTCCTAGTTTTTTTCTTAAGCACATTAAACCATCCTGTTCCTCTGGATCTCCTTTAATCTTCATAGCGTCCCATTTAGGGCCACCAACGGCACCAACCAGAATAGCATCAGATTCTATAGCTTTTTCAATCGTAGAATTCCTACAAAAAGTTCCGTATTTATCCCAACAAGTTCCACCTATAAGATCAAAAGATATTTCAAAATTTAAATTATTTTTTTTTGAAATAGCTTCTAATATTGATAAACCAGATTCCAGAACTTCAGGACCTATTCCATCACCACCAAGAGCAAGTAATTTGTAATTCATTTTTATTAAATATACTCCATAATATCGAACAATTAAAAATAATAAAAAACTATGCAACTAATTTTAACTTGCTTTTTATCAAATAATCAAATTTGTTATTATTTTAGAAGTAATTAAGATATTCAATAAACATCAACTATAAAAAATGACAAATATAGAACTAGATCTAAAACAAATAATTAATTTAAAACAGTATCCAATTGATAACGAAATATTCATTAGAAGTTGTGAAAATGAGCTTGATCAAAAAGGAGTATTAACACTACCTAATTTTATCAATAATCAGACTCTATTAGAACTAGTAAATGAAGCTAAGGTAAATCAATTTAAAGCTTACTATGCAAAGTCTACCCACAATATTTATTTAACTGAAATTGACAACAAACTTCCCCCAGATCATATATTCAATTACCAAGTAGTATCTTCAAAAGGATGCATAACAACAGATCAAATCCCAGAAAATTCGAAACTAAAAAGTATTTATGGATCAACATTATTTAAAAATTTTCTTGCTAAGGTTGTAAAAGAAAAAAATATATATGAATATTCAGATCCATTTTCTTCGATCAACATCCATTACGCCAATGATACTCAAGAGCTAGGTTGGCATTTTGATAATTCAAATTTTGCAATTACGCTTTTACTTCAAAAACCCAAAGCTGGAGGTGAATTTGAATATGTAAAAAACACCAGAAATTTAGAAAAAAATGATATGGGATATAATTCAGTTTCTGAAATTATTCATCAGAAAAAAAACCCTACAAAATTAGATATTCAACCTGGTACTTTAGTTTTATTTCGAGGGAAAAATTCTATGCACAGAGTAACACCAACTATTGGCGAAACCACTCGAATGCTTGTTGTTTTTGCTTACAACTCCAAACCTGGCATTTCTCTATCTAAATCAGCACAAAAAACTTTTTTTGGTAGAACTAGTGATGATATTAAATAAAAACTTTTAATTTAAAATAGGTAATAATAAATCTTTATCAAAATTTCCACCACATAAAAGTACTAAACTTACCTGTCTTTTTTCTGAATTTTTATCTTGCAGAAATCCTGCAAGTGCAAGAGCAGCAGATCCTTCAACCAACAAATTTTCATCCCAAGCAAGAATTTTAATTGCTTCTATTATTTGCTCTTCTGTACAGTCTATGACACTATCTATTACTGCTTTAGCCAGTGGTAAAGTGAGGGTATCTTCATCAATACCTCCCGCACAACCATCAGCCAATGTATCTAAATGAGTCGTTTCACATACTTTACCTAGTTTCAAACTAGCCGAAAGCGCTCCAGAATTTTTAGCACTTACTCCAATTATCTTTGTTTTGGGAGAATGATATTTAATAACACTACCTATTCCAGATATTAAACCTCCACCCCCCATTGAAATATAAACATTATCTATTTTGGGTAATTGCTCAATTAATTCAAAACCTATCGTACCCTGTCCCGCAATAATATCAATATCATTATAAGGAGAAATATAATCAAACTCACCATTTTCAGCTAATGATCTAGCATGTTTTTCAGCTAATCCAGAATCCCCAGGGTTTAGTATAATTTTAGTACCATAACCCTTTATTAATTCTAGTTTGGATTTAGAAACTTTTTCTGGCAAAACAACAGTAAGGTTATGACCGGTCACTTTTGCAGCATGAGAACAAGCGATGCCGTGGTTACCAGAAGAAGCAGTTATTAGTTTTGTGTTTTTCTCGACTTTTTTTATTTTTGACAAAGCTCCTCTTAATTTAAAAGAGCCTGTATATTGAAAATTTTCTGCTTTGAAATAAAGCTCTCTTTCCTCATCTAATTTTAATCTACTTCGCAAACAAGGCGTTTTAATAATAGAATTTAAAATCAAATTTCTACTATCCCTAGAGTTTTTGGCTAATTTAAAAACTTTATCAAAAATTGTCTTCACTCTTTTTTAAGTTGCTTTCTTATAAAGGCTGAGCTTTTTCAACCAGTTTTACAAAAAAACTGGCACCTATAGGGGATAATTCATCATTAAAATCATATTCTGGACTATGTAAGGCTGGGCCATCTCCCTGGCCAACGTGCAGGTAGGCTCCAGGTCTTTCTAAAAGCATATAAGAAAAATCCTCAGAACCCATGATAGGTGGAGCATTCCCGTCAACCAAGCTAGATCCCGATATCTCAGTTGCCACTTCTACAGAAAATCTTGTCTCTTCTTCATGATTAAAAGTAACTGGATAACCAATATTATATTTTAAATTAATTTCGCAATTAAATGAGATTTCAGTGCCGGAACAAATAGACTTAAATCTTTCATGCACAAGTTTTTGGGTAACTTTATCAAGCGTTCTTACGGTACCATTGATAAATGCCTTATCAGGTATAATGTTGTGCGTTGTTCCAGAATGTATCTGTGTGATTGAGATGACAACATTATCCAATGCAGATAAGTTTCTTGAACTAACTGTCTGTATGGATTGTGCAATTTGAAGAGATGCAGTGATAGGATCAAATGTTTCCTCTGGATTTGCTCCATGCCCACCTTTTCCTTTTATTTCAATAGTAAAATCATCTGCAGCAGCCATATTTGGACCAGGATTTGTTTTAAAAAAACCTAATGGTAAACCAGGTGCATTGTGTAATCCATATACCTGATTTATAGAAAAGGTATCCATAATTCCTTCTTCACACATCACCTGGCCACCCCCACCATCTTCTTCTGAAGGTTGAAAGATTAAAGCTACCTTACCAGAAAAATTTTTGGTTTCATTTAGATATTTTGCCGCCCCCAGTAACATTGTCATGTGTCCATCGTGACCACAAGCATGCATTACACCATCTTTTTTTGATTTGTATGAATGCTGTTTAATTTCTTGTAATGGCAAAGCATCCATGTCTGCTCTTAATCCAATTGTTTCACCCTCTTTTTTTCCATTAATGAGTGCCACTATTCCCGTTTTAGCAATTCCAGTATGAATTTCACTTATCCCAAACTCTTTCAAACGCTTAACTATAAACTCTGCAGTTTCATAACAATCAAATTTTAATTCAGGATTTGAATGTAGTTCTTGTCTCCATTGTTTCATTTCTTCTGCAAAATTAGCTATCCTATTAATAATTGGCATCGTATCCATCCAAATAAATTCATATATCTTATTTTTAAAATATATTATGCTAAGTTTTTTGTAAAACTATTATAGTAACAATAGTATAATTGATTTATTCAATATATCTTTATGTGATTAAGCAGGTTATCTATGAAAATTAAAAATAATAATAATTCAGTTTTAATTACTGGAGGAACACAAGGTCTGGGCTTTGAAATTGCAAATAAGCTTATTGAAAATGGTTGTAATGAAATAATTATAGCTGGTAGGAATGAAAAAAAAGGTGCTCAAGCAGAACAAAAACTTTTGAAGAAAAATGTTAAAGTAAAATATATAAAGACTGACTTAGAAAATGTAAAAGAATGTCATAACTTGATTAAGGAAAGTATTAAATATTTTCCAAACCTTAATAGCTTAGTTAATTCTGCTGCAGTAACTACTAGGGGTAGTATAGAAAACACTTCTATTAAATTATGGGAGCAACATATGAATATTAATTTAAGAGCTCCTTTCATTTTGATGCAGGGGCTAATTAAAAAGCTGAAAAAGAATAAAAAACCTGGATCTATAGTTAATATAGCTTCAACCTCATCTTACGTTGGACAAAGTTTTCTAACTGCATATTCTACATCCAAAGGGGGTCTTTTAACATTATCAAAAAACTCTGCATTAGCATTACGTGAATACAAGATACGTGTAAATGTAGTTGCCCCTGGTTGGATGAATACACCAGGAGAAGACGAAATTCAAAAAAAATTTCATGGAGCATCTGACGACTGGGTCAGAAAAGCCGAAAAAAAATTACCAATGGGAGAACTTGTGGATCCAAAAAAATTAGCACCTTTGGTTACTTATTTATTAAGTTTTTCATCTGGCATTATTACAGGTGCAATAATTAATTATGACCAACAAATTATAGGTGCAGTACCAGAGTAAAATTTAATAACTACAACCATCCCCCATCAACTACAAAAGATTGGTTAGAACACGCTGATGCTTCGTCGGATGCCATAAAAAGAACAAATCTTGCTATATCTTTAGGAAATAACTTACGCTTAATGCATTGACGATCCATGAGTTCTTTTTCACTTTCTGGAGTTAACCACATATCTACTTGTCTTTCTGTCATTATCCATCCAGGAACAACACAATTAACACGAATATTTTTTGGACCCAAATCTCTTGCTAACCCTCTCGTTAAACCTTGTATTGCAGATTTTGCAGTTGTATAACATGGCATTCCTCCCTGGCCTATCATCCAACTTGTAGATCCCATATTTATTATAGCGCCACCACCATTTTTTTCCATATCACTCACAACTGCTTGAGAGGCGAATAATTGATGTTTTAAATTAGTAGCAATTCTCTCATCAAAATATTCTGAAGTTACACTTTGCAGACTATGCCTATCATCTCTTGCAGCATTATTAACAAGAATCTGAATTGGTCCAAATTTAGAACTTATTTTTTTAATAGAATTTTTTAGTTGTTCAATATCTCTTAAATCACAAAACTCAAAATGTAAGTTATCAGTATTTAAATCATTAATTAACTTTATGGAATCTTTCTCATTAAAATCTAAAAATGCAACTTTAGCACCCTGTTTGATGAAGGAGCGAGTAATAGACTCTCCTATTCCAGAACCTCCGCCAGTTATTACTACTACCTTATTGTTTAAAGAAGGGTAAACAGCTTCATTTGACATTTATAAACTCCAATTGTTACTAATGAAATTAAAGCGAGTGAATTCATCATTAAAAAAATTAGATGCTTTAAAATTATTTATTCAAAACCCAATTTTTAATTCGTTATATTCCCTCATATACCATGGTAAATAATTTTTTTAATCATTTATTTCAAGTTTATTCTTATTTTTTAGAGATTTAATGTTTTTTTTAACAACTGTAGGTCAAAGATCCAGGTTGATGAAGTAAAAATTAAGTTGATTATAAAATCTTTGAGTTTTTAAAAATAAGAAACCCCTAAATTAATTATTTGCTGATTATAAATTATAAATATCTTTGTTTCTTTATTAATAATATTGGGAAAAGCATTATTTTTAATGTCTAGTCCTCCTGTAAAAGTTCCAAAAGAAGGTAAGATAATTTTATTTTTTGTTACAACAAAACAAGAAGCTCTAATTCTAATGCCTTTAAACTTTGTACTTACCATTGGGTGAAAATGTCCACTTATTTCCAATGTTTCATTCGAAGACATTTCATGAGTAAATGTTATATTCCTCAATTTATAGTAAGGATCAAGTTTTAGGTTTGGAAATGCGAGTTCTTCATCATGATTTCCACTTATCAAAATAAAAGAGTTCTTTTTTAATAATGAAAAGATTTTCTTTTTAACTTCTTCCGACATTCTTAATAATCCATTTTTGTCATGAAGAGTATCACCTAATAAAAGAATTTTTTTAGGAGAAGTTATTTTAATTATTTCCTCAAGTCTTGTGATTGTATCAAAAGAATCGTATGGAGGTAGAAAAGTACCTTCCTTATTAAAACTACTACCTTTCTCAAGATGCAAATCAGAAGCAATTAACATTTCTTCGCTAGGCCAGAAAATAGTCCCTGAAGGAAGAATTTCAAAGGTTTCACTAGCAAATTTTATTTTATAATGTTTCATCTCTGAAAAAATTCTCTTCTTGCATTTCAGCTAAAATATCATCTTTACCAATTGAATAACCTATGCTCTCTTTAGTAACGTCAAGTATAATTGGTAATGATAGTGGTGAAATTTGATCTAAATATTTCACTAAAATGTTTTCTCTAAGTTGGTGTAAAGTCTCTCGTAACCTTGAACCATCTATAAGACCATCCGTAGCGTCTTCTTTAACCGCTTCCAATAATACATGTTTGGAATCATATTTAATAAGCACCTCATAAATTAGATCAGTACTAAATAAAACTTGTTTTCCTGTTTTTTCTACGCCTGGAATACGCTTTTCCACCAATCCTGAAATTAATGCTACATCCCTAAATAATCTTTTCAATAATGGAGTATCTTGCAACCATTCTTCAAATTCCTCAAAAACTATATCAGTATCTAAAAGATCATTTACATTCTCAGGTTTTTTAAAAGACCAAATGGCTAATCCATAATCATTCATAGAAAATCCCATGGGTCTAAATCCAGCTCTTTTCATTCTTCTTAAAAGAAGAAAACCCAAAGTTTGATTAGCATTCCAACCCAGAAAAGAATGTATTACTGTATAAAATCTTTTTTTAAAGGGAAAAATTTCTACAATCATATTTTTTGGATTTGGTAATAGTGAGTATTCTTCTTGATAATTCAACCAATCTTGAATTTGTTTTGGAAGTTTTTTCCAGAAATTTTTATTTCCTATAATTTCTCTCACAGACTTAGATAATTGGGTGGATAAAGGAAGCCTACCACCAGCATAAACTGTAATCTTGGCTTCTTTATTTTTTGATTTTTTTACATAAACACTTAAACCTTCTACTTTTTCAAATTCTAAAACTTCTCCTCCAAATATAAAAGTATCACCTTGAGAAAGATTAATTATAAAATTCTCTTCAATTCTTCCAAGTGTTTTTCTTTTAAATTTAACAGTTAACATTGGAGCTTCTATTATTGTACCAATGTTCATTTTATATCTTCTTATATCAGCTTTTGAATTTATTGTTATATGACCATTTTCAAGAATTTTAAGTCTTTTATATTTTTCATAATTTTTTAATGCATAACCGCCATCTTTCACAAAATTTAATACTTTTATAAAGTTTTCAAACTTTAAGTCGTGATATGGATATGCAGATATTACGGTCTTATAAAGTGTGTCAGGACAAAAACTATCTGAGCAAGCAGTTCCGTAAATATACTGAGCCAAAACATCTAATGCTCCCTTTTTAATAGGAAGATCATCTAAATAATTTTTGTTGATTGCATTTATTGCTGCGAAACATTCAAGATATTCAAATCGATTTGTGGGAACTAGAATTGCTTTACTAGGTTGATCATATTTGTGATTTGAACGTCCAATTCTTTGTATTAATCTATTTAAACCTTTTGGGGCTCCAATTTGAATTACTAGATCTACTTCTGCCCAATCTATGCCAAGGTCTAGAGAACTAGTAGCTACAACACAATCTAGGATACCATCACTCATTTGTTTCTCAACTTTTTTTCTTAAGCCCAGATCTAATGAACCATGATGAATAGCTATTTTATAATTGTTAGTATTAATGTTCCACAGTTCATGAAATATAAACTCAGCTTGTCCTCTCGTGTTAACAAAAATAATTGTTTTTCCGTTTCCAAGTAACTTTTTATAGATTTCTGCAATTGCATGAATGCCCATATGACCTGACCATGGGATTCTGTTATCTGGTTGAAAAATCTTAATATCGGGAGTAGTAAGTTTTTTTATTTGAATTAAATCGGTTTTCTCCTGTGAAAGCCAATTCATCGCAAAACTTGGAGTTTTTATAGTAGCAGACAATCCAATTCTTTTGACATTATTTGCAATTTTAAATAGCCTAGCAAGGTTCAAACTTAGCAAATCACCTCTTTTGTTATTTAAAAAAGTATGGATTTCATCAACTATGACATACTTTAAATCTTTGAAAAGTGTACTTGCAAATTGATTAGATAATAAAAGAGCCAATGACTCTGGAGTAGTCATTAAAAAATCTGGAGGATTTTTTATTTGTTTTAACTTTATATTTTGCGAAGTATCACCAGTTCTTGTTTCCAAATTTATGGGAAGATTAAGTTCTTTAATAGGTTTAGAAATATTTCTGTGAATATCTATTGTCAAAGCTTTAAGGGGAGAAATGTATAAAGTATTTAATGTAGATTTTTGTCTATCATAATTAAAATTTAATAAAGATGGTAAAAAACCAGTTAAGGTTTTGCCTGTGCCTGTGGGAGATTGTACTAAAACAGAATTGTTTTTCTCGATCGATTTTAGTATTTGAATCTGATGAGGGAACCATTCCCAACCTTTATCAATTATCCACTGATTAATGGGATGGGATTTAAGTTTATAAAATAATTTCTTATATTCTATCTTATGGGGATTATTAATCATAAATTATATATAGAAACAATTAATGCATATATCGACCCTATGATGGCAGTAGAAAATGCAATTATTACTCATGGTCATGCAGACCATGCTAGAAAAGGTCACCAAAATGTCTTAGCAACACAAAATACCATTGATATAATGAAAATAAGGTATGGTGATAAATGTGCAGGTTCTTTTCAATCCATAGAGTACCACAAACCATTAAAAATCAACAATTTAAATTTCACATTTTATCCAGCAGGACATATTCTTGGCAGTGCACAAATTTTGATTGAAACTAAAAATAGTCGCTTATTAATTACTGGAGATTATAAAACTTCACCCGATAGCTCCTGTCAAAGCTATGAACTAGTTGAGTGTGACCAATTAATTACTGAAGCAACATTTGGATTACCTGTCTTTCAACATCCCAAACCAGAAAATGAAATAAAAAAAATATTAAAAGCTTTTGAAAAAAATGATACCAAAACATATATAATCGGGGCATACGCATTAGGAAAATCACAACGAGTAATAAAATTACTACGTGATGCTGGTTACGATGAAACAATTTATTTGCATGGGTCCCAATTAAAAATCTGTGACTATTATATCTCGCAAGGAATTAATCTTGGTAACTTAGAGCCTGTTTCTTACAAAAAAAGTGCAGATTTTGAGGGTAAAATTGTAATTGCACCACCTTCAGCTTTAAAAGACAAATGGTCCAGACGTTTTTCAGATCCAGTAATATGTTATGCTTCAGGTTGGATGTCTATTAAACAAAGGGCAAAGCAAAGCTTAGTAGAAATTCCGTTAATTATTTCTGATCATTGTGATTGGAACGAATTAATTACAACCATAAAAAGCTGTAAGACTAAATCAGTTTGGGTAACGCATGGTAGAGAAGATGCTTTAGTACATTGGTGTAAGTCAAATAACATAAATGCTGAACCTTTATATATGCAAGGTAGAGAAGAGGAATAATAATTGAAGACATTCTCCTCTTTATTAGAAAAGCTGTTGTTTACTCCAAGCAGAAATAGGAAGAAATCAGCTCTGAAGGAATACATAGCTAACACTCCTGATCCAGATAGAGGTTACGCTTTAGCTGCTATTACTGGTGATTTTAAAGTAAAAAATATAACAGCCAGCTTTTATCATGAGTTAATTAAAGATCAAGTTGATTACGAATTGTTCAAAATGTCATATGACTATATTGGAGATTTAGCAGAAACTATTTCATTAATTTGGCCAATGAGATCAGTAAAAAATCAAGAAGAATTATCACTTCATACTTTCATTAATTTAATAAATGAAAACTCAAAATCTGAACAAAAAAAAATAATTTTAGATTTAATGAATAAATCTAATGCAAATGAAAGGTGGTCCATAATAAAACTTACCACTGGTGGTTTTAGAATTGGAGTCTCAGCAAAATTGGTAAAATTAGCATTAGCTGAGTATGGAAATAAAAATATCGAAGATATTGAAAAAATTTGGCATGGATTATCTTATCCCTATTTAAACTTATTTGAATGGCTGGAAAATAAATCCTTCAAACCAAAAATAAAGTTTAGTGATATGTTTCATCCTATGATGCTCGCTCATCCAATTAATGAAGAAAAAGATTTTATTAACTTAAAACCAAGTGATTTCGTTGCAGAATTGAAATGGGATGGGATTAGAGTACAATTAGTTTTAGATAATCAAAATAAAAAAGTCTACTCGAGAACAGGAGATGAGATTTCACAATCATTTCCAGATATAGTAAGCAATATTAATGGAAATGCTGTTTTAGATGGAGAGTTACTAGTAGGAAGTAAATTCGAAGCCCTACCTTTTAATTTTCTTCAAAAGAGACTGAACAGAAAAAACCCTTCAAAAAAATTAACTACTGAAATACCTGCATTTGTAAAACTATATGACATTTTATTTGAAAACGGTAATGATCTTAGAGATTTACCACTTAGTAAAAGAAGGAATATTTTATCTAATTGGTTAAAATTAAATACTTCTAAACGCTTAGACATTTCAGAAATTATTTATTTTAAAGACTGGAACGACCTTAGACAAATTAAAATAGAAAGTACTGAAAAGTTTAATCAAGAAGGCTTAATGATTAAATCTAAAAATAGCTTATATCTCTCAGGCAGACCAAGAGGACTTTGGTTTAAATGGAAAAAAAACCCTCTTTTTTTAGATACTATACTTATGTATGCACAGCGAGGTCATGGAAAAAGAAGCTCATATTATTCTGATTTTACTTTTGGAGTTTTTAAGGACAACGAAATTGTACCAATAGGAAAAGCTTATTTTGGGTTTACAGACGAAGAATTAAAAAAACTAGATAATTGGGTAAGAAGAAATACTTTAAATAGATTTGGTCCCGTAAGAGAAGTTAAAAAGGAGTTAGTATTAGAAATTGCATTTGATAGCATTAACGAAAGTAAGCGACATAAATCAGGTTTGGCATTAAGATTTCCACGAATACATAGAATAAGATGGGATAAGCCTGTAAAAGAAACGGATACTCTGGGTA
>CACFXF010000010.1 GCA_902570265.1 uncultured Alphaproteobacteria bacterium | reverse complement strand
ACAATCTGACGAAATTTCTGAAAAAGAAATTAAAAAAGTTTTGGGAGATTTGCCGCTTGAACGCAGCCAGTTAATTGAAGCTTTACATCTTATACAAGATGATTTTAATTGTCTAAGTCAAAAGCATTTAAAGGCATTGTCTGAACTATTTAAAATCAGCCAAGCTGAAGTTTTTGAAGTTGCTTCTTTTTATCATCATTTTGATATAATAAAAGATGGTGAAACAATAACTCATGAATTAACTGTAAGGGTTTGTGATGGGCTCTCTTGCGAGATGTCTGGTGCCCAAAATTTGATAAAAAATTTTTCTGATTTAATAGATAATAATAAGATAAGAATACAAAAGGTTCCATGTATAGGTCGATGCGCTAATGCGCCAGCGGCTCAAGTCGGAAAAAGAGCTGTAGATAATGCCACTCCTTTGAAATTAGTGAAACTTTCAAAGGGAAAGTTGTCTCCAGAAATCCCAGAATATCAAAATTTGTCTGAATATATAAATGCTGGAGGCTATAGCTGTTTAAAAAATGTTATAGATAAAAAATTAGATTTAGCAACTGCCATTTCAATTTTATCGAATTCTGGGTTGAGGGGATTAGGTGGAGCCGGGTTTCCAGCAGATAAAAAGTGGCAAATTGTTAATTCTTATGATGGTATTAGGTATATGACTATTAATGGGGATGAAGGAGAGCCTGGTACATTTAAAGATAGATTTTGGTTAGAGAGCGAACCACATAAAATGCTGGAGGGGGCACAAATAGCTGCCCTTTTAGTAGGTTGTCGTAAAATTTATTTATATATGAGAGATGAGTATCCTGCCGTTTTAGAAATCCTAAAATCTGAAATTGAGAAGCTAGAAAAAACTAATTTTTGGTTAATTCCATTTGAAATGAGAAGAGGTGCAGGGGCATATATATGTGGTGAAGAAAGTGCTATGATAGAATCTATTGAAGGAAAAAGAGGATTACCTAGACATAGACCACCTTATATTGCCGAAAAAGGTTTATTTGGAAAACCCACTTTAAATCATAATATTGAAACTTTATTTTGGATTCCAGACATTTTATCAAAAGGGGCTGATTGGTTTGCAAATTTAGGTTTTAATAAAAATCACAAGGGTTTACGTTCTTACAGTGTTTCTGGAAGGGTTTCAAACCCTGGTGTCAAAGTAGCACCTTCAGGCATACCTGTAAAAAAACTTATAGATGAGTACTGTGGTGGAATGTTACCTGGGCATAAGTTAAAAGCATTTTTTCCTGGAGGTGCTTCAGGAGGTATTTTTCCTGCTAAAATGTGTGATATGGGTTTGGATTTTGGTGTATTTGAACCATTTGGGGGATTTGTAGGTTCTCATGCTGTTGTCATTTTATCTGATCAAGATAGTATTTTAGATGCTGTAATTAATACAATTAAATTTTTTAAACATGAAAGTTGTGGACAATGTACTCCATGTAGAAATGGGACAGAAAAATTAATATCATTACTATCAAAAAGCAATAAAGAAGTTGAACTTTATGAAGACTTAATGATAGTAATGCGCGATAGTTCAATTTGTGGTTTAGGGCAAGCTGCTACAAATTGTTTGAACCATTTGTTAAAGTATTTTCCAGAGGAATTAAATGGCACTAGACGATAAAGAAACGACTATAAAAACAATAGAATTTAGTTTAAATGGTGAGATTGTTTCTGCTTCAAAAGATGAAACAATTTGGCAAGTAGCTAAGCGTTTGGATCTTGAGATACCACACCTATGTTGGAAAGATAGTCCTGGTTATCGTGCTGATGGAAATTGTAGAGCATGTATGGTTGAGATAGAAGGTGAAAGAACATTAGCTGCTTCATGTTTGCGAAAGCCAACTCCTGGTATGAAAGTAGTTACTTCTAATTCAAGAGTTGAAAAAAATAGAAAGTTAGTTTTTGAACTTTTAAAATCTGATATGCCAAAGCGTGAAGAAAGTCCTGACCCGGATTCGCATTTTTGGGATCAAACCAGAAAAGTTTTAGGTGAAGAAACCCCTCGTTTTCCAAGTTCTAGGCCAGGTGCTTCAAAAGAAATTCCTGTTGATAGTATTTTTCATGACGCTTCACATCCTTCCATTGCGGTAAATTTAGATGCATGCATTTCCTGTGGTTTATGTGAGAGAGCTTGTAAAGAAATACAAGTCAATGATGTAATAGGAATGGGTAGTAGGGGCGTAGAATCAAAGCCTATTTTCGATTTAGAAGATCCTATGGGATTAAGTTCATGTGTAGCATGTGGTGAATGTGTGCAAGCATGTCCAACAGGTGCCTTAATGGAAAAAAGTCTTTTAAATTTGAGTTCTACTAAAAGAGAAATTTATCCAGACAAAGTAGTCGATAGTGTTTGTCCATTTTGTGGTGTTGGATGTCAAACTTCAGTAAGTGTAAAAGGAAATGAGATTGTCAAAGTAGATGGAAGACAAGGGCCTGCTAATCGTGGAAAGCTCTGCGTTAAGGGTCGTTTTGGAATGGATTATGTCATGTCTCCAGAAAGATTAACTAAACCTCTTATAAGGTTGGAATCTGCCAAAAAATATCCAGAAGTTAATCTTCATTTTAATGAAATAAATAAAACTTTTAGAGAAGCTTCATGGGAAGAAGCCTTAGATGTAGCAGCAAAAGGTTTTTTAAGAATATTAGATACATATGGTGGAAATTTTTTGTGTGGGTTCGGTTCTGCTAAAGGTACAAATGAAGAAGCATATTTATTTCAGAAATTTATAAGACAAGCTTTTGGAACAAATAATGTAGATCATTGTACAAGGTTATGTCACGCGTCCTCTGTAGCAGCTTTAATGGAAGGTATTGGAAGTGGTGCTGTGTCTGCTCCATTTACTGCTGCAGATGATAGTGACTGTATAATGGTTATAGGAGCAAGGCCAGAGCAAAATCACCCTGTAGCCGCTACTTATCTTAAACAAGCAGCTAAACGCGGTGCTAAACTTCTAGTCTTTGACCCTAGAAAACAGAATTTGATGCGTCATGCTTCCCATCCAGTAATTTTTAGACCAGGTTGCGATGTTGCACTACTAAATTCAATGATACATGTAATTATTGAGGAAAAACTTTATGATCAGCAATATATCCAGGCAAATGTTGAAGGATTTGAAGCTCTTGAAAAAAAAGTAAAGGATTTTTCACCTGAAGCAATGGAAGAGATTTCTGGAGTTCCAGCTGATTATGTACGTGAATTTTCAAGAGTTTATGCTAATTCAGAAAACTCAATAATTTTCTGGGGTATGGGTATTTCTCAACATGTCCATGGAACAGATAATTCAAGATGTTTGATTGCCTTGTCTTTGATAACAGGCCATGTAGGAAGACCTGGTACTGGATTACACCCACTAAGAGGGCAAAATAATGTTCAAGGTGCGTCTGATGCAGGTTTAATACCGATGGTATATCCTAATTATCAATCAGTTGAAGACATTGATATAAGAAGTTTTTTTGAAGACAAATGGGGTCGTTCTTTAGATCCCTCAAAAGGATTGACTGTTGTGGAAATTATGAATCGTATTGTCAGTGGTCAAATGTTTGGAATGTACGTTATGGGAGAAAATCCTGCTATGTCTGATCCAGATCAAAATCACGCTCGTTTAGCTTTATCTAAATTACAGCATTTAGTCGTTCAAGATATATTCTTAACAGAAACAGCTTGGTTTGCTGACGTTATCTTTCCAGCTTCTGCTCAGCCTGAAAAGGCAGGAACTTATACAAATTCAAATCGACAGGTGCAAATTGGATTTCCAGTTAGAAAAGCTCCAGGTGATGCTGAACAAGATTGGAAACTTATAGTTGATTTAGCAAATAGGTGTAGACTTAACTGGAACTATAAAAATGTTTCGTCAGTTTATAAAGAAATGGCATCTACGATGTCTAGTTTAAATAATATCTCTTGGGAAAGATTAGAAAAAGAAGGTGCAGTTTGTTATCCTGTAGATGACGAAACAAGTTTTGGAAACGAAATCTTGTTCTCTGAAGGTTTTCCAACTTCTAATGGAAAAGCTAAGATTGTTCCAGCGGATCTTATGCCACCGGACGAAAAACCTAATAAAAAGTTTCCATTTATTTTAACAACCGGAAGATTATTAGAGCATTGGCATACAGGAGCTATGACAAGGAGATCGGCTATGTTAGAAGCCCAGGAACCTACGCCTACCGTTTCAATGAATCCTAAAGATATTAGAAAATTAGGTTTGAAAAGAGGAGAAAAAGTTTTAGTAGAAACACATAGAGGTATAATAGAAATTCTTTTGAGAGAAGACAGAGATGTAAGTAAGGGGATGCTGTTTATTCCTTTTTGTTTCTCAGAATCTCCTGCAAATAAACTTACTAATCCACATTTAGATCCAATTGGTAAAATACCAGAGTTCAAGTATGCTGCTGCTAGGATTTATAAAGCTAACTAAACTATAATTCTTTATTAGAAAATCCTCGTTCTTTAAAGGGTGTAATATTAAATTCTAATTTATAACATTTTGAAAAATGTGATGATGAAGTAAAACCAGTAGCCATTGCAATTTGTAAAACATTCATTTCAGTTTGTAAAAGAAGATGTCTAGCTCTTTGGAGTCTAATTTTCATATAATAGTTTTTGGGCGATAATCTGAAAAAACGCTGGAAAAGCCTTTCTAGTTGCCTTAAGGAAATTCTCAATTTAAGCGCTATATCGGATGGCTTTAAAGGCTCCTCTATATTTATTTCCATAAACTTTATAGCACTTAATATCTTCGGATTTCTTACACCTATTCTATTAGGTAGAAGTGGTAACTGTCTATCAAACTCGGTTCTTATTGAGTCATGTAAAACTTGATCAGCAATTTTTTTTGCAAAATTTACACCATGATCCTGAGATATAATATTTAGCATGAGATCAATTGATGCTGTACCTCCAGCAGCAGAAAATCTATTTTTATCAATAGTATATATAGAATCAGTAATGTTTAAATTTTCAAACTCTTCTTTTAGAGATTCTCTATTTTCCCAATGTATTGTCGACATAACATCACTGATTATACCAGCTTTAGCTAAGATATATGTTCCAGTACATATAGACCCTATATGTATTTGTTTTCGAGCTTGTTTTCTTATCCAATTGAGTATTGTTTTGGTGATATTTTTTTTAATATTTTCTCCACTACAGAGTATTAGATAATCATCATTTTGAATTTTATGAATTGAACTTTCTACATCTAAATAAAATCCAGAAGAACATTTAACTTTTTCCCCAGTCTCAGATGTTATTTTCCAAGAATATAATTGCTTTTGAGCTAGTCGATTTGCTAACCTTAATGGCTCTATTGCATTACTAAATGCAATAAGTGAAAAATCATTTATTAGAATAAAAACAAAACTTTTAAGTTTAGATTTTTTTAAATAATTCATAGTTAATTAATCAAGCTTCTTGCATAATCCAATTTTTAATGGTTAAAACGATTCATACTTTTTTGATATTTGATTGAAGAAATATTTCCGTCAATAACTAAATAGTATTAATCTATTAATATTAGGTTTAAGTAAAGTTTAATAGTATGGTTAGGAAGTTATGGTTGAAGCATGGGATAAATCATCTTGGAGAAATAAAAAAAGGCATCAAATGCCTGAATATAATGATCCAGAAGAGCTTAACAAGGTTGAAAATTCTCTAAAAAGTCTTCCTCCTTTGGTATTTGCTGGTGAAGTTAGGAATTTAAAAAAGGATTTAGCCAAAGTTGAATCCGGTCAGGCTTTTTTATTACAAGGTGGAGATTGTGCAGAAAGTTTTGAAGAGTTTTCTGCTGATTTAATAAGAGATACTTTTAAGGTTTTACTAAAAATGGCGGTGGTTTTAACTTTTGGAGGGAAAAAGCCTGTTATAAAGATTGGAAGAATGGCTGGTCAGTTTGCTAAACCTAGGTCTTCTGACTTTGAAATTATTAATGGCCAAAAGCTACCCTCCTACAGAGGTGATATTATAAATGATATTGAACCAACTATTGAACATAGACTACCTAAACCAGAAAGGATGCTAAAAGCTTATACGCAATCTTCTTCAACACTAAATTTATTAAGGGCATTTAGCCAAGGTGGTTTTGCAGACATAAGCAGAGTGCATTCTTGGGTTCTAGAAAGTACTAAAGGACAAGTTGGATATCAAAAGTTCTTTGATTTAGCTACTAAGATCACAAATTCGTTGGAATTTATGAGTGCAGCTGGTGTAAATTCAGAAAATTCAGATTCTTTAAGAAAAGTTGATTTTTATACTAGCCATGAAGCACTTTTATTAGAATATGAAGAAGCTTTATGTAGATTAGATAGTACTACAGGATTTCCTGTTGCTGGATCTGGTCATATGATTTGGATAGGTGATAGAACAAGACAGATAGATGGTGCCCATGTTGAATTTTGTAAAGGAGTACAAAATCCGATTGGCCTTAAGTGTGGTCCCTCCACTGACCCTGATGAACTAATTCAACTGTGTAAGATTTTGAATCCAGAAAATGAACCTGGTCGGTTGACATTAATTACGCGATTTGGATCAGATTTAATTAGTGACCATCTTCCCAAAATTATAAAATCAGTCAAGAATGCTAAGTTGAGAGTTGTATGGTCTTGCGATCCAATGCATGGTAATACTATTAAATCTTCAAATGGTTATAAAACAAGGCCTTTTGAAAAAATATTGGCTGAAGTAAAAACATTTTTCAAAATTCATATGTCTGAGGGAACCTTCCCTGGTGGTGTACATGTAGAAATGACAGGAAAAGACGTTACTGAATGTACAGGTGGAATAAAATCAATAGATGATGAGGATTTGCATTCAAGATATCATACTGCATGTGACCCAAGATTAAATGCTAGTCAATCTTTAGAACTCGCTTTCTTAATTGCTGAAGAATTGGAAGCTTTTGTTCAAAATTCTTAATAATGGACGAATTTATTGGGATTATTACTAAAGATGAATTTTTAAGTGATGATCTTATTCAGGACGTTTTATTTATACTTGGTGGAAAAAAACCAATAAGGTTAGGAGAAGCAGGATGTCAGTTCTCTACTCCAAATAAAATTAGTTTTTCCGATCTAGATACTTCTAGAAGTTTGAACGTGGATGTAAATATTGTTCCAAAAACTAATAGAGAAAAACAAATTCTTGTAGCTGATATGGATAGTACTTTAATTTGTGAAGAATGCATTGATGAACTTTCTAAAATTACAGGACTGTCAGAAAAAATTATAGAAATTACAAATAGATCGATGACTGGAAAAATATCATTCTCAGATTCATTAATTCAAAGAACTGCTTTATTTGAAGGAGTCAAATTGGATATTTTAGAAAAATGTTTTATTGAATGTATAAATCTTTCGAAAGGTGCAAAGATACTTGTTGATACAATGAATTCAAGAGGTGCAAGAACATATATTGTTTCTGGTGGTTATCATTTTTTTGTAGAAAGGGTAGCTAAATTACTTAATGTAACAGATTATTATTCAAATGATTTTATAATTGAAGATGAAAGGATTTCTGGCAAAGTTAAAAAACCTATTATTGATGAAATTGGGAAATTAAATTTAATAAAAAAAATTTGTAAAAAAAGCAATCTTAACTTAAAGAATGTAATTGCTGTTGGTGATGGAGCGAATGATATAAACATGTTGAAATCTGCTGGGCACGGAGTTGCTTACAAAAGTAAGAAAATTGTGAAAAAATATACAGATGTACATATTGATTATTCAGATTTTACCTCGCTTTTATTTTTACAAGGAATTGAACAAATATATTTTATAAATAAATAAATTATGGTTAATAAATTTAATTTTAATAGTATGCTAATTGTTATTTCTTCTCCTTCTGGAGCAGGTAAAACTTCACTTGCAAAAGCTATTGTAAAAGAAAATAAAAATATCTATTTTTCTACTTCCGTTACCACTCGTCCACCTAGAGATGGTGAAGAAAATGGAAGAGAATATATTTTTACTAATAAAAATAAATTTGATGAAATGATAAAAAATGGAGAATTTATAGAGTATGCTGAAGTTTTTGGGAATTATTATGGTACCCCAAAAGGTAAAACTGAAGAATTTTTAATTAATGGTAAAGATATCATATTTGATGTAGATTGGCAGGGGGGAACAAAAATAAGAAACTCTTATTTATCTCCTTCAGTAGTTTCAATTTTTATTTTACCTCCTAGTATAAAAACCTTACAGGAAAGATTACTAAACAGAAATAAAGATGACGATAAAACGGTTAACCTTAGAATGAAAGAGGCTCGTTCTGAGATTAGCCATTGGTCTGAATATGATTATATATTGGTTAATGATAATTTTGAAAAAGTAAAAAAGAATATAATCAAAATTATTGAAATTGAAAAAATTAAAAGAAATCGACAAAATTTATTGCCTGATTTTATTTCTAAATTAAATACGGAATTTGATGATTTTATAAGTAATACTTAATCCGATGGTTATATATAATTTAAATAAATCAGAACCTAGATTAATTGACCCAAGAAATACTTGGATTGCTCCTGGATCTCATATTATAGGAAATGTTGTAATCCATTCAGGTATATCTATTTGGTTTGGTGCAACTATACGTGGTGACAATGAGAAAATTTTGTTGAATAGTAAATCTAATATACAAGAAAACTCTATTCTGCATACAGATAAAGGTTATCCCCTAACAATTGGAGAAGGTTGTACAATTGGACATTCTTCTTTACTTCATGGTTGTATAATCTCCAATAATACTCTTATTGGCATGGGTTCAATATTATTAAATGGTTCAAGTATTGGAAAAAATTGTATAATTGGAGCTGGATCTTTAATTGTACAAAACCAAGTTATCCCTGATGGAACCCTAGCACTTGGTAGACCAGCGAAAATAGTGCGAGACCTTAACAAAGAGGAAATAAAGTCTATCAGAGAATCTTCAAAAACATATTTTAAAAAAATAAAACTTTATCAAGATAAATTTAAAAAAATTTCATAAAAAAATAAATTAAAATGAATTTATATCAAAAGAGATTTGAGATAAGGTTTGCTCAAAATAAAAATGAGCTTATTGAAACCCAGAAATTAAGGCATAAAGTCTTTATAGAAGAGATGGGAGGGTCTAAGAAAAATCTGTCATTAGTTTCTAATTTGGAAGCAGACAAATTTGATGAGTTCTGCAGGCATTTAATTATAATTGATCATAAAAATTCTAAACAATTTCCAAATGGTAAAATTATTGCAGTGACTCGATTGATGCTTACTGAGGACTCTAAAAATGGTATTGGTTTTTACTGTTCTCAAGAGTTTAATTTAAACCCAATTATATCAACAAATAAAGAATGTTTAGAAATTGGAAGAACATGTATTGATAATGAGTATAGAAATACTTTGATCTTGCATTATTTATGGATAGAACTTGGTAGTTTTTGTTCTAAAACAGGTGTTGAAATTTTGTTTGGAGTTGCATCTTTTAGTGGAAATAATATTAAAAAAATTGAAATGGCACTTAGTCACATTCATAATGAATATCTTGCACCTCCAAAAATTAGACCAGTGGCGCTAGAGCATGGTTATATAAAAATGAACATTGTACCAAAAGATGAAATTAATAAATCAAACGCTTTCAAACAAATGCCTAATTTATTAAAAAGTTATTTAAGATTAGGTGCAAAAGTAGGAGAGGGAGCATTTATGGATAAAGAGTTGAATACAATAGATATACTTATAATGATAGATGTCTCTAATATGACAAACAAATACAAAATTTATTATGAAAAATCTTGAAGAAAAATATACTTGGGAAAAAGAAAATATAGATGACATACCTCCCATTGATTTTTTTCATGTTCTTAAAGGTTTATTAAGGTTATTAGTTTTTCTGCCATTAACAATTTTTCTTGTTTTAATCTTTTTGATATTTAAAGCTATACTAAAACCCTTAAACTTAAATTATCCAGTATTTTTAATAAGAAAATTATGGTCAATTTTAATTCTAAGGTTGTTTGGTTTAAAGTTAAAAGTTATTGGAAAACAATCTTATAGCTCAACAATATTTGTAAGTAATCATATTTCATGGACAGATATTTTAGTTATACAAAGTGTTCTAGATATAATATTTATTGCAAAATCAGATGTTAAGAAAATGCCTGGTTTGGGGTTTCTTGCCAGCATAGCCAATACAGTATTCATTGATAGAAATCCTCAAAAGATTTCAAAGGATTCTTTAATATTAAAAAAGAAAATTGAGAAAGGTGAATTAATTTGTTTTTTTCCTGAGGGAACAAGTACTGATGGACTACGGGTTTTAAAATTTAAATCTGGATTTTTCCAGTTATTATTTGATAGAATTTACAATCAAAATAAATATATCAAAAAGGTTCAACCTCTTTCTATATATTATAAAGTTCATAATGAAAATTTATCAAAAGATTTTTATGGGTGGTGGGGAAGTATGAGTATTATTTCACACATTACAAAAATCTTATGCTTGTCCTCTGGTTCTGTAGAGCTAAAGTTTCATGATTCACTAAATAGTGAAGATTTTAATGATAGAAAAGAAATTGCACTAGCTGCAGAAAATACAATTGCAAAATATATTTCATTTCAACTGTCAAATAATTAATTCCTATATTTTTCTAAATCTTCAGAAATATAACAATTTTCCTTAAGTTCTTGTTCTATTCTTATTAACTGATTATATTTGGCTACTCTATCAGTTCTACTTAGAGAACCAGTTTTAATTTGTCCAACCCCTGTGGCAACAGATAAATCTGATATCGAAACATCTTCGGTTTCTCCTGATCTATGTGAAAAAATATTTAGAAAATCATTAGATTTCGCCATAAGAATTACTTTTAGAGTTTCTGATATAGTACCAATTTGGTTATATTTTATGAGTATAGCATTTCCAGCTTTTTCTTTTATTCCCTTTTCTAATCTTTTTGGATTAGTTGCAAATAAATCGTCACCTACCAATTGGCATTTATTAGCTAGTTGAAGGGATATTTCTTGCCATCCTGCCCAATCATCTTCTGCCATCCCATCTTCAATCGAAATTATAGGAAATTTCTCAACTAAATTTTTTAAAAAATTTACTTTTTCTGTAGAATTTAATTTAAGTTTTTCTCCATTCATACAATAATATCCATCTTTGAAATACTCGCTTGAGGCACAATCTAATGCTAAAAGAAAATCTTTCCCTGGGATATATCCAGATTTTTCAATAGCCATTAAAATCATTTCAATTGCCACATTAGTATTTGATAATTGTGGTGCAAAACCACCTTCATCTCCAACAGCAGTTGAGAAATTTTTTTCATGCAAAATCTTTTTAAGCGTATGAAAAACTTCACACCCCATTCTTACTGCGTTGAAGAATGAATTTGCAGAAGTTGGAATTATCATAAATTCTTGTATGTCAAGATCATTATTTGCGTGCATTCCACCATTTAATATATTCATCATTGGCATTGGCAATTTGTATTTAGTTTGACTAACAGAACAGAAATTACGATATAATGGATTTTTATTAAATGATGCACTAGCTTGAGCAACCGCTATAGAAGTTCCTAAAATAGCATTTGCTCCCAAGTTGGATTTATTTGAAGTTCCATCAATTTCAATCATTGATTGGTCTATTAGTTCTTGTTCATGTACATTTTTTCCAACTAATAGTGAATTTATTTCATTATTAACTGAATTAACAGCATTAGTGACGCCTTTACCATGGAATATTTTGGAATTACAATCCCTTAATTCTAAAGCTTCATGTTTTCCAGTCGATGCCCCAGAAGGAACAGATGCTCTACCAAAATCACCACTATTTAAATAGACATCTACCTCTAATGTAGGATTCCCTCTGCTATCAATTATTTCTCTTGCCTTTACTTGTCTAATGATACTCATTTTTCACTTTCAATTTTTTTTGTTAGTTGCCATAGTTTGTAATCCTCTTCTTTACTTAAGGGGTGGTTTTTTTTATCTTTTAGAGAAAAATAAATTTCACATCGCTTAGCAAATTTTTTATTAGCCTCATAAATACATATTTCTGGGTCAAAATTTAATAATCTTGTTAAATTAATTACTGAGAAAAATAAATCTCCAATTTCTTCTTTTTTTTCTTTGCAATTATTGTTTTTTAATGTGTTTTTAACTTCACGTGTTTCTTCTTCAATCTTTAAAATAACTTCACTAGCATTTGAAAAATCCATACCAAGTGAACTTGCAGTTTTTTGTAATTTAATCGCTTGATTGATAGGTGGTTTAAATTTATTAAACTTAGTAAAAGTAGAATTTTTTTCTCCTTTTTCTTTTCTTTCCTTTGTTTTGATTTCTTCCCAAAATTTTTTTTGTTCTTCAATACTTCTTTTTTCTTTTTGCTCACCAAAAATATGTGGATGTCTTCTGATCATTTTTTTTGCGGCCTTATCGACTACGTCTCTGAATTTAAATAATTTATTTTCACTGGCGATTTGGCACTGAAATATTACTTGCAGAAGTACATCCCCTAGTTCATCTATAATGTTTTCTGTGTTTTCAGATTCTAAAGCTTCTACTAACTCATAGGCTTCCTCTATTATATGAGGACTTAATGTCTTAGCAGTTTGTTTAATATCCCATTCACATCCATGTTTGGGATCTCTTAAATGATTTATAATATTTAATAAGTCATCTAAATAATTGATTTCTTTGGTTTTAAATGATTTTTCCATAGATATGTACAGTCTTCATATATTTACGGAGTAGCTCTATTATTACTATTAACCATCGCCACGAAACGGGGCAACATACTGTAATGCCATATCCCATGGAAAAAAAATCCAAGTATCTTGACTGACTTCTGTTATAAAAGTATCGACAATCTTTCTACCATGAGGTTTTGCATAAACTGATGCATAATGAGCTTTTGGATACATTTCTTTAACTAATTGCATGGTTTTACCACTGTCAACTAAATCATCAATAATTACAATCCCTGATCCATCAGAAATTAAATTTGCATTTGGATCCTTTAGTATTTTTGCTTCAGACTGATTTTTATGATCATAAGATTTAATAGAGATAGTTTCTACAAGCCTGATATCTAATTCTCTAGCTATAATCATAGCTGGAACCATTCCACCGCGTGTAATTGCAATTAATCCTCTCCAATGACCATTCTCAGGTCCCTTATTTTCTAATCGCCAAGCTAGTGCACGACTGTCTCTATGAATTTGGTCCCATGAGACATGAAATCCTTTTTCGTAAGGTAATTTATCTTTCAATGATCGTTTTCCTTTCTACCCGTTACTACATCAATATCTGGGGCGTCTTCTGCTTTCATACCAACGATATGATAACCTGCATCTACATGTAAGTTCTCACCCGTAACACCAGATGACATATCTGATAATAAAAAAAGTGCTGCTTTACCAACTTCATTTTGTGTCACATTCCTTTTTAGTGGTGAATTTAACTCGTTCCATTTCATGATATATCTAAAATCTCCAATACCTGAAGCTGCGAGTGTTTTTATAGTGCCAGCTGATAATGAATTAACTCTTATGTTTTTTTTGCCCAAATCCATTGCCAAATATCTTACGGATGATTCAAGTGCTGCTTTCGCAACACCCATCACATTGTAGTGTGGAAGTACTTTTTCAGAACCATAGTAAGTTAAAGTAAGAATCGATCCACCTTCATTTAGAATTAATTCAGCTTTTTTAGCTACTTCAGTTAAGGAAAAAGTAGATATAGCCAGTGTATTGGTAAAGTTTTCCTTACTAGTCTCTATATATCGTCCTCTAAGTTCCTCTTTATTAGAAAATCCAATGGCATGGACTAAGAAATCAATACTACCCCAGTGATCTTTTAGTTTTTTAAAAGTTTGATCTATAGATTTAGGATCGCTTACATCACATTCAATTAACATATTGCTATCGATATTTTTTGCTAATGGCTGTAATCTTTTTAATAAAGCTTCAGATTGATATGTGAATGCAAGTTTAGCTCCAGCTTGGCTGCAAACTTCTGCTATACCCCAAGCAATGGATTTGTTATTAGCTACGCCCATAATAAGGCCTTTTTTATTTTTCAATAAATTATCAAACATTATTATCCCGAGTAATTTGTTCCTTAAATATTTCTTAAACCTTTTAATAAAAGTATATGTAATTATATCATGCTGTATATTTAAATGATTTTCTTTTTTTTATCAAAGATAATATTTTATGGAGAAATTATGGATAAAAATCCTATTACAAAAATTGTGGATTGGTATAATGAAGCAAAAAAAACAGAAATCAATGATCCTGATGCAATAACACTTGCAACAGTTGATGATACTGGTTTCCCAAATATTAGGACTGTATTACTAAGAAAAATTGATAGCGATTCTTTTGTTTTCTTCACAAATTATAATTCACAAAAAGGCAATGAAATAGAAAATAATAATAATGTAGCTTTTTCTTTCCATTGGAAATCATTAGCAAAGCAAATACGAATCAGAGGAATTGCAGAAAAAGAAAATAGCAAAGTTGCAGATGATTATTATAATTCAAGAGCATTAGGTTCTAGAATTGGAGCATGGGCCTCAAAACAAAGTTCAAAATTAAAAAATAGAGAAGAACTTCTAGAAAGAATTGCTTTTATGGAAAAAAAATTTAAATCTAATCCACCTAGGCCACCTTTTTGGGGAGGTATTAGAATACGTCCTTTATCAATAGAATTTTGGAAGGAAGGAAAATTTCGATTGCATGAAAGAGAATTATGGAAGAGATTAGACTTAGATCAGAAGTGGTCTATAGATAATTTGTATCCATAATTTTTTTTACAATAAGCATAAATTCTAAAATAGTTGCTTATTTTTTATTTTTTTTTTACAATTTAGAAAGTTCAAGATGTTTATAGAGGGAGTCTTGAACGATGAAAAGAGTATTCGGCCACGTAAAATGGTTTGATATAGACAAAGGTTTTGGCTTCCTTGTTCTAGAGGGTGGGGGAGGTGATGTACTCCTACATGCTAATGTTTTAAAAAATTTTGGAAGAACTTCTGTATCTGAAGATACAAAAATTGAATTTGAATTTTTAGAAACTGATAAAGGTAGACAAGTATCTATAATTTATAATATTCTAAATTCAGAGGATATAAAAAATCCTAAAAAAAATTATCACTCTATAAATAAAAATACTGATGTTGATTTTTATCCAGCTAGAGTTAAATGGTTTAATAAATCAAAGGGATTTGGATTTGCTAATATTTTTAAATCTAATGATGATATTTTTTTGCATATAGAAACTTTGAAAAGATCAGGTCTTTCTGATTTAGAAACTGGAGAAGCTATAGTACTTACAGTGACTGAAGGACCACGTGGGAAAATGGCAGATACTATTTTGACATGGGATAATCAAATACTTTTTGAAGAAAAAGACTAATGGTTAAGTATTTATATTTTATTTTATAATAAGATGTAATTTATAATATATTGAGAACAAAAAATCAAAAAAAAGCTTTTCATTCTTGTATTTAGATAATAATAAAGTTTTAACGGGGTGTAGCGCAGTCTGGTAGCGCATCTGGTTTGGGACCAGAGGGTCGGGAGTTCGAATCTCTCCACCCCGACCATCTAATTGAGTGCTATGTGTATAGAACTGATAAATTTTGTTATAAAAAAAAGCCTAAAATTTAAAAATTCAATTCATACTTCAAAAAAATCATACTAATTTACTACAAAATTAGTATATTTCCACCATATTCATTACTTCTTTGCATGAGTCTATGGTGTTAACTTCCATACCCATGTCATGCATATTTTTACAATCTTTCGATAGTTGATTTATTTTATTTTTGGTCTCATTATTAAGATTTGCTGTTTCCAAAAAGTTGTTAACTTTTGTATCAAAAGCAGCCATCTCAGAGCATCCAGATGCTAAAATTTGAGTACCAATAAGACTTATGGACAGAGTTAATATTGATAATAATTTCATTTTTTTACCTCGTAAATAATTATTGTAATTAATTGTTTATTTTTTTTTCAATTTAAATGCGATAAAATGTCCATTTGAATTTTATTCAAACTTATTTCTCAAATAGTCAATAATAATTTAACTGGTGAATTCGATTACATGACAAATAACATTGATTTATTAGTAATAGGTTCTGGTATTTCAGGTTTATCAGCTTGTATGGAAGCCAAGAAAAAATTCAATAATATTTTAATTATTGATAAAGGATTTCATATTGGTGGAAGAATATGTTCGAAAAATCTAAACAACATTTATTTCAATCATGGAGCCCCATTTATATGCAGAAGTAAAATAAAAAAAAGTTTATCTTTTTTCAACTTACTGAAACATAATAAAAATATTTCGAGAACCGTAATTAAAAAAAACTGTAATAAATCTCAAATAGTTTATTATCCAAGTCCTATGATGAGATCATTTTTTGATGACTTTAACAATAAAGTAATTATAAAACAAAAAACAAAAGCCATAAATATTGAGAGAGATGGAAATTTTTTTACAGTAAATTGTAGTGATAATAAATTTATAATAGCAAAAAAGATTGTTTTATCAGTTCCAGCTCCTCAAGCATCAGAATTGATACAGAAAATTAATCCTCAAATAGTCAATGAAATAAATAAAATAAAGTATTCTAAATGTTTGGCTATTTTAATAGCTTTTGATCAAAAAGTTGATATTCCAAAATATTCTTTTTTTGAAGATGAATCAGGTGATTTAAGCACATTATTTTGTGGTATAACTTTTAGCAATTATCAAACAAATTCAGTTGTTATTAGGATGTCAAATAAATGGAGTGAAATTAATTTTGAATATGATAAAGAGATCATAATAAGGAAATGTTTATTATTGCTCAGTAAAAAAATTACTCATTTCAAGAAATATAATGTTAATAGTACCTACTGTCATAAATGGCGATATTCTCAAGTAACAAATTGGTTATCTCCTTCTATTCCTAATGTAAGCAAAGATAAGTCCATTGGATTTGCTGGTGATTGGACCGTAGGTCCCACAATAGAAGATGCATTTATTTCTGGGAAAAAGGTTGTAAAAAATCTTTTATAAATGTTTGTTTCGTATTTCATTTAAGATAAAAGGAATATTTTTTTTAAAATTAAAAAATCCTTTTTGGCAGTACTGCCAACATAAAAGATCGATTTCCCTATATAGGTAATTAGTTTTTAAATGAGTTTCCTCACTTAGTTTAGCAATAAAGTCTAAGTTTTCTCCTACATTTGGGTAAATGATATCAATACCCTCTAGTTTATTTATTTGATTCCTGAAATTTTGACTAGATATTAAGTAAGAGTTTGGGAGTGACTGGCTCACATCATCCATTATTTCTTTCTTAAAGTTATATACATTTTTACTAATTTGTATTGCTCGATCTTCATTATCTAACAAAATATAATAAATTTTTTCATATTTTTTCATTAGATCTAAACGATCAGAAATAAATAGATCCGTATCAAGAATAACCAAATTAGGATATTTTTTATAATTATGATGTTTGGGTAATTTTTGAATTAAAGGAAAAAAAAAATCGTTTTTTGGTAAAGCAGTATCAACTAATGGAATATTTGAATATCTATTATTTGTAAATTTTTCTATATTTCTAGAGTTAGCTAAATAATTTTTACCTTTAGTTTGTAAACCTGCAACCCACTTCCAACTTAATGTATTTGAAGATGCATCCCCATCTTTTAAATTTTCTAAAAAAAATTTTGCACCTAATTGCCAAGGTAGTTTAAGTGTAAATATCCATATACTAGCAAACCACATTCTTGTATGGTTATGAAGGTAATTATATTCTTTTAATTCAATAACCCAATCATTAAAACATGAGAGTTTTGTTCTAGCATTCATCGCATTTTCGTAGTCTTTTCTATTAAATTTTATACTATTTATACCTTCAAGGAAATTATCCCAAACAGAGGGTCTCATTTCCATCCAGCCCTTCCAATAGATTCTCCAAAAAATCTCTTGGATAAATTTTTCAACCCTAGAATACTGGTGCATTTGGAGTATTTTATCAATTAAATGATATTCAAATAAAATTCTATGGCTGAAAAATGGAGATAGACCAGAAACATTATCTCTTTTAGTTGGACCAAAATCATAGTTTCTAAGCTGATCATATTTTAGAATACTGTCTTTAATAAAAGATTCACTTCTTATTATGGCTTTTTCATAGAAATTCATAATTTGACTTGCCGCAAAATTAATATAATTAATGTGTTTATTTAAAAAGAGATTATTAGGCTATTTAAGAGATATAAATCAATTTAAAAAAATCGAGAATTTGAACAAGGTTTATAATGTCGCAACAGCTACTTCTTTCAATAAGAGATGCAATGGTAATCTATAAAGAGACACCAATTTTTGAGAATTTAGATTTGAACATTCATCAGGGATTAAGAACTGCCTTGATAGGTAAAAATGGTGCGGGTAAGTCAACAATCATGAAAGTTATTTCTGGAGTTAAGGGCTTGGACGAAGGTGAGAAGTGGGTTGAACCAGGTATTTCTATTGGGTACTTAGGGCAGGAGATAAATTTTAATCAAGAAATAACAGTATTTGATTTTATCTTTAGCAATATTTTAGGTGAAGAAAGAGAACTTTATAAATATAAAGTTGATATTATTGCAGATTATCTAAAATTAAATGTTTGTTCAAAAATGAAAATGCTTTCAGGGGGACAAATTAGAAGAGCAGGTTTAGCAAGGGCTCTAGTAGAGGAGCCTGAAATATTATTACTGGATGAACCAACTAACCATTTAGATCTTAATGCTATTAGTTGGTTAGAGAATTATCTTAATAGTTATAGAGGATCTTTAATCTGCATTTCCCATGATAAAAGGTTTCTCGAAAATATTTCGAACCAAATATTTTGGATTGATCGAGGAAAGTTGAGAGTTTGTTCTCGTGGATTTAAATTTTTTGATGAATGGTCTTCTATGCTTTTAGAACAAGAAGCTCGAGAATTGGCTAGAAGAAAGCAGATATTAGCTCAAGAAGCTGAATGGGCTTCTAGAGGAGTAAAGGCACGTGTTAAACGTAATGTAAGAAGGCTAAATAAGGTTAAGGAAATGCGTGATAAGCTTAAAAAGGATGAAAATTCTTTTAGGCATACAACCAAGAAAATACATGTTGAACCAATAAAAGACTTTGATAGTCATTCAAAAATAATTGCTGAGTTTTATAATGTAAATAAGGAATTTTACAGTGATGGACAGAAACTAAAAATCCTTAATGGATTTAATTTGCGTATTAAAAAAGGAGACCGTATTGGAATTATCGGTCAGAATGGTTCTGGTAAAACAACTTTTTTAAAACTTTTATTAAAAGAATTAAAAGTTGATAGTGGCAGTATAAAAATTAAAAAAGATTTTGAATACTCCTATTTTGACCAGAATAGGAGTGAAATAAATGATAACTATAGTTTAAAGGATACACTTGCTCCAAATGGTGGTGATTATGTAAATGTTAGAGGCAAGATGCGCCATGTTTATGGTTATCTTAAAGATTTTATGTTTGAATCCAGTATAATTTTAGACAAAGTTTCTACTTTGTCAGGAGGTCAAAAAAATAGGCTTCAACTCTCTAAAATATTAGCTAATCCTAAATCTTGTCTTATTTTAGATGAGCCAACAAATGACCTTGATATGGAAACATTGGATATGTTGGAAGAAATTCTTATAAATTACGCAGGAACTTTATTATTAGTTTCTCATGATAGAGATTTTCTTGATCAAACAGTTACTAAGATCCTTTCTTTTGAAGGAAATGGTGATATTCAACAGTATATTGGAGGATATTCTGATTACTTTGCTTATTATCAAAAATCTAAAAAACAGAACTTGATTATTAATCATAGCTCTACACAAAATTTATCATCTAAAAAAATACAAGAAAAAGACACTGATAATAAAAGTATTAAGAAACTTTCTTTCAAATTAGAATTTGAATTAAAAAATCTGCCATTAAAAATTAACGAAAAAGAAAAAGAAATTAAAAATTTTTCTAAAGATCTTTCAGATCCCAATTTTTATTTAAATGATCCCGAAGGATTTCTTTTAACTTCTAAAAATCTTGCTGATGCAAGATCTAAATTAGAGAAATACGAGTTAAGATGGTTAGAATTAGAAGAACTAAAGTCAGAGATATGACTTTATATTGAATTTCATGTTATTTGAAGAAATATTTTCTTTTTTGCTATTAGTATGCTTTTACTAATTCTTTCCATTGCGTCGTATATCGCTGGGACCTTTTGCTACAACGCATTTTCCAACTCCTTTTGATACCTTGAGAAGCGTAGAAGATACTCTCCTTTCCAGTGCTTTGATTAATCGCATCGATTATACTTGATAAGTATTCTTTTTTTTGAGGAGGTGTTTTTTCAAATAAATTATTTTGTATATAATCAGAGTCCACAAGGTCGAGAAGCATTATACCGCATTTTTGATATTTAAATCCTTGTTGATAGATTTCTCGCAGTAATAGCTTTGCTGTTTTAATAATTAAGCTTGAATCTGACGAGGGGTAGGGGAACTCTTTTGTTACTGAGTTACGGTATTGGGGATCGTTCATTCTATATTTATTGGTTTTAATAAAAACATAAATACCTCTAGCTTTGCTATTTTGGTTTCTTAACTTTTGGCAGGCACGAAAAGCATAATTAGCTAAGGCCTCTTCTATTTCTTCTAATTCAGTTATTAATTTCCCAAATGACTTTGAAGATAAAATATTCTTTTTAGGCATTATTTTATCTAAACCAATACAAGAAATACCACGAAGTTCGTATACAATTCTTTCTCCTATTACGCTTAAATGGCTACGTATAAAGCTTGGGTCAGTTTCTCTCAATTGTAACGCATTTTTAATCCCGATATTGTGCAGTTTTTTACTCCACCCACTTGATATCCCCCAAATATCTTCTATTGGTAATCTTGCTAGAATTTTGGTTTGAGTATCAAGATTAGTTAGATCAAATATATTTTTACCATTGGATCTTTTTGCAATTTTATTTGCAACTTTGGCTAACGTTTTTGTTGGTGCTATTCCATGGGATGTTGGAATTCCTGTCCATTTAAGAACTTTTAATTGTATGTCTGAAGCAAGAGAGTAGGGATCTTTTCCATAGTGTTTATCTAATCTTAAAAAAGCTTCATCAATAGAATATACTTCCATTTCTGGTGCAAACATAGAAAGACTACTCATTACTCTTCGAGAGATATCGCCATATAGTTGATAGTTTGATGAAAATACAGATACTTTATTTTTTTTAATTAAATATTTGGTTTTATGATAAGGTGCACCCATAGGTATTCCTAGTTTTTTTGCCTCATTTGAGCGTGCAATAATGCAACCATCATTATTGGACAAAACAACTACTGGTTTATTGGATAAGTTAGGATTAAAGATTCTCTCGCATGAAGCATAAAAATTATTGCAGTCAACTAATGAAAAAATTATAGGCATTAATTTTCAAACTTTATGAACGACACTGGTAACTACACCCCAGATAATTACATCGTTGATTTCATTAATTTTTATTGGTTTATATTGGTCATTTTCTGCTTTTAAGTATAAACCTTTTGATGTTTGAGATAGCCGCTTTACTGTTAATTGACCGTCTATTGCTGCAATTACAACTTTACCTGGTTTTGGTTCTAAACTTCTATCAACAACTAATATATCACCAGAATGAATTCCTGCTCCGACCATAGAGTCTCCAGCTGCTCGCACAAAAAAAGTTGCTGCTGGATGTTTAATTAAGTGTTTGTTCAAATCAAGTTGCTCTTCAATATAGTCATCTGCCGGGGATGGGAAGCCTGCTTGTACTGTTGAAGCATATAGTGGTAGTCTATACCCCTTAACAGATAAGTATTTCATTACATCGGTAATCATGCTCTCAGGTATTCTAACAGGTTTTGTAGGTTCTTTATATTTTCCTTGTCCCTTAGGTCTTCCTGCTCCTTTTCTTGCACCACCGCTTCCCAATATTTATTCCTCTTTTTCTATTTTTAGAATACTGTACACTATTCAAAAATAAGATCAATCAGAACTTTTCTAGTTGTTTTGATATATAGAAATGATTATTAATATTGATATCCAACTTTTGATCAAATTAGAGTTATTATTAATTTCAACTTAAGTCATACAGGAGTAAAAGTTGAAAAAAAAAGTAAATATAATAAAAAAAATAGCAAAATTTACTCGCTCACAGACTCTAGATAATATACCAAAAAAGACAAAAAAAATTCTAAGGCTACTAATATTGGACTGGTTAGCAGTAGCATTAGCTGGTCAAAATGAATCTGTATCAAAAATTATAAAGAAATTAGAAAAAAGTAATGGAGGAAAAAAAGAAGCTTTTGTCATAGGATTGATAGATCGCTTACCCATTAAATCAGCAGCATTAATAAATGCAGTGACAGGTCATGCATTAGATTATGATGATACACATTTTGGAAGCTTAGGTCATACATCTTCAATAGTAATTTCTGCTGCTTTAGCCGTATCGGATAAGAAGAAAAGTAATGCAAAAGTATTTAAAGAGGGAGTATTGGTGGGTATAGAAACTGCGATCAGAATAGGTATTTGGCTAGGAAGAAAACATTACCATCAAGGATTCCATATAACATCAACTGCTGGTATTTTTGGATCAACAGTAGCTGCAGCACATATTTTAGGATTATCAAAAAAGAAAACAATGAATGCAATTGGAATTGCTTCATCGAGTTCAAGCGGAATAAAGGCCCAGTTTGGATCCATGGTAAAACCATTACAAGTAGGTTTTGCAGCAACTAGAGGTGTGGAATCAGCCTTTATGGCAGAAAAAGGTATTAAAGCAGATACTAATATTTTTGATAAATTAGATGGATATGGAACAACTTATTCCGCTGAATTTAAAGATTGTGCCTTTGTGAATTTAGGAAAAAAATATTTTATTAATGATGTGAAATTTAAGTTTCATGCATGTTGTCATGGAACACATTCTGTTATAGAGAGTTTGATTTATTTAATAGATAATTATCAACTAAAAGATAATTTAATCAATAGGATAGAATTATTTATTAATCCACAATACTTAAAGATATGTAATATAGAAAAGCCAAAAAATGGGATTGAGATTAAATTTAGTTTTAAAATGATTATAGCATTACTTATGAATAAATTTAATACCACAAGGCTAGATACCTTTTCTGATGCGAATTGTCATAATAAAAAACTTTTGAAAACTTGTAACAAAGTAAAAATTTTAGCAGATGATAAAATCTTGGAAACTGAGTCAGAAGTTATGGTAATACTTAAAGACGGTAGAACTATAAGAAAAAAGTATGATATCTCAGATAAATTAAAGTTCTCTACTTTAGAGAAAAAACTATTTTTTAAATCCAAAAGCTTATTAGGTAAACGAATTTCTAAAAAATTATGGTATGATAGTTTTTTTGATAATTCATTGCCTAGTAATTGGCTAGAAAAAAACCTACAATGAATTAATCATTAAAATACTTATTTGTAAAATTTGAAAGGTTGATTTTGACCAAAACCATAAGTTCTTACTCTATTAATAAGCAATTAATTCCAAATCATCTTATTAAAGAATTAAATGTTAGTAAAATCTCGGATGATTTAAAACATAATTTATTAAAAGATGGTTATTTATTTATTCGGAATATATACAGTAAAGGAGATATAAAAAATGCTAAGGATTTTATTTTAAAACACTTACATAAAGTAGGTGAAGTAAAGGATCCTTATTATGATGGTATTTTTTCAGGTTTATCTTTGCGTAGAAAAATTTATCCAACTAAATTTGAATTAGGAAAATTTTGGCAAAAAATTAGTGAATCAAATCAACTTCGAAAAGTAATTAATGGAAAAGAGATAACCAATTTGTTTGAAAATATATTCAAGGAAAAAGTTGCTCATTTTTCCTTTGCTTGGCTACGAGCAGTGATAAAAGGAAAAGCTAGCCCTTTACATATTGATCATCCTTATATGAATAGGGGTACAGATAAATTATTATCCTGTTGGACACCATTAAGTAGTATAAAAAAAAATGAAGGTGTACTATTTATATTAAAAAACTCACATAATTGGCAAGATATTAAAGAAAATTTTTTAGAACATGATATTGATCTTAACCATAACAAACCAGGTCATATTTTAGAAAACACCCTTGATTTGGTTTTTAGGAAAAAATCATTTTTTTTAACTAGTAATTTTGAACCAGGTGATTGTTTAATTTTTGGTATGTTTACGGTTCATGGTTCTTTTGATAACAATACTACAACTGGCAAAATAAGGTTATCTTGCGATACTCGTTTTCAACCATATTCAGAACCAATGGACCACAGATTTTCTGGAGAAAATCCCAGTGCTCATGGGGGATTAGGATATTCTTGTTTAACTTCATCTACACCTTTGACTGAAAATGTAAAAAATAAATAAATTTATTTCTAATATTTTTTATTTCAGGTCGTTTTATATTATGTACCAATTATAGGTATAAGCAAGTTGGAGGAAAAGCTTTCTTTATAGAAAGCTTTTCTTTGACAACAAAACAAATTTATATTTATTGTTAAGCTATCAAATTTTTAAATTTTAATATACTGGCATAAATTTTGCTATAAATTCTGTGAGAAGAAGATGGAGGTTTCACATCATCATACCTTGACATCTATTCTCCCTTCTGAGCCAGTAATGCAATTGTATTGCTGGCTCTTCAATTTTATAATAAAAAATTTATACTGCTCCAGCTTTTAGTAAGTCTTGTATATGCGTTATCCCTATTGGTTCGTTTTTATTATTCGTTATTACAAGTACACCAATTTTATTATCATTCATTATCTTAATTGCTTCAGCAACAAATATGTCTTCTTTAACAGTAATTGGATTTTTTGTAGCTATTTGACCAGCTTTTTTATCAAATAATTGATTAATATGCCTTCTTAAATCTCCATCTGATATTACACCCTTAACTTTGTTCTCTTTGACTACAACTGCATACCCAAAGCCTTTAGATGTCATTTTTAGCAAGGCTTCTTGCATAGTCATTTCTGGAGTTACAGTGGGTATTTTATTTTTACCATGCATTAAATCCTTAATTTTTAACATTTGTGTTCCTAATTTTCCTCCAGGATGAAATACCTTAAATTGATTCACATCAAAATTTCTTTTATGCATTAAACTAACCGCAATTGCATCTCCAAGAGCTAGCATCATGGTTGTAGATGTAGTAGGAGCCATACCAATTGGGCAAACTTCCGGTTGAGATGGCAGATTTAGTGGGAAATTAGCAGATTTCATTAATGTACTTTCAGGATTTGACGAAATCACGGCAAAAGGTATAGAGAATCTCTTTAGATGATTTAATATGTCTTTCAACTCTATTGTCTCGCCTGAATTTGAAATAAGTATACAAATATCACCTTCCATTATCATTCCTAAGTCTCCATGGCTTGCCTCTGCAGCGTGAATGAAATAAGAAGGAGTACCAGTGCTAGCCAGTGTAGCAGAAATTTTTTTTGCAATATGACCTGATTTACCAATCCCAGAAATAACTAATCGACCTGAACAGTTATATACTGAATTAATAAATTTTTCGAAACAACTTGGTAAATTTTCTGATAAATTTTTTAATGCGTTTGATTCAACTTCAATTACATCTTTAGCTATTTCAATTATTTTATTTTTAGTAAATTCCATTTCAAACTATAATTTTTTCTAACTATGTAGATTAATTCTCTCTATTATATTTTTTTAAAAAATTTAATAAACTTTTTGATAAAGGATTATCACTTTCAAGTGACAAGACGTATGCCTGTGTAGCCAAAAAACAAGCATTGTCTAAATCTTTAATTTTTTTTGATTTTCTTGCAAATATTTGTACTAAGTGGTTATATCTTCTTTTCTTAAAATATAATGCAATTTTTTTATTTATTTTACTGTTTTTCATGGAGATTATTTTCTATAGTTAATAAATTTGAAGCAACCCACTTGTGAAAACAATGAGTTGGCCCATCCATAACTGGTGAAAATTTTCCTCCATCAAAATGAATACCTTTTCTTCCTTTTTGCATGCCTTCCACTACTGAGATATCTTCTTTAAATACTTTTTTCCATTGTTTTGTATTTCTTTTTCTGAGATTGGTATCAGTAATTTTCTTTGAGTAATATATATCAACTTTTTCTATGGTCTTATTTGGTCCTTTAGGAATTAAAATTATTGAATAGGTATGATCTTTATGAACACCTAACAAGACATTTGGATAAATAGCCAAATATTCTGCAGATTTTTTCCATTTTTCTGATAAATTTTTAAAATTTGGAAATTTAACATTTTTTGGACCTTTTATTTGTTTATAAAGCAAAGTCCCTTGCCCAGAGTAAAATCCTGGATTTTCTATATTGTAATGATCTTGTAATCTTGAATAAGAATTTAGGTCGGGGTGGACCCATGGCAGATGATAACTTTCACAATAGTTTTCAACTGCTAACTTCCAATTGCATTTTACTTTTAGTTGAAATTTACTATCTTTTCCACCATGAAATTGTTCCTGATTAAAATCAGACCATCGTTTCATTGCATCTGTCATATAATTCTCAAAAGCAGGAGCATTTCCATTAATATTAATCCAAATTATATTCTGCCAGATATGACTTTTAATTTCTAATAGACCTAATTTTTCCTTATTAATTCCTTTATGTATATTCTTTCCTGGTCCACCAACGTGTGGTGTACTAATTAAATTTCCATTTTTAGAATAGCACCAGCTATGATATGGGCATCTTATAGCACCACTAACATTTTTTGGTTTATTTATTAATATCATACCACGATGTCTGCATACATTTAGAAAAACTTTTAGTTCTCTTTTTCCGTTTCTTAACAGAAGAAGGGGAACTCCTACAAAAGTAATTGGTATAGCATCTCCAACATTTGGAATATCCTCTGATACAGCGACCCCAGTCCATTGGTCAAAAATTAATAATTTTTTCTCTAAATTATACTGAATGTTGTCAGTATAGTTTCTATTTGGCAGTCCATTTGACTGATCAATTTCTTTTAATACCGATTTTAATTCTTGATTAATCATCATCAGATCAATGGCTGCAGAACTATTTTAAATTATTTGATTATATTAATATATTATTTTAAAAATAGATATTCTTATTTTATTTTTTTTAATTACTAACTGCAACATAGTTTATCTTTAAAAATGAGTAAAAAATTACAAGATGCATATTCACTTAGTTCAGTAGAAGATACAATTAATTTATATAAAGCATGGTCTAAGAACTATGATAGAGATTTTGCATATAAAAATAATTATAAATCACCTCAAAATGTTGTTAAATATTTTTTAAAGTATTCTAGAAAAGGTGATAGTCCAATACTTGATGTTGGAGCTGGAACCGGTTTAATTTCCAAATATTTGAAGAAATATTCATCATCAAAATTACACGCAATTGATATTTCTAAAGAAATGCTGGATCAAGCAGAACAAAAAAAAAATTATGAAAAAATTATTGTTACTGATTTAAATCAGAAGCTAAAAATTGCTGATAATATATACGGAGCAATTTTAAGCGCTGGTACATTTACACATGGTCACTTGGGACCCAATATTTTTGGAGAATTATTAAGAATTGTCAAACCTGGAGGACTATTTGTGATTACTATTCATGAAGAAGTTTTTTGTAAAAATGGATTTAAACAAGCAATTGAAAATTTAGGAAAAAAGATTGAGAGTTTAAATTTCCACAAAGTTAATATCTATGGGAAGATAAATAAACAAGAAAAACTTAAGGACAAAACAATAATTGCCATTTTTAGGAAAGCAATTAATTCTGACCATCTATAATTGTTGCAGCTCCAGTAACTGCTGCACCTGCTTTGCAATCTTCAAAAAACATTTCACCAAATACACAACCTGCTGCAACATTTTTAACTAGTCTTTCACCTTCAGGTGTTAGATATTTGGCCTGGCAAGATGTTAAAACAAGTAATAATGTAGGTAATATAAACAATTTTTTCATTTTAAATTAACATTCCTTAATTTCTATATATTAAAAGTAAATTTTTATTTACGATTTAAACGTCAGGCTTTTTTCCAAGGTCCAAAATCTTTCCCAGTTTCTGCAAATTCGTACATAATAACAGGTTCATCTCCCAGAACCCATCCATCATGTCCAGGAGCAAAATAATAGGCATCTCCAGATGATGCAACTATTTCTGATCCATCATCATGAGTACATTTCATTGATCCTTGAATTATTACTCCAACATGGCCAGCTTGACAACTATCTCCTCCCACTACTGGTTTTACGCATTCAGACCATTTCCAGCCTGGTTGAAGGACTACTTTTGTAGCATTTACATTACCGAGCTTAACCACTGCTGCATGAGTTTTGTTGGGAGTTTTAACTTCATCAGCATCTTTAAAAGATTTTACAAATAAATTTGGCATCATTATTCCTTATTTCGATAAACATAATGAAATATAAAATATTGTTACATTTATCCTTTTATTTTTCAAGTAAAATGAAAATATTTTAGTATAAAAAAAAATAAAATTAGGTATTTTGTAAATTAATTCTGTGTATTTAATGATTGGAGTAAATAATGAATTTAAAGTTTCATCATGTTAATTTAGTTTCAAAAAATGTGGATGAATTAAATGATTTTTACCAAAATATTTTAGGATTAAAATCCTTACCACAAGATAATTTTAAAAGAACAAAATCTTCTGAAAGTGAAGGTTATGAAGGTGCAATTAAGTTTGTAAGCGATGGTAACGTGCAGATGCATTTAGCAGAAAAAGATTTAGGTGTTGCTGCAAAAAATAAACAATTTTTAAATCCTGTTGAGAAGGGACATATTGCATTTAGAACCGACAACATTGAATACGTAAAAAAGATTTTAAAAAAAAATAACATAAATTATGCAGATTATGGTTGTACTTTTTCGAAAGAATGGCATCAGATTTTTTTTCAGGACCCTGAAGGCAACGTAGTTGAGATACATCAGGAAATCCCTAAATAGCAAATTAAAAAGATTATTATAATTGATAAAACTTTAAATTTACCAGGTTTGTGTTAAACAAAGAAATTTTGGTTTAACAAAACTGATTTGATTATGACCAGTGATATCATGTTAAATTAAACTAATTAGTAGAAAGTTTCGAATTATTTTTTTTTATTTGTTTATATGGACGAATTTTACTTTTTTGCTGTTATTATCATATTCGTTGCATTCTTTTTTACTATTTCACACTTACTAAATCCAGATTCTTCTAAAATTTTAATTAACTTCTTTGGTCCTGCTTGTGCTCCCAGTGCTAGTCCTTTTTTTTGTGATTTAGATGTAGGAATACATCCCATTGTAGAAAATGAATAATACATTTGGCCAATTGTATTAAAGTTCTCCTTTGGTGAGTCTGATGCAGATGGTTCTATTAAAATCAATGTTCCATCTTCATTTAAATGGTTGAATGCGTATTTTGATGCTGCTAAGGGATCTCCCATATCATGTAAACAATCAAAAAATGTGATAACATCATATTTCCCACAATAACTTTCAGCATCAGCTACTTCAAATTTGGCATTATTTAAATTCTGTTTTTTTGCATCTTTAATTGCAATTTCAATTGAGGGTTTATGCATATCAAAACCAAAGATTTTAGAATTTTGAAAAGCATCAGCAATCATCATAGAAGAGATGCCAAACCCGCAACCGATATCAGCAAAATTACATCCATTTTTCAGTTTTCTTTCTACATCAGGTATAGCTGGAATCCACTTTTTTAGTAAATTTAAAGAATATGAAGGCCTAAAAAATCTTGCTGTACCTGAGAAAATACAAGGATGAGAATCATCATAATTAACACCTTGACCAGTTTTAAAAGCCGTTTTTACTTTCTCAATATTATGAATATTACCACTTAAAATATCGAATGCACCCAACATAAAAGCCGAACTTTCTTCAAATGAAAAAACTGCTTTTTGTTCTTCTGACATATAAAATTTTGAGACTTCATCGCTATGCGATACATAGCCTGCAGCACACATTGCAAGTAGCCATTCTTTAGCATATCTTTGGTCAATTTTTGCAAAATTGGAAAACTCACTTTCTGTACAGGGTCCTTGCTTACCTAATACGATAAATAGTCCTAACTCGTCTCCAATCCTCATAAGAGGAATTAGCGCAGAAGCTGATACGTCTTGCATTATTTTCCATTGAAGGTTTTTCAATTTTTCTATTGAAAGTTTGTTTTCTGTCATTTTAGATCCTTTTTTTATAAAAAATAGATAATAATGGTATTAAATTTGCAAGAATAAAAATGGTTGAAAGCTCAGCCCTGTTTGTAAAAGGTATGTCTGCTTTCCTCCAACTTGCTAATAGAAGCTCCATTTGATCAATGGGGCTTCTTTTTTTGTTCTTAAAATTTTTAACTAAAAAACAGATAAGTATTTCAAGTCTTTAGTTTTGATGGGATACTTTTAAAAAGTTCCTATGGAACTTTTAATCATTTATCTAAATTAATTTTTCTCATAATTATGGAAATCTGTATATTTACTTCTCTAACATTAATAAAATTTTTAAACTATTCAACTTTGAAGGGATAAATTGTATTTTGTATCAAAAATTTATGTATTTACTTATTAAAAGAATTATTTAATAGAAAATCAATGAAAAGTAAGAATAATTTTTTGAATATAAAAAAAAATAAAGTTGGTTATATTTATGCTTTTTTTTGTATATTCGCATGGAGCTTTATTCCAGTAATATCTAGGTTTGGGCAGATAACATTAGATTTTTATCAATTACTTTTTTGGTCGAATATAATTTCTTTATTTTGTTTGGGATTAATATTATATCTCTCAAGAGGACTAAAATTCGATGCGTCACTAAAAAAAAATCATTATTTGTATAATTTATTTTTAGGGTCACTTGGTTGTGCATTATACTATTTATTTTTGTATTATGGATATTATGAGGGGAACAGTGTTGAAGTACTAATCCTTCAATACTCATGGCCACTACAAATGATTTTATTAGGTTCAATATTCATGAAAGAAAAATTAGATCCTTTTAAAATTATAGCTGTATTTTTTGGATTTACGGGAATATTAATCATTATAACAACAGGTGATTTTAATCAAATAAGGTTTACTGGAATAAATGTAAGTCTTTCAGTTTTGCTTGGCGCATTTTGTTTTGCTTTATTTTCTATTTTAAGTAAAAAATCTGAAGTTGAAATTTTGCAATTTTCATTTCTCATATTCTTTGGTGGAACAATTACTTCAACATTAGCTTTAGGATTTTTTTCTACGTTTCAATTGCCAAGCAAAAAGGAATTATTACCAATTATAATAAATGGAATATTTATCAATGGAGTATCTTACATTTTTTGGCTTAAGGCTCTAAAATCTATATCAGTTACTAATTCTGCAATTTTAGTTTTTTTTACACCAGTTTTATCTTTAATTTGGATTATCTTATTTTTTAAAGAACAATTTTTTATTTCGTACATATTTGGTGGATCTATTGTGTTAATTTCAAGTCTTTATTGTTTAAAAGAAAAAAATAGTTAAAGTCAAAGAATGAATGAAAACTTATTTATTAGCCCGTGTATAGGTATATGTACTATTGATAAAGATACTCAAAATTGTATAGGGTGTGGTAGAACTAGAAATGAAATCTCAAAATGGATAAAATTAAGCCATACTGAGAGAATGAAAATTATGAAAAGATTGGGTTATGGAAAAAGAAAAAATAGAAAAAGGCTTATTAAAAAGTGAGATTTTTAAAAATTTCTTTACCTTATTTATTGCAAATCTTTTAGCCCTTTTTTGAATTCATTTTTTAAGTCTTCTATATTTTCCAATCCAACGGAAACTCTAAAAAAACCTTCTGTTATACCCATTTTTTTTCTTTGAGCTTTTGAAAGGCTTCGATGTGAGCTTGAAGCTGGATGTGAAAGAGTGGTTCCTACATCTCCTAATGTTGGAGCAAAAGAAATTTGATTTGCATTTTTAGCAAATTTATTTGCCACGGATCGATTTCCCCTTAGTTCAAAACTGACCATGTTACAGCTATTACCATTAAATAGTGTTTTGAATATCTTTTTATCAGGGTGATTATTAAATTTTGGATAAATAACATTTATAACTTCAGGTCTTTTTTGCAGCCAAACTGCTAGCTTTTCTGCATTTTCTTGACATTTATGAAATCTTATTTCGAATGTGTTAAGTCCCCTTTCTGCTAGCCAGCACTCAAAAGGACTGGCTGTAAGACCAGTTGTTACAGCATAGTCATAAATTCTATTAAAAATTTCAGAATGATTTGTTGAAAAATAACCTAATGTGACGTCAGAATGGCCTGACAAAAGCTTTGTAATAGAGTGTATTATAATATCTGCCCCTAAATCCAGAGGTTTGATTGATAATGGTGTTGTAAATGTATTATCAACAACTAACATTATTTTATTTTTTTTACAGATTTTTGAGATTTTTATTATATCAGAGATCCTAAGCGTTGGATTTGAAATTAGTTCAATTATTACTATTCTTGTTTTTTTTGAAATAGATTCTTGGACTTTTTTGTAATCTGTTGTATCAACAAATGTTGTTTTTATTCCAAGCCTAGGTAAATCCTCTTGGAGTAATCTAGATGTTCTTCCGTATAGCTGATCTCCTGCAATTACATGTTCACCAGACCTGCATAAACTAAAAAGAACTGCAGAAATGGCAGACATTCCAGAGGAGGTAATAAAACCATTTTTAGAGTTTTCTAATATATTTATTCTTTTCGCCAAAATCTCAGCATTAGGATGTTTTTCTCGTGCGTATGTATATCCATTTAGCTCTCCATTATATATTTTATCGAGAGTGCTAGGGTCTTTTGTAACATAAACATTTGATTGTATAATAGGTGAAACAAGTGGTGTCGAAGAATTAGGAGATAAACTTGTCGGTCTTATAAGTGTTTTTTTCAAAACTTTATCCTCTATTTATTAGAAATATCCTAATTTAATTGCAGAAAAATTTTTATGCTTACAAAAGGTTTCTAACCTTTTGTAGCATTTCTTTGTTAATTTTCCTTAAACCAGTATTAAATCTATTTTTATGACGTCTTTCACCTGGTATTCTAATTCCTTCTAATTCTTTTAGTTTTTTTATAAAATCTAAAGTATGTTTTTCCCAATTATTTCCTGCAACTAGTTTTGGACTAATAGCAATAACTAGTTCCCCACCTTTAGGCGGTCCACCATCATTATTATCCTTTTCTCCGGCTTCATATGAAAAATTATCTCCGGTAAGTCCCGCTGATAGTAATTCTACCATTAAAGAAATAGCAGAACCTTTATACCCACCAAACGGCAACAGAACACCTTTAATTACATCTTTTGGGTTATTTGTAGGTTCACCATTAGGTCCTAAACCTGTTCCATCAGGTAATTGGTGCCCATCTCTTGCAGCAATCTGTACATCGCCCATTGCAAGCCTTGAGGTTGCCATATCAAATACGATAGGTGTTTCCCCAATTCTTGGCCATGCAAAAGAAATTGGGTTAGTACCAAAAAAAGCTTTTTTTGCACCTGCTGGTGCTACCATAGGTTTTGCAGCAGTACATGCTATTCCAACTAAACCTTTATTTGCTAAAAATTCGGTTTCAGGCCATAAAGCAGCAAAATGAAATGTATTTGTGATTTTCATGATTGCAATGCCTAGTTGTTCAGCACTATTTGATAAGTAGGGAAGTCCTTTCTCAAGGGCATAGGGTGCAAAACCATAATTTCCATCAATAGAAATGACTGAGGGTAAACTATTGTCAATTACAGGTTCTGCATCTCCTTTTACTTTACCAGATCTTAATGAGGCTACATAACCAGGTATTCTAAATAAACCGTGAGACAATGAACCATCTCTTTCAGCATCATGTACAATTTTTGAAAGTGCAGTTGCGTTATTTCCATTGCAACCATTTTTGGTGAAGACTTTAAGTGATAGGTTGTAAATATCACTTAAACTTAATTCCTCAGTTTCAATCTCAGACATTTTTTCCCTTGCTAAAAATTTTTGTAAGTTTGATTTTGTACGTGTTTTGAATTATATATTATACAAATAGATTTAATTAGTCATTATCTAATAGTCCTGCACCTGCACCAGAGTTTCGTGATACTGTAGTTTCTGGTACATATGTATTATACGCTTTTTGTGATAAATATTCCCAAGTTTCTTTTTTTACACTATGAAGATGCTTTTTTGCATTATTTGGGTTTATAAATTTTTTAGATTTAAACCATTCTATTATGAAATAACCTTTTAATTTATCAATTTTAAAGAATTCAAAATTTGTATTTATTTCATAAAGTATTTCTTTTTTTTCATTAGATATTTTGAAAGTACCTCCATAGTTTTCACTTGTCTTTGCTAATAATGAGAAAAATATTAGTGGTGATATAATTTGGTTGGTAACAATATTTTTTTTATTTTGTCCAGAAATTAACCAGTCAATAATTGGAATAGCATTCTGAATTGGATTCAAGTCTTCAACAGTCAACTGATTTCTTTCTTGTTTTATGGTTATATAATCTTTAGAAACAGTCACATATATTAAGTTCTTAAACTCTTCACAACCATCCATATTATTCTTCTGTAAAAAGGCAATAGCTTTGCCAATATCATCTGCCCAATCTTCATAAATTTTTTCTGAAACACATGATTTTTTTACAATTTGGTAAACTTCATTTTCTGATACAATCATTTAAAATTAAAATTAATTTGGGAGTGTTGAAAATGACCAATCGTCATAATTTTTATTACCTGAAATAAATTCTGAAGCAATTGGTGCCCCTTGAAATAAAGTAATTCGTGTCCACCTGTCGGACTTTGGATCAAATTTACTGGCTCCAAAAAAAGCCAGTTTGCATCTTAGCATATCTATAGGTCTGCAATTTTTATCAACTAAATTGTTTCTGATTTCTGAGTAGGGATATTTAGAAGTATTTTGAATTCTTCTTATAATATATCTCTGGGATGGATTTTTGAGTAAAAAACTTGCGGTTGTTTCATTTTTATAAGGATATTTATCTAGTAACTTTTTTAATTTTTGAACATACATAGGTATATTAAACGGCATTTCTAATTCAGAACCTTCCTCTTTATATCTATTTCCTAAACGAGGTTCCAATTTTTCTTGTGATACATACCAGAAGTATGTATTGGAACTTTCTTTTTTTAGATTTAGTTTCAAAACCCAATCATAATTTTTTTTAATAATTTGAGATAATTCTGAAACTAACATAGAACCAACTATTTTAGGTTCATTTGGATTTGCTAAGCATTCCTCTATTCCATTAAAATTATCTGGTGCAAACTCAATAAGTATCGAAGCTATTAACTCTTGTGATTCAATTGATAAATTGTGTGTTTTATTAAAGATATATTTAAATGGGTATTGATTTGGAGGTTTTTTTTTAGTTAGATTGTTTAAAAGTGAATTTATTTCAGCTCGTAAAACTTTTATTCTTTTTGATTGGATTTTATCCTCAACATCCCATTCATTTATATGGTTATTAGCTCTTTTTAATAACTCAAAAAATCTATTATTTTGGGAATTACTAATATTTTTAAAATTTAATACTTCGGCTAATATTAATTCTTTAGCCAATATCCAACTATGAAGTAAAGCGGGGTGATTAACCAAGAAAGGGGCCATGCCAAGACCAGTAGAATTACCAATACCAAAATATTTTTTTAAATTATAATCTAAAGTAACTGCATTTTTACCACCTTTTAATTTTGCACAGTGCTCAACATATAAAAAGGAAAATTCTCTAATTAAGAAAACCGTTAACATTTCTACTTGAAAGGGGGGGGGTTAATTCTTTTATTTTTGATATTAAGTCTCTATCAGCAATCCCAAATTTTCCATTACCATATACTGCAGTAGTTCTCATCAAATAACTTGTTTTTTTAATTTTATTTTTTGATGGTTGCTCACCCTTAGATAAGCTATTAACTACATTCTCAAAAAGAGTCACAGATTTATTTGCACGTGATAAAACAAGAATGTTTTTATCAAAACGTCCTTTTTCTTGTATTTTTACTTGAGATTCTAGTTTTTCTATTTGTTTATCACTTGGAATTCCTGCATAAAGGCAGAAACTAGCATCCCATTTTGTTGCAATTACTCTATCTGACCGTTCTTGAGGATTTAATTTTTCAGTAAAACATACTAATGAATATTCTTGTTTACCCAGTTCCACTGATAAGACACAATGTCCTTTTCCATCTGAATTCAATTTATTTTTATTTATTTGGAAATTAGGATCTTTTTTAAACAAATTTCTTATAAGTATTCTCATAAAGCTAAATTTTTGAGGAAATAATGACCCAAGTCTTTCTAGATTCATAACAGTCTTTGGATTTCTAACGTTTGGCGGTAAATTTATACACTTTTGTGCATTTACTAATTTAGAATTACAAAGCATGAAAATTCTCTTCGTAAAAATTTAACCAATTTAATCCCATTATTTTAGATGTTTCTTCTCTATTGAAACCAACTTTTTTTAGTCCAACTAGTAAATTGGGGAAATCACTGGTTTTTTTAAACCATTCAGGTTGAATAGGAAACCCAGCAGAATCTTTTGTACCTTCACCATAATCCATTTCTTTTGACCATGTTCCATTTCTCATCCATTCTACGACACTGTCAGGTTGATTTTGACATAAATCTGATCCGATTCCAAGATTATTAACGCCATATTTTTCTGCAGAATGAGCTATCATAGTTGAAAAACTCTCTAATGTACAATTAGTTCCATTCTTGAGGTGATGAGGATATATAGAAAAACCAATCATTCCACCATTTGAAGTTACCTCTTGTATAAGGGCATCTGATTTATTTCTTTTTGATTCATGCCACCAGTTAGGATTTGCATGTGAAATTACAATTGGCCTATCCGAATATCTAATGGCGTCAAAGCTTGACTTTTCTGCGGTATGACTCACATCTATAACTAATCCAACCCTATTCATTTCCTTGATAGCTTGTTTGCCGAATCTAGTCACTCCAGGATCAGTTTCCTCATAACATCCTGTTGCAAGCAAGGATTGGTTATTATAGCTCAGCTGCATAAATCTTACACCTAACTTATGAAAAACTTCGATAAGCCCAATGTTTTCTTCAATTGGTGAACAATTTTGAAAACCAAAAATTATTGCAGTCTTATTTTTTTTATAAGCATTTCTTACATCATCAGCATTTCTTGCCAACATTAAAAGATCAGGATGTAGTTCAATAAATTTATTCCAGCTTATAATATTTTCGATTGTTTGTCTGAAATTTTCATGATAGCAAATCGTTACATGAACTGTAGTTAGATTAGCCTCTCGCATTTGTTCAAATACTTCTAATGACCAGTTAGAATATTGAAGGTTATCTATAAAAAGTGGTTTCTTTAGCATATTAAAAATAAAATATTGATATTATGACATTTATAAGTTTTAACAACATGAATTTTTATATTGATCACGTATTTTACTAAAAATGTAAATATGGAAGGAATTTAAGTGAATTTAACAAAATTTTACATAAACGGTGAATTTACAGATCCGTCTTCTAATGAAACATTAGGAATAATTAATCCTGCTACTGAAGAAGAAATAGGAATTGTTGCTCTTGGTTCTATCGAAGATGTTGATAGAGCAGTTTATTCAGCAAGAAAAGCTTTTAGCGTTTCCTCTAAATTATCCAAGACAGATCGGTTAGATATTCTTAAAATAGTAAGAGAAAATTATAAAAAGCGCTTTAATGATCTTTCAGAAGCTATAAGACTTGAGATGGGGGCTCCCATCAAACTTGCCGAAGGAGCGCAAGCAGCGACAGGCTTAGGACATTTAAAAACAGCTATACGTGTGCTTGAAAACCATGAGTTTGAATATAAACATGGTGATTATATAGTTTGTGAAGAACCAATAGGTGTTTGTGGTTTAATAACACCATGGAATTGGCCAATAAATCAAATTGTTTCAAAAGTTGCCCCCGCTTTTGCTGCAGGTTGTACTGTTATTTTGAAACCTAGTGAGATTGCACCTCTTTCGGCAATGATAATTGCTGAAATAATGCATGAATCCAAAATTCCAGCAGGAATGTTTAATCTTGTAAACGGATTAGGCAATATTGTTGGTGAAGCTATGTCCGCTCATAAAGATATTGATATGATGTCATTTACAGGATCTACAAGAGGTGGAGTAGCAGTAGCTACAGCATCTGCAGTTACTGTAAAAAGAGTTTCACAAGAATTAGGAGGTAAATCTGCAAACATTATACTTGATGATGATTCCTTTACTAAATCTATCACTAATGGTGTTACTCATGTTATGAGTAATACAGGTCAATCATGTAATGCTCCAACTAGAATGCTAGTTCCTCTATCTCGACATGACGAAGCATTAGATATTGCAAAAAATTCTGTAGAAAATATTAAAGTTGGTAAACCTGATGATATAAATACTGATTTAGGACCATTAGTAAGTATTACTCAATATAATAAAGTCCAAAATTTAATTGAAAAGGGAATAGAAGAAGGAGCACAGTTGGTTTCAGGTGGGAAAGGTAAACCTGATGGTTTTGAAAAAGGTTATTATGTAAAACCAACAATTTTTGGTAACGTTTCTAATAATATGATTATAGCAAAAGAAGAAATTTTTGGACCAGTTTTATCTATTATTCCTTATGATGATATTGAACATGCTGTTTCTATAGCAAACGATACAGTATATGGATTAGCTGCATATGTAACTGGTGAAGATCAAAAAAAATGTTTGGAAGTCGCAAGAGAATTAAGAGCTGGTCAAATAAGCTTAAATTATGGGTCAAGTGGTCCTTCCGCTCCATTTGGTGGATATAAGCAATCAGGTAATGGTAGAGAAAAAGCAGAGTGGGGTTTAGATGAATTCCTTGAGATAAAAGCCATTATGGGAAGTTAGATATTTTCAATATTAATAATTGGTCTATAATTTTTTTATTGTTTAGTAATTAGCATTTTGCACGCTTTTTGCATCATTTGTAAAAAGAGAAAATTATTATGCTTAATGCTGAAGATACAAAAGAAAGAATTAGGAAACTAAGACTGAAAGTTGTTTCTGGACCAATAGATCCTATGGTTGATGACAATTTTAAAAAAAATATTGTCGAAAGTACCAAAATCACTACGGAATGGAATGATACAGCAGGTTCTGAAAATGCCAGACAAAATAAAATAAAAAAAAATAACTTCATTAAGGAAAATGTAGAAAAAGCACTCGTCTCTTTAAGTCAAAAAAAGTCAAAAAAATTTCAAGATCAAAATGATACCAACGATTTGAACAGTAATATGTTCTCTCAATCCACTATTCAAAATGAAATTGATAATAGAATTACAAATAATTCAAAGCTAATAATTGAGTTATTTAATGAAAGAATAGAGGATCTAAAAAGTAAGATTGTAAATACAGATAATTTTGATGATTTCAGAAATCGTATTGCTGAAGAATTAGAAATTAGCATTACGCATATTACAGAAAAGTTGAACAAAAAAATTATTGAAATCCATAAGCAAACTGACCAAAATGATAAAGAATTAAATAATTTGATAAACAAAAAATCTCTAGAGTTATTTAATACTACAAAAGAGAAAATAAATCTTTTTTCTGATAGACTAAATGTATACGACAATAAATTTCCAGAAACTACAAAAAAATTAGAAGAAAAAATTTACTCTGACATAAATCAATTAGTAGATGAATTTAGCTCTAAGATTACAGTAGAAACTGATAAAATCACTTTAATCAATGAAATGTTTAAAAATGATTTTACTAGAATTACTGAAAATTTAGAAGAACTCGATCGCAAGACAGATGAAAAAATAAATACTTTGAGTAATGATTTTGACACTGAAAAATCTGAAAGTATAAATCAATTCAGTTTAGTTACCGGTTCTCATAATTCTTTAAAAAGAGATTTTGATGATTTTAGAGATTCTGTTGGATTAAAAAGTGATGCTTTAGCATCAGAAATTTCATTTCAAATAGATGATTTAAATACTGAATTTAACAAGAAATTAAATGTTTTTAACCAAGAATTAGAAAGTGCAATAGATACTTTCAATAGTGATAATAAAAGTATTATTGGCAAATTTGACGTAAAATTTGAAAATTTGCATGAAACAGTTTCCTCCATAGCTTCTCAGATTCATAAAGATAATCAAGAATTAAAATCTGATTTAGATAAACGGGTCAATTTTTTAGAAAATAATTCAATTAAACAAATAGATTATTTAGAAAATGAACTTAATAAAAATCTTGATACTAATGAAAAAGCAATTGATACGATTAAATCCGGTTTAGAAAAAATAATTGATGAAAATAAAAAGCAGTCATTAGACAAAATTCAGCTGGTGGATAAAAACATTGCAGAAAAACTTGATGTTTTTAATAAAGAATTAAAAAAATATAGTTTGTCATTATATGATGAACTCAATGAGGAGATAAATAAATCAAATATCAAATCAAATGATTTACTTCAAAATACAAATATATCAATTAGCGCCCTTAAAAAAGAAATAGAAGATGGTAAGAAAATTCTATTAACAGAAGTTTTAAGAGAAAATAATGACTTGAAAGAAAGTTTTAAAAAAGGATTAGACGAAACAAATAAGAACTTAAACAATTCTTTTATTGAAATGAAAAAAGCTTATGACTTAAAAATAAAAAACTACGCTAATATCTTTGACGCCAAAATAATGCAAAATGATGAATCCAATAAACAAAATATTGATAAATTAAATCAAAGTTTATCAGAAATAAAATCTGAAACAGAATCTAATTTTTCAGAACTAAGTAAAAAATTATCTAATATAAATGATGTGATTATAAATTATAAAAAAGAGAATACTGATAATCAAAAAATATTAGAAACTAAATTTTTTCAAGCACAAAAAAATGTTTTAGGACTTTTCAAAGACAAATATAAGACCTTAAAAAGTCAGATATGGGGAGAATTTTCAATATTCAGAAATGCTGATAAGAAAAATTTAGAAAAAATAAATCAAGTAGAAAAAATGATGGTAACCGTGCCAACACTTAAAAAAAATATTCAAACTCAATTATATTATGAAAACAATAATTTAAAATTAAAAATTAGTAATCAAATACGTGAGATTAACGATTTAATTAAAAGTTTAGACAATAGAATTCTTAACGAAAAAGAACTTATTGAAATCTTTCAAAACCATACCTTGAATGTCAATATTGCTCAAAATGACAAACTTTTGTCAAAAGTAAAAAAGCAATTTGAAAATCAAAAATTGAACCAACCAAAAAAAAATAAACTATCAAAAATGATATCTGTAGTGATTCTAACTATTTCATTGATTTCGATTTTAAAAATTTTCACGTAATGTTACTTATTCGAGGTTGTTTAATCTGATTAAAAATTAAATTTTAGTTAAAGTAGTGTAATATTTTTGTTAAAATTTTTTTTTGATTATTTAACTTAAATTTTTTGTTGTATTTTTTTTTATATTTAAGGAAAATTGTATAACAATCTAATATTAAATAAACTTTTCATTTATAGTTTATTTATTAACCCGAATTTTCGTTTAAAAATAAAAGTTTATGAATCATTTTTTTTTGGGGTTTCAAAAAAAATAAAAAAGGTCAATTAAAAAATTAAATAAAATTATAAAAATTTTTATTGACCTTTGGTTCGAAAAATCATCAATTAGTATCCTGTCAAATTTAAAATAACTAAATATGGTATTTTTCCAAAATCTTTTTGGTTTCAAGAACTGTTTGTAAAATATAGAATTATGAATTTAATCGAGCATAACAATAAAAAAATTATAATAAGGAATCATAATGAAAGTTGATAGATTTAATACAAAAAATAATAATGACCCGTACTCTATTATAAAATTCAAAATAACATCATCAGAAATTAGGAATCCTGATGGAACTGTCGTTTTCTCTCAATCAGATGTTGAAGTTCCTGAAAGTTGGAGCCAAGTTGCAGCAGATGTACTTGCACAAAAATATTTTAGAAAAGCTGGTATTGCAAAATATTTGAAAAGGGTCCCCGAAGAAGATGTTCCAAAATTTCTTTGGAGATCAATTCCAGATGAAAAGAAATTATCATCTTTGCCATTAGAAGAAAGATTTTTAGGTGAAAAGTCATGTAAGGAAGTTTTTGATAGAATTGCTGGTGCTTGGTCATATTGGGGGTTTAAAGGTGGTTACTTTGATTCTGAAAGAGATGTTAAAGCTTATTATGATGAAATGAGATATATCTTAGCACATCAGCAAGGTGCCCCAAATTCACCCCAATGGTTTAATACAGGTTTGCATTGGGCTTATGGTATAGATGGGCCAAGTCAAGGCCATTATTATGTAGATTATCAGGGTCAAAATCTTGTTAAATCCAAATCAGCGTACGAACATCCTCAGCCTCACGCTTGTTTTATTCAATCAGTTAAGGATGATTTAGTAAATGAAAATGGAATTATGGATCTTTGGACTAGGGAAGCGAGACTTTTTAAATATGGGTCTGGAACAGGAACAAATTTTTCAAATTTAAGAGGCTTTAATGAATCTTTAGCAGGTGGAGGGTATTCTTCTGGAATGATGTCATTTCTAAAAATTGGAGATAGAGCCGCTGGTGCTATTAAATCGGGCGGCACAACAAGGCGTGCAGCTAAGATGGTTATTTGTGACATGGATCACCCCGATATTGAAGAATTTATAAATTGGAAAGTTGTTGAGGAACAGAAGGTTGCGGCTTTAGTTGCAGGTTCGAAATTACATGAAGAAAAATTGAATAAAATTTTCAATGCAATCAATAATTGGGATGGATTGGAAGAAAATGCATACGATCCCAAGAAAAATAAAAATCTTCATAGTAGTATAGCTGAAGCTAAAAAATCTATGATACCTGAAAGCTACATCCAAAGAATTTTGCAGTATTCAAAACAAGGTTATAATTCTATTGAGTTCCCAACTTATGATGTGGATTGGGATTCAGAGGCTTATTTAACCGTTTCAGGTCAGAACTCGAATAATTCAGTAAGAGTTACTAATGATTTTCTAAATGCTGTAAAAAATAATCAAGACTGGAATTTAATAAATAGAACAAATGGTGAAGTTTCAAAAACCATTAAGGCAAGTGACTTATGGGAAAATATTGGTCATGCTGCGTGGGCTTGTGCAGATCCAGGTATACAATTTCATGATACAATTAACTCCTGGCATACATGTCCAAATAATGGGGAAATTAGAGCATCAAACCCTTGTTCGGAGTACATGTTTTTAGATGACACGGCATGTAACTTAGCATCAATGAATTTACTTAAGTTTCTGGAGGATGGTAAATTTAGTACATCTTCATTTTGTTATGCTACAAAACTGTGGACAGTAACCTTAGAAATTTCAGTAATGATGGCTCAATTTCCATCTAAAGAAATAGCGCAGAGATCATATGATTATAGAACCTTAGGGTTAGGTTATGCTAATATCGGAGGCCTTTTTATGAATATGGGCCTAAGCTATGATAGTGTTGAGGCAAGAGCCCTTTGTGGAGCTATTACATCAATTATGACTGGTGTGTCCTACAAAACTTCTGCTGAAATGGCTAGAGAACAAGGGGCTTTCCCAGGTTATAAAAACAATAAACAGGAAATGTTGCGTGTAATTAGAAACCATCGAAATGCAGCCATAGGTAAAGAAAAAGACTATGAAAATCTTCCAATTGAACCCATCCCTTTAGATTTTAAAAACTGTCCAGATGGAACTTTATCACTGTTATCTAGAAAAATTTGGGATGAAGCTCTTAAAATTGGTGAACAGTTTGGCTTTAGAAACGCACAAGTAACAGTTATTGCACCAACTGGGACAATAGGTTTGATAATGGATTGTGATACAACAGGTATAGAACCTGATTTTGCACTTGTTAAATTTAAGAAATTAGCAGGTGGTGGTTATTTCAAAATTATTAATCAGTCAGTTCCTACTGCATTGGAGAGACTGGGCTACAATGATAATGAAAGACAGGAAATTATTGGATATGCCGTTGGGCATGGAACATTAGGAAATGCCCCACATATTAATCATAGCTCGCTAATTGGGCATGGTTTTGGTAAGGAAGAAATTAGCAAAATCGAAAATGCGTTACCTACTAGTTTCGATATAAGATATGTTTTTAATCAATGGACGCTTGGTGAAACCTTTTGTAAAGAAACTCTTGGTATACCTGAAACAAAACTTAATGACCCTACCTTCAGTCTTTTGCAACATCTTGGTTTTAACCCTAATGAAATTGAGGAAGCAAATACTTACGCTTGTGGAACTATGACAATTGAGGGCGCACCATTGCTGTCTGAAAAACACTATTCAGTCTTTGATTGTGCAAATCCTTGTGGTAAAACGGGTAAAAGATATCTATCAGTTGACAGTCATATATATATGATGGCTGCCGCCCAAAGTTTTATATCTGGAGCAATTTCCAAGACTATCAACATGCCAGCTTCTGCAACTATAGAGGATTGCAAAAAAGCATATGAGTTAAGTTGGTCATTAGGTGTAAAAGCTAATGCCTTGTATAGAGATGGATCAAAGCTTTCTCAGCCACTTTCATCAAGTTTGATTGATGATGACAGTTCTGATGCTGAAGATCATCTTACAAAAAGTGAAGTATTTGCAGAAAAAATAATTGAGAAAATAGTTTATAAAGAAGCACTAAAAGAAAGAAACAAGCTACCAGAAAGAAGAAAAGGTTATACTCAAAAAGCTATAGTGGGTGGTCATAAGGTTTATTTACGAACTGGTGAATATAAAGATGGTAAATTAGGCGAAATATTTATTGATATGCATAAAGAAGGTGCTGCTTTTAGAGCAATGATGAATAATTTTGCAATCGCAGTTTCTGTAGGTTTACAATATGGAGTACCTCTTGAAGAATATGTTGAAGCTTTCACATTTACTAGATTTGAACCTGCCGGCATGGTTCAGGGTAATGATAGTATTAAAAGTGCTACATCAATAATTGATTATATATTCCGAGAACTAGCAATATCCTATTTAGATAGAACTGACTTAGCGCACGTAAAACCTATTGGAGAGGTTTTTGATGATCTAGGAACATCAGAAAAAAATATTAAGAATTTGAATTCTGAAAATAATCATACGAAATCTTCTGCTCCTGAAGAAAACATTGAATTTATTAAGCAATTTACATCAACTGGATATCTTCGAAAAAGATTACCAAAGAAACTAGTTGAAGAATCTAAATCCATAATTTCAACTGGCGTGGCAAATGAAAGTAGTCTACTTTATGACGAAACTGTTGATCTAACTAAAGAAGAGTTAGAAAACAAAAATCAACAAGCAGGGATGAAAATTGACGAAAGACAAATTGCAAAATTAAAAGGTTTTGAGGGTGATCCATGTAACGAGTGTGGGAGTTTCACTTTAGTGAGAAATGGAACATGCTTGAAATGTAACAATTGTGGAAGCACCACCGGTTGTAGTTAGTAAAATTGGTCAATTTACTAACTTTTAGAACAACATTTTAATATTTTTCATCCTCTTGAAAGTGCTGCAACACCAGTTCTAGCAATTTCTTTAAGACCTAGAGGAACCATAAGGTCTGCAAATGCATCAATTTTTTCTGGTGTTCCTGTAAGTTCAAATGTGAAGCTAACTAATGTACTATCAACTACTTTAGCTCTAAAAACATCTGCTAATCTCAAAGATTCAACTCTTTTTTCACCTTTAGCAAAAACTTTAAACAGTGCTAGTTCTCTCTCCACTGAAGCACCCTCTGTTGTTAGGTCATGCACATCGTGTACAGGTATCATCCTTTCTAATTGAGCTTTTATCTGTTCTATAACAGATGGAGTACCAGAAGTGACGATAGTAATTCTTGATAAATTACCAGTATGATCAACCTCAGCAACAGTCAAACTATCAATATTGTAACCCCTACCAGAGAAAAGACCAATAACTCTAGCTAAAACACCAGATTCATTATCAACTAAAATTGCTAGTGTATGTCTTTCAAATTTGTCATCTTTTGGGTTTCTTAAGTTATAAGCGCTTTTTCTCGATACACCTTTTTTTAAAAATAATTTTTGCACTACTTTTTCTTTCTTTTGCTAAACTAATACAGCACCTGATTTACCAATTTCTTGTTCTGGTTCATTAGCATTTAATATCATCTCATTATGTGCTTTTCCTGAAGGTATCATTGGAAAGCAATTTTCGTGTTTCTCAACTAAACAATCAAAAATCACAGGTCCATTATAATCTATCATTTCTTTAATTGCATCATCAAGTTTATTTGGATCATCACAACATATTCCTTTTATTCCATATGCCTCAGCAAGTTTAACAAAATCTGGTAAAGCGTCAGACCAACTGTGCGAATATCTGCCACCATGTAATAATTCTTGCCATTGCCTAACCATACCTAGCCGTTCATTATTCAGAATAAATTGTTTAACTGGAAGATTATACTGAACAGCTGTTCCTAATTCTTGCATGTTCATTAGCCAACTTGCTTCGCCTGCAACATTAATAACAAGTGATTTTGGGTGAGCTAATTGTACTCCAATAGAAGCGGGGAAACCATATCCCATAGTTCCAAGCCCACCAGAAGTCATCCACCTTTTTGGTTCTTCAAAACCCATAAATTGTGCAGCCCACATTTGATGTTGACCTACTTCTGTTGTTACATATCTATCAGCATTTTTAGTTAATTCCTCAAGCCTTTGAATAGCGTATTGTGGTTTAATTGCTGACTTTGATTTATTATATTTTAAACAATTAATTTCTCTCCAGTCGTCAATTTTTTTCCACCACGATTTATTAATAGAAGATTTAGAACCTCTTTTTCTCCATAATTTTAAGAAAGTTTGAAGTGTAGTTTTAATATCACCAACAATTCCAATATCAACTAAAATATTTTTATTGATCGATGAAGGATCAATATCTATATGAACTTTGGTTGAGTTTGGACTAAATTCGTCAGTTTTACCCGTAATTCTATCATCAAATCTAGCACCTATGCAAAACATAAAATCACAATCATGCATAGCCATATTCGCTTCGTATGTACCATGCATACCCAACATTCCCATCCAATTTTTTTTAGATGCAGGATAACAACCTAGTCCCATCAGGGTAGATGTTATTGGAAAATTACTCTCATTTACAAGTTCTCTTAGAAGTTTTGAAGCATTGTCTCCAGAATTAACAACACCCCCACCTGAATATATTATTGGATTCTTTGAATTTTCAAAAGCTTTGACTGCTTTTAAAATCAGATCGCTATTAGGTACTGTTTTAGGTTTATATCTTTTGGGTGAAAAATCTTTTTTCTTTAGGTAGGACCCTGTAGCAAATTGCACATCTTTTGGAATATCAACTAAAACTGGTCCAGGACGACCGTTTGTTGAAACATAGAAAGCCTCGTGTATTATTTTACCTAGAATATTTGTATCTTTTACAAGCCAATTATGTTTTGTGCAAGGCCTTGTAATTCCAACTGTGTCAGCTTCTTGGAAAGCATCATTACCGATCATGAATGTAGGCACCTGTCCTGTTAATACAATTATTGGGATACTATCCATAAGTGCATCTGTTAGGCCAGTAACTGAATTAGTTGCTCCTGGTCCTGATGTAACAAGGGCAACACCAGGTTTTCCTGTTGATCGAGAATATCCTTCTGCAGCATGAATTGCTCCTTGCTCATGCCTTACAAGAACATGCTTTATTTTACTTTGCTTAAAAATTTCATCATATATAGGAAGAACGGCACCGCCTGGATATCCGAAAACTGTATCAACTTTTTGTTCAAGTAATGCTTCAACTACAATTTGAGCTCCCGACATAATATTATTCATATCAATACCTAATTTATATTTTAATGTTTTTTTATATAATAGCATTAATAATAATTAATTAAAGTATTGAAATATTTGTTATTATTAAAATTTTATTAATTTATCTAAAAAAATGATCGAATAGTTTCAAATAACTATATATCGAGCAATTTTTGGTAAAGTTTTGAAAAATAAGTGGATTTAATTTAAAATATTTTAAACTAAAAAACATAATACACAATTTTAGCTTGAAATCAGTATAGTAAATAATGTATACCATGTTTTCTTGACTTTATAAGTCATAATTTTTAAGAGAGGGAAAAAATATGGATAGACGTAAATTTTTAACCAATGCTGGTTTAGGAGCAGCAGGTGCTGCTGGTGCAGTATCTTTAGCTACACCTGCAATCACACAAGAACGCATAGAAATGGCAATAGTTGCTACTTGGGGTCGTGATTTTCCAGGTTTAGGAACTGGAGCTCAAAGATATGCTCAAAAAATTCAAGATTTATCAGGTGGTAGAATTCAAGTAAGCTATTTTGCTGCAAATGAAAGAGTAGGTGCTTTTGATAGTTTTGATGAAGTCGCCTCAGGAAATGCTCAAGGCTATCATGCAGCTGATTACTATTGGAAAGGAAGACACCCAGGTTGGGCTTATTTTACAGCTGTACCTTTTGGTATGACCTATGATGAGATTAACGCTTGGATTCGTTATGGCGGTGGTCAAGAATTATGGGATGAACTTGCAGGTGAATTTGGTTTAAAATCAATCATGTGTGGAAATACAGGAACCCAAGCAGGAGGTTGGTTTAATAAAGAAATTAATTCTCCTGATGATTTTAATGGCTTAAAAATGCGTATACCTGGCCTTGGTGGTGACGTTATTGGAAAGCTAGGTGGTTCACCAGTTACTGTTCCAGGAGGTCAAATTTATGAAAACTTAGTATCAGGAGCTATTGATGCTACAGAATGGGTTGGTGCTTGGAACGATGAAATCATGAAATTTTATGAAGCGGCAAAGTATTACTACACAGCAGGAATGCATGAACCAGGTTCAATGATTGCAGCTGGATTTAATGCCAAGTGGTGGTCTGATTTGTCAAGTGGAGATAAAGCAATTATTGAAGCTGCGGCAACTGCTGAAAATGAAATGATGATGAGTGAATATAATGGAAATTCTGGTGCTGCATTTGCTAGACTTACAAACGATCATGGCGTAAAGGTTAGAGCTTTTAATGATGACGTTTGGGATGCTATGGCAGAGGCTGCCGATGAGGTTTTTGAGGAGGCAAGGGCTCATTCTGACTTGGCGAATCGTATTCATGAAAGTTTTGAAAAAGGACTAAAAGATATAGGTGGTTGGCTTGGTACTACGACTGGTGAGTATTTGAATCAGCGTAACCGTATCCGTGGTATCTAATCTAAAACATGAAAAAATGCAGAGCTATCAATGTTATTTTTAGCTCTGCATATCAAATAATCAGTAGTTTTTTAATATGAAGGCAAATCAACTATGAAATTAATTTATTATAGTGTTTTTGTGAGTGCCTTTTTAGGTTTAGTCTTCGTAATTAATAATTTTTTAACTTATATTTTTGATTTACCAGGTCTATTTGGCATCCTAGCCTTTTTAGGCTTTGGATATTTTGATATTACTGGTCAAGATTACAGTGGTGTTTTTTTATTTTTTGGAATTATCCAATCCATTTCTTTTATATTTGCTTTTTGTGCACCAATTTTAATATTAAGGCAGCAAAAGAGTGAACGCGATGCAGCACTATTAAATAGTTGCTCTGAAATTATTGTGGGGTTTGCATTCTGGTCAGTAATGTTAATAGGAGTTGTAGATGCTGCTATATCTTTTGTAAGAATAGAGGGTCTTTTACCAAATATAGTTGGGGATGATTTAGCATTAGCACTTGGAAAACCAGCACTGAGAGGTGCTTACATACACATTCCATTGCTTATAATTGGAATGATAATAGCTCTTTACAGAAGAGGATTTGATTTTATTTGGTTAGCACTGTTAATAGTACTTGGTGAATTGCTAATTGTTATAACCCGGTTTATTTTCTCTTACGAACAAGCATTTATGGGAGATCTTGTTCGTTTTTGGTATGCTGGACTCTTTCTATTTTCTAGCGCCTATACCCTGGTTCATGAAGGACATGTAAGAGTTGATGTTTTGTACGCTAACTTTTCAGAAAAAAGTAAAGCATATACCAATATTTTCGGTTCAATCTTCTTAGGGATTCCACTTTGTTGGATTGTACTAATTAGGGGTTGCTGGCATGAGACATCTCCATTTAATTTAGCTTTGCTTAACTTCGAAGTAACACAACAGGGTTTTGGTATGTACGTTAAATATTTAATGTCTGGTTTTTTGATAATTTTTGCACTTTCTATGTTATTTCAATTTTCTAGCTACATTATAAGTCACATTAACTCCCTTGTTAATAAAGAAGAAAATACGGTTTACGGGTAAAGCGAAGGGTTAGATACATATGGAGCTTTATTTCTTAATTCTTTTGTTCATATTAATGATGATTGCACTTGCACTTGGTTTTCCTGTGGCCTTTGCGTTACCTGGGTCAGCTATATTGAGTATTGGATTAGCAGCATTTTGTGGAGCAATTTTTTTTGGAGATGTTAAAGCATTTTTTGCGCAAGATGGACCAATAGAATGGCTCTCTGCTGGTGTTATGAATTTCAGAGCAATTTATTATGATTTTGAACGAGATACCTTGATAGCAATACCTCTTTTTATTTTCATGGGTATTATGTTGCAACGTTCAAAAATAGCAGAAGATCTTCTTATGACAATGGCTGGGTTATTTGGTCCAGTAAGGGGCGGGCTAGGTATATCAGTGGTCTTTGTTGGTGCACTATTAGCTGCTACAACTGGAATTGTAGGAGCTACAGTAGTCGCAATGGGTTTAATTTCGTTGCCATCAATGATGAGAAACAAATATTCTCCATCTTTGGCTACTGGGACAATTTGTGCTTCGGGTACGTTAGGACAAATAATTCCCCCATCAATTGTTTTGATTATTTTAGCCGATCAATTAGGTTCAGCATCTGATCAAGCTTCAGCTATGCGTCAATCTTTATATAAAAATGCAACGGGTGAATTTACTATGCCTTCAGCTTTAGATGTGACGTCAACATCTGCAGGGGATATGTTTTTAGGGGCCTTCTTACCTGGAATAGTTTTAGTTTTAGTATATTTTGTCTATATTTTTATTACTGCATTAATTAGACCTTCTATGGCACCTGCAGTACCAAATCCCTTAGGATTTAATAGAGAATTTATGTTTAAAGTACTTTTTTCGCTAGTTCCTCCTTTAGTTTTGATATTTTTGGTTTTGGGATCAATAATTATGGGCATAGCGACAGTTAATCAAGCTGGGGCGATAGGTGCAATTGGTGCAACTATAATGGCAGGTTATAAGTTATTTGAGGAAAAAAAAGGTGCATTATTCCCAGCAGCTCTTGCTATTTTATCGATCATTGCACTTTTATTGCTTATTAATAACTTTGATCTTAATGTAAAAAATTTAGCAGTTACTCAAAACCATAATGCAGTTTATTTAGCTGTTGTTGCATCGATTTTTATGATTTTAGCTATAGGTTGGTCAACATGGCGAACTTATATTGTTGATAATACACTAAAAGAGGTAATGATCGATACCTCAAAAACTACATCAATGGTGTTTATAATTTTATTAGGAGCTACAATGCTCACTGCGGCATTTCGTGGTTTTGGAGGAGAAGAATATGTAAAAGATTTTCTTCAAAGTTTGCCCGGAGGATTCTGGACACAATTTGTTGTTGTTATGGCAGTTATTTTTTTGCTTGGTTTTTTTCTAGATTTTATTGAAATAGCAGTTGTAGTTGTTCCAATTGTAGCACCAATTCTTCTAGCAGATCCTGAAGCAAATATAACAGCTGTTTGGCTTGGGGTAATGATAGGTGTCAATATACAAACAAGCTTTCTTACCCCACCTTTTGGCTTTGCATTATTTTATCTAAGAGGTGTTGCGCCCAAGGCTATCAAAACTATTTCCATATACAAGGGAGTAGTTCCATTTATAATTTTACAACTTATTGCTTTAGGAATTGTAGGTACATTTCCTTCTTTAGTTAACTATCTTCCAAATAGGTTTTATTTGTCTTCTTTTAATGCCCCCCCTCCTGTTAATCCTAAACTTGAATATTGTGTGGAGAATTATTTGGAAGAAGTTTTATTTAGAGATCAGGATAGTATAAAACTGTCAATTAATAACTTAAGTAAAATTGATACTGATGTATTACCAGATACCGTTTCTTCAAAAATAACAGATTCATATAACTCTGCTGGATCGATTTTTCAAAAATTATATGAAGTAATAGAAGCAAGAAATATCCTTGATGAAGCAACAAAATCCTATTCAAAAATTCATTCAGAAGTACGAGTTCTTCAAAGAGAAATCAGAAAAATTGATAATAAAGTAAAAAGACTTGAAAGAGAGATTCTGCTTACCGATGACCTCGATATTAAAGAACATATTAACAGAGAAATTTCAACAGCTCTTCTGACTAAAGAAAAATTTTCTAATGAAATACCATCAGACTGGGAGAAAGTTTCAGAAGAGTATCAAGCAACACTAAAAATATTAACAACTGCTCAACGAAAATATCGTAGAGGTATGGACGATGCTATCTCGGGTGTTGAAGAAGCAGTTGCTATAATATCATCTGGTGACCAATTTGCAGGTTTTCTTATTGATTACAATGAGTTGATAAAATACCTCAAGAAGGCTAACAATGATGAAAAGCAGGAAAGAATTAAATTAGTTTCTAAGAAACTTAACAGTATATCTGGTGCTGGTAAGGTAAAGTCTTTCCTTAATAAAGCTCGTAAGGAATTTAAGAAAGGAAATGATCTTAAAGCGAATGAATATTTAGACGAAGCTGGTATTTTACTTGACTATGAGATCTCTTGGAGGAAAAAAGCTATTGAAGATATATTACCCACTTTAATTAAATTTCAAAGTGAAACCGCTAATAATATTGGTTTAAGAGGGCGAGATAGATTACCTTCGTTCTTGGTTCCTCGGATTTCTAGGTGTAGATCTGTTCACCAAGATATTTCTCTATATTTTTAAATTATTAAATAATACTTATTTGATTACTGTTAATCGATTCCTAGAAAATTAGACACTTACTTTTTCATAAAAGTAAGAGATATAAGTATTTAAAAACAATTTAATTTATTATTAGTTAAAGGTATTAATTTGTATAATTATATGAATGAGTAGATATTTTCGATAATAAATTTTAAAAAAAATGGGTATATTAAAAAATAACGTAATTAATAACTATTATTAATGAATTAGTCTGGATCCTTAGAAAAACGAGGGAGTTGAATGATACTTTCGAGATTTGAGATATTTTTGTGTAACTTAGGAAATTTTTGGCCAGAATTTAAATCAAAAGAATTAATATTTTTTTCATTTATTCCTTTCCACTGATTTTTATAAAAAACTTCTGCTGGGAAATAATTAGATTTATATCCCATTTTGGAGTTATCTTTAATCCAATAACCTAAATATAAATAATCTAAATTTCTACTTTTTGTTAAATTTATATGATCTAATATCATAAATTTTCCTAGACTTTGTGAGTTATACTTTGGATCATAAAAAGAATAAACCATTGATAATCCATCCCTATTTTTATCTGTTAAGCATACTGCAGCAAGTTGTTTATTTTCATCTTTTTTAATTTCCCAATATTCAAATATTTCGCTATCGACATTTGTTTCTTCAATCATTGAAGAAAATTCATGGGCATCCATATCACTCATTCCACCATTTAGGTGTCTTGAGTTCAGATATTTTTTAAAAATTTCAAATTGTTCATCAGTAGCTTCTGGTTTTTTTCTAACACGTATAAGCTTTTTATTTTTATTTATAACTCGTTTTTGAGATTTAGAGTAGTAAAATTCATTAACTTTAACTCTTATTGAAAGACATGCTGAACAATTAGAACATAAAGGACGGTATAAAACTTTTTGAGATCTTCTGAATCCTTGTAATGACAGCTCATCATTTAAATTAGAAGTACTCCTTCCATATAAAGCAGTAAATAATTTCCTTTCAATCTTACCTTTAATATATGGACACTTTTGTGGTGCGGTCACATAAAATTGAGGTTCTCTATTAAGTTCATGACGCATTTAGTGATCTCATACTTTTTTTAAAAATAGTTTTATCTAATTAATATTACAAATCTCTATAACTAATCGACCTAAAAAACAAAAATATTAGAGTTATATAATTGAATATAGGCTAGATTTAAAATTTATTTATTCCAATTTTTTCTATATTGAATGGCGTTTCCTGATAAATTTGATTAACCCAGTTGCCAAATAGTAAGTGTGCATGGCTCCTCCATTTATTTATAGGTCTAAATTTTGGATTATTATCTTCGAAATAATTATATGGTATTTGAGTATTTTTATTATTTTTTAAATCTCTTAAATATTCCTCTTTTAATGAATTTGTTTCATATTCAATATGATTTAACATATATAAAGTTTTATTACTATTTTCCTCTATAAGACAAGCGCCCATTTTTTTTGAATCAAGTAAAATTTTTAGGCCAGATTTACTTAAAAGGTCAGATGAATTTATTTTAGTCCATCGGCTTGTTGGTATAATTATATCATCTGAAATTCCTCGTAAATATGGAGAATTAGGGTTTAAATTCTCATGCCTAAAACAACCAGAAGCTTTCTCTTTTAGGATTTCTTTATTTATACCAAAACGGTGATAAAGCATTGCCATTGCACCCCAACAAATAGAAAATACTGAATGTACATTAGTTATTGTCCAATCCATAATTTGACATAGCTCTTCCCAATAATTTACATCGTGAAAATCAAGTTTTTCAATAGGTGCTCCTGTAATTATAAAACCATCAAACTTTTTATTTTTTATATCCTTAAATGCTTTATAAAATTTTGTAAGATATTCTGGAGAAGTATTTTTTGGTTTATGATTTGTTATTTTTACTAAAGTAAGTTTTACTTGTAGTGGGGTAGATCCAATTAATCTTGCAAATTGTCTCTCTGTTTTTTCTTTTTCGGGCATTAAATTTAATAATGCTATTTCAAGTGGTCTAATATCTTGTCTTTCAGCACTATCTTCAGACATCATCATAACACCTTCTTTAGAAAGTATTTTAAAAGCTGGTAAATTGGCTGGTAATCTAATGGGCAAATTTCTTACTCTTATAAAATATCTAGATAATTTGAGACTAAATTGATAAAATCTTTTTCGTTTTTGACCTTTGAAATATCATCAACATTAATAGTGATACCCCAATTTTTTGCAATTGAATCATAAATTGGAGTCCTATGATCTAATAAATCTTCAAAGCAATATAAAATAAACTTATCGGGATCAACATTTTTATTGTCGACATTATTCATATTTTTAAAATTAGACCACTTTTCAGTAAGGAAGTTTTCATTATAGTAAATTGGTTTAGGATTGGACTTAAATCTTTTTATAAGTTGATCTTTATGTTTTTTATCTCCTTTAATTAGAATAATTAACGTATTTTTAGACAAGTGATTTAATAAAGGGTCATTCGGATCTTCTGGATTAACCACTTCACAAATTGATCCTGAAGTATCACATACGAAGTTCTGATAAGCATAAATATTATTTGATTTTTCAATAAATTTATTAGTATCCATTACGGACAAAATTTCAGCTTCTCTATGTTGTTTTTGTCTCTTTTTATAAAGATTAAAATCAATTCCACCAAGATCTTCGCTTCCGGGTTTTCCTAAATATGTAGAAAGAGGTGAAAGATTATTAAAATTTAAGTTTGAGGATATATAAATACTGTCAGAAAGAAGTAAATCTCTTAAAAAAACATTTTTCATAGCCTCTTGTTTAAAATTATCAACAATATGCTCGTCAAGATATCTAGTTCCGATTCTGTAATCAATAGAGTAATGAAACCAACTAAATGTTGATTGTAACATGTTTGATAATTTTGTTTTTCCAAGACCAGACATTCCAAGTAGAGAAACTCTTTTATTAGTACTAGTTTCCCAGTCTTTTTTATTTTTATAGATCAAAATTTGACATTCCTAATATGAAACTAATTATTTAATTGTTAAAGTTATGAATATCAGAAATTTATTTTAGTATCTAGAAAAATCAGGTGATGATAGTTTAATCAGGGTATCATCAATTTTTTGTTTAAGATTTATTCGCTCTTCTGGTGTCAAAAAGGATCCTAACTCCACCTCTTTTCCATTACCTTTTAGAGTTAAATAACTTTCTACAGGACCATCATTATAAAGGTTTACCTTTGTCCAGTAGGGGTTTGAATTCCATTCCTTTGTAATATTATTAGGTTCTTTTCTCACTAGTTTAATTTTTTTTGGATAAATTATTAATTTTTCAATCAAACGGGCATCATTAAAATTTTTATTCCCAACTAGATATAAAATTAATACTGAAGATAAAGAAAATGGTAAAATTGATAGTGCAAAAAATATATTTAAAAATAGAAAAGTAGGTAACACAAGAGTAATTCCAATAAATACTAAAATTAAACCAAATGTTTTTTTATCACACGATCGATGAGGCCAAATCGTTATAGAAAGAATAGGGTCCTCATTTTTGCAATTTTTCATATCTAAAATATCTTAATCTTAAAATATTGGAACTGTTAATGTTGCTTTGATTTGTCCCAAATTTCACGTGTTGGTAATGTTTCAAATGTATGCTCAGGTGGTGGATTTGGTAATGACCACTCAAGAGTATCAGCATACTCACCCCAATAAGCATTTTCCTTAATTTTCTTTCCCCAAATTAATGTGTAAAATACTATACCAATGAAGAAAACAAAGGATCCAAATGATAGAAATGCTCCCATTGATGAAACATAATTCCACAGTGCAAACTGTTCTGGATAATCAATATATCTTCTAGGCATGCCTTGCCTACCAAGAAAATGCTGAGGAAAAAATGTAATATTTGAACCAATAAACATTAACCAAAAATGTAACTTTCCTGCCCACTCTGGGTATTGTCTACCAGACATCTTACCAATCCAATAATAAATTCCAGCAAATATGCAGAAAACTGCCCCTAAAGACATAACGTAGTGAAAATGAGCTACTACATAATAAGTATCATGATATGCTCTGTCCACTCCAGCTTGACTCAAAACTATTCCAGTAACTCCTCCAACAGTAAATAAAAACAAAAAACCAATGCACCATAACATTGGTGTTTTAAATTCGATAGAACCACCCCACATTGTGGCTATCCATGAGAAAATTTTAATTCCAGTAGGAACAGCTATCACCATAGTTGCAAGCATAAAGTAAGCTTGCTGTGTAACTGACATTCCAACTGTGTACATGTGATGTGCCCATACAACAAATCCTAGAGCTCCTATTGCAATCATAGCATAAATCATAGGAAGATAGCCAAATATTGGTTTTCTAGAAAATGTAGCAATAACATGACTAACTATCCCAAATCCAGGAACTACAATCATGTAAACTTCAGGGTGTCCAAAAAACCATAATAAATGTTGATAAAGTACAGGATCACCTCCACCAGCAGGATCAAAGAATGCTGTCCCAAAATTTCGATCAGTAAGTAACATAGTAATTGCACCAGCTAATACTGGTAAGGAAAATAAAATCAAAAAAGCTGTTACCAAAATAGACCAAGGAAAGAGGGGAGTTTTATGCAATGTCATTCCAGGTGCTCTCATATTCAAAAAGGTTGTAATCATATTAATTGCACTCAAAATAGACGAAGCACCAGATAAATGGATAGCAAATATAGCTAAATCCATAGACATACCCATTTCGGAGGTTGATAATGGTGCATAAAGCACCCAACCAACACCTGATCCAAGTTGACCATTTCCACCAGGCGTTACCAAAGAAAGCGTTGCTAAAGATGCGCCAGCAACATAAAGCCAGTAAGACAAATTATTCATCCTTGGAAATGCCATATCTGGTGCACCTATCATGAGTGGCATAAAATAATTACCAAATCCACCAAACAGTGCTGGTATTACTACAAAAAACATCATTAAAACACCGTGACCAGTAATTAATACATTCCATAGATGACCGTTTGGCTCGCCGTCTATGGTCATATATTGCACACCTGGTTCCATAAGTTCTAATCTCATGTAAACTGTAAAAGCTACAGATATAAAACCAAATAAAGCAGCAGTTATTATATACAATATGCCAATGTCTTTATGGTTAGTAGACATAAACCATCTAATAAAAAAATTTGGTCTTTCGTGACTATTAGAAATACTTGTAGATGCTTCAGCCATTATTGCCCCCGATTTAAATTGTATTATTTTACTCTTACAGAAAAACTCTGATTGAATATATGTGGCATCGTGACCCAATCCAAGTCTTTTTATTAAATAAATCAAATATTTTTTAAAAGTTTTTCAAAATTATACCTTAAAGATTCATCGAAATCATTAAATGTGACATCTAAACCTAAATCATTTATTGAAGTTGCTTTTGAGTTTTCCAACCCACAAGGAATAATATTATCGAAATAACTAAGATTTGGATAGATATTAACTGAAACACCATGCAAAGCAATTTTTTTTCTTACTCTAATGCCAATAGAAGCAATTTTACATCTTCTATTTTTCTGCTTGTTTTTATTACTGTAAGAAGTTTTGTATGTCCAAACTCCAATCGCTTTATCCCATCTATGTGTGGAAATATTGAATTCTTTTAATGTATTAATGATTAATTGTTCCAAAAAATAAACATATTTTCTTATATCATAAGAAAACCTCTTCAAATTAATCATTAAATAAATTATCCTTTGTCCAGGACCATGAAAAGTAAGTTGGCCACCTCTATTTGTTTTGAAAATTGGTGCATCCTTAACGCTTTCCAAATGGATATCTTTGGTTGAAGTGCCTGCAGTATAAATTTCATTATGTTCTAATAACCAAATAGTTTCATTTTTCTTTTCTTGAATTATCTCATCCACTATTTTTTCCATTCTTTTTAAGGCTATTTCATAATCTATTATATCTTTGCTTATTATCCACTCCATAAAATCAAGTCCTAGTAATAAAATTTTTTTATTTAAATTTTTATAATTGATTATAATTCATGTATTATATCTTATCATTGAATGTTATAAAATTTAAAATAAAATAAAGTAATGCGGCTGTGGCGGAATCGGTAGACGCGCAGCGTTGAGGTCGCTGTGGGATAAAACCCGTGGAAGTTCAAGTCTTCTCAGCCGCACCATATCACATCAGATAGTGTGTATAAATCGTTGATATATATGCAGTTTTGTTATTGTTATATTCAAAGTGATGGACAAAATGATGTACAAAAAAGAAGAACTATATCTCACTACGCGCAATTCAAATTTTTTTTTCGTTTGAAGAGTTCCTAGAGATCTCATCCAATATTATTCTTCTAATAATTCAGGTAATTTAATATCATACCAAAAGATTTCATACTGATCATCACCAACCATCTCTATCCTTTCTTTTAGGTATATAGTATCCAAATGTTATAAGGATAACTACATCAATTAGTACTAGAATACCATTAATCATCTTTATACTCTAAATTTATTTGTTTTAATTTTTGAAAGGACTTGGTATTTTAATTATTTGATAATAGCTCGTAATTTTATCATTTTGGAGAATTTAAATTGTCTGACGTTACCCTCATTAACTACACTACTAGAGATTTTATATCAAAAGCTGAATTAGAATTATATATATCAAAACAAGATAATATCTTTACGGAAAATGTAATATCTGAATTCAAAAAAGCGGGAATGGCTAGAAGAGTGGTTACTAGAATATGGAATAGAGAGGGAGCATTTCGTGTCGGAATACTTTTTGAATATACAGATGAAAAAGCCTACAAAGATTGTCAAAAACTATTAGAAAAGTACTATCTGCATCATTTAAAAGATTTTAATACAAAAGTCGTTGGTTCTAGAGGTATAGTTGTCCATGAATTTTAACCATATCAGAAAGTCTTCTTAAAGTATTACTCTTCTACAATGCATACAACTTACCTGAAACTACTTTTCAAAAAGTTAAAGTAAGTGTTAACAGGAATAAGTTTAACTAATCTTTAGTTAGTAATTTAGTGTAATTATCAACTAATTTTTAGATCTCTTACACTTTCTGCAAATATTTAAATTTTGTTGACAGTTTAATAGCTTCAAAGCAAAACAACACCGAAGTTTCTAGTAAGATAGTAGATGCACTTGAATTGTATTTAAGATTAAAGGGTAGGGATCGTGATAAGGTCTTTCATCGTACAGCCAGAAGAAACATCAAGTATGTAATTAAAGCTATTGGTAATAAGAACATTAAAGATAATTCTAGTTCTGATGGTGCAAAGTTTAGGGATTGGCTGTTAAATAAAGGTTTATCAATCAATACTGTGAAGAGAATTTTTTCTTTTGTTAGGTCAATCATTAATATTGCCATAAGTGAAGAAGGTTTAGATTGTGTCAATGGATTCTCTAGAACCTATTTCCCAAAAGACATTAAACCAAATATTAGAAAACCTATTCCTATTGAAGTAATACAGCAGATCCAACAGATTTGTTATGAAAAGGATGATGATCTTAGATGGTTAGTTGCCTTACTAAGTGATACAGGCATGCGATTAGGAGAAGCTGTGGGCTTATTAAAGTCTGATATTAATCTAAGTAGTGATATTCCTTATATAAATATTAGACCCCATCCGTGGCGATCCCTAAAAACAGTAGGTAGTGAAAGAAAGATACCATTAGTAGGGGCATCCTTATGGGCTTCAAAGAGAATTGTAGTAAATAATGACAGTCAATTTGCCTTCCCAAGATATACCAACTTTTCCTTTTCCAACGCAAATCATGCAAGTGCTGCTTCAAACAAATGGATCAAAGAGCAACTGACAGATCCATATGTCATTCATGGATTTAGACATAGTATGAGAGATCGTTTGAGAGCAGTTGAGTGTCCTAGTGATATAGTTGATAGGATAGAGGGATGGTTAACTGCAGGAGTAGGACAGACTTATGGGAAGGGTTATCCTTTAGGGGTTTTGATTAGGTGGATGAGTAAGATTTGACTAATTAAATATTAAATTATATTAAATTTAAGATTATAAAATATGGAAGATTACTATGTCTGCACTTATCAATTATACTACTATTGCCTTTACAACAGAATTTGAAATGAACGAGATGATAAAGCATATTGATTCTACTAGTAAAGTATGGGCACCTGAAATGAAAAAACGTGGTTTAAAACGTTTTGTTTGTACTCGCATTTGGAACAAAGGTGATACATATAAATTGGGGATTTTATTTGAATACGATACAAAAGAAGCATTTCAAAATACAATTGAGTATTTAGATAAACATTTTAATACACTTCCTAAAACAAAAGAATTGATGACTATGGCAAAAATGGAAGGAAGCAGAGGCATTGCAGTTTTTGAAGTATAAGTATCTTCTACTTCGTTAAACTCATTTGTGTCCATGATGACGAACGTAATAGTACTAATTATCACCTTTCATCACGTGAGTAGTCACACTTTTCTTTCTCATTTTCTTTCACAGTTAAATTAACCGTTACTAGTATAGGGAAAGTGTTCCGCATATAGGTGTATTAACTCTACCCACGCATGGGTCATACCTCCCATATGGGTATATATTATCAATGATCTACACAGATCAGTGATATAATTAGGTAACCACTTTAAGTACCTATGTAAGTTTATTACCTAGTATGCTTAGTTGTTAAAGTGTTTCTCAATAGACTATCAGTGACTTTAGGAGGATTCAGGAGTGTCATATTAGGTGTCAGGATGGGTATAGGAATCTAGTGATAATCTTGAGTCTGTATGGGCTTTAAAATGGGGGTTATTTTAGGTATGATAGATGCATCTGCTATTCCTAGGCAGTTAAACTGAGATAGAACTAGTGTTTATAGATTGATGAGATGATTAAAGGGATACTAGTACTGATTGGTGTAGTTATCCTTATAACATTTGGATACTTTGCATCTAACAGAAAAGATAAAGATGACTAAAGTTATACTGATAATTATTGCTGTGATTGCCTTATTAGCAGTTGCCTATTTTACTAGGATAGATGGGTATCGTGAAAGGATAGAGCAGTTCAGTAGTTATTTACCAATAGATAGACCAATTAAGTTTATTTAGATGAAAAAAATTTTAAAGTTTCTAATATTTATTTTGAAATGGGATATTAGGATTAGCTTAATAGTCTTCGTAGTTATTATGTTATGGTACTTTCTTCAGAACTATTAATGTATTAGATTGTAAGTGTTACGTTATTGAGTTGGAAGGTTAATGAGTAAGAAAAACAATAAAGATAAATGGCAATGGTACTATCACTTCCATATATGGCAAATAGTTCCTGACATTTTAAAGTTTGGCTTGAAAGGAGCTTGGCAAAAACAGGATAAAGCTAGTAAGATTTTCATTATTATTTTCCTAGTTTTTATACTATTCCAATTACTAGGTGTTTGGGAACTGCTAATATCTTTAATGATTTGAATGATATGGATCAGATAGGTGATGAGTGTTATGTGATTGAGTTGGATCTATAGCAAATCAGGTTAAATAAGATTAGTTAAACTTATTCCTGTTAACACTTACTTTTACTTTTTGAAAAGTAGTTTCAGGTAAGTTGTAAGCATTGTAGATAAAGTTGCTAATATTCTCTCTGTTATTTCTAACAGTTTTAAATATCAATCTAGCACCTAATAATGCTCCCCAACCAAGTATAAGAAGTGTTGAAAATGTGGATATAATGCAAGCCATTTTGATAGTATAGCAAAACTGATCAGCTATTTGCAAGTGACAAGGTGACACATAATCTAATCAAAAAGGATTACATTTTAATGCATTGAACCAAATAAAGTTTATCCCCTTTACTGTATCAAGTTTTTTCTCTACATAAAGAACTGTATAGGTTCACATATGGTATAATAAT
>CACFXF010000009.1 GCA_902570265.1 uncultured Alphaproteobacteria bacterium | reverse complement strand
AAATCCAAAAAATGCAGATATATATTTTAACTTGGGAACTATATATAGTCGTAAAAATTTGCGAAAAGTTGCAATAAAGTATTTTCTAAAAGCTTTAAATTTTGATCCCAAAAATGCAGATATTTACTATAATCTTTCTATAAATTTCTCTGAAGTAGGTTCATTAAAAAAAGCAGCTGAAAATTTTAAAGCATGTTTAGAAATCGATCCCAACAATCAATCTGCTTTCCATTTATATAACTCACTTCAAGGGAGCAAAACTAAAACTGCACCAAGAGAATTTATAGTTAAACTATTTGATTATTATGCAAAGAATTTTGAAAAATCATTAATAAATGGTTTAGAGTATAAAATTCCAAGTAAGATTAAAAATTTACTTTTGGAAAATTCAGTAGAATCTCTTGGTTCCATTCTTGATATGGGATGTGGTACTGGCCTTATTGGATTAGAATTAGAAAAATATTGTAACTATCTTGAAGGTATCGATTTATCAATTAAAATGATTGAAGAGGCTAAACAAAAAAAAGTTTATGACAAATTAATTCAAACTGAAATTATAGATTATTTAACCAATAATACGCTAAATTTTGATTACTTCATTGCGGCTGATGTATTTGTATATATTGGTGATCTATATGAGGTTTTTAGTTTAATAAAAAAAAGAAACAAAAAAAGTGGGGGTCTAGTATTTTCTATTGAGCTCACGACTGCTGACGATTATATGCTAGAAAAATCTGGTAGATATTCACATTCAACTAACTATATCAGTTCGCTATGTGATGAATTTGGTTTTTCTATTACAAATTTCAAAAAACTTCCAATAAGAAAAGAAAATAAACAAAATATACCAGGTGCCTTGTATAGTTTACGATTTTAAACAATATAAAATACTTAAAGTATTAACTTTTTAAGTATATTTACAGATCTATATGACTTAAATTTATTTTCCTGAATAGAAAACCACTTACCTAAAATTAATTCATAAATTATACAATAATCTAAAGTATACATCATATCTTCTTCAATAAGATTGCCTTGATCAGGATGTTTGGGATTAGCTTTTAGGATTGTTGTATAATAACGATCAGCTTTTTGAACCTCGCCAGCCTTATGAGCTTCAATGCCTTTCTGTAGTACCTGACCAATTGTGAGTTCCATCAGATCACTACTATTACTTTAAGAATTTAAAAGTCTTAATATTCTGATATACTAAACATTAAATTTTTTTACTTAAATAATTGAGTAAGCTGATTTAATATTAAATAATTTTAACTCTTTATTCTAACGATTAGTTATGAGCCTAGAAATTCAACTAGTGTCTAAGTTATTGACTTTATTTGGAAATCACATGACCTGAAGGTCAGAGGTTCATATTCTCTCTTCGCAACCAAGTTTCTTTTGAAGTTTATAACGTACCATTTGTTTTATAAGTGAGCCTTAGGTAGATTGTGGGTAATAAGTTAAAATTGGTAAGTACTTATTTCTGATGGCTAGTAATAACTTCTACAAGTTTGATTATGTTTACTAAATGGGTACCAAGGCCATTACCTACTTTTGGATTACCTTGAAATAACGAGTCACCTACTGGATAAACCTCTACTCCATTAATTCTCTGATCCAGAGGCTTAAGATTAACTGACGGTTTGGAAACAAAAGGCGAATTAATATAAATCTGTTCATCTTTATTTTCAGCACATATTTTCAATAAATCTAGTAAATCTGTTCCAATCGAGTTTTTTTTCAATGGCCTTTTCTACCAGTTCCATATTAAGTTTCTGCATATTTCTAACCATCCGTTTTAAAAAATCATATTCATCTATTGTTAAATTAATTAAAACTAATATTTCATTAATTTCTTCGACTAGCTTTCCTCTCCATATATAGAAACGATTATTATTAAGATTTTGAACAAATTTCATCAGAGTTGGATGTAATGAGATCGGTACCTGTGTCAATTTCATCATTCGTAAAAATAGACTAGTGTCGTTAAAATGGGGATAGTGATAGTATCCATCCTCTTTTAAAGTGATCAAAATATTTTTCTTTGAATTTATATTTTCAAAAGGTAGATTTTTGATCCCTGCATATTTATAATTCGTACTAATGTTTGGTATTTGAATTATTATTTCTTGCTCCATTGGCTCTCCTTGTTTTGTACCTGGGATTCTTCCGCCAGAGGCATCAAATACAAGATCTACCAAAGAATTATTTAATACCGAATAGTCAAGATTTTGGTCAAAATAAAAATTAACTCCAAGTTCTTTAGCGGATATAAGTAAAAGAACTTCAATAAAATTAATCGGTAATCCAATACATCCGTCTTTACCAAAGCTATTTGCAAGTTTTCTAATTTTGGAATCAAAATACTTATCGAAGTACTTCATAGGTAGATCTGATAGCCAACGCCTTGAAAACGGTTTTTTGAAATGCCTTTCATTACAGTGATTATCTAATACAAGAATGTTTATCTTGTGTCTAAGCTGATGTTTAAGTGCATTAGATAGGTATAAACCACACGGTCCCCCCCCAATTATAACAACATTTAGTCGATCTTCTTTAAACAGAGTTGTTTGAACACCTCTTAAATCAATGATATTATCTTTAGAAAAACTGTCTGCAAAAAGAATTTTGTTTTCTGAACAGTTTAAAGACTCAAGTGTATGAAATTTCTCTTTTATGTCCTCTATTTCATTTAATTTAGAGACTAAAGTACTTGGGGTAAAATCATAGTATTGCTTTATGTTTTGTCTTTCTATTTTGAAAGGTTGAGGGTCTTTAGCACTTTTATTTTTTGGTTCATAATTAACTTCCATACCACCTTTTGCCAAAAAAACCTTGATCAAACTGAATATTATAAAGCCAGCCAGCTGAAGCGCTATTTAGAATTTGCGAATGCAAACTAGTGTAGAAAGTATTAATATTTTTGTTTAATGACCTAACACTTTTTTTATAAGAACCTGCATTTTTGGAGGTGGACGAATCAATTCTTTTCTCTATTTGATTAAAGCTATCCCCTTTTACACCTCTACTTTTTGCTTCATCAAAAACTGCTTTGGCATCAGTCACTCTATTTAACTTAATCAAAGCGTCTATATAACTGAGCCAGAATTGAGCAATTCTTGAATTGGTTTCTAGTGCCGTCTTAAAGAATGGAAGTGCTTCTTGAATTTTGCCAACACTAACAGCCAGTATACCCATATTATGATTGGCATCAGGATGCTTGGGCTGGACTTTAAGAATTTTTGTATAATAATGATCAGCCTCTTGCAACTTACCAGCTTTTTGGGCTTCAACACCCTTTATTAATGCTTGATCTAGTGTAAGTTCCATCACATCACTACTGTCAAATTTAAACAATTTAAATGTCCTAATATACCATTTCACTGAATATATGAAGTTTTAATAATTAAAATAATTGAGTTCAGTAGTCTTATATAAAATCAGTGCAACACTTTACTCCGCCATAAAGTTATGCGCCTAGAAACTCCACTAATATCTATGTAATTGAATTATGATCTACGTAGTAGAAGTCTATTTTTAAGGCTGCAAGGGTGACTGATAGTAGCTGGAGGCTTTACATGACACGATGACAATATCTATAGTATTCATTGCTATCCCTTCAAAAACTTTTTAAAACAAGAGTTATATCAGGATAAGATTTCTAATCTTAGTAAATACAAAAAAATAGGTGCAAGTATCCTTAGAGAATATTTATATTATTTTACTACTAGATAATTCTATTAGTTTTATTCGTGACTTGAAGTAAAAATATTCAATCCTTTTTTCTTTTATTGGTCAATATAAAATCTTACAGTATTAATTTTTTATTTAAGTTGTCAGATCTATATGACTTAAATTTATTATCCTGAATTGAAAACCATTTGCCTAAAATTAATTCATAAATCGCTCTATAATCTAAAGTATACCTCATGTCTCCTTCTATAAGATTACCTAGGTCAGGATGTTTACCATAAATACCTCCATTTACTTTACCGCCTATTAAAAAGTGTGGTGCAGCAGTTCCATGATCAGTCCCACTATTAAAGTTTTCAATTGCTCTTCTTCCAAACTCAGAATATGTAAAAACCAAAGTATTTTCCCATTCTCCTAATTCAACCATTTGCTTTTTAAAACCAGAGATCGCATTACCTAGATTTCTGAGTAAATCATTATGACGCCAAAGCTGGTTTTCATGAGTATCAAAACCATTAATTTTAACCTTAAAAATTGGAGTATTTATGCCAGCTGCAATTAATCTTGCAGCTGAGGATAATTGACGTCCTAAATCACCAGCATTTACTCTTGATTTTGGATATTTAAAAGACGCTGAAAGTTTTTGTGATATTCTCTCCATAGATGTATTTAAATCTAAAGCCCTATTTAAAAGTAAATTAAGAGATGGATTTTTAGTTTTCTCAGACAAAACAAATTGGTTTTCACTAAGCTGTAGAAATTGATTAGCTGATGTCATTGATAACCATATACCATCTGGAGAAGTAAACACTCCCATACCACCGTCAAGACTTATCCCATGAGCGTCTAAGTGTTTATCGCCCATTAAGTCTTCAATGTCTTCTGTTAACCAACCTGACCTTCCACTTGCTGAACCATCTCCACCAGTTTCCCAAAGAGCAATTGATTTAAAGTGTGATCTATTAGCTCCAGGGTAGCCTAAACCATGAATTATTGCCAAATCATTATCTTCAAAAACGTTAACTAAATTTTTTAAAGCTGAATGTAGGGAAAAATCATCTGTTATACTTATACTATCATCTTTTTTTATTGCTAACTCAGGTCTCAAACCGTAGTAACGATCATCAGAATAAGGTATAACAGTATTTAGACCATCGTTGGCACCAGAAAGCTCAATTAAAATTAATCTTCTACCTGATTTTTTGGCCGCTGCATCAATTTTGATCGGAACTAATGGTAAGATTAATCCACTTAAAAATGCTTTAATTATTTTTCTTCTGTTCATAAATTTACTTAAGATGAAATACTGGATTCGTAATAAGGTTTTTTGGTGATAATTGATTATTTAATAAAGTAACTGGATTATCAGCTAAAATTGCTGATTTGATATTTATATAACCAATAGAATTGTTAAGGGATGTCTGCCACTCATTTAAATCTTTATTCAGTTTCATTGAAGCAGGAATTGGTATGTCTTGATTGATAGAAGACATCGCCATGGACATCATTCCTTCAGATTTCTTTTTATTATTCGAAACAAAAAGAACCTTAGGAAAATTATTGTTTTGTACATATTTAGATTTTTCTAATTGATTATACATTTTTTCAATTACGTTTTGCCAACTATATAAAATATCTTTACCATTTCTTTCTTTAAAATTTCTACCAGCTTGCATTTTTTTCAACAAAGAAGGTATAGCCGTCCATAATGCTGAAATAAACTTTTGGTCGTACTTGTTCAGTTCATTAAAATGTTTTTTTTGTGAAGAGTTTTCTTTGGGGCCAATTGAAAACTCTAGTACTTTTACTCTTCCTGCTTCCCAAGTAAAAGTTGATTTTGGCCAAACTCCAGAAATACAAGATTCGGAACAATTATCACTTGTTAACACAATTTTAAAATCTCGATTTGGATCATGAACAATTTTTAATTTAATACCTGATTGATAATGAGAATTGAACTTTACGTTTAAGAGTGAAATATTAATCTCATTCCAATTGTCATTTTCACTGTATTTTTCTCCCCAGTCAAAAGCAACCCTTTCTAAGATTAATTGATCTTTCTTATTTTCCACATCATTAACTTTCTTATTATTTTCAATCTTAATTGATTTATTGATATCCATAGTGACATTACCACTGCAATACAAAAATCCAGGATTATTGTTGTTGTTAGGACAATTAGATTTTTGTCTACCATCTTTTGCTAAAAATAAATATTTTCCAATTTTTATCCAATCTAAGAAGAAATTTCGATCGCCTCCATCAGGTCCTCCTGGACCACAGCAATGATCATTAACAAAATGAACAGAAACCTTGTTGAATTCAATATTAGGATTAATATCAAAAGTTTGTATTGTCCAAGGTATCTCTTCTCCATTAACTCTTCCAAATAATTCTGTATCATGACCATTTTTTGCATAAATTATAGGTGATTTCCATTTAAGTTTATTTTGATAAGGATTATTTTGTTTTTCTAATAGCATGATTTTAAATTTTGGGGGACCTTCAAAATTTTCAGCACCATATCTTAATATAAGATTATCATTTCTAGACATAGTTATTTCAGGATCATTTTTATCTAAATCAATTAATGAAGTACCTTCATTATCAAAAAAGTTTGCTAAAAACTTATTTCTATTCAATAATCTAGCAGGTGTAATCCATGAAGATCCTCTTGACCATCCGCCCACATTTGGAGGTTCAAATATATTTTGACCTAAATTTGCTAGGACACCTGGTATTCTTTGCCAACCCAATGGAAGAAAACCAGTTGACCTTATTGTTCCAATTACAAGATCGACTGGAGATTTAATAATTGTTCCACGATATTTAATATCCCAAAAGCTTTCAGATGAAATAATTTCTGATAATAAAACAGGAACTTCGAAATCAGATTTTTTAAATCTTTCTGCTATTTTTTCAACTTCGTCTTCATTTTCGAAGGTCTCAGAAATATAATACTTCCAGAATTTTTTTGTTAAAAAAGTTGCCGCTTCAGGTTCAAGAAATAAAATATCAATTAAATCGTCTCCATCAAAATTACCTTTTTTACCCAAAAGAGACTTTTGTTTTTTATCGTGAGCCCAATGTGCTCTACTAAAATTAACTTCAAAATCTCTAAGTCTATTATATCTGTAGCCAGTTAATGCTCTAGACGCCTCTTTTACTGTTTTTTCAGTATAATTCCCTTCACCTAAAACAAACAATTCCATTAATTCTCTTCCTAAATTTTCATTAGGTGCACCCTTCTTACTACTTTCAGCATCTAAATAATTAAGCATGGCTGGATCTCTTATAATTTCTTTTACAAGAACTTTAAAATTTCCAAAGCCATTTTCTCTGAACATTAAATGTTGTCTGGCAATAGAAATGGATTCTTCTGAAATAGATGAATATTCAACAGGAAAATGATTTGTCCAAAACAGTAATAATCTTTCATTTTGTGGATAGGGAGTTGAAATCATTTCTTTTATCCACCAGTTCTTTAGTTGATATATCTCATTATCTCTAGCAACTCGAAATGATTGTCGATCTGGTTCATCATAATCCCACCTGATCCAGTATTCAGGTAATTCTTCATAAATAAAATTAGGAGGCTTATATTGAGGAAAAGTATTAAAATTTTTTAAAATATGAAATATACCTTCTGCACGACTTAAATTTGAGAATCTTAATATTTCAATATAATTAGCACCGATACCCGTTCGCTCTAAAAGATGTCTAGCATCAGAAATACTCATTTTTTTATTCAAATGAGGTTGTTGTGACCATTGTTCAAATTTTCTTTTAAAATATAAATATCTTAATTCTTTAATATCTGATTTTTTGATTTTATAATTATTGTTTATTTCGTCTAAACTATAAGCTTTTTTTAATGCTTTAATGGTTTTTGGTCCTATTATACCGTCTACATTACCAACATCAAACCCTGAGATTAAAAGGTAACTTTGCGCTTGTCTTACTAATTGTTCTGCAAACAAAAATTTTGATGATAAAAAGACAACTATCAAATTTATAAAAAAAAACTTCATAGTAGTTTGATACTATAATTATTTCTATGAAATTATACAAGTAATTAAATAAATAAAAACAAAAATGTTCTTTTCTCTTGATTTAAATTAACACTTAAAAAAAAGATATAAATCTACTCAAGTGTTAATCCACGTAAATAGGTACGTATATAAAACCTCTACTATAGATTAGGTTTTTAAAAAGGAGAGACATATTGATCATAAAATTGTGAAAGTAGGTTCTGTTCTTACCTAATTTTCGATTGTACTACTTATATCTATAAAAGGGAGGGTTTAAATAATGAATAATATTTACCTTTAAATTATATTTTAGGTTTGACCTAGTACATAACTTTTTAAAAGGTAATAAGTAGAGAGAATATTCTTAATTTGGAGGCGTGTACGTGAATCGAACACGTGTTTACGGATTTGCAATCCGCTGCATCACCACTCTGCCAACACGCCAAAACCATTTAATTAATAGCATTTGATAAAACAAATACAAGGTCTGTAAAAGATAAAAAATTTATTAATAGGTTTTTTTAAAAAATTACTAATTAAAATATAACTAATATTGATACTATTTGTTACATATGCCATATATTATTCTATAATAAATCATGGGGATTGGATGTTTGATTTCTCTAAAGCAAGAAAAGAAATGGTTGATTGTCAAATAAGAACTGCTGATGTTACTAATTATTCAATTTTACAAGCACTATCAATGGTTGCTCGTGAAAAATTTGTTCCTGATGAATATGCTTCAATTGCTTACGGTGAAACCAACATTTTTTTAGGAAAAGACAGATACTTATTAGAACCAAGAATTTTTGCAAAAATGCTAGAATTATTAAGAGTTAATTCTAATGATTTAGTGTTAGATATAGGTTGTGGATTAGGATATTCATCTGCAATACTATCTCAAATAGCAGAGGTAGTTATTGCCTTAGAAGAAGAATTCTTCTTTAAAAGTGCACAAAAACTTCTCTCGGAAACTTCTATTGAAAATACTGTAATTTATGAAGGAAGTCTTTCAGATGGAATAAATTATGAAGAAAAGGTTGATGCTTTAATTATACAAGGTGGAGTCGAAACTATTCCTTTGAATATTCAAGAACAAGTTAAAAAAGGTGGTAGAATAGTAGCAATTTTTCTGGAAGGTGGTAAAGGAGAATGTAGATTAGGTATAAAAAAAACAAATAGTATTGACTGGAATTACGGTTTTGATGCTTATGCTCCATTATTAGGTGATTTTTCTATTGAGAAAAGATTCATTTTCTAACAATATATGATTAAAATAAGTTTTGTATGATAGATGTGTTGAAAAAAATAAAATTAAATTTATTTAAAATATGGCTAATAATGTTATGGTGTTTTTTGGCCTTAAGTCCATATTTGAACGCTGATACATTAGATGAAGTTTTAAGATTAACTTTTTCAACTAATAAACAGCTTTTATTATCAAGAACTCAACTGCAATCTTCTAAAACTGCGATTGATATTTCGAAGTCTGCATTAGGATTAAATTTTTCAGCATCAATTAATGGATCTAGAGGTTGGAATATTAATGAAACTTCAAAAAGTGATAGTTACTCAAGTTCTTTAACTGGTAGTTACAATATATCAGATGGAAATTTGTCCAAAAGTAAAGTTCTTATAGATGAATCTTTATATAAAATTGCAAAATTGCAATTGCATGAATTAGAACAAAAAGTATTATTAGATACTATTAATTCTTATTTAAATGTTTTGCGTGACCAAAAATTTGTTGAGTTAAGTAATAACAATGTTGCAGTTCTTGAGCGACAGTTTCTTGAAATAAGAGATCGATTTCAACTAGGAGAAGTTACTAGAACTGATGTTTCTCAAGCTGAATCTGCACTAGCTGCTGCAAAAGCTAATCTTACAGCAAAAGTTGGTTCACTTAAAATTAGTAGTGAATTGTTTTTAAGTTTAGTGGGAATTAAGCCTTATAAATTAATGAATATTAAAACCAATTTTAAATTACCTTCGTCTTTAGAAATTGCCAAACAAAATTCATTAAAAACCCATACAAAAATTATAGCTGCTAAAATTGAAGAACAAATTGCTAGAATTAGAATTGACATTGCTAAAAGTCAAAAATCTCCTTTAATTAGTTTCAAGTCAATTTTTTCAAATGGTTATAATAGCTCATCGGGAAATAGCAATTCAGTAACATTTAGATTAGAAGGCTCTATACCAATATTTAATTCAGGAAGAATTGATAGTGAAATTAATCAAGCTAAAATAAATTATAAAGCACAAAAGGAAAGTACATTATTGGTAAAGAGATTAGTTGAACAAGAAATCGCCTTAGCTTGGTCAAATGTCTTGGTTTCAAAAGCAAGTATAGAGGCTAGAAAACAACAAGTAGAAGCCTCAAGTTTAGCATATGATGGTGTTGTAGTTGAAGAAAAATTAGGCACTAGAACTACTCTTGATGTAATTAACGCAGAGCAAAGTCTTTTAGATGCCAGAACTCAGCTTGCTTCTGCTGAAAGGGAACATACATATGCAAGGTTTTCTTTATTAGCTGCTACTGGTGAACTTAATTTAAAAAAATTAAATATGTCAGTTCCAAAAATAAACTAATTTTAAAATTTATTTAATTTAAAAACATAATGAATATATATTTCTAAACTTAATTTTAGTACCAGGATATAATTAATTGCCTAATGAACAAAAAAAAATAAATAATCCTACAGTTTCTTCAATACAAAAAGGATCAAAGGTTTCTAAATCCATTGGTAAATCATTAAATAATAAAAAAGATTTGAGAGATAAAACTGAAAAAATTGAAAATTTTGTGTCAAATGAGTTGCATAAATTTGACGAAGAGAATTTAGATGCCAATAACATCTTATATTTAAGAAGTGATCAATTAATTTCTGAAGACTCAGAAAAAGATTTAGAAAAAATTCAACTAAATTTAAATGAGTTGAAGAAAATTATAAGAGAAATTGCAATAGAAGAAATAGAAAAAAAATTTTCTAAATAAACCATATGATAGAATTATAATAATGGAAAAAACTTTTAAACACACAGAAGTTGAAGCTCGGTTGCTTAAAAAATGGGAAGAAACAAATTCTTTTCGTGCAGGTATTCATTCGAAAAAATCATCTAGCTTTCCCTTTTCAATAGTAATTCCACCACCCAATGTAACAGGTAATTTACATATGGGACATGCTTTCAATAATACTATCCAAGATATTTTAGTACGTTGGCACAGAATGCGTGGATTTGATACTTTATGGCAGCCTGGCCAAGATCATGCAGGCATCGCAACTCAAATGGTTGTTGAGAGAGATTTAGAGAAAAAAGAGGGTGTTTCAAGAGAGGAAATTGGTAGAGAAAAATTTCTAGAAAAAATTTGGGAATGGAAAGCTCAAAGTGGTGGAATGATAATTGAACAATTAAAAAGATTAGGAGCCTCTTGTGATTGGGAAAGAAATCGTTTTACAATGGATACTGATTTTCAAAATTCAGTCCTTACTGCCTTTGTGAAAATGTACGAAATGGGATATATCTACAAAGGTGAAAGGTTAGTTAATTGGGATCCACACTTTAAAACAGCTATCTCTGATTTAGAAGTTGAGAATATTGAGGTTGATGGATATTTTTGGCACATAAAATATCCTCTAAAAAATGGCGAGAATTATGATTATCTTGAACTTGATGAAAATGGTAAAATAAGTTTTAAAGATAATAGGAGTTACATTTCGATTGCTACAACTAGACCAGAAACTATGCTTGGTGATGGTGCAATTGCTGTAAATCCTAATGACGAAAGATATAAAAATATTGTTGGTAAAGAAGTAATTATTCCAATTGCGAATAGATCTATTCCAATAATAGCTGATGAATTTGCTGATCCAAATTTTGGATCAGGAGCTGTTAAAATAACTGGGGCACATGATTTTAATGATTACAACGTAGCAAAAAAACATAAATTGGAATTTTTTAAATTAATGGATGAATCAGCTTGCCTACTTAACGAGGATTTCATTCCTCAGAAATATAGGGGACTTGAAAGATTTAAAGCAAGGGAAATGCTTTTAGAGGAATTAGATAAAGGCAGTTTTTTACTTAAAACAGAGCAAAAGAAAATTATTCAACCATTTGGTGATAGATCAAAAGTAGTAGTTGAACCTTTTTTAACAAAACAGTGGTTCGTGGATACAAAAAAAATTGTTCAACCAGCTATTGATGCAGTAAAGGATGGCAGGACAAAAATTTATCCAAAAAGAGATGTTAAGACTTATCTTAATTGGTTGGAAAATATTGAACCCTGGTGCATTAGTCGGCAATTATGGTGGGGTCACCAGATCCCTGTTTGGTATGATGAGAATGGGAATTATTATTGTGCTTTATCAGAAAAAAAAGCTCAAGAAATATCTGGTAATAAAAAATTGGTTAGAGATACTGATGTTTTAGATACATGGTTTTCATCTGGAATATGGCCAATCGCAACATTAGGGTGGCCTAATAACAATAGTGAACTCGATAAATATTTTCCTACAAGTGTTTTAGTCACTGGATTTGACATTTTGTTTTTTTGGGTGGCTAGGATGATGATGATGCAATTGGTTTTAGTTGATAACGTTCCATTTAAAAAAGTTTATGTACACGCTTTAGTAAGGGATGAAAAAGGAAAAAAAATGTCTAAATCTCTCGGTAACGTTTTAGATCCGCTAGAATTAATTGATAAATATGGAGCTGATGCTGTTCGTTTCACTTTGTCTTCAATGGCTGCGATGGGTAGAGATCTAAGATTATCAACTGACCGGGTTGTAGGTTATAGGAACTTCGGAACAAAAATTTGGAATGCTGCAAGGTATGCACAATTAAATAATTGTGAGTCTTCAACCAATTTTAACCCAAATACTGTAACAAATAGCATAAATAAATGGATTATTTTTCAAACTACTGATCTAAAAAGAGAAGTTGATAGTGCTATAGAAACTTTCCGTTTTAATGATGCAGCAAATCATTTATATAGTCATGTTTGGTCAAAGTTTTGTGATTGGTATATTGAATTTTCAAAGTCGCTTTTTTCTGGAGATAATGTCAAATTAAAGAAAGAAACTCAACTAACATTTGCATGGGTATTAGATCAATGTTTAATTATGTTACATCCTTTCATGCCTTTTATTACTGAAGAAATTTGGCAGCAGAATAAAAATCGTAAAAATATGATTGTGCATGAAACATGGCCTGATTTCCCAAATGTACTTCATAGTGATGATGAATCTCAAAAAGAAATAAATTGGTTGATTGATTTAATACAAGAAATTCGATCTGCTAGATCTGAAGTAAATATTCCTGCTAGCCTAAAAATTAACCTTAAAATTGTAAGTTTAAATAAGAAATTTCTTCAGTGTTTGAAGAATAATGAAATTATAATTAAACGACTTGCAAGAGTGGAAAGTATTGAGCATGAAATTTTAATACAAAGTGGGTCTATAAATATAACTATTCCAGGTATTGAGTGCTTTATTCCATTAGAAAATTTAATTGATATATCTAAAGAAAAGTCTAGGTTAGACAAAACTTACAAAAAACTTAAATCCGAACAAATTATGTTAAATAATAAACTTAAAAATAAAATCTTTCTAGAAAAAGCTCCAAAAGATGTTGTTGATAAAATAAGAATAAGAAGTTCTATTTTAGTTACTGAAATAGACACAAAATTAAAAGCAATCGATAGATTAAATTAATAAAAAATATTATGCCTTCTTACACAAATATAATAAAGAAATTATCTGCTGATGTACCATTTATTGGTCCAGAAACTCAGGAAAGAAACTTAGGTAAGAAGTTTAAATCTCGTTTGGGAGCAAATGAAAGTGTATTTGGTCCTTCCGAAAGTGTTATTAATGCAATGAAAACCTGTATTGCAAAAGATATTTGGAAATATGGAGATCCAGAAAATTTTGATCTTAAGGTTGCACTTTCAAAAAAATTAAAAATTAGTATTAAAAATATAATGATAGGTGAAGGCATTGATGCCTTACTTGGGTATTTGGTAAGATTATTAGTAAAAACTAATACTAAAGTTATTACATCTTTAGGAGCATATCCTACATTTAATTACCATGTAAATGCATCCGGTGGCCAGCTTATTCTTGTTCCATATAGTAATGATCATGAAAACTTAGATGCACTTTTAGATGCTGTTAAAAAAAATAATGCTAAATTAGTTTATTTGGCTAATCCAGATAATCCTATGGGAACTGCTCTTGAAGGAAAAAAAATTTATGATTTTATAAAAAATTTACCAGAGGATTGCTTGCTTTGCTTAGATGAAGCATATTCTGATTTTGCACCATTAAAATATATTCCTGATATAGATATCAATAATGAAAAAGTAATTAGATTTAGAACTTTTTCAAAGGCTTATGGCTTAGCGGGAGCAAGAATAGGATATGCTTTTGGTGAAGATAACCTGATAAGAAATTTTGACAAAATAAGAAATCATTTTGGAGTTAATAGAGTTGCTCAATGTGGTGCTCTAGCTTCACTAAATGATAAAAAATATCTTAATAATATTCTTAAAAATGTAGAGTTAGCAAAATCTAAAATATATAAAATTTCTGAAATAAATGACCTAACATATATTAAATCATTCACAAATTTTGTAGCAATAGACTGTGGGAAAAACAGTGAATATGCTAAAAAGGTAATGGAAAATTTGATAAATCTTGGTGTTTTTATTAGGATGCCATCAGTAGCTCCTTTAAATAGGTGTATTAGACTAACTGTTGGAAATGACTTAGATTTAGATTATTTCGCTTCTTCTCTTAAACTTGCACTATAATAAATTATTTCAAGTTATTGTTTTATCATTTTCAGCATAAAATTGTTTGCTGCAGTTACCCCACCTGATCGATGGGGTATTTTATTCATAGTTAATCCAGCTTCTAGTAAAGATAAAACACCTAAAATCATGTGAGGATTTAAATGACCCATATGTCCAATCCTAAAAACTGACTTACCTCCCAGTAACTCTAAGGATGTAAAACCTAACCCAATTCCTAGGTCTACACCACCTTGTTCAGATATCCATTCTCGTGTTTTCGTAAAATCAAAGCCTTTTGAAAATACTGTTGTGACTGCATTTGATCTTTCTTTAATTTTTTTGATATTAAGTTCTAAAGCATTACCATCTGAACCCAAGTGCTCTATACAAGTCCAAACCATTCCAGATAGAATTTTATGTCTTAAAAAAACATTTTCTCTTCCTTCTTCATTTAACATTTTAAGGGCTTCTAGTTGTCCGATCAAAAGATTTGTTGGTGGTGTACCAGAAAAAATTTCATAAAATCTCTCTGGGTTAAGTCGTGGGTGCCAATCCCAATATGGAGATATTATTTTATTACTAGATTTGTAATTATTTATATTTTCTTTAACGTTTTCGCTAATTATACAATAACCAAGTCCTGGAGGTGTCATTAAACCCTTCTGTGAAGCGGTTATTAAGACATCAATTCCCCAAGGATCCATCTCAATCCTTTCACACCCAAAAGATGCAATACAGTCTATTATTAATAGAGCGCCGTGATTTGCCAAATTAATAGCATTTTTAAATTCTTTGACATTATTTTTACCTGAACTAGATGTATCGGTATATGTAGTTAGAACACCTTTTATTTCCTGTTTTCTGTCTTTTTTTAAAATTGCCTCAATTTTACCTGGGTCTATTGCTTCAGAAAAACCAACATCAAGATATTCAATTTTTAATTTTAATTTTTTTGCTATTTTACCCCACTTATGTCCAAAATGACCATTGCAGCAAAGTAAAATTTTGTCACCTTCTTTGAATAAGTTTACTAATGTTGCCTCCCATACTCCATGGCCATTGGAAATATAAATAATCACGCTTCCTGAAGTATTAGCAAAATCTTTAATCCCACTCATCACTTTTTGCGTTGTATCAATTATTTCTTCACCATAAATATTTGGTGAAGGCTGATTCATGGCTTGTAAAACCCTTTGTGGAATATTTGAAGGTCCTGGGATAGCAAGATGGTCTTTTCCAAACGATAAATTGATTTTTTGTATTTTTTCCATTTACAGATTATTAATTACTTTATTTAATATTCACAGATGTTAACAAAGGTTGCTTATTTTTGATTATAAAGTTAACTATTAAAAATTCATATTAATATTTATAATGAGTTTAGATTGTTTTCCACTATAAAAAATAGATTTAATAAGTTTGATTTAGATTGGAGAAAATCTATAGAAAATTTGGATGGTTCAAAAAAACAATTTAATTCAGCAAAGCGCCATGCTTTTTGGATTGATCACGAGTTTTTAAGATTTTTTTATCATAACAAAGCAGAGGTCGCACCTGGAGTTTTTAGGTCTAATCAGCCTTCTCCAGATAGGTTAAAAACTTGGGCTAAAAGTGGTATAAAAACAGTTATAAATTTAAGAGGAGCAAGTAATCAAGGATCTTATTTTTTAGAATTACAAAAATGTAAAGATTTAGGAATAAAATTAATAGATCATCCTCTTTATGCCACAAGACTAGCTAGTTCAAAAGAGTTGCTTGGTTTAGCCGATATTTTTGAAAGAGTTACTTATCCTATTTTGTTACATTGTAAATCTGGAGCTGATAGGGCTGGGTTAGCATCAGTTATGTATCACTTGATAGTATTAAACACACCTTTCGCAATTGCTAGAAAGCAACTTTCTTTAAGATTTTTACATCTTAAGTTCTCAAGATCTGGTATACTGGATTTTATGTTAGATACATATGAAAAGGAACAAAAAATTTCTGGTTTAAGTTTTCGTTCTTGGATTAAAAATAAATACGACCCTAATAAACTTACAAAAGAATATAGGGGATAATTAGTATGAGCAGAAAATTTGATGCCAAGTGGTAAATTAAAAAAAACTTCAAAAAAGTTAAAAGAGGATCCTTATTTAGTCATAAAGTGGTATTGGACTAATTATTTCAAAAAATATTGGCCAATATTAGTTATCGGGATATTTTTTATGAGTCTTGAAGGAAGTATGTTGGGATTACTTTCCTATTCTATAAAATCTATGTTTGACAAAGTTTTTATCCCAAGCAATCAATCTGCTTTAATTTCAGTGGGTTTTATTATATTTTTAATTTTTTTTCTTAGATCATGTGCCGGTCTTATCCAACGATTAATTGTAACTTGGGTAGGACAAAAAGTTGAAAAATCATTACAGCAAAAGCTTTTAGAGAAATTAATTAATTTGGGTCTTCCTTTTTATGATAAAACTTCACCTGGTGTATTGATTGAAAGAATGAGGGTTGATACAAGATTAATTACAAGTTCTGCTGGTTCAATATTTATGACTTTAGTGAAGGATGGTATTGCCCTCGTTTCGTTAATAACCGTTGCATTATATGTAGATTGGAAATGGACTGTTATTGCTTTTATTGGTGCTCCTATACTCGTAATCCCAATTTTTTTATTGCAAAAATGGATCCGTAAAATATCTGGAGAAAATAGAAATATTGAGGCAGATTTAAGTATCTCTTTAGATGAAATTTTTCATGGTATATCAATTTTAAAATTATACTCACTTCAAACATATAGACTTAATTCTTTTAAAAAGTTATTAGAAAAAGTTAGAAAGATTAAATTAAAAATTGAGGGTGGAGTTGCTTCAACACCTGCGTTAATTGATTTTATTGCAGGGATCGGTTTTTTAGGTGTAATGATTTTTGGTGGAGCACAGATTGTTTCTGGCGAAAAATCTATTGGTGATTTTATGGCTTTTTTTACTGCAATGGCCTTAATTTTTGAGCCACTACGTAGATTAAGTAATGTAGCTGGTAATTTTCAAGTTATGCTTGCAAGTGCAGATAAAGTACATGAACTATTCATGGTGCAAAGTCCATTACCGGCAACTAATGGTTTAAAATATATAAATAAAAAAATAAACTTTCTGGGTGATATTAATTTTGAAAATGTATCATTAATCAAGGGAAATAAAAAAATATTAGATGATATTACTTTTTCAATACCTTCAGGTCAGTTAGTTGCTTTAGTTGGAAAATCAGGTGCAGGAAAAAGTTCTATTTTAAAACTTATAACAGGAATTTTAATTCCAACTAGAGGTAAAATTTTTATTGATGGAGTTGATATTTCTTGTATTGAACCAAATGAACTCAGATCCAATATCTCAATCATAATACAAGAAAATCAGCTATTTGATGAAACTATATATGAGAATATTAAAATTGGTAAATTAGATGCTACAAAAACAGAGATCCTAAATGCCTGTGATATTTCTTATGTAAAAGAATTTTCAGATAATATGCCTAAAAAACTTTACACAAAAGTAGGACCTAGAGGATCTAACTTATCAGGTGGGCAAAGACAAAGAGTAAATATTGCAAGAGCATTAGTTAGAAATTGTCCTATATTGTTGCTTGATGAACCTACCACTGCTTTAGACTCAAAATCAGAAGAGTTGTTACAAAAGGCTTTTAAAAAAGCATCTTTAAAAAAGACAACGATCTACATATCACACAAAATATCAAATATAAAAAATGCGAATAAAATAGTAGTTATTGATAAAGGTAAAGTAGTAGAGGAAGGTATTCACAAAAATTTAATAAATAATAAAAAACTATATTATGATTTATATAATTTACAACAAATAGAGGGTAAAGTTAATTGAATCTTGAAAGAGGACAATTTTTAGACAAATCGAGAAAGTTAGTAAAAGTTTCTGGTACAGATGCAAAAAAATTTCTGCAAGGGATAATAACTAATAATATTGAGGAATCAATCTCATCATTAATATATTCTGCATTACTTACACCTCAGGGAAAATATTTATTTGATTTTTTTATTGCTGGTTTAGATGAAGAAAATTTTTTTATAGATATCAATTTGGAAAACTATAAAGGATTTTTGGATAAATTAAATTTATATAAATTAAGATCTAATGTTTCATTTGAAGAAATTGAGTCATCAATTATTCTTGGTTTTGGTGAAAGTATTAAAGGTAGTTTTAACGATCCAAGAAACAAAAAACTAGGTTGGAGAAAAATTGTCCTTAGGAATTTAATTAACCATGATTTAGAAGATGAGGAAAATTTCTTTAAAGAATATGAAAAAAAAAGGATTGATTTATGTATTCCCAAATGTGGGTACGAACTAAAAAGTGGTGATACTTATATACTTGAAACCGGTTTTGATAAAATAAATGGAGTAAGTTTCACTAAAGGATGTTTTGTTGGTCAAGAAGTTACTGCTAGAATGAGACACAAAACAGCTTTAAAAAATGGATTAGTGATATTGCAAAGTGCAACCCAAGTATTAGAATTAAATAGCCAAATAACCAATGAAAATGGTAAACCAGTAGGTAGTATAACTTCTTCTTTAAACAATAAAGGGCTTGGCCTTATTAAGTTCATTTATTCAAAAGGGAAACTATTTTGCGGAGAGACTGAATTAAAGGTATTAAATAAAGGATAGTATTAAGTCATAATCAAGTTTGAAAACTCTTCAAAAACTTTACCACTTGCGGCAAGAATTGATCCATTTGAAATGGGATTTTCTCCTTTTTTTAATGAGCTAATTATACCACCTGATTCTTTTACAATAATAATTCCAGCTGCTATATCCCAGCTATTAAGACCTCTTTCCCAGTATCCATCAAATCTACCAGAAGCTACATAGGCTAGATCTAATGCCGCTGAACCATCTCTACGTAACCCAGAACACTTTGGCATAATAGATTCTATTTCTTTAAGTGTTAAAGATAATCCTGATTTATTTGCAAAAGGAATTCCAGTTGAAAATAACATCTCAATCATTTGAGTTCTGCCGGATACTCTCAACCTTTTATCATTTAACCAAGCACCATTTCCTTTTTCAGCAAAAAAGCATTCATCTCTAATGGGGTCATAAATCACACCTGTAGTAATTTCATTTTTATGTTCTAAGGCAATTGAAATTGCCCAATGTGGTATTCCATGAAGAAAGTTACTAGTTCCATCTAAAGGATCAACTATCCATCTCCTAGTTGGATCTTTACCAATAGTTTCTTCACTTTCCTCACCCACCCAACCATAGTAGGGACGAGCTTTCTCTAACTCATATCTTATTATTTTTTCTGCCCTTAAGTCTGCTTTGGATACAAAATCACCTGGAGATTTTGTTGATGCTTGTAAGTTTTCTACTTCAGCAAAATCTTTTAATAAACTCTTAGCTGCTTTTCTTGCAGCTTGTATCATAACATTTATTGTTGCACTTTGATTAGGCACTTCAATCCTAACTATTTTTTTTGATTATGCTCGTTCTACATACTCTAATGTTTCAGTGGAGACTACTATTTCTTCATCTTGTTGAACAAATGGTGGTACAGAAATCCTAAAGCCGTTCTCTAAAGTAGCAGGTTTAAAGCTATTAGAAGCAGTTTGCCCTTTAACAGTTGGCTCAGTTTCTTTTACTTTACATGTTACTTTCTCAGGTAAAGTGACACTTAATGGCTCATCTTCAAAATATTCAATCTGAACTATCATACCTTCAACTAAAAATGGTCGCCTATCTGATATAATCTCAGTTGGTAAATCAATTTGCTCAAAAGTTGTTTGATCCATAAAAAAAAGTGAGTTGTCACTTTCATATAAGAATTGTTGCTCTTTTTGTTCTAATCTAACCTTTTCAACTTTATCTGCAGATCTAAATCTCTCATTTAATTTGGAACCATTTCTCAAATTTTTTAATTCTACTTGTGCGAATGCACCTCCCTTGCCTGGTTTTACGTGTGAGATTTTAACAGCGACCCATAATCCATCATTGTGTTCTAGAACATTTCCTGGTCTAATCTCATTACCGTTTATCTTTACCATGGTTAATTCCTTATTTTTAGTTTCTTTTATAAAAAAAAATCATTGTCATCAAGATTTACTTATTAAAACTTAAAGAAATTATATTTATCCTTGATTTAAGAAATAGTCTGATTTTAAATTATTTTAGGAATGTTCATCAATGACTAAAAAAGTAAAAAATAGTATTATTAATAGAGATATAACATTTCCTATTAAAATAGGTAGCCATAAAATAACAGCTAGTCCTGGGGACAGCGTAAGTTCTGCATTTTATTATAATAAAAAACAATTAAATGAAAAAATAAAAATTTATGGGAAAAGAGATCTTATTTTTTCAAAAAAAATAAATGAACTTTTTTTGAAAGATGAAAGTCGTAATGTGAATTTGGGTTTTGATGATTTATTAGAACAAGAGGCCTACCCAGGTCTTGAAATAAGAGCAAACAATTTAATTGATAATTTCAGTTCTAATTTTTTGAACGAATTTTATATGCTTTTTCCCCAAAATTATAATAAAATTTTTGGTAATTTTTTTCTCCAAAAGAAAAATAATCAATCAAATTTGAACTCTGTAGAACGTATTGAGTTTATGTCATCACAAATTTTGATTGTTGGTGCAGGGATTTCTGGTCTATTTGCAGCTTCAATACTAGTAAATGCTGGTCTGAAGGTGGTCCTGATTGAAAGAGATTTCATACTTGGTGGAGTTATTTATACTGCTAACCAAAACTTGAGAAGTTGGACAAAAAATTTAATTAGTGGTTTAAAAAATAGCGGCAATTGTAAAATTTTTAAAAATACAAAATTAATTCATGCAGATGATAAAAGCAATTTTTTTGCTGTAAGAAAAGTTTATCATAACCAAAATAAGAGTTGTCTTAAGCACTCATTTACATTGCTAAAAATTGTTGCTGAACATGCTATTATAGCAACAGGGCTTAAAGAAAGACCAATTTATAGTATAAAATTTGATAATCCGAACATTATGTTAGCTGGAAAAGTACAGCAATTAATTTATCGTTTTGGCCTAACATTGCCAAATGGTATTATTATCTATACAAATAATAATTTTGGTTGGGATACAGCATTTAAACTTTTATCATTAGGAATTGAAATAAAAGCTGTAATCGATACGAGAGAAGACTGTGACTTCTCTATATCATGCCCTGTTTTCAGAGGTGCACAGATTGTTAGAATTCACAGTAATTCAAATTCACAATCGTTAAAAATTTTAAATAGTAGTGGTAAAACTGTTAATTTAAAAACTTCTCACTTGATAGTTTCAGGTGGTTTTGATTTAAATTTAGGCTCTATTACGGAGGTTATTGACAGTTTAAGTTGGTGCTCAAAAAACTTAACATTCATCCCCGATAAATATAATAATAATATTGATATTTTAAGTGATTTTAATAACATATTTTGTACAAATTCATTATTACAAAATACTGCAAACATTTCATCCAAAATTTTAAGAAAGCATAACCTTAAAGTTAGTAGTTATCAATTTCCTACTTTTGAAAAATATAAACTAGATAGTGAACTACTTAAAGATATTGATTACTATAAAAACTTGAGATTTTATTTATTTAATAAATTTAAAGAGATAACTTCTCCAAAGTTTATATTTAATAATTTTTTCAATAGGCAAACTAATAATAGATTTATTGATTTGAAGCTTAATGCTTTAAGATCTTTTTCAAAGGATAAACTCATTCAAAAAGAAATAGAAAATAATCTATTTTTTGATGAAAAAGGAAATGAGATAAAGTTATCATTTATGGTTAATAAAAATTTAATAAGAGATCATTCCTTTAATGAATTAAAAACTCCTTATCGTTTAATGAAATGTAATGATTTTTATAACGAAATTGGAAGCACAAATTATTTTAATAATGGTTGGTTAATACCAAAATATTTTTATAAAAGCAAAGATGAAACTGATGCTCTCTCAAATATTGATCATGAGCTATCATTGATTGATACAGTTGGCATAGCTGATTATTCAGATCTTGCCAAAATTTCAATTATTGGTAAGGATGCTATCGGGTTTCTTCAAAGTATAATAAACTTTAATAGTATCAATTTTGATAAAAACCGTTTTTTTTCTTTTATTTTGGCAAAAGACGATAATTTATTTTTTGATAGTTTATTAGTTTTAGTTTTAAATAAAGAGTATATTTTATTGCTTTTCGATACTCAAATTGAGGATGAATTTTATGATTACTTATCTTCAAAATTATCAGTAAAGCAAAATGAATTTAAATGTAACATATTTAAAGAAAGTGATATTTTTCAGGTCTTCTCTCTAGTTGGTAAATTAGCTAATAAAATTATAGCTGATAAATTTAAAACAATTAAATCTTTATTATCTTTAAAATCAAAGAATAGTATTCATAAAATAAATTACCTTGGCCATAATTTATTTATTACCGTTCGAAATATAGGATCTATTTATTTTATAAATATAATAATTAATTCAATATGTGCAGTGCAATTTCTGAAAGATATTTATCCTAATTTATTAGATATAAAAGGTGGATTGATTGGAAGAGAATCTTTTGAAAAAATAAAATTAGATAGTGGTATAATATCATGGAAGAATTTAAATAAAACCAAGTTGCAACCCCCAACTATTATTAATAGGTATATACCTGATAATAATACAAAATTTTCTGACAATTATTATAAGATTTATTTTGATGAATTTATATATTCTAAGATGGTTTGTTTGATACCAAAAGGGTTAACCAAGAATATTGTAAAAGGTTCTAATGTATATCATTATTTAAATGGAAAAAAAATTTCATTATTAGGAAAAGTAGTTTTTTGTTTTTATTCAAAAAGAATTAAAAAAATGATAGCTTTTATTTTTTTCTCAAAACAGAATATGAACTTTGATTTAGTATTAGTTGAAAATATATCTAAAAATTATCAAACATTATGCGAGGTTAAAAAATATAATGAACTTTTTTCAGAGACTTATTAATTGAATATAAAAGGTTAGAAATTTGAAAAACGAAAAAATATTAAGACCTAAAGAAATTTGGATATTTAATCATAATATAAAAAGTTTTGAGCAAAAACTTTATAAACTATTTATGAAACATAATATAAAATACCCTCAAATTGGGTTTTATGAAAGTTGGGAATCTGGTAAAATTTTAAATCCAGATTGTAATGATTTGATATTTATAAATATCAAATTTAAAAAATATCAGTATTTTAAAAAAGATATTCAAAAAATTGGTACTATTCGCAATTTTTCATCAGGTAAGGAAATAATAACTGCAAACATTAAAACAAGCTATAAAATATTTGGAGTTTTGGGTTTTGATCTCAATACTTTTGATAATCAAACATGTAAGTTAGTTCTTATTAATTCAAACAGTGTATATTTTTTTGCAGAAGATAATTTAGGTTATTTTATTCTACCTCAAAGCTTAAGTGGTTATTTTCTCGAATTAGCTAACAGTTTATCCAACAGTAAGGATTTATTTTATAATTCAGAAATTGAGCTTGAAAACTATTTCAATTTTTTTAATTAAAAGCAATCCCTAATTTTTCTAAATGATTTTTTGATTCCTCAAGAGATTTCCAAATCAAATCAATTAATTCATCTATTTCATTTTTTTCAATAATTAGAGGAGGTGAAATTATCATTTTATCGCCAACTGCGCGCATAATTAAACCATTTTTTATACAAATTTCTCTTGTTATCATACCTGCCTCTCCTTCAGGTAAAGGAAAAGGTGATCTTTTTGATTTTTCTGGTGTAAGCTCTAATGCTCCCATCATACCTTTAATCCTAGCTTCTCCAATAAGTGGATGATCATTTAATAAAAGCCATTTTTCCTCAAGATATTTAGAGGTAGTATTTTGAACTTTTTCTACAATTTTTTCTTCATCTAGTATTCTAATATTTTCTAAAGCTACTGCTGCTGCAACAGGATGAGCGGAGTAAGTATATCCATGATTAAATTCTCCTCCTTCTTGTTCCAAAGTTTCAGCAATTTTGTTAGAAATAATTGAGCCTCCTATTGGTTGGTATCCAGATGAAAGTCCCTTTGCAATTGTCATAATATCAGGTTTGATCTTAAAACTTTCAGATCCAAACCAAAAACCTAGTCTACCAAAACCACAAATAACCTCATCTGATATAAGTAATATATTGTGCTCATCACATATACGCTGGATTTCAGGCCAGTATGTGTCTGGTGGTATTATAACACCTCCAGCACCTTGAACAGGCTCTCCAATAAATGCAGCTACATTTTCTGAACCCAATTCATTTATTTTTTCTTCTAATTCTAAAGCCCGTTGCTTTCCAAAATCTTCGGGAGCCTGATTTTTTCCTTCACCATACCAATAAGGCTGGTTTATATGTTCTATATTCGGAATCGGTAAGCCACCTTGAGAATGCATTGAAGACATCCCACCTAGGCTTGCTGCTCCCATTGATGAACCATGATATGCATTTCTTCTAGATATTATAATTTTTTTGGATGGCTTGCCTATGCTTGCCCAATAATGTCTTACAAGTCTTATGTTTGTTTCATTAGCTTCAGAACCAGAACTACTAAAAAAGATTGTATTCATATCTTTTGGAGCCAAGGATGCAATTTTTGTGGAAAGCTCTATAACAGGTGGGTGACTGGTTTGAAAAAAAGTATTATAATAAGGTAATTCTTCCATTTGTTTTTTTGCCACCAGGGCTAATTCTTTTCTTCCATAACCTATATTCACACACCAAAGTCCAGACATAGCGTCTAAATATCTATTGCCGTCATTATCATATATAAATACACCATCACCACGGACTATTACTCTTGGTTTTTTTGATTTCAATTCTTTATGATCTGTGAACGGATGTAAATGGTGTTCAAGATCAAGTTCTTGTAAAAACGAAGTTGGTTTGTTATTTATTTTTGAGGTATTTAAATCCATAAAAAAATTATCCCATAAAGTGGTACCGAGGGTAGGGATCGAACCTACGACCAAGAGCTCCACAAACTCCTGCTCTACCACTGAGCTACCTCGGCACAAAAAAAAAATACAAAAAAAAATATATAATTACAAGTCATCTAAAGAATAAAAAAAAATTGGTGAAAAAAATTATTTACATAATTTTAATAATTTTTTTTCTTTAATTAGAAAAATATATTTGATATTTTATAGATGTGAGTTCTGGCCTCTCAGTTAAGAAATATCCTAGTGGCCTTAAATTCTCGAAAGGGAACTGGCTCTGTTTTGGATCGTGGTCCATAATATACCGGTGCCCACCTGGTAAAACAGGCTCTCGAGGGTTATAATTAACGTTTGTGTTGGATCTCACTTAAAGGAATTATTAATATTTAGGATTAACTTGTTCTCTATGCCCATATCTAAAAAAAAACAACATTTGAGGGGTGTTTTAAAGAAAAAGCGAAAAGAAATTTTTCTTAATAATGGTGTTATTTTTGCTGAAATTATATCCAATCATTTTTATAGTTGGTTTAAAAATCAAAAAAACATAAATAACCTGGCTTTTTATTATCCAATAAATACAGAAGTTGATCCTTTTCCAATTGCACGGTTATTAAAAGAAAGAAATTTAAATTATTGTTTGCCTGTTGTGCAAAAATTAAATTCACCACTGATTTTTAGGGAATGGAAAGAAGACACTAAATTAGTTATATCAAATTTTGGAGCTAAAATACCATCTAATGGAGCCTTTTTAGTTCCAGATTTAATGTTAATTCCACTATTAGCATATGATGATTTTGGGTATAGGTTAGGTTATGGTGGAGGCTTCTATGATAGAACAATTTTAAATTTTAAGCAAAATGTTGAAAAAAAAATATTTACAGTTGGGTTAGCCTTCAGTTGTCAAAAATACTCTGGAAAACTACCTATTGATAAAAATGATGAAAAAATTGACTCTATTCTCACTGAAAATGGATTTCAATTCTTCGATACTGCAAACTAATTCTTAATTAGTTGTATAAATTTCTTCAAAGCCTTATAAGGGAATATGCGGTTATTGTTTCTAGGAGATATTGTTGGTAAAACGGCTAGAATTTCAATAGCTGAAAATTTACTTATTATCAAAAAAAAGTTATCAATAGATTTTGTCCTTGTAAATGCTGAGAATGCTACTTCCGGAGTGGGTCTTTCTGTATCTCATGCTAAATTACTCTTTGAATCTGGTGTTAATTGTATCTCCTTAGGAGATCACGCTTTTGATCAAAATGAAATGATAAATTTTGCAGAAAAAGATAGCAGGATAGTAAGACCAATCAATTATGCAAAATTTTCACCAGGATCAGGTTTTAGATTATTTAATTTAGAGAGTAAAAAAATTTTAATTCTTCAAGTACTAGGTCAAGTATTTATGAAAAAACCGTTTTCTGATCCTTTTGAAGCAATTGAATCCTACTTGCAAAAATATAGTTTAAAATCCAATGTTGATGCTATAATTATTGATTTTCATGCAGAAGCTACTTCAGAAAAAAATGCACTAGCATTACATTTTGATGGGAAAGTTTCGGTCATTGCTGGTACACATACTCATATTCCTACATCAGATACAAGAATTTTGCCAAATGGAACAGCTTATCAAACAGACTTAGGAATGTGTGGAGACTATCAGAGCGTTATAGGTATGGAAAAAACTGAACCGATTAGGAGATTTATTACAGGTATGACAAAGGAAAGGTTTAGGCCTGCCGAAGGAGAGGCAACATTATCAGGTATAGTTGTTGATATTAATAATGATGGATTAGCAAATAAAATATCACCATTCAGGTATAAAGGTTTGTTAAGCCAAAGCGGTATGGAATAAATCAAAAAAATGATCTTATTGGAAAATTTTGAAGTAGTTATTTCTTTAATTTTACTTGTTACAATGATTGTTTTTTTTATTACTGAAATAGTACCTATAGAAGTTACAGCTTTAAGTACTGCTGTTCTAATGGTAATTTTGGGGATTCTTCCTAGCAAAGAATTTTTAAATATTCTTTCAAATCCTGCACCATGGACTATTATATGTATGTTTGTTCTATCGGGAGCTTTGGTTAGGACAGGTGTATTGGATAAAGTAGGCGATTTTATTTCATCTAATACTAAAAAAAGTCCTTTGTTTGTAATTTTCTTATTAATAGTAATAACTATCATATCATCAGCATTTATAAACAATACTCCAGTTGTATTAGTTCTAATACCAATAGTTTTAAAATTAGCTAATGAAATGAAAATTTCTGCTTCAAAACTTTTAATTCCTTTATCATATTTAGCTATTATGGGTGGAATGCTTACATTAATTGGAACTTCCACAAATTTATTGATAGACGGTGTAGCACAATCATATGATTTAGAACCTTTCGGTATGTTTGAAATTACCCCAATAGCAGCTGTCCTTGCTATAATTGGAGTTATTTATTTGTTTTTATTTTCATCAATTCTTCTTCCTGAAAGAAGTTCTATGAGTGATATTTTATCTGGCAGAGATAATATGAGTTTTCTAACAGAAGTAGTTATTCCAAGGGGATCTCCACTAGTCGACAAAATTTCTACAGAGACAAATATTTTTAATAGAGATGGTATGAGAGTGATAAATATTTTAAGGAATGATAATTCCTTAGGAAGTAATTTTTCAGATGAAATTTCATTTAAAGCAGGTGATAGGATTGTTTTAAGAACACAAATGGATGAGCTTATCAGCTTAAAGGAAAGCAATGACTTAAGAATGGTTGATACATTAACTTCTAAACAAACAATTACAGTAGAAACCCTCGTTCCACCTGGTTGTAGGATAGTTGGTAGGTCTTTGGGTAGTTTAAGATTGAGAAGACGATTTGGAGTATATGCCTTAGCTATACACAGAAGAAACAGAAATCTTAGTAAACAACTAGAAAATGTAGTTATTAAAGTAGGGGATACTCTTTTAATAGAGGGCGCAATAGAAGATATTCAGAAAATGGCTACTGATGTGGATTTAGTAATTCTTGCTGAATCTAATGTTAGAGCATATAGAAGAAAACACGCTCCTTTAGTTTTGAGTGCTTTCATTGGACTAATTTTGTTTTCATCATTAGGTCTTGCACCATTATTTGTTTTGGCAATAACAGCTGTGGTTTTTGTATTATGTTCAAGATGTATAGATATTGAAGAGGCATATGAATTTATTGATGGTAAAATTTTAGTACTTATTTTTTCAATGCTTGCAATCGGTCGATCTTTAGAGTTCAATGGTTTAATTAGTGGACTAACAAAGTTTGTTGATCCATATTTAAACTTTTTACCTCTATTTTTTATTATTTGGTTTTTATATTTTCTTACTTCTGTTCTTACAGAAACTATTTCTAATAATGCAGTAGCAGTAGTAATTACTCCTTTTGCAATTACTTTAGCTAGTAGTTTAGGCTATGATCCTAGAGCATTTATAATGGTTATAATGATAGCAGCGTCAGCCAGTTTTGCTACACCTATTGGTTACCAGACTAATACTATGGTTTATGCTGCTGGAGGGTATAAATTCACTGACTTTATAAAAGTTGGGTTGCCCTTAAATCTAATATTTGGAATAGTAACTTCGATTATTATTACTTATATGTATACCTAATCCATTTAATTTGATTTTTTTAAAAAAAAATATTATTAAATTCAAAATTAGATTGAGGTTCTAAAATGGCTGGTCACTCAAAATGGGCTAATATACAACATAGAAAAGGTAGACAAGACGCTGTTAGGTCAAAGTTATTTTCAAAAATTTCAAAAGAAATTACTGTTGCTGCCAAAATGGGAGACCCAGATGTGGATAAAAACCCAAGATTGAGATTAGCAGTAAAAGAAGCACGTTCCAATTCCGTTCCTAAAGATGTTATTGAAAGAGCTATAAAAAAGTCTCAAGGATCTGAAAATTCTAATTACGAAGATATTAGATATGAAGGATATGCTCCAGGCGGTGTCGCAATAATTGTAGAAGCTTTAACTGATAATAGAAATAGAACTGCTTCAAATGTTAGATCTTTATTTGTAAAATATGGTGGTAATCTTGGCGAAAGTAATTCAGTTTCTTTTATGTTTGATCGTCTAGGAGTTGTTGTTTTCAGCCTTTCAACTGGTGATGAAGAAAACATGATGGAATTAGCAATTGAAGTCGAAGCAGTAGATTTAGAAATAGATAAAGAAACTTATTCATTTTACTGTAATGATAAGTCTCTGTCACTAGTAGCTGAAGGATTAGAAAAAAAACTTGGTGAAAGTGAATTAGTAAAATTAATTTGGAAACCCAAGAATTATTTATCAATATCTCATGATCAGCAACAAAAATTGATTAGATTAATGGATGCGCTGGAAAACGATGACGATGTTCAAAATATATATACCAATACATTATTAAATGATTAATAATATTGGCAATATAACTTATTTCGTTTTATAATGTTTTTATTATTTAAATTGAATTGATCTTACTTTGGTTATATCAATTTTTTGGGTTATTTATAGATGAATAAGATTTTACTTGAGCTAGAAAATAGAAGGTCTGAAGCTAAAAAAGGTGGAGGGAAAGAACGTATATTATCCCAACATAAAAAAGGAAAACTAACAGCAAGAGAAAGAATAGAAATACTGGTTGACCCAGGCTCTTTTGAAGAGTTTGATATGTTTGTTACTCATAGATGTACTGACTTTGATTTAAACAAAAAATCTTATCCAGGCGATGGAGTAATCACTGGATGGGCAACAGTAAATAATCAATTGATTTACTTATTTAGTCAGGATTTTACAGTTTTTGGTGGTTCTTTATCTGAAACGAATGCCCAAAAAATTTGTAAAGTCATGGATATGGCTTTGCAAAATGGTGCGCCTTTCATTGGATTAAATGATAGTGGTGGTGCAAGAATACAGGAGGGGGTGTCATCACTAGGAGGCTATGCGGAAGTCTTTAAACGAAATATTTTGTCATCAGGTGTGATCCCCCAAATTAGCGTTATAATGGGGCCTTGTGCTGGGGGTGCAGTATATTCTCCTGCAATAACAGATTTTATATTTATGGTAAGAAAAAGCTCTTATATGTTTGTTACAGGTCCAGATGTAGTTAAAACAGTAACAAATGAATCAGTCTCCTCAGAAGATTTAGGTGGTGCTAAAACACATACTTCAAAGTCTTCAGTAGCTGATTTAGCATTTGATAACGATATATTGGCATTAAGAGAAGTTAGAAAATTACTTTCTTTTTTGCCATCTAATAATCGATCTAAGACACCCAGTAGAAAAGTAATTGATGATCCAAATAGATTAGAAAGTAGTTTAGATAATTTAATACCAAATAATGCAAATATTGCTTATGATATGAAAGAACTTATTTTAAAAATTTCTGATGAAAATGATTTTTTTGAGCTGCAAAAAGATTTTGCAAGAAACATTTTGATAGGTTTTATTAGGTTAGACGGTGATACTATAGGCGTAGTTGCTAATCAGCCTAAGGTACTTGCTGGATGTCTTGATGTAGACAGTTCAAGAAAAGCAGCTCGGTTTGTTAGATTTTGTGATGCATTTAATATTCCTATTCTCACATTAGTTGATGTTCCTGGATTTCTACCAGGTACCCAGCAAGAATATGGTGGTATAATAAAACATGGAGCAAAATTACTTTTTGCCTATGGTGAAGCAACAGTTCCTAAAGTAACCATTATTACTAGGAAAGCTTATGGTGGTGCTTATGATGTTATGTCTTCAAAGCATCTACGAGGTGATATAAATTATGCATGGCCATCAGCAGAAATTGCAGTTATGGGAGCAAAAGGAGCAGTTGAAATAATTTATAGGTCAGATTTGGAAGATAAAGAAAAAATCCTTAATAAAACTAAACAATATGAAGAAAGATTTGCAAATCCATTTATTGCAGCTGAGAAGGGCTACATTGATGAGGTTATTATGCCTAGAAGTTCAAGAAAAAGGTTAGTTAGGGCTTTTAAAAGTTTAAGAGGAAAAAAAATTACTAACCCATGGAAGAAACATGACAATATCCCACTTTAAAAGGTCCAGATGATTAAACATAAGGGTTTCCCTTCAAGAATGCCAGGAACAGATTTCCAATTTACTGTGAGACATATGAAAAAAAAAGCTTCAACTATAATTAAGAGAAAAAGAAAAAATGACGCCCTTCCAATTCATATCAAAGCGGATACAACTTTTTTAAAATGTTTAATCGATTATTTTGGCAATAGACCTTTTGTAAGAGGAAACCTTGACACAGCAAGGTTAAGTTGGTTGTTTGGAAGTGAAGTTGTGCCTGCAGAAGAAAATTTTAGTCCAGATGATTATAATGCTATGCTAAAAATAGATTTTGATGCTGTTAAGGCAAATTATCCAGAATTAATTCAAATTTAATTAAGTTATAAGTAAATGATAAAGAGTATATTAATTGCTAATCGAGGTGAAATAGCCTGTAGAATTATAAGAACTGCCAAAAAACTTGGAATAAAAAGTTATGTAATTTATTCCACCGAAGATGAAAGTTCTTTAGCTGTTAAATTGGCTGATAAAGCTTTTTTATTAAAATCTACTTGTACTGAAAAAAAGGAATATTTAGATGGTGAGCAAATCATTAGCATTGCACAAAAGAATAAAATAGAAGCAGTCCATCCTGGATATGGGTTTCTTTCAGAAAACTCAAACTTCGCAAAACTAGTTGAAGATACTGGAATTAAATTTATTGGTCCTCCATATAAAGCTATAGAAATTATGGGAGACAAAATAATTTCAAAAAAACATGCTAAAAATATTGATGTATCTACAATCCCAGGTTTGCAAGATGAAATAAAAAGCTATGAAGATGCTATCAAAGCTGCAGATAAAATTGGATTTCCCTTAATGATAAAAGCTTCAGCTGGTGGTGGTGGTAAAGGAATGAGAATTGTCTGCGAAAAAAAGGAACTTAAAGATAAATTTAAGTCTGCAAAAAATGAGGCGGAAACTAGTTTTGGAGACTCAAGAGTATTTATTGAAAAATTTATTGAAGAGCCACGTCATATCGAGATACAAATAGTTGGTGATCAATTTGGAAATTATTTGCATTTGGGTGAAAGGGATTGTTCTATCCAAAGGCGTAATCAAAAAATAATTGAAGAAAGTCCAAGTCCTTTTATTAATACGAAGATAAGAGATTTAATGGCCGGTCAAGCTATTGCATTGGCTAAATCAGTTAATTATTTCTCAGCTGGTACTGTAGAATTTATTGTAGATAAAAATAAAGATTTTTATTTTTTAGAGATGAATACACGTCTTCAAGTAGAACATCCTGTTACAGAAATGGTTACTGGTATTGACATTGTTGAAATGATGATACGAATAGCATCAAAAGAAAAATTGAATTTGAAGCAAAGTGAAATATCTTTTAAAGGTTCTGCCATAGAGGCTAGAGTTTATGCAGAAGATCCAGCTAGAGATTTTATGCCATCAGCTGGTAGATTAATAAAATACAAATCCCCAGAGCAATTTTCATCAAAATCAGAAATTATAAGAAATGACACAGGTGTTTTTGAGGGTAGCACTATTTCATTGCATTATGACCCAATGATATCAAAACTTTGTGCATGGAGTGAAAAAAGAGATAAAACAATAGAATTATTAATTAATGCAATTAATAAATTTTCTATAGATGGAATAAAAAATAATTTAAATTTTTTGTCTACGATTTTGATTAATAAGAATTTCAATAAAGGTACTTTCTCTACAAAATTTTTAGAAATGGAATATCCCAGCGGGTTCAAAAGTTATCAATTAAATAAAAATGAATTATGTAAATTATCGGCTGCAGTTTTAGCAATTTATAAAAATTACGAAATTTTAACACAAACTGATGAAAAGAAAATTATTAAAACTGAATTAAGTAATTTTAATTTTTTTGTTGATACAGGATTAGATCAATTTAGTCTGTCCTGGAATATAAGAAACGGAAATCATGAAATTTCTGGAAAAGATAATATAAATTTTAATATTAAAATTTTAAAATTTTTATTTACTGAACCTGTTGAATTAGAAGTAAATTCAGAAATTTTAACTTTTTGGTGTAAAAAAATAACTGATGGATTTTTTGTTAGATGGAATGGTTATGAAGGAGGAATAAAAATCTTTCCAGAGTTCTTGTCTTCTCATTTTACAATAGTTCCAGGAAAAAGTAGTATTAATAATTCAAAAGAAATTATTTCTCCAATGCCTGGCTTGTTAGTCTCTGTGGATGTTAATGTTGGTGATTTAATCGATGAAGGACAAAGATTATGTGCAATAGAGGCAATGAAAATGGAAAATGTTATTTATGCTGAGAGAAGTGGAACAATAAAATCTATTAAGTTTAAATTGGGCGATATTCTATCAGATGGTGACACAATATTGGAGTTTGAGTGAATAAAGATCAGATTAATAGGTGGGAAACATTAGCTAATAAAGAGCTAAAAGATAAAACCATTGATTCCTTAAACTGGTTAACACCAGAGGACATTACTATAAAACCGCTCTATACAGAAAATGATTTAGAAAACATAAATCATTTAAATGAATTACCTGGTTTAGATAGCTACAGTAGAGGACCTAGAGCAACAATGTACGCTGGAAGACCTTGGACTGTAAGACAGTATGCTGGATTTTCAACGGCTGAAGAAAGTAATGCATTTTATAGAAAAAACTTAGAGGCTGGACAGAAAGGAATTTCAGTAGCTTTTGATTTGCCGACTCATAGAGGATATGACAGTGATCACCCAAGAGTCCTTGGCGATGTAGGAAAAGCTGGTGTTGCAATTGATAGTGTAGAGGATATGAAAATTTTATTTTCAAATATACCATTAGATAAAATGTCTGTTTCGATGACAATGAATGGTGCAGTAATTCCAATAATGGCAAACTTTATTGTGGCTGCAGAGGAACAAGGTGTTGCAAAATCAAATTTAACTGGAACAATTCAGAATGATATTCTTAAAGAATTTATGGTTAGGAATACTTATATATATCCACCTGAGCCATCTATGAGAATAGTTTCTGATATAATTGAATATACAAGTAAAGAAATGCCTAAGTTTAATTCAATTTCTATTTCTGGTTACCATATGCATGAAGCTGGTGCAAATCTAGTACAGGAGTTAGCCTTTACATTGGCAGATGGAAAAGAGTATGTAAAAGCAGCTCTTTCTAAGGGGATGGATATTGATGCTTTTGCTGGTCGCCTTTCATTTTTCTTTGCTATAGGTATGAATTTTTTTATGGAAGTTGCTAAATTAAGAGCTGCTAGGATTTTATGGTCTAAGATAATGAAGGAGTTCAATCCAAAAAAACCTAGTTCTTCACTATTGAGAGTGCATTGCCAAACATCAGGTGTGAGTTTGCAAGAAAAAGATCCTTACAATAATATTGTAAGAACTTCTTATGAAGCATTAGCTGCTACATTAGGTGGAACACAGAGCCTACACACAAATGCATTTGACGAAGCTATGGGGCTTCCAACAGAGTTTTCGTCTAGAATAGCAAGAAATACTCAGCTGATTATGCAAGAAGAGTTAGGAATAACTAAGGTTATTGACCCATTGGCTGGAAGTTATTATGTTGAAAATTTGACTAATGAATTAACAGAAAAGGCTTGGAAATTAATACAAGAAGTTGAAAATTTAGGGGGTATGACCGAAGCTGTATCTGCAGGTTTGCCTAAGTCAAGAATAGAAGAATCTGCTGCTAAAAAACAAGCTGCTATAGACCAAGGTTTAGAGGTAATAGTCGGTGTCAATAAATATAAACCCAAAGACCATGAGAATGTTGAAATACTGAATGTAGATAATATTTCTGTAAGAAAAAATCAAATTGATAGATTAAATCAAATTAGGGCAACTAGAGATGATAATATATGTCAAAAAAAATTAGAAGATCTTGAGAATATATGTAGAAATAAATCTGGTAATATATTAGAATTTGCTGTTGATGCTGCTAGAAATAGAGCCACTGTTGGGGAAATTTCATCAGCTTTAGAAAATGTTTTTGGTAGATATAGAGCAAATAATAGAACATTATCTGGTGTATATAAAAATGCTTATGAAAATGATGAGAATTTTTTGAAAATTCAAAACAAAGTTGAACTTTTTGAAAAAAATCAAGGTAGAAGACCAAGGATATTAGTAATTAAGCTTGGACAAGATGGACATGATAGAGGTGCAAAAGTCATAGCAACTGCATTTGCAGATATTGGTTTTGATGTAGATGTAGGCCCTTTATTCCAAACTCCAGAGGAAGCCGCTCAAGATGCTGTTGATAATGACGTTCATATAATTGGTATTTCATCACAAGCTGCTGCTCATAAAACTTTAGTACCTATTCTCATCGATCAATTAAAAAAGATTAATGGAGAAGAAATAATAGTTGTTTGTGGGGGTGTAATTCCTAGAGAAGATTATGATTTCCTTTCTGATATTGGGGTTAGAGCTATTTTTGGTCCCGGTACAAATATTTTAGATGCTGCAAATAATTTGTTGGATATTTTATTAGGAAATTAATTTTTTATTGTCTACAAATTATTCATGCTTAGAAGGAAAAAAATGAGTAAAATTAAAAATGAGACAGTCAGAAAAGCGGCCTTAGATTTTCATGAGTTTCCAAAACCAGGAAAGTTAGAAATTAGGGCTACTAAACCATTAGCAAACCAAAGTGATTTAGCTAAAGCATATTCACCGGGAGTAGCTGAAGCATGTTTAGAAATTAAAAAAAACTTTGAGAAATCTGGTAATTATACATCGAAATCAAATTTAGTAGCAGTTATTTCGAACGGGACCGCAGTTTTGGGATTAGGTAATATTGGGGCTTTAGCTGCTAAACCCGTCATGGAAGGTAAGGCAGTATTATTTAAAAAATTTGCAGGTATTGATTGTTTTGATATAGAAATAAACGAGAATAATCCTGACAAATTAGCCGAAATCATTGTTTCTTTAGAACCAACTTTTGGAGCTATTAATCTTGAGGATATAAAAGCTCCTGATTGTTTTGTTATTGAAAAGATTTGTAAAGATAAGATGAGTATTCCTGTTTTCCATGATGATCAACATGGTACAGCAATTGTTGTTGGGGCAGCATTAGTAAATTCACTTAACCTTGTAGACAAAAAAATTTCTGAAATAAAAGTTGTATGTACAGGTGGTGGTGCCGCTGGTATTGCATGTTTGGAGATGTTAGTAAGTTTAGGGTGTAAAAAGAAAAATATCTGGCTTTGTGATAGATCAGGTTTAGTAACAGAAGATCGTAAAGATAAAAATATATATAAGGCTGCTTTTGCACAGAAATCTGATAGTAGTTCATTAGAAACAGTTATTGAAGGAGCAGATTTCTTTCTAGGATTATCAGGTCCTAATACTCTATCAAAAAGTATGTTAAAAAAAATGAATGAATCCCCAATTGTTTTTGCACTTGCCAACCCAATACCTGAAATTATGCCAGAAATTGTTTACGAGGTTTTCCCTAATGCGATTGTGGCTACGGGCAGGTCTGACTATCCAAACCAAGTAAATAATGTATTATGTTTTCCATTCATTTTCAGAGGTGCACTTGATATAGCGGCTACTGAAATAAATGAAAAAATGAAAATAGCATGTGTTGAGGCAATTGCAAAGCTAGCTAGGGAGCACTCTTCGGCAGAAGCTGCAGCTGCTTATCAAGGTGAAGATATGAAATTTGGACCTAATTATGTAATTCCTAAACCTTTTGATCCAAGATTACTGCCATTCGTTGCCTCGGCAGTTGCAAAGGCTGCAATTGAAACCGGTGTGGCTACAAAAAAGATTGGTTCAATATTAGAATATACAAAAAAACTAGAGCATTCAGCTTATAAATCTTCACTATTGATGCGCCCAGTATTTGAAGCTGCAAGATCTGCAAGTAGAAAGATTGTTTTTTCAGAAGGAGAAGACGAACGTGTTTTAAGAGCCTCTTTTTCTATGATTGAAGAAACTGGTGATAGACCTATATTAATAGGTCGGCCAGAAGTAGTAATGAGTAGAATAGAAAAATACGGTCTTCCATTAAGAATTAATAAAGACTTTGAATTAGTTAATCCTGAAAGTGATCCCCGTTTTCGAGAATATTGGGAAACCTATCATAAAATTATGGAGAGGCGGGGTGTAACTCCAGCACTTGCAAAAGCCATAATGAGAACCAATAGTACAGCTATTGCTGCAATCATGGTCTATAGAAAAGAAGCTGATAGTATGATTTGTGGAACATTTGGACAATACCTATGGCATCTTAAATACATAAAAGAGGTCCTTGAAAATGGTGGATTAAATGCCATAGGGGCCCTTTCACTTATGATTTTAGAAAATGGTCCTTTATTAATAGCTGATACTCAGGTTAACGCTATTCCGTCACCAGATCAAATTTCCCAAACAGTAATTGCAACAGCAAGGCATGCTAGACGTTTTGGTATTGAACCAAAGATAGCATTATGTTCTCACTCACAGTTTGGTAATTTGGATAGTGATTCAGGTCGAAATATGCGAGATGCTCTTAGAATTTTGGATGAGAGTAAATGTGATTTTTTATATGAAGGCGAAATGCATTCTGATGCAGCTCTAGACCCTGAACTGAGATCAAGAATAATGCCTAATAGCCGATTAGATGGTGCAGCAAATGCTTTAGTTTTTGCCAATACTGACGCAGCTAGCGGTGTCAGGAACATCTTAAAAATGTGTGCTAATGGTCTTGAAGTAGGCCCTATTCTTATGGGGATGGGAAACAAAGCCCATATTGTAACCTCTTCAATTACTGCAAGAGGATTGCTTAATATAGCTGCTTTAGCAGGTACACCTGTTCAAACATATAGTTAGCTGTACTTCAAATGAGATATGAAGACTTATATAATGAATGGAAAAATGATCCTGAGAAATTCTGGATTAATGCTGCACAAAATATAGATTGGATAAACTTTCCAAGTTTTGCTTTAGATTCTTCCAATAAACCGTTTTATAAATGGTTTCCTGATGGTTTAGTAAATACATGCTACAATGCTGTGGATCGTCACGTGATAAAAGGAAAAGGTGAAAAAACTGCAATTATATATGATAGTGCTATCAGAAGCGTTAAAGAAAAAATCACTTATAGCCAATTACTTGAAAGAGTAACTAAATTTGCGCATGCAATGAGTAACGCTGGTATCACAAAAGGTGATAGAGTAATTATTTATATGCCAATGATCCCAGAAGCAATAGTATCAATGCTTGCGTGCTCAAGAATAGGTGCTATTCATTCAGTTGTTTTTGGGGGTTTTGCTTCTAATGAGTTAGCTGTTAGGATAGATGATGCTAAACCTAAAGCTATTATTGCTGGATCCTGTGGCATAGAACCAACGAGTATTATTCCATATAAACCTTTACTTGATAAAGCTATTGAACAAGCAAATCATAAGCCAAATTTTTGTGTTATCTTCCAAAGAGACGAGCTTCAAGCTCCTTTAGTTTCTAATCGAGATTATGATTGGTATGAGTTTCAAAAATCATCATCTGAATGTACATGTATACCAGTCTTTGGAAATGAGCCTTTATATATATTATATACTTCAGGAACAACAGGGCAGCCGAAAGGAGTAGTAAGACCAACAGCGGGTCATCTAGTTAGCTTAATGTGGACTATGAAAAATTTCTATGGAGCTGGCGAAAACGATATATTTTGGGCAGCTTCTGATGTTGGTTGGGTAGTAGGACACTCTTATATAGTTTATGCCCCATTGTTTGCTGGAAATACTACGATTTTATTTGAAGGAAAACCAGTTGGAACACCAGATCCTGGAACTTTTTGGAGAATAATTGAAGAATATAATGTGGATATACTATTTACTGCTCCAACTGCTTTTAGAGCAATAAAGCGAAGTGATCCTGTAGGTAAATTTATAAAAAAATATGATACTAGTTCGCTTAAAACTTTATTCTTAGCTGGTGAAAGAGCAGATTCTGATACAATAAATTGGGCTTCAAATAAACTAAAAGTTCCAGTAATTGATCATTGGTGGCAAACAGAAACTGGATTCCCAATGGTTGGGTGCCCTCAAGGTTTAAATTCACCACCAGTAAAAATTGGTACAGCTGGTTTAGCCATGCCTGGTTTTGATGTAAAAGTGTTAGATGAGGGAAGTAGAACTTCTGGAACTAATGAATTGGGATCAATAGTTGTGAAATTACCTCTTCCTCCAGGAACTTTGCCAACCCTTTGGAATGCAGATGATAGGTTTAAACAATCTTATTTATCAAGATTTCCTGGTCATTATGATACTGGTGACGCAGGTTTTATTGATAGTGATGGTTACATTTCAATAATGGCACGTACAGATGATGTTATAAATACCGCCGGACATAGATTATCAACTGGAGCTATGGAAGAGGTTCTTTCAGAACATCCTGATATAGCTGAATGTGCTGTAATAGGTGTTAGTGACGATCTCAAAGGACAATTGCCACTAGGATTTATTTGTCTCAATGCAGGTGTAAATAGAAATCATGAAGAAATAATTGAAGAATCCATATCACTGGTGAGAGACAAAATTGGTCCGGTAGCAAGTTTTAAAATGGCTGTGATTATAGAAAGACTTCCTAAAACAAGATCTGGAAAGATTCTTAGAGGTACAATGCTTAAAATTGCAAATGGTGAAAATTTTAAAGTTCCAGCTACAATAGATGATCCTTCAATTTTAGAGGAAATAAAAAAAGCTTTAATTGATTTAGACTATCCAAAAAAGAGTTAAAGATCTACTCTCCATAAGGTATCCAAATATTTTTTATCTGTATAGATTTTTGAAGAGATTTCATTTTAATTTCCTTTGGTAAGTCAACCCAAGAATAACTTAATCCATTATTAACCCAAGTTTGTTTCAAATTAGAATTTGAGTTTTCTTCAATTTTTTTTGATCCATCTTTAGATCCAAAATACCAAATTCCATCAACTTGCATATGCTTAGATAATGTTTCTGATAACTCATCTCTATTTCCTGTGACTATATTTATGGCTCCAGGTGGAAAATCAGATGTTTCAAATATCTGATACATATCTATAGCACATAGAGGATGTTTTTCTGATGGAACAACAACTACAGTATTACCCATACATAAAGCACTAAAAACTAGATGTATAAATGATAAAAGAGGATTATTATCAGGACATACTATAGCTATAACCCCTAAGGGCTCTTTCATTGCTAGTGATACACCTCTAATTGGCACATTATGAATTGTCCCTTCAAATTTATCAGCCCAGGAAGCAAAATAAAAAATATTTTCTAGTGCTTGATCAACTTCATCTTTTCCATTTTCTCCAGTCATTAATTGAATAGTTTGCGCAAATTCATCTTTTCTCAGATCTAAATTTTCAGCTGCGTAATAAAGTACTTGTGCTCTTGCATGTGCCGTCATACTTCTCCATTTACTTTCATTACTAGCAGATTCAACAGCATCTCTTATATCTTTTCTATTTCCAAGGGGTACTTGACCAATTAACTTATTGGATGAATAAATATGTTTATCATAACCACTATCACTTCTTTTTTGCAAACCGCCAATAAATAGTTTTCTGGTTCTATCAATAGTTTTTGGTTTGTTTTTTTCTATTTTTTTATTTTTATTTTTTTTCTGCTTTTGAACAGAAATTAATGGTTTGCTAGATTCATTTAAATAATCTAACAGTCCTTCTTCTCCTCCTTCTCTACCAAAACCACTCTCTCTATATCCACCAAAACCTGCTGAAGCATCAAATAGATTTGTTGAATTAATCCAAACTACTCCTGCTTTTATTTTGGGGGCTATATCTAATCCAAGGTTAATATTTTCAGTCCAAATACTTGATGACAAACCATATCTAGAATTATTGGCAATTGAAACTGCTTCTTTTGGAGTTCTAAAAGGTATAACACTAAGTACTGGACCAAAAATTTCTGTTTGGCATATATTCATAGATTGATGAGTATTCTCTAATAATGTTGGTGGGTAAAAGAAGCCTTTTTTTGGTATTTCAATTTTAGGTTGATAAATATTGGCACCTTCTTTTGAACCACTGGCTACAATTGATTTGATCTTTTTTAATTGCTGAAGTGAATTAATGGCTCCAATGTCTGTAGATTTATCAAGAGGATTACCTAACCTTAATTTGGACATTCTTCGTTTGAGCTTAGTGATGAATTTATTTTGAATTCCTTCTTGAACAAGTAATCTAGAACCTGCACAACAAACTTCTCCTTGATTAAACCAAATTGAATCTACAACACCCTCTATAGCGCTATCTAAGTCAGAATCTTCAAAAACTATAAAAGCTGACTTTCCACCAAGCTCTAAACTTATTTTTTTATCTTTTCCTGCAGTTTCTTTCCTGATTAATCTCCCAACTTCAGTTGAACCAGTAAATGCAATTTTTGAAATTTGCTTATTTTTTACAATAAATGCACCTGTTTCTCCGTCTCCATTTACTATATTCACCACACCAGGTGGAATTTGTGCTTCAATACAAAGCTCTGCAAAAAACATTGCGGTTAGAGGTGAGGTTTCAGCTGGTTTTAAAACAACTGTATTTCCAGCAGCCAATGCGGGTGCTATCTTCCAAGATAGCATTAGCAAAGGGAAATTCCATGGAATTATTTGTCCTATTACACCTAATGGTTCTTTTTTTGGAAATTTATCTTTCAAAATTTCAGCCCAACCAGCATGGTGATAAAAATGTCTTGCTACTAATGGTATATCTAAATCTCTAGTTTCTCTAATAGGTTTACCATTATCTAAAGTTTCTAGTACTGCTAAAATCCTACTATTTTTTTGAATTAATCTTGCTAAAGCATATAAATATTTTGATCTTTCAAATGGTTTTAAATTTTTCCAATTCTTAAAAGCAACTTTTGCTGATTTTACAGCATTATTAACATCTGAAAGAGATCCTTTCGATATACTAGCCAGTATATCTAAGTTAGCAGGATTAATAGTTTCAAAAGTATTTATTGGAGTTGTCATCTTTCCATTTATGAAGTGTCCAAATTTGTTATTATTTTTTGATAGCCATTTAAGAGCTAACTCGGAGGACTCCAAAGAGGGACCATAATTCATTTCACGTATATCTTTATTCATATCAAAATCCTATACAATTGGATGGCGATTATCAGCAGAATAAGACCCTGTACTATGATGTTCTAATTGTCTTTCAACATCAGCCAGAAGAGAAGAAGCTCCTATTCTGAATAAGTTTTTATTAAGCCAATCATTATCGAATTCTTCTCTCATTAGAATAAGATAATTAATCGCTTGTTTGGATTTAGAAATACCACCAGCTGCTTTGAATCCAATTTTTTTACCAGTTAAATCATAAAAATCTCTTATAGCTCTAATCATTACGAGTGAAACTGGTAATGTTGCATTGGTAGGTTCCTTACCAGTTGATGTTTTAATAAAATCAGCTCCAGCCATCATAGAAACCCAGCTAGCCTTGACAACATTTCGTAATGTTCCCAAATCGCCAGCACCGATTATTACTTTTAAATGGTTTTGCCCACAAACTGTTTTATATTGTTTTATATCTTCATATAGTGCTTTCCATTTACCTGTAAGAACTTTATCTCTATTGATTACAACATCTATTTCTCTTGCTCCATCTCTAATTGCAGCTTTTATTTCAGATATTTTAATACTTTCAGGAATTTGACCTGTGGGAAATCCTGTTGCAACAGAGGCTATTGGGATTTTGTATTTTCCAATAGATAATTTTGCTTCTTTAACTAAATTAGGATAAACACAAACAGCTGCTGCTGAGATATGATCTGAAATTCCTAAATCATTTAGAATATCTTTTCTTACTGGATTTAATGCTTTATGACAAAGACGACTTACTCTTCCTGGCGTATCATCACCAGCTAAAGTTGTTAAGTCCATAAATTCGATAGTATTTAATAACCATTCTACTTGACTTTTTTTCTTAACCGACCTTCTTTTAATAATAGACTCACAGCGCCTTTCAACAGCACTTAAATTGACTTTCTGACTTAGAATTAGATTAATATCTAAATCAAATTGTTGAGACTGGGACAATTATTAGCGCCTTTCAATTTGTTTGGTAATATTAAAAAACTATGTTTATATTACCTCTTATATTTTCTATGGTAAAGAAAATTTGAAAATACAAAGAGATGCAAGATTTGAAACTTATTAAAACAGAAAAAAATAAAAAGATATTAGAATTATCTCATTCAATGATGTTAAATGCATATGCTCCTTATTCAAATTTCTCAGTAGGTGCGGCCATTTTATCAGAAAGAAATAGGTTGTTTGGTGGATGTAATGTCGAAAATGCAGCTTATCCAGAAGGTACCTGTGCAGAAGCAGGTGCAATAAGTGCAATGATTGCAGGCGGATGCAAAACTATTAAAGAAATTTATATTATTTCTAAATCTGAAAATATAGTAAGTCCATGTGGAGGATGTAGGCAAAAAATTAGAGAATTTTCATCAGAAAAGACTAAGATTTATCTTTGTAACATAAAATGGGAGTATAAATTATTCTCTCTTGAAGAACTTCTCCCTTACAGTTTTTCTGAATTTGATGATTTAAAATAATACTAATTATAAAGTAATCATGTTATTTAAAGAATTAATATTAAAAAAAAGATTAGGAAAAGAGTTAACTAAAAACGAAATTAATTGGTTTATTTCCAATCTTACTAGTAATCATCTTTCTGAAGGACAAATTGCTTCTTTAGCAATGGCTATTTGTTTAAAAGGGATGACTTTTGAAGAAAGAGTTCAACTTACTTTGGCAATGAAGAATAGTGGTAAAACACTATCTTGGGATTTACCAGGACCCATAATTGATAAACATTCAACAGGAGGTGTTGGTGATACTGTTTCATTAATATTAGCACCAGTCTTAGCAGCTTGTGGAGCTTATGTTCCGATGATTTCGGGTAGAGGTTTAGGACATACTGGTGGAACATTAGATAAGTTTGACTCCATTCCTGGTTATAATACTTCACCAAATGAGGCATTATTAAGAAGAGTAGTAAGCAAAGTTGGGTGTGCAATAATTGGACAAACTAATGAGTTAGCACCCGCAGATAAAAGACTCTATGCCATAAGGGATGTGACAGGAACAGTTGAATCTATAGATTTGATAACAGCTTCAATTCTTTCAAAAAAATTAGCAGCTGGTTTGGAAGGACTTGTGATAGACGTTAAATTTGGGAATGGAGCATTTATGCAAGATTTTAATGAAGCTAGTAATCTTGCTAAGTCTCTTGTTACTGTTTCTAATGAAAGTGGCTGTAAGACAACTGCATTAGTCACAGATATGAATCAGCCTCTATCTCAAAGTATAGGAAATTCATTAGAGGTTTTAGCTGCAATTGATATTTTAAAAGGAAGTTCAAAAGATTATAGATTATTGGAAATATCAAAATCACTTGGGGTAAGTATACTTTGTTCTTCAAATATCTGCAAAAATAAAAAGGAGGCTCAATCATTAATTTCTTCAGTTTTATCTTCTGGTAAAGCTGCTGAAAAATTTTCACAAATGGTTGGTGAGTTAGGAGGGGCAAAAGACTTTTTTGAAAAACCAAAAAACTATTTAACTCCATCAAATATACAAAAAAATATATGCTGTAAAAAATCTGGTTATGTAAAAAAAATTAATACAAAAAATTTAGGTAATATCTTAATCCTTTTAGGAGGAGGTCGTCAAAAGGTTGAGGATGATATTGATTTTTCTGTTGGGATGAAATTATTAATAGAATTAGGTACTTATGTTGAGAAAAATCAACCAATATGTACACTTTATGCCCGAGACCAAGAGTCATTTAATATCGCCGAAAAAGAAATTATTGAATCTTTTGAAATTGGAGAAAGTGAAGAAAATTTCAATAAAAAGATGATTGTTGAGCATTTTGAATGATTGGAAAAGGAATTTTAATAGTTTTAGATGCCGTTGGAATAGGTGGTGCACCTGACGCAAAAAATTTTGATGATCAAGGCGCAGATACATTAGGTAATATTAGAAAAGCATGTGTGAAAGGTGAAGCAAATTTAAAACGATTTGGTAAATTAAGGATACCTCACTTAGCTAAGTTAGGTATTTTTGCTTCTCATGCTTTAGCTAATAATCATTATTCAGAAAATAATAATTATTTTTGTTCAAAGAAGGCTTCATTTGCATGTGCAACAGAAGTTAGTAAGGGTAAGGATACACCTACAGGTCATTGGGAATTAGCTGGGACTCCCTTACAGTGGGATTGGAAGTATTTTGAAAATAAATCACATTCTTTTCCTGATAAGCAAATCAGTCTAATTATTAGTAAGTTTGCATTGTCTGGTATTTTGGGAAACTGTCATTCTTCAGGAACTGAAATAATTAAAAAATTTGGTAATGAGCATATTCTTAGCCTAAAACCTATATTTTATACATCTAGAGATAGTGTTGTTCAAATAGCATGTCATGAAAAATATTTTGGATTAGAAAAACTTTATCAATTATGTCAGTTTTCTGCAGAAGTCTTTCACTCTTTAAAAGTAGGTAGAGTAATTGCTAGACCTTTTTTGGGTAGTCAAGTTAATAATTTTTATAGGACAAAAAATAGAAAGGACTATACACTGCCTCCTTCTAATAAAACACTTTGTGATTTAGTTTTAGAAAATAACAGATCATGTCATGCTATTGGAAAGATTTCTGATATTTTTTCCCATAGAGGTATTTCCACGAGTATTTCTGGTTTAAGTGATGATAATTTATTTAATGAGATGATAAAAGTTATAAAAAAAGCAAAGGACGGTGATTTAATTTTTGCTAATTTTGTCGAATTTGATTCATTATATGGTCATAGGAGAGATGTTGCTGGCTTTGCTTCAGCTCTAGAAAAATTTGACTTAAAAATAGAAAAATTATTAAACGTAATAAATTCTAATGATTTTCTTATTATTACTGCTGATCATGGCAATGATCCTACTTTTAGAGGAACCGATCATACGAGAGAAAGAGTTCCTGTATTAATGGTTGGAGATTATGCAAAAAAAGGGAATAATGGTAAAATACTCTTTTCTGATGTAGGCACAACTATGGCTGAGTTTCTTCGTTTAAAAGGAAAGTTAGAAGGAAAAAATATTTTTAAAATTTAATAACATTTGGAGAAAAAATGCAAAACTTAAAGATTGTTGATCACCCTCTTGTGCAACACAAATTAACTAAAATGAGAAAAAAGGATACCCCTACTAATCACTTTAGACAGTTATTGAGAGAGACTAGTTTATTACTTGCCTATGAAATAACTAGGAACCTTGATATGACAAAAGTTAATATTGATACTCCAATAGAAAATTTTGATGCACCCTCTTTGGATGGAAAAAAATTAGCTTTAATTTCTATATTAAGAGCTGGTAATGGCCTTCTTGATGGTGTTTTGGATCTTATTCCTTCTGCTAGAGTAGGGTATGTTGGATTATACAGAAATGAAAAAACCTTAGAACCTGTTCAATATTATTTTAAGGTTCCTAACGAGTTGAATGAGAGAGTAGTTATAACTTTAGACCCTATGCTTGCTACAGGAAATTCTGCTTGTGCAGCAATTGATCTACTAAAAAAAGCTGGTGCAAAAACTATAAGGTTCCTTTGTTTGCTAGCCGCTCCAGAGGGTGTCCAAACTTTAAATAAAGCTCATCCAGATGTTCCAATCATTACAGCAGCACTTGATCGTCAGTTAAACGATATTGGATATATAATGCCTGGATTAGGAGACGCGGGAGATCGAATGTTTGGAACTAAATAATGAATAATAATGCAATTTTTAATTCTTGATAATTATATCTTTATTTATATTGAAATAATACATAATTACTTCATTAAATAGATATTTAACTACTAAATTTTATTATTAAATATTTTTAAAAAAGAATTATCCACTCACAAAATCTTTTAACATCATATTTTCATATTCAATTTTTTCGATTAATCTATTAACTACATCCCCAATAGATACAATTCCGATGGGATGATTACTATTGTCGACAATTGGAATATGTCTGACTTTATTTTTTGTCATTAACTCCATTAGCTTATCTGAGAGAACATCACTTTCACAGCATATAACTTTTTTTGTCATAAGCTGATGTACAAATAAGATTGAATAATCCATATTTTCATTTTTGGCTAATTCTTTAACAATATCTCTTTCTGATATAATCCCAGTAAGTTTCTTATTACTGTTTATTACAGGAATTGCACCAATGTTATATTTTGCTAATTTCTTAATAGCCTCTAACAACTGATCATTTTCATCAACAGTTATGAGTTCTCTTTCACTAAGTTTTATGGCTAGACTTTTAGACATTTAAGTATCCAAACCTTGCTAAATAAATACTAATGCTAAAACTTATTAAAAACAACAAAAATTATTAAAACATTAATATTGGTATTCTTTAATTTAAAATTTTTTATTTATTACTATACATTTTTGATCTTGATTATAAGGCCAACACCATATTGATATAAATGGTATTTTCCCAACTTTCATACCATGAGGATTGTAAGGGGAATTGTAAATTATTGAGCCTGATTTCTTTTCTATCCATTTTTTTTCCCCAATTCTCCATTTAATTCCATTGGTTAAATTCAAATATAATTCTGGAGCCGCATGTTTGTGATCTTTATAAAATATATTCTGCTCTAATAAAAAAATTCCTAACTTCAATTCATCAGATTTAAAAAACCCATCATTTGGACCAATAAGTTCAGCGTTCATATTTCCATTTAAATAATTTCTTCCTATATCCGAGTTTTGCTCATAATACTCTCCATCATCAGTTTTCCAGTACAATTTGGTGTAACCTTCTAATATAGAATTTTTTAAAGGTATTATTTTTTCTGAAGATATTGATAACAAACCTTTTATTAATGATTTATGTTTTGGAGGTGAATTTGGTGTAACGCTGTTGAGTGTTTTTTTATCTAAAACACATTTTTTTATTGAATTAACAACAAATTTTTCCTCGGTAGTTCTAATATTTTCTTCAAGATATTTTATTATCTCATCTATAATTTTTTTGATTTCATGCATATAATCAATGATTACTTTTTTTGGTTGCAGTAATAAAATCTTTTTAAATTTTGAGTTAAAGAATACTTTAAGACAGTTTTTCTTTTCAAAACTTAAATTTAATGTAAATCTATATAAAGTAAATTAATTATTTTATAGGGAGTTAAATATGCAATTAATTAGATTTGCAGTTAGCATTTTATTGTTTTTTGGATTTTTTTCATATGGAATATCTGAAACAAGAATTACATATAAGTCAGCTAAATCCACATCTTCATACTATCAAATGGCAGTAGAAATAGCAGAAGCAATGAAAAGAGGTTCTAATGGTGAGGTAATTGTAACTATAGAAGAAAGCCAAGGCTCAGTTCAAAATGTTATGGAAGCAATTGGTAGAACTAATAACTATGTTTTCACCACACCTCCTGTGCTTATAAAATTAGCTCGAAATGGAAAAGCAATGTTTAAAGATAAATCAAATCCTAGATTTGATGAAATAAGAGCTTTGTTTCCTATCCCGTCATTAACAATGCATTTTGTGATGTCACAATCCTCTGGGGTAAATAGTTTTGAAGAAATGGAAGGAAAAACAATTCTTCTTGGAAAGGGTTCCTTTGGTGCAAAAGAAGGTGCGAAGTACTTAAAACTTTTTGGACTTGAAGGAAAAGTAAAATTAGCAGAAGTAGAGCTTTCTAATGCAGTTCCAGCATTAAAAAATGGACAGATAGATGGTTTTGTAACTGCTGGATCTTTTCCTGCACCTAATGTAATTGAAGCTGCTGCATCTTCTGGTGCAATAGTAATATCTTTGAGTGAAGATCAGGTTAAAGCATCTAAGCGTACAAAGTTAATAATTCCAGCTGGTACTTATGCTGGACAAGACAATGATATTATGACAACGTCTCTTCCTGTAATTGCTTTTACAACATTAGATATGAATGAAGAGACAGCTTACCTGCTTACTAAAACTTATTGGGAAAATAAAAAATCTTTAGGTGAAGCAGCAAAATGGTGGAATGGTGTCTCTATGGATATGTTGAATAATATTCTCACAGATATTCATCCAGGTGCAAAAAAATATTATGAAGAAGTTGGTGCTAAGTTAGAGTCTCACCATTAGAATGATTTATTAGTTCCTTAGGTGCATCAAATACACCTAAGGAACATCACAATGATTAATCTTAAAGAAATAAAATATATATGGATTGGACTAGGATTATTATCAATCTTATTTCATATCTATCTTATTTTCTCAGGACTTGTTCCCAGTTTAATTTCTCGACCTTTGCATATGGCTTTAGCAATACCTTGGGTTTTTATTTTTATTTCTCAAAATAAACCTCAACTATTTTTAGGATATATATTTTCGTTTTTTGGTATTTTAAGCTGTGTTTATATTGTAATTAATGAGCCTCTACTATCTGAACAGTACGGTTTTTTGGATGGGACAAATCAATTTTTAATTTCGATAATTTTAATTTTTATCACACTAGAAATGGCTCGACGTACAGTGGGTTGGCCTCTTCCATTGATCACTCTAATTTTTCTATTGTATGGATTAACTGGTGATAAGATCCCTGGTGAATTTGGTCATCCTGGAATTCCAATTAATAGTTTTTTGGGTACTTTAATCATTACTGAAGGAGGATTATGGGGAAAATTAACAGGTGTATCTGTCTCTATTGTAGCAGTTTTTGTAATTTTTGGAGCCATTCTGAATGCAGGTGAAGCAGGTCAGGGATTTATGAACATTGCGATTGTAGCTGCTGGAAGATTAAGGGGTGGTGCTGCAAAAGTTTCAGTAATTTCCTCTGCCTTATTTGGTTCAATTTCAGGTTCTGCTTCAGCTAATGTTGCTTCAACTGGTATGGTTACATTACCTACTATGATAAAACTAGGATATTCAAAAAAAATTGCTGGTGCAGTAGAAGCTGTTGCATCTACAGGTGGTCAAATAATGCCACCACTTATGGGTGCGGGTGCTTTCGTAATGGTTGAATTAACAGGGATTCCATATAGCCAAATAATAATAGCTGCCTTTATTCCAGCGTTACTATATTTTTTTGCTATCTGGCTTGGTGTTAATCGATATGCTGAACTATATGATTTAAAACCTTATAAAGTAGAAATGTTGCCTCAAATTTCTACAGTTATTAAAACTGCTCTTTTTTTTCTTATTCCATTTTCAGTATTGTTGGCATTTATGTATTCAGGCTACACACCTCAGTTTTCAGCAGCAATTGCAATACTATCTGGATTACTTCTTTTATTTTTTGACATAAATTTAAATTTTAGTTGGAAAACGACAAAAACAAGAATTGTTAACGCATCGTTATTTGCAGGTCGTCAAGTATCAATAATAGCATCTATTATTCTTTGTGCTTCACTAATAGTTGGGGTTCTAGGAATAACAGGGTTGGGAATAAAAGTAACATCTTCAATTATTACCCTATCTGGTGGTAATTTATGGTTAGCTCTTTTTCTAACGGCCATTGCATGTCTCATTTTAGGAATGGAAGTTCCTACAACTGCAGCATATGTAATCTGTGTATCTGTAGCTGGTCCAGCACTTATTGATTTAGGCCTTAAACCACTATTAGTACATTTATTCATTTTCTGGTTTGCACTTTTGTCTACAATCACACCACCTGTTTGTGGAGGTGTTTTTATTGCAGCAAGTATGGTAGAAGAGAATTGGTTAAAAGTTGCCAAAACTGCTCTAGTTTTGGGTCTAGGATTATATATCATTCCACTTGCTATGATACGTCACCCTTCGTTAATTGATTTTGCCAATTTTCCACTTTTAAGTATTTTAACCTCAATTCAAATTGGGGTAGGATTATTTTTTGTTAGTAAAGGTTTGATTGGTAAAAATTTAATATTAAATAGATTATTTTTAATTGTTTCTGGAAATACAGTTATTTTTCTTCCTAATGTAGGTTCCATTATATACTGATGTGATTTTATTTATACTTTTTAATTTTAGCTCAATTGAAAATATAAAATTATTGGAAAATATAAAATTGATAAACTTGTGGATGCAATAACAATTCCAGCAACCGCTTTATCATCAGCATTATATTTTTTTGCTAAAAGATAAGAAGTTACAGCAACTGGTGCAGACATTTGCAAAACAAGAATAGAAAAAGGAATACGGTCAAGATATAAAATGTACCCAATAATTAGAGATAATGATATGCAGATAAATAACTTTAAAATACTTAATTTTAGAGCCCAATAAAAAATGAGTAACATTTAAACTAGCTACTGCTACTCCAAGTGTAATTAGCATAAGTGGTATAGCCATTTGTCCAATTAGCTCAAATGTAGAGGTTAAAAAATGTGGAGTTTGGTATCCTGTTACTAAAAAAAATAAACCTATAAATGTTGCTGTTAGCAGGGGTTCATTTTTAAGTGTTTTAAGTAATGACATCTTTCCTGAAACAAACCAAATTCCAATAGAAAAAGATAAAATTGATGTAATTGATAGAACTAAAACAGCATAACCTAAGCCAATTTCTCCAAATGCAAAATAAGCTAAAGGTAAACCAATATTACCAGTATTGCCAAAAGATAAAGGAGCCAAATATGTTTTAGAATTTATTTTAATTAATTTAATGATAAAAAAAAAGGTTATAATTATAAATGTATAGGTAAAAAGAGTGGCCAGAGTAAAATTGAACAAAAGTTTTATGTCTATTTTAGTATTCATTAGTGAAACGAATACAAGGCAAGGAACTGCTATGTTCATACACAAACTAGTTACAAATTGCATAGGATATTCAAATCCCTTTTTAACCCAAAAAAAACCAAGAAATGAAAGAAAAAAAACAGGAAAAACAATCTCTATAACTTCAATAAATATCATTTTTCTTAAATAATTATTTAAAATATTTTTCTGAAAAGTTATGTCAATTAAGTCTTAGGTTTAAATCTATTATCTGAATCTTTGGATCCATCGTGGTATGTTCCAAAAAATCTATCAAATGGTACTAACCCATCACCACCATAATTAACGTTAAAGTATTAATGATGAAGGTAATGCATATAAGCATGAGTATCAAATGCTTTTTTCGCTGATATTTCAACTTTATCAAAACCAATATGACCTGGTACAGCTCCAAAGCCTGCAAAATGTAATTGATAAAGTGCTATAATTGGGTTAGATGGTAGCAAAAAATGCCAGAAAACTGTGCCAAAATATAAAATATGTTCAACTGGATGCATTGATAGTGATGACCATGGACTTGGATTCACTGATTTATGATGAACAGAATGCACCCATTTATATAGTATAGGAATGTGTATTAGTCTATGAATGCAGTAAAAATGAAAATCATTAATTATAAGTACAAATAAAATCATAAGAATGATCCATATTTTATTCTCTGAAAAATTAATCCAAGGTATGTATCCATTGGAAAAAGTCCATAACATTAGAATTTGAAGTATAGACCATATTGGAACACCAAAAAGCATTGATCTTGTCATATTATCTATTGTTTGGTTTTTGAACCAAAAAAACTTATTTGTAATATCCTGAGGAAAGCTTTTATTATATTTGAATCTATTTTCTTGTTTTTCATTATGTAAAGGGGAACTTCCCATCCTTGATACCAAATAAAAGCCAAAACCATATTAATAACTAAAATATTAATAGTCCAATCCCATGAAAAATTAGACATATTTTCCACTGGGGGTATAACAAGAAACCAATAAATAATTGAGGAAATCATAAATAGTAAGTTATAAGGAAAAAAATATGCAGGTATCCAAGCCAATATTTTTTTTGGTTTAGGTGGGAATAACCAAAGAGGAGCTGGCTCTAATAATTTAGTTGGAGCCCAATCACCACGTTTATCACGAGTGCCAAATTCTTTATCGTCCAATTATGTTCTCTGCTTAATTAAAAAAAATATATCATTTATATTTTATATATTTTCATAACTTGAGTAAACTAATTTTAAAATTGTCAGAGAATAAGATTTTACTTTAAAGTGATAAATTTATTTTATTCTTTAAAATACTTAACTTATGTTTTATTTATTCATAAATATCTTCTTTTTTCAGTAGAGACTTATCCTTTTGATTATTTTCGCTTTTGGTGTTTTCTTCCTTATAATTACTCCTGGTCCCGGGGTTTTATCAACTGCTGGAGTAGGTGCCGCTTATGGGTTTAAATCAGGAATAAGATATGTTTTTGGACTTTTTTTGGGTACTAACATTGTTGCTTTATTAGTTATTTCTGGTCTAGCAAGTGTTATTTTTTCTTATCCCATAGTTAGAACTATTTGTTTATTTTTATCGTCAATTTTTTTTATATATCTATCATTAAAAATTATTTTTAAAGATGCCAATTTCAATTTTTTAAAATCCCAAACTATGCCTGGAATTAAGCATGGAATATTCTTACAGCTTATTAATCCAAAAGCTTACATAGTTAATTTATCTTTTTATTCAGGTTTTGTTTTCTATCCCACAAATTTTTTAACAGAAATTTTATTAAAACTGCTAATAAGTAATTTAATTTGGATTCCTATACATTTAATTTGGTTACATGCAGGAGTTTTATTTTATGAATTACCTTTGAGTAAAACTATCAAAAATATAGTAAGATATTTGATGGCAATAAGTTTGATTTTAGTAGTTATACTTTCTTTAGCATCAGCATAAAAATAAAATTGTTATTAAATTATTCTCTTTGATCTAGATTTTCTAATAACTCTTGAAGTCTTTCTAAGGTGCCATTGTCTGCAAAAGACTCAATTATGGAGGGAGCTTTCTGCATCCAATTGGGTCTATTGCCTGACCATAATTCAACTGTTGGTTTAAATTCTATTTGCTCTCCTAATAATCCGGCTGGGATATAAACCATTCCTTCAAGAAGATCAGGTTTATTATATATAAAACAACTACAAGATGGACAGTAATAGTAATACATATCCATACCAATGCCACCAAATATTTTATAAGGTTTTAAATTACCAGTTATAATTATTTCATGTTCAGGCCAAGCTAAAGCAGAAATAGAAGTTCCAATTCTTTGATGCCATATAGATTAGTGACACATAAACTGCATCATAGGGTCATGTTCTATCTCGACAGTTATTTCACCACAATGGCATTTCGCACTATATTTCATTGGGGTTTCCTCCATCTCTTAAACTTACTTTCAATAAATTATACAATCAGAAATTATTTTTTATAAAATGAAAAATATAGGGAAAACGTGCAAAAGGGGGCAGTAAAAGGGGCAGCTGGTCAATTTTTCGTGAGAACATAACAAACATAACAATCATAACACCACCCCTAAGGCATATCCTTGAGGGTACCCCAAAAAACCATAGCCTATTCTTAGAAAGTACTACTGCTTACATATTTTGGTATGGAAGATATAAAATAAGTGGCTTTAATTTAGAATGGAACTTACTGCACTTACTAAGCTTACCAGTTAATGCAAATGAATGGTGAGTAAGTTCGGTCAGTTAAGTAAGTGGACTATCGTAATAAGTCTCTTTATGCGCTAAAACTGTTTTCCCAATTAAACCTTCTTCAAGTAATCCAATAATACAATCAGACATTTGCTGTTTGCTGATTGATTTACCTTTTGAAGTTTTAAAACCTTCATTAGTCATAATTTCTATTAACTCTTTCTGTGTCTTATCATTATTTTCTTTAATAGCTTCAAGAACAGCTTTTCTAAGTAAAAAAATAACTGATCTTCCAAGACTTTATATATGCTTAGGCTAAATTTTAAAGATTTTATTAAAAACTTCGTAAAGGAAATGAAAACTCTATGTGGGGTCCGTTATGGCTAAAAGAACTAATGGAAGATTTATTTCTAGTATATCCCAAAGCAATATTAAATCTGTTATTGATGGGATATGAAACAGATATTTGTTGGGTAGTATCTTCCCTATCTATTCCAAGGAATTTTCCACCATCATAATGAGTTTGCTTTAATGAAAGCCTCAACGGTTTTCTCTTTATATATTTGCTTACAGCTAGACTTAATGAGTAATTTAATGAAATTAATTCTTTAATTGGTTCACCAAGTGTAATAGAGAAATTTGTTTTGTAACCATTAGGTAATAATGAATTTAATGCAAATATTCCTTGCATTTGATGATATTTATCAGAAATATGTCTATTTATTGTAAAAATACTTTCGTTAAAGACTTTTTTAGTTATAAATAATCTTGTTAATGAAACTGAAAGATTTTTATTAATTTCATCTATATATTGTCTTTTATTATGTCCCCAATGTGCACAGGCATCAAAAAAAAACCATTCTTTTAGATGATTTTTTGAACAAGCAATTATGGATTTGTCTCTAATGCTTAACCAATCATGAGTGGGTGCCGCAGATAATGAGGCATTCATTCTTAAATCAAGATATCTCCCTATCCCATATTGTTTTTTGATATCTAAGAAGATACCACCACCAATTAATAAACCTGATTTTGCTTTGGCCTCCTCTTCACCCTCAAACGTTAGTTCACCTAACTGAATTGTTTGGAATAGGTTACCTCCGTTGATATTATCTGAATAGGTAATTATTGGATAAAAGGCTCTATTAATTAAAAATATAGATTTTTTTTTGTTATTATCCTTTAAGTATTTAAAGCCTAAAGATTTTGAATTTAAACTAAATTGTATAAATTCGTTTGTATTTAATATTTTTGTATTTAATAATTTTTCAGTAAGAAAATATAATTCTAACCTTTCTGATCCGTATACTAAGGGAGTATGTAAAAAAAAGTATGTTATAAATATTATATTTAAAAACCCCAACTTTTTCATAGAAAATAAAATGTATGAAATAAATAAAAAAATAAAGAATAATATTTATATTTATAATTTTGAATTACTTAAAAAGATATTTTTGAAAATACTTTAATTCACAAATAATAAGCAAAACTATTTATATCAACAATAGTAACGAGCATATTGTGGCTAAGACTGTTGACTACCAATTTCTATTAACACCTATAAAAAAATGTACTATCTATAAATTAGATATACGAATTTACAATAGTCGTTTCTTAATAGAAGAGAAAATTTGGATTATAGATTATATTCATGTAAAATATAATGATGGCAGTAGTATTTATTGATAAAAGTGTGCCTGGATATTTGGCTTTATTAGATGAGTTATCTGAACACTATTTAGTTCATATCTTAGATACTAATCAAAATGCTCTTCGTCAAATTGCTAACATTATTGGTAATGACAGTAATCTAGGTTCCTTACATATTTTTAGCCATGGTGAATCAGGTGTTTTAAAATTTTCCAGTGGTTCAGTAACCACTGATAATGCAAAAAATTTTAGCAAAGATTTAATCACGATAGGTAATTCATTAGGTAAGGAAGCAGATATCCATCTTTATGGATGTGACATTGGTAGTGGTGGAAAAGGAGAAGAATTCTTACAACTTCTTTCAAGAATTTCAGGTGTTGATTTTGCAGCATCAGATGATATTTCGGGCTCACCATCCTTTGGTGGTGATTGGGATTTAGAAACTACAGTTGGAAGAATTGAAAGTGCTTCACTCTATCCTTCTTCTATCCCAGGAACTTTGGGCACTCCCTCAATAACCAACCTTACTGACTTATCTTATAATGAACAAGCTGCACTTTCAGTTATAGATAGCGACATATCAATTACTGGTGGAGCTGCTGGTGGTGATAATTATGCAGGGGGGTATTTAGAATTTAGTCTTTCTTCCTCTGATAGCCATGACTTTCTTAGATTTTCTAATGATGGAGCAGCTTCGACCATAAACGGCCAGGTCTCGATAATAGGATCTGTTGTTTACGTTGGTAATGGAACTGGTGCTGCTATATTAGGTAACGTTGATTCAACTAAGAATGGATTAAATGGTAATCCATTAAGGGTAAATATTTCAAATAGTTTTCAAAATGGAAATTTTGAAACTAATGATGGATCTTCCTCTTTTGGAAACTGGCAAATACAGTCTGGCCCTATTTATTTTGGAGTAACCCAAATTGGTGGTTTGAATACGCCAACAGACACTACCCCTCCAGCAATTGGAAGAGCTATTTCTGATCAAAATATTCCGACTACTGTTGGAACTTATTCAGCCGCAGTGAATAATGATGGTGGAGGAGAATACTCTGTTAGATTAACAAGCACTGGAATAATTGCAAAGTCAGGTTATGATATTGTTAGAGGTCCTGCACTTTATAGTGATAATACTGTTTTCTTAAGAGCAAATGATAAAGTCAGCTTTGATTGGAAAGCCGTAGGAGGGTCCGATGCCTATGATGTTTTTGGATATATCGTCAATAAAGATGATAATAGCTTTGTAGAAATATTAAATGAAACGGGCTCTTCAGGAGGTGCAACAACATCTTGGGCTACAGAGACTGTCACCGTTACTAATCCAGGCTCTTATCGTTTTGTATTTGTCTCTGGAACTTTTGATTTTTCAGGAGGTAGATGGGCAGGTGCGCAACTATATGTAGATAATGTGAGTGTAACAGAAAGTATTCCAGCTCCTACAACCATTACTGATGGAATGGTTCAAGACATTGCTCGAAAGGTAAAATATGAAAGCACTTCAGATAATCCGCCAGCATCAAAAACTTTAACAGTTAAAGGGACCAGCATTAATGGTATTAGTGGAGCGGAACAGTCGGGGACAGGTACCCTCGACATTAATTTTACTTCTATCAATGATGCCCCAAATATTACATCTGGATCAGTGGTAAATGCTGATGAAAACCAGAACCCTAGCATTGTGATTTATGATGCTGAAGCTACAGATTTGGATACTGCTGACACCTTGACATTTTCGATTTCAGGTGCTGATTCATCGCACTTTACAATTGATGCTGATGACGGAGAAGTTAGGTTAAAAGCTTCAGCTGATTATGAGAATAAGAGTTCTTATAGTTTTAACGTTACTGTAACAGACAATGGTGTTGGCGGAAATCTTTCTGATACGCAAGCTATATCCCTAAATATTAATGATCTTAATGACCCTCCAGTAATTTCCTCAGGTTCAAGCGGTTCAATAGCAGAAAATGCTTCAATAGGTACCATAGCCTATGATGCTTCAGCCTCTGACCCTGATTCTGGACAATCATTAGCATTCTCCGTTAGCGGTACGGATTCTTCCTTAGTGACTATAGACTCGGATGATGGGGAAATCAGATTAAATAATTCTGCAAACTTTGAGGTTAAAAACTCTTATAGTTTGAATGTAATAGCAACAGATGATGGAGGTACTCCATCCTCAACTAGTAAGGCTATTACTATCAATATATCAGATCAAAATGATAGCCCTGAAGTTACAGATGACCTAGGAATAACTACTATAAATACGGCACTTAATAGTATTGTCGTCCTTAATGATGATACAGATGAGGATGGTGATGGGTTAACTATACAATCAATAAGTTACGGAGGAAGTGGTACTGTAAGTCATAATGGAACAACGATAAACTATACACCTCCTTCTGGTGCGGCGAATATTAGTGAGACAATAAACTATACTGTATCTGATGGAAATGGTGGGACTGATACTGGTATTTTAACCGTTAATGTTAGGACACCCTTAATTACTGGACCTAGTAATTCTGCAGGTTCAGATACTTCAGCAATAACAAAGCAGGAAAATCAAACCGCTGTTACTACATTTTCAGCAAATGTAGGAGTGACGTGGGATATAAACTCTGGTTTGGATGGGAGTAAGTTCAGTATAGACGGATCAGGTAATTTAACCTTTAATTCCGCCCCAAACTTTGAAGTTCCACTAGATTCAGATGGAAATAATACCTATCAGGTTGAAGTAAAAGCAACAACTACCGACGGTTCAGGAATTTTTTCTACTCAAGTACTTACGGTTACAGTTAGTAACGTCAATGAGTCCAGTCCTACGATTGATACTACTAGTTTAACTGGTAGTATCCAAGAAAATGCTAATACTAACACTGTGATATATGATGTCTCTGCTTCCGACGCAGATATTACAGATATCTTGACTTACTCAGTTTCTGGAACAGATGCTTCTTTGGTTGCTATTGATTCAGATGATGGAGAAGTTAGATTAAATTCTTCAGCAAATTTTGAAACAAAAAATTCCTACTCTTTTAATGTCATCGCTACTGATCCTGATGGATCAAGTGATACAGAAGCAGTTACGATAAGTGTAAATGATGTAAACGAAATGCCTTCAATAACTTCTTCTGCAACGGTTACTGCTGCGGAAAACCAAGCAAATAGTTCTGTTTTATATACTGCCACGGCGACTGATGTGGATTCAGGCGATAATCTAACATTTTCTATTTCCGGTGCTGATTCATCATATTTTACAATTGATGCAGATGATGGAGAAGTTAGATTAAAGGCTTCAGCAGATTATGAAACTAAATCTTCATATGATTTTACAGTTATTGCTACTGATGATGGATTAGGTGCTTTATCAGGTTCAAAAGCAGTTGTATTAAACATTTCTAATGTGAACGATAATCCTGTTTTAAAGAAAACAATACCGATTTGGAACCTTTATGAAAATACTTCTGAAAATTTATCATTTAACCAATTTTTCACAGATCCAGATGATCACAACTTAACTATGTCCATTACACTTCCTGGGGGTGCTGCATTACCTTCTTGGTGTAATTTTGATGGATCTTCCACAATTTTGACAGTCAATCCATCTAGATCAAATTTTGGTCTGAATACCTTTGAAATAACAGTTAACGATGGAAATGGCGGCCAAATAACTGATCAATTTGTTATTAACGTTGCAGCTAGTAATACTCCTGCTAAAGGAGATATTACAATAAGTGGGAGGGCAGATGTTGGTGAAACCCTTCTTGCAATCCCTAATTTTATTGATCCTGATGGTTATGGAAGTTTAGATTTTCAATGGTTTAGAAATAATGTAGAGATATTAGGTGCAACTGAACGTGATTATGTAATAAAAAATGAAGATATAGGAAAGAATTTAACAGTAAAAGCAAGTTTCATTGATTCAGTTGGTTTCAATGAGGAGGTAATTTCCAGCTCAGGGTTAAATATTTCTTTAAAACAAGCTATTTTACCACCGAGCATCAGGAACGTTTTCAAAGATGCATTTAGTAATATACTTATAAAAGGCAGTCAATATGATGATCTCATTGTTGCTGCTGGTAAAAATAGTGGAGCAGAAGGTGGTTCTGGAGCAGATATTTTAATTGGAGGTACGGGCGATAATCCTTTAAGTGGTAACTCAGAAAATGATTATATAATTGGCGATCTTTTATTTTCGGATTATTTTTATGGAAATGATACACTTGAGGGTGGAGCTGGAGATGACTTGCTTGAAGGAGGAAATGGATCAGATTTATTTATATTCTCACCCTCTGATGGAAACGATATTATTGCTAAATTTAATCTGAATTTTAACAATATAAGCTCATTTGAGCCAGTGGGAAGAGACTTTGAAATTGACAAAGATAAGATTGACCTCAAGTCTTTTAATTATAATGGATTTGAAGAAGTTCTTACTAAGATTGAAACTACCCCAGACGGTCATTCAGAATTTTCTGATAGAGATTGTACAGTATTGATTTATGACATTAGGGTTGAGGAGTTTACACCTGATAACTTTACTCTAATTTAATTAATAAAAGGAGCAATATTTGTGTCGCTTATCAAGGAATTTAATATAATATTTTTAATTATATTTGGTTTCATTATGACTGGATGTAGTGGTCAATCCATACAAAAAATGGAAGAGCAAAAGGGATCTCTGTATGATTTAAATTCATTAGATGTATCTAATTTAAAATTAATAACTATTGACGGAACTACCTTAGATTTAGAGAATATTGAGGGAGAATTTGTAAGGAAACAAGGATCTGCTTTGGTTATTATTAATGAAAAAGATGGTGCGCCTAGTAAGAATGTAGAGAATGGAATTCCAATCAAGGATCTTACAAGTTTTGTGACTTATATTCCTGAAGGTAATACTTTGAATGGTTCTTTCGGAATTATAGGAATTCCTGAATCTTCAGGGGACATAGTTGAGGGTAATTATACTTACTTGGGAACATCTAGAATTTTTATAAATGATGGGACTGCATTATATGACTTGACTGGAAACAGTAAAATTCAAATTGATTTTAATGGATTAGAAGGGGAGCTGGTTGGTGAATTGACTTCGCTATCTGGGAAGATGTCTATGCTAAATTTAAGTTGCAGGGATTGTCCAATTTCTAATGCTGTAGATATTATATTCCCAAGTGGTTCTATTTGTAATGGAAATAGAATTTGTCTTAACAAAATAGAATTAAAAAATGGAATTATTACTAATACTTTGACTAATCAATATCAGATGGAATCTGATGGCACATTTTTTGGTCCCAATTCAGCTGAGATTGGAGGAGTTTTTTCCGTTGACGATACAGATACTGGTTCAATTGAAATAAGGGGAGCTTTCCTAGGAAAAAATGGTAACTAGTCAATAATTGATTGCATTTAAATACCTTTTTACTAAGAATTACTAATTATTAAATTTTTTTTTAACTCGGCAAAAATTCCAAAATCAAAAAAGCACAAGTCTAGCAATTTGGTTTCTGAAGAAATATATCTACCAAAAATTCAACAGAGGCTAGGGCATGCTAAACTACAGATAACAATGAAAATCTATGCTCACTTCTTTAATACAAATGATGATAAGTTAGATACTGCTTTAGATAATATAGGGGTGCGATTGAGGGGGCGATTGGCTTAGAATACCATAGCTAGCTAAAGATTTTACTGAGAGTGCTGATAACAATAATGCCTTATTTTATTGAATATCTATAACTACTGAGACTATTGATTACTATTCCGATGAAGTTCCAATTCTTTGATGGCATATAGAACAATGAAACAAAAACTGCATCATGGATTCATGTTCCATCTAGACAGTTATTTCACCACAATGGCATTTTGCACTATATTTCATTGGTGTTTCCTCCATCTCTGAAACTTGCTTTCATTAAATTATATGACCAGAAATTGGTTTCTGTAAAATGAAAAATATAGGGAAAATGTGCAAAAGGGGGCAGTAAAAGGGGCAGTTGGTCAATTTTTCGTGAGAACATAATAATCATAACACTTATGACCCCCACCCCTAAGACATATCCTTGAAGGTACCCCAAAAACCATAGCCTATTATAAGGAAGTGATATAACTAACACTTTTTGGTTGGAAATTTTTAATTTAAAAAATTTAACTTTTTTTTATTACAATTATTTATATTGAAGTCATACTTGATTTTTTGCTTTAGTAACTGGGGTTTTAAAATGAAATTATTTAAGTTTTGTACATTATTATTTTATCTCTTTTTTACCTATCCTTCTTTTTCAGCTGAAGTATTTGATGAAAAGGTACTTTTCAAAAAAGGAAATTGGGAAGTTGTACTTTTAAGGTATGATGATAGACGTACAGCATGCATTGCAAGAAATGGTTTAGGTAATAAAGAATTTCAAATTTACGTTAATGCTAAAGTTGAAGAATTAGCTATTTTTGATGATGAGTCAGATGTAAATGAAAGCTTAAAAATATTCCAATTTGCAGTTGATGATCTTGCAAGTTGGAATACAGAAAGCCCTTATCTAGATTCTGGATGGTTAGTAATGGATCTAAACTCTGGATCTGATAAAGCAGTGATTGAATTGATTCAAGAAATTCGAAAAGGTCAAGAGCTTTTCCATTTAGATGATAATGATAAGATAATCAGTAGTTTCTCTTTAAAAGGGTCTGCTGCATCTGTAAGTGAGTTAGTGAAATGCATTGAAGAACAAGGTTTTTAGAATTAAAGTTTTTTTATGTTTACTACAGATAGTCATTATAGTTTACAACAGGACCCGAGAATGAATGAAAACTTTCTCCGTCTTCATAGGGCTCTACGAACTCTCTCAACATATCACTTACACGATTATCTCTATTCATAATATCTACAAAAGTATCAATGCTATGATGTAATCCTATTAGGGCGTATTCTCCAGTTCCTAGATCAATAATTTGATGCATTATGTCATCAAATGGATAATCTTTAACGTATTCTGCATAAGCCTTAAACAAAGCTTCCACCTGACCTTCTTTAGGTCTAAACCTCATACAGTTAATCATTCCAACCATTTTGATTTTAACTCCTTTTGTCTTATTTAGTACTTATATTATTTGCTTAAAAAAAATAAAAAGTTAAGTTTTTACATAATTCACCCGTAATATATTTCTCAAGGGTATCCCAAAAACCATAGCCTATTTTAGCAAGTACTACTGCTCACACATTTTGGTTGGTAGGTGCAATTCAAAATAAACTTTCCAAATAATAAAAATTATTTATTGTTTTGTTTATGAAAAAGCTTAAAAATTACAGATTAAAAATTTTATCGTTCTTAGTTTTCATCCTATTTTTAAGTCCTATTAATGCTCATGAAGAACAACACGGTTCATTAATAATCTATCATCCTTATTTAATAAAAGAAACTGAACAGGAAGTTTCCAGATCTTATGGGTTCTTAACAATAGAAAATATTGGTGAAGATAGTGAATATTTAATGAATATAATTCCAAAATTTTCTTTGTCTTTTGAAATTTGGAAGAGAAAAGGTGCTTCAGAGAATTATATTAAAGTTGATTTAAATGAAGGATTAGAAATTAGTGGTGGTGAAGCAATATATTTTGACGAGGATACTTTTAAATTAATTTTTTTTAATGAAAAAAAAGGTTTAGAATGGTTGGATCCTCACTTGGCTAAATTTATTTTTAAAAAAGCTGGTAATATTGAATTAGATTTTGAGGTTGAGCAATAAAACAATAGTATTTAGAAATAATTTTTTAACTTTAAATTTGCTGCTTTTATCTATAGTTAGTCATAATTATCTAGGGATATTACGGGGTAAGTTTATGAAGAATTTGGTTTTGATCAGTATATTTATTTTTTTAACTAATATTATGAATGCTAGTGAAAATCATGATCATGATCATGACAGTAGTCATAAACATGAGAATAAACACAAAATGATAAAAGCAGAAAAACCCTATCCAACTTTAAGTTTTGAATTATTTGAAGATAAAATGGATGGTTTTAACCTTATAATTAATACATCTAATTTTATATTTTCTCCCCAAAACGTTAATGGAAAAAATAATGGCAATGAAGGACATGCTCATATCTATATTAATGGTACAAAATTTAGACAATATTCCCCGTATTTTCATATCCCTTCTAGGTTGTTGCAAAATGGGAAAAATATTATCGAAATAACTTTGAACTCAAATGATCATGGTCATTTTATGGCAGATAAAGTACCTTTAACTAAAAAAATGGAAATAGATTTTCATAAGCACCATTGAAAAAATTAAGAAATTACTCCTAAAAAAACCATAGTCTATTATTAGCAAGTACTACTTCTCACATATTTTTGGTGGAAATTATTTGAATTTGTTCTAATTTTATTTAAAAAAAATATGACATAAATAAAAAGTATTAATTTAAGATACATAATAAAAAAGGGTTTAAAATGGATATATTCATTGAAAATAAAATTAATCATTATGCTGGATCAATAATTGCTGGCGGTGAAAAGCGTGATCATCATGCATTAGGAGCACTTAATTTTTACATGGCTGCACGCAGAGTTGAAAAAGGTGAATATACTGATCAGGACCTTGGGATGATGGACGCTATCACAGAAGTTTTATTAGAAGCAAAAATAATAGATAAAGGTCAAAGATTTACTCAGTTGCTAAAATAAATTTGCCAAAAAAATTGCCTAAACATAACAATCGTTCCACCTACCCCTACGAAATATCCCGAGGGTGCCCCAAAAACCATGGCCTATTAATGTCTAATTTTGGTAATCCCTTTTTCTTTTTTTAAGAATAGAAATTGCGAGTATAATTGCCGAAGAAAAAAACGATAAAGCAATTATTGAATCGGCAATTGTAAGGTAAGGTAGATCAGGTATTTTTGTATCCATAAGTATAGAATAAGCTGCTACTGCTATCAAGGCAGCTAATTGTATTTCAATTTTTGATTCAAAATCATTTCTTTCTAGCAATAAGGATAAAAAGTTTAAAGATACAATTACTAACAGGGGCAAAAAAAGCCGTAAAGAAATTGAAAAAACCTGTCGATCTAAGGTGATTGTATAACTTATCAAATCATACTCTTCATCATCTTGATCCCATTTTTCAACACCTATTTTTTTTGCAAAATTAATTTTATCCCAACCCTGAACCTCCAACGCGTCTAATAATGAATTTTTTTGATCCTCAAGATAAATTTTGAAATCATCTGTGGAATAAGTTGATGATATGTCAACATGTAAGTCTTGAGTATCAAAAGGATACATAGTGAAATCAAACTTACCTTTAAATTTACCTTTATATTTAGCACTTACATATACTCCTTCCTCCTCTATTTCTACTCCAAATGAAGTGACTCTTTCCAAATCAATAGCATTTTGAAATTCAAAATAGGGATTAAATATTCCTTCTTCTAAATTATTTGATTCAAAGAAACAGTAAGGCATATCACCGCCAATTTCATACCAGTAACCTAGGTAGAATTGGTAATCGAAAGTTGACTCTAGTTCGTTTATTCCTGTTATAATGATAGGGTAAGTATCTACATATAATTCCTCAGGGACATTACTCATTTCCGCAGTTATTTTACAATCGTTTTGCTTAGCAAAAATGGGTGTACTAATTAGAAATTTTAAAATTAAAATCTTAATAAAATTAAAGATGATTTTTTTAAATAAAGTCATATGGAACATTCATTAAATTATTAATTTTTTATGATGATACTATCAGCTTAAGTAAGATTCAATTTTATTTATTTGCCTTTATTACTTCTTTGGCAGCTCGTATTCCTGTATAAAGAGCGCCATGAGTTGTTGCAAGATATTTGAGATCGGTATGCTCTCCACAAAAAAATAATCTATTATCAACGGATTCAGCAAGATTTTCAAAATCTTCTTCAGAGTTATCAACTCTTGGAAAAGAATAGGCACCTTTTGTGAATGGGTCATTAAGCCAGCTAGTTCTTAATACATTTTGAACTTCTCCAACATCATCCTCCCAAACATTTTTTAATACTTTTAAGCCATCCTCTATTAATTCTTCTTTTGACATTAAATCTGCCTTTTTAGCATAATCACCCATGCATAAACCCATCAAAATTTTCTCTTTTGAAAAGGTTCTATAATTCATCCATATAGGCCATCTTCCCGTTTCTTTGGCTACAGTATAATAATATTGAACATCACTATCCCAAAATTGATCTTTAAATTTTAAAGCTAATTTTGTAACTGTTCCAAAGCCTACGTTTTCTATACTATCCTGCTTATATCTAGGTAGAGCAGGATTAAATTCTATAGAATTAAATTTGAGCACTCCTAATGGAACAGAGCAAATTACATAGTCACATTCATAATTTTTGGATGTAGTAGAAACTGTAATATTATTAGTACTACTGTAGTTTACCGATTTAACAATTGAATTAGTTTGAATCTGAAGATTTTTGGCAAGTAAATTTATTATTTTATCATATCCATCTTTGAAAATTACATCAGCTGTAGGAAAACCACTCATTTCTTTAATTAGACCTGCGGAAATTTCATGAATAGGACCTCCATAATTAAATTCTTCATAAGCAGAAAAAACCCACCTTATGTTTGGGTCACTCCAGATATTTGAGTCATATTCATTAATGGCATCTAAAATACTTCCCTCAGTATCACTGTCGATCTCATCATATATTATTTCTTCCCATATTTCTTCAATCTCATCCCAAACTTTTTCATCAATATCATTACCTGAAAGATTAAGAAGTTCACAACTATCATCGTCTGTGACAAATAAAGATGAGTTAGTACGATCAGCCAAATTTCTTATAGGGTTATCTTCTGAAGGCCCGTGTATCCAACCTGCCCCATATTCAAAAGGTGCACCAAGACTTCGGTCGGTTCTAATTCTTCCTCCAATATAATTCTTGGCTTCTAATATAATTACATTTGCACCCTTTTGAATTAATGTTGAGGCCGCGACTAATCCAGAGATTCCCGCCCCAATAACTATAACAGTCTTTCCTACTAAAATTTGATTATTTCCAAAAGAAACCTTTGATAAAGAAATATAGCTTATTATAGATAGCAATGATTTCAATGCGTATCGACGAGAAAGTTTCATAATCAATTATAGAAATAAATTATTAAAGCTGTCAAATTTTAGATATAAAATTTGTATTTAAAAAATCTAGAAAATTTATAATCTATTAACTTTAAAAAGATTTTTTATTTACATATGAAAGTTATGATAACTTAAGTCACCCACCTCTTAGATATATCCTTGAATAAAGGTTGTCTCAAAACCATTTCTTGGAATTTGCATTATATTACCTTCCTTGTATTCAGGGTTTGGGCTTAAGTCTAGAAAATCTTAATGATATTTTTTGCAACCCTTTAGTAAGTTGAATAACTTTTAATATTTTAAAACACATCTAAAATACTACTCTGTTTTTCTTTGAAGGTTTTGCCTTGTCAATATATTTGAGGTCTTAGACTTAATTTTTACTGATCCAACTTTCGACTTACTTTTATATTTATCAAGTTCTTTAGTTAACTCTGGCATAGAAATAAGTTCATCCTGATCATCTCCAGATGAATGAACAACAACCCATATACATTCATTTTTACTTTGGTTATAGGGAGTGTGAGGAACATTTTCAGGAATAAATATTTGCTCACCTTTGCTAACTAAGATGTGATGTTCCAATTTCTCTCCATAATATAGGGTACATTCTCCTTCCAATAAATAAGCAATAGTTTCTATTTCTTTATGTATATGAGGGATTGAGTGAACTCC
>CACFXF010000008.1 GCA_902570265.1 uncultured Alphaproteobacteria bacterium | reverse complement strand
TGAGAAATTAAATGACTATCTCAATAGCAGTAGCGAGTGGAAAAGGTGGAGTTGGCAAAACCAGTATTGCGGTTAATCTATCACTAACTCTTTCTAGATTAGGATCTAGAGTTGTTTTATTTGACGCTGACTTTGGTCTTGCAAACTCTCATATCCTTCTTGGAGTCAATCCAACAAAAACGGCCCAAGATATTCTTGTTTCAAAGACACCAGTTCAGGAAGTACTTGCACCTGGTCCACTAGGTCTCAAATTCCTATCAGGAGGTAGTGGATTAACAGAATTATTGAATTTAGAAGTTAAGGCAAGATATGAATTAATTAGAACACTAGATGTTATACAGGAAAGTACTGATGTTTTAGTAGTTGATGTTCCCGCTGGAGCTTCGGATAGTTCTATCACATTTTCAGCTGCAGTAGATAAACTTGTTTTGATTTTGGTTGGAGAGCCAACCAGTTTTATGGATGCTTATACATTTATTAAAGCTGCAAATTTAGAAGCTGGTGTAGAAAATTTTTCAATTATTGTAAACATGGTTGAAAGTGATGTGCAGGGACTGCAGCATTTTACAAAATTTCAAAATATAGTTAGTCGTTTTTTAAATGTTAAATTATCCTACTGTGGTCACATACCATTTTCCCAACGAATTAGACACTCTGTAGTACAAAGAAAACCTATAATGCTTACAAAACAGGATACAGCAGAAACTAGAGCATTTATGGCTGTAGCTAAATCTATTCAAAGTACACCAAAAAATGAACCTAAGGGAGTAACTTTTTTTAAATAAAAGTTAGAAATCATATGAACTCAATGAAACAAACCTATACAGAAGCTAACCCAGGGGTTGAGAGCTTGGTAAAAGACCATATGGAACTTGTAAGAAAGATAGCTTGGCATATGCATGGTAGAGTGAGGAATGCTGTTGAAATTGATGATTTATTACAGGTTGGATACTTTGGCTTAGTAAATGCAGCACAAAAATATAGTAAAAAAGAGGGCGCTGTTTTTTCTAGTTATGCTGTAATTAGAATAAGAGGTGCAATAGTAGATTACCTAAGAAAAAGTTCTAATCTCTGTAGGACAACTATACAGATGCAACAAAAGGCAAAAAAAGCCGAAGAATTATTGCGTTCAGAATTGCAAAGAGATCCAACAAATAAAGAGATAGCTGTAAAGTTAGGAATGGGTTTAGAAGAATATGAAGAGTGGGAAGTAGCTTTTAATGCAAATGTTCATCAATCTTTAGACTCAGTTTATGATGAATATTCAATATGGTTTGCTTCTAAAGAAAGTAGTCCGGAAGAAGCTTTATCTAACTCTCAATTAAAAAATACTTTGAAAGAAGCGTTGTCTTGTTTGCCTCAAAAAGAAGCATTAGTAATACAACTGTACTATGTTGAAGAGTTAAATGTTTACGAAATTGCTGAAGTTTTAGATATTACAACTGGGCGTGTATCACAAATAAAGAAGTCTGCAATCTCAAAACTAAGAGATAAAATAAAAGAGTCTTCTATTTAATATTTAAAAGGGATGAAGTGAGCAAAAAAGACTTTTATCAAACAAAATCAGTTCATATGGCAGTTCAGACAGCTGAACTTAATTTGTTGGGTTATGGCCTCGATCAAGAATTATCCTTATCATGTAGTTTAATGAATATTTCGCGAGGTAATTGTATAGTAAAGATAAGACCTTTGGGCTTGAAAGAAGTCTATGACATAGGTGTTTTAGATATATCCATAGATCGACCAGTTATGAAAGCAGATATTAGTCTAAATTCTTTAAAATTTGATGAACTATGTAGATTAATGATGAAGGATGCAAATAGACCAGTAACAGTCATAATGCTTTTAGATATGCCATTATCTATAAATCTGGCTGGAGATTTATTAATTGATACTGCTGCTAATTTAAAAATCTTAGATTTATCTTGGATTATTCCGTTAAAATAATTGAAGATTATTATCTCATTAATAATTCAGTAGCTTTTCTCTCTGTTTCAAGCATTTTAGCGTTACCGCTGAAGGCTTGTTGTGCTCTTATTAATTTGACAAGTTCATCTGAAATTTCAGTGTTTGAATTTTCTAAACTTCCATTTTGTATTGATCCAAATCCTAAATCTTTTGGATTACCTAATGTAGGAAGACCTGATTCAGTAGTTTGCAAAAAATTTCCCTTGCCAATAGAGCGTAGTCCAGATTCATTAGAAAATCTTGCTAACCCTACTTGACCTATAGTTAAAAACTCAGAAGTTCCATAAGAGGCTTTTATTCTGCCATCAGGTTCAACTTTAACGTTTGTTAATTTCTGAGGTGTTTTACCGTCTACAGAAACATTAAAAGGTAATTTTATTGTATTTTGATTTTTGTCAAGTATTGGAGTGTCATCCAAATTAACAATGAAACCCTGATTATTTACGGTGAACGATCCAGCTCGTGAATATGTTACTACGCCACTATCTTCTCTTGTATCCAAGATAAACATTCCGTTTCCAACAATACCCATGTCAAGAGCCTGACCAGTTTCTTTTAAACTTCCTTGTGTATGAATTCTGTTTGGTTGTTTTAGTGATATACCAAATCCTGTTAAAGAACCTGATCTTTTCTCGCTTTGTTCAGAAAAGATATCATCAAAAGAAGCAGTACTTTTTTTGAAACCTATCGAATTAGCATTAGCTATATTATTTGAAATAACTGAAATTTCTTGTGTTATTCCTGATAAACCTGACCTAATTACTGAAATCATAACCTAACCTTTCAACTCATTTAATTCAATTATTGTGCCAATAATTGTCAGACATTATCAATAAATTAATAGATAAATAAAATAAGTCGTTGGACATCTATAGTTTTTCTTTGTAAATTATTACTAAAAGTTAGAGGTTTTTATGTCTGCAAATTCTCAAAGAGCGTTAGTCCCAGTAAAAAAACTGTCACCTCCAGCTGTTATTGAAAAAAACAGAGACCTCGCTCCGTTAGATTTAGTTAATGGGAATCTTTCTTTACACTCCCGTGAGGAAGTTAAGAAACTTTTACCTGATATTATGGGTAAGGCTCTTGCTAGAATCTGGATAGACCCAAAATTTCATAAAGATTTTTCAGCTAACCCCCATACTACTTTAGAAAAGAATGGGGTTCATCTTCCTGAAACAATGGTTGTTGAATTTCAAAAACCTAATACGGATAGACCAAGAATAGTGGTTTATGAAAGAAGACCAGGATCAAAATTTAAGGTTAGGGTATTTTACCTTCAACTAGTAATGATGGCTGGAAGGTAATGAGTTTAATAAAATTTAATTCAAAAACCTTAATTATTTACTTTTTTTTAACTTTTTTTTCTTTGGCAAATGATTCTGTTCTAACAAATAGTGATATTTTATTTAAACAAGCTACTGATTTTGTAAAATCAAAGAATTATGAAGAGGCGATTTTAATTTTTGAAAAATTAGCAAAAAATTCTGAACATGATGCACAATATAACCTTGCTGTTATATTGAAAGCAGGAAAAGGTAAAACAAAAAAATATACCGATTCACTTTATTGGGCTTATTTATCAAAATTAGGTAATATTTCGGAGGCGGATGATTTAGTTTCTGAATTAATTGATCTGATACCAGAAAAAACAGTTGAAACAATACGTGAAGAAGTAAAAGTTTATCTTGAAAATAGTATTGAAAGTGGGTCTGAAACCTCAATTATGCAATTAGGGAAATTCTTTTTAGAGATAGTTGAAGAAAAAGAATACCCCTCTGCTTATAAATGGTTTACAGTAGGAGCTGCACTAGGATTGGAAAGTGCAGTTGAAATGAGAGATGAAGTTGAGGAGGAGTTAACTCCTGAGGAGATTATTGAGGAACAAGATAATGCTGATAAATTTTTTAATAATTTTGTCAGTAAAAGGAGTCAAAACTCAAAAGGGGAGAGCAATTCATGAAAATTAAAGTACATTGGATTGTTGATGGTATCGCTGAATTAGATGCAAACAATCAGGAAGAAGCTGAAAAATGGGTTAATGAAGTACTTACGCAAATTTTGAATGAAAATCCAATTTTTTCAGAAAAATTGGGTGCAAAAGCAATACAAGGAAAAGCTTACTTACCTGGAAACTCCGAAAATTAAAAAAATTTTTTAATATTTATAAGAATGAAAATTTTCCAACATTATAATTTTTATTTTCTTTTTTTAGCTCTTCTTCTGTTTTACCTACGCTTGCTACCTCTGGAGCTATATATATATTAGAAATTCTCCAAGTTTGCAACCAACTGATAGTACTGGTATTCGAAAACTTTCTTTTTTGGTATCCCGTTTTCAGTACTTGGGCAAGATCAAAAGTTTGTTTATCTTGGTCTTCTAAATTATTTTGCTCATCATCACCAATATAATAATTTTTATGATTATTGTGGTTGTTTGAACTTATGTTTTTTATACCATCCATAACTTTATATACGACTAAATTATAAAGTTGTTTAATTTATGTTATTACAAAGCTACTAAACACAACTTTTTTCAAAATTGGTTGTGCTCCTAAATCTCGAAGTTTTTTGTTAAATGCTTCAAGTAAGTACTTACGAAATTGAAAAATTGTTGGTTCATCTTCAGCCATTTCTAAGGTGAAATCTCCTATACCTTTAATCACTATTGATCTGAGAACAGGTACAAAAAATTCAAAGGTTTCGTAAAAATCTTCAGCTTTCATTGGTGTTTCATAAACGGCAACAGATATATTGATTGTAAGAATTTTTCTACTATTTATTAGATTCGTAGCCAGTGGACCACTAAATTCGTAATACTTATATCTTGGAGAAAGAAAAGCTATTGTTCCATCTGCTAAGACTTCTGTTTCAGCTTCAGAAAGTTTTTTTTCTTCTGCATTTTTTTTTGCAATAACCCCTGCCATTTTTAATGGCGGATCTACCGATAAATGAGCAAATGGATCTTTATCTTTAATTTTTGTGAGGTCACGTATTTCTTGTTCCGTTGGTGGAGCAAACAAAAAATTTTTTATTAAATAAAATGTTAGAAAAAATAAAATAGCTGGACCACCGTAAAGTGCAATTTGAAAATAATCTAATTTAATTGATATTTTCTTTTTAGGTGGTGGAGTATTTTTCTCTACTTTTTTATCTTTTTCTGTATTTTCATCACTCATTGAAATATAATCTTATTATAAAAACTTATTTTCAAGTTATTAATAACGCCTTCATTTTGAATTTGTAAAATTATCTTTTAAATATTTTTTTTTTTAAGACGTATTAGAATTGTGATTAATAAAAGGTTATATAGTATGACACAAAAGAAAAAAGAACACCTATTATCAAAAGTTGGAGACACAATTTTGAAAGAAGGTCTATCTAAAAAAATTGAAGATGAAAAAAAAGACCTCAAAGATTTTCAATCTTCCGTAGCTTTATCACTACTAAACTATACTGCAGATTTGGAAGATGCCTATGTAGAAAGAAGGCTAGCTTCTGCTTTACTATTTCTAACTCATTTATCAAGCGAAATAACTAAAGGTTTTGCTAATGGAGATGAAAAAATTGCATCTAATCTTTTAGCTGATGCTATTATTGAATGTCGAAGAGCCTATCCTGACGGGAAAACTAAGTTAAGTTCAATTTTTCATTAGAAGTTAATGCTTTCATTTGATTAAAAAAGTAATATACTTTGATATATTTAATTATAAGCTTTTTTTAATGTTATTTTTTGCAATAAGAATAATAGTTATAGTATTTTTAATATCTTTTTTTGATATTTTTAATGAAACTGTTCTAGCTGAAGGAAGAATGTATGAAGGAACTGCAGAAGGTCCATGTATTGAATGGTCTAATAAAAGATTAAAATGGCCCCAAACAATACTTGGGAGAGAAAAAGCAAAGTGCCGTAGAAGAGGCACTAAGCCAAGCAAGGGGACTACGACTTGTAGGCTAAAACGCACTTATATCAACGTGGGGACAGGGCAAAGAATGTGTATTTATGAAAGAGCTGGAACTGGGTTAGAAGATGTTACAATGTCTGTAGATCCTAGTGCTGGCGGTGCCTGTCAGAGAAGTTATGCCTGTGATCCTTTCAAAAATTAAATTCTAATTTTTTTATTTTCTAATTCTTGTACTTTGTTTTTTGTGTGTTACGCTGAGTAAGCTAAATGAATCAATCTGTCATTTAGATTTGTAAATTAGGGGAATATTTAAATGGCAAGTGATGCATTTTTAAATTCAATTGAGGTAAATTTTAGAAAAGCTGTAAAATGTTTGCAGGACACCGACGGGTTAGAATTTTTAAGTTCTGATTTAGCTAACCAAATAATGTTAGCTAATTCAACTTATACAGTAAGATTTGGAGTTAGGCTTAGGGGTACAATGCATACTTTTGTTGGTTATCGTTCAGTACACTCAGATCATTTTGAACCGGTTAAAGGTGGGATTAGATATGATCTAGCGGTTAATCAAGGGGAAGTAGAAGCTCTTGCCGCACTAATGACATACAAATGTGCATTAGTTGAAGTACCTTTTGGGGGATCTAAAGGAGGATTAATAATTAATCCTAGGGATTGGAAACCAGAAGAGTTGGAAAGAATAACTAGGCGATTTGCCCAAGAGCTAGCTAAAAGAGATTTAATGCATCCTTCTCAAAATGTTCCAGCTCCTGATGTTGGTACTGGTGAAAGAGAGATGGCATGGATGGCTGATGAATATAGACGACTAAACCCAACAGATTTAAATGCATGGGCCTGTGTGACTGGAAAACCAGTAAGTAAAGGTGGAATTGCGGGGAGAACAGAGGCTACGGGAAGGGGTGTTCAGTATGCCCTTAGAGCTTTTTTTGATAATGAAAATGATTTAAAAAAAACAGGTTTAAGTTCTGGTTTAAAAGGCAAGAGAATAATTGTCCAAGGTCTTGGTAATGTAGGTTTTCATGCAGCATTGTTTTTATCTTTAGAAGATAAAGCTCTAATTACGCATGTATTAGAAAGAGATGGTTCTATTGTAGATGAAAATGGAATTAATATAGAGTTGTTAAAGCAACATATAGTTGCAAAAGGTTCCATAAAAGGTTTTCCTGGCTTCCAAGAATCTGGAAATGAAATGCTAGAAGCTGATGCTGATATTTTGATACCAGCAGCCATGGAATTGGTCATTACTGAGAAAAATGCTGAACGTATAAAAACACCATTAATAATAGAAGCAGCTAATGGACCTGTTTCAGCTGAGGCAGATCCAATACTTGATGCCAAAGGAATAATTATTATACCAGATTTGTATGCAAATGCTGGAGGAGTAACAGTAAGCTATTTTGAGTGGATTAAAAATTTAAGTAGAATTAGGCTAGGACGCCTGCAAAAAAGGGCTCAGGAAAACCAAATTTCTCAATTAGTTGATGGAATTGAAAATCTTACAGGAAAATCATTCAATGACGATTTTAGGACAAACTTGGTTCAAGGAGCCTCCGAAGTTGATTTAGTTCGATCTGGCTTAGAAGATACAATGCGAGGGTCCTATAATATCATAAGTAAAGTTTGGAACGAAACAAAAGGAGTACCCAACTTGAGGACTGCAGCGATGATGGTTGCAGTTAAGAGAATAGTTCAAAGTTACTCTTCATTAGGAATTTAATTTCTAATACCTGCTTCCAAATCTCTTATTTGTCTGTTTAGATCTAAATAAGCTTTAAATAAATCTGATTCAGTAATTATACCAACTAATTCATTTTTTTCTTGATTTATAACTGGAATAGATTCACCAACAAAGTCTTTACACGTTTCAATACCTTGTAGAACTGAATCCACATCAGTCAATAAAATTTCATTGTTTTCTCTTAATATGTGACATTGTTTTTGGGCAGTATTTGTCATAAGGTCTACTAATCTTATTTTTCCTCTGTATATACCTTTCTCATCTACTAAATATGCCTCAGTATACTCCTTTTCTATCATAAGTTTCACTGCATGCTTGGGGGGAGTATTTGGTAAAAAAGCTAGAAAATTATCAGATGCCAAAGGTCCAATTGCCTCATCCATTAATTTCAAATGGCTTCTTCCAAGTGCTATGTCTATACCACGATTAAGTAGTTGCCTATCAAATAAAGACTGCCCAAAAAATAAATAAGTAATTAAAGTAGCACTGGCTATGGATAATATAGACATTACACCTAAATCGTAGCTATTAGAAAGTTCTATTACTAAAATAACACCTGCTATCGGTGTTCCTATCACCGAGGCACCTACAGATGCCATCCCACATAATGCTAAAGCTTTAAAATCTGTTGCTATACCAAAAAAACTAATAAAACTTGCAAAAGCTATTCCTGACGCTGCTCCTACAAATAATGCTGGAGAAAAAACACCCCCAAAAAAACCAGTAGATAAACAAACTGCAGTTAGGACAATTTTGAGAAAAAGAAAAATTAAAACTGTTTGCGTATCTATTTCTGCATTAAGCATATTGTTTATTGTAGTAGTTCCGATACCTAAAACTTCTGGATAAATAGTACCAATAGAACCACAAAAAAGTGCACCCAAATAAATCAAAATAAAAGGTTTTATTTTTGTTTTTGCAAAGATTTGTGGTCCCTTAGTAAGTGATTGCATGTAAGTAAATGCTATAAATCCAAAAAATATCCCTCCTAAAATAGCTATTGGAATGAAATTTATTAGATCCATTTTGATAATATCAGTTACAAAAACTTGTTCTCCACCAAAAAATTTATCAGCAACTGCTGCTGCGGTGAAACTAGAAATTGCTATTGGAGTAACTGCTTTTATTGAAAAGTGTCTCAATAAAGCTTCATGGGCAAAAATTAAACCAGCTATTGGGGCATTGAAACCTGCAGAAATTGCTGCCGCAGCTCCACATCCAATAAAAACATCTGTACTTAAAATATTTTTTGTTAAAAGTCTAATACTTGTGCCTAATGTTGCCCCAAAATGCACAAGTGGTCCATACTGACCAACCGATGCACCACCACCTGCACTAATTAAAGCAGCAAAAGTAGAAAAATATCCTGTTTTGGTATTTATTTCATTATCTGTCCTATGTGCACCATAGATACTATCAGCAGGTCCGTGAAATCTAGTTATGTTTGTAGATTTTTTAATATAATTGATAATAAATGCAGCAATTAAAATTGTTACTATGGGTGCATAATTAATTTGATAACCCAATATAGATGTTGAAAAAAAGGTAGTATTTTCCCTAATATCTGTAAGATAAAGTATTGAATTCACAAACACTTTAGTTGCAATTGCTACACATGCCCCAATAAAAAGACCAATAAAAATTGTAATGACAACTAATTTCCAGGACTTAAATATATTAAAAATGAATTTTTCCATATCATTAACCATCGAAATAATAATATTTTAATAAATTTAATAATATGATGTAATTTTTATAATGTCTTATGTGGCATTTATGCACCATTGGGTGTAAAAGGAATTCAAATTTTAAGGATTTTTCCTATTTATTAAAATTAATATTAGGTCAGTCGTACTTACTTTTGATGAATTAAAAACGTGAGGTGCTTTAATGAGAGTTTTGCTTATATTATTATTAGGAATATTAGGGGCGTGTCAAAGTGCACCAATTGCAATGGACTTGGGTTCCCCAGTAGTTTCTAATGCTCAAGGTGCGGCTCGAGAAGGAGTGGTTCCGTTAAGAGGAGTAGCTAGAGTAAGTTTACATGCTGATAGGGTTTTAAGGATGGAACCTTCCTGTGCTCAAATTTTAAAATTAGCTTATTCTTCAAATATAAATTATTCAGAGGCCATAATTGGCTTACGTAATAGAGCCAGAGTAATGGGTGGAAATGCAATAGCAGTTGTAGGCTGGGCAGAAACTGCTTCAGCATCTGGTTTAGTTGGTAAAATATATATGTGTAAAAGTAAGCCATTTCATAAACATCCACACTAGATCTTAATTATTATAATAATAAAAGAGAGGGACTTTTTGTCCCTTTTTTTTTGTTGAAATTTATCTTTTTTTATTCTAAAAGTTTTCAATTAAAAAGGGGGGTATTATGCTTGAATGTTTCTTTCCAAAACCAAAAGAGTTTTTTGGTAGCCTTCTCATTTGGTGTGTGCTTATAGTTTTTTTCTGGTATTTTGGAGGTAAAGAATTTGGTACGGTTTTTGGGTTTGAATTTCTTTCCCCTGATGCTCCTCCAGTTATTGGTTTAGGTCATTTCACTACACCTGATTTTTTGTGGTTTTATATTTATTTTGTTGTAATAACTTTAATTTTTTATGGTTTCTGGAGTATTTACTCCCCACATAAATGGCAAGTTTGGTCTATCTTAGGATCTGCATTCATTTTATTTATAACTTACTACCAAGTGCAGGTTGCTGTTGCGGTTAATAACTGGTATCGGCCATTTTATGACGCTATTCAAAACGCTTTATCTAGTGAATCTACTACTACTGCTGCTGATCTTTACGGTTACATGTTTAGTTTTTTGATTTTGGCGCTCACATATGTTTTGATAGCAGTATTCACAAGCTTTTTTGTTAGTCATTATGTTTTTAGATGGCGAACAGCAATGAATGACTATTATACAGAGAAATGGAACCAAGTAAGGCATATAGAAGGTGCATCACAAAGAATTCAAGAAGATACCATGAGATTTGCATCAATAATGAAATCATTAGGAGTTTCTATAGTGGACTCTGTGATGACATTAATAGCATTTCTGCCTGTTTTGTTAGAACTTTCAAAAAATGTTAAGGAAATACCAATCGTTGGAGAAATAGCTTATCCATTATTCTATGCTGCAATTTTTTGGTCTATTTTTGGGACCATTTTAATGATTGTGGCAGGTATTAAATTACCTGGACTTGAATTTAGAAATCAAAGAGTTGAAGCTGCTTTTAGAAAAGAGTTAGTGCTTGGAGAAGATGATGAAAAACGAGCAGAACCTGAAACTTTGAAGGAATTATTTGCTAACGTAAGAAGAAATTATTTCAGAATATACATCCATTATACCTACTTTAATTTATTCAGAAATTTTTATTTTCAACTCAATAACCTATTTGCTTACATACTATTAATTCCTACTATTGCTGCTGGAACAATTACTTTGGGTATTATGAACCAAATAATTAGAGCCTTTAGTGAGGTAACAAGTTCATTTCAGTATTTAGTACGGTCTTGGTCAACTATCATAGATTTAATTTCTGTATTCAAACGCCTGCAAGCTTTTGAATCAGCATTTAAAGGTGAGGAATTATCAAATTTAGATAAAGAATATATAGAGACAGATGGTAAGGTAGATTACTAATCAATTTGAATTATTAATTTTATTTCTCCATTGAATTAAAAATTTCCAATGCTAACTCAAGTAGTTCTTTTTCTGTATTCTTTGCTCCTATGATTTGAGTAGCTAAAACTGATTTACTACTGCCTTTATTATTTGGAATGGAAATTACTGGTAATCCTATTAGACTTGGAAGAATAGTTACTTCAAGCCATTGATGGTAGGTTTTAGTTTTTATACCATTTATACTTTTTGGGAATTCATCTTTTTTATCAAATGGAAAAACTTGTGAAGAAGGCAGGATTAAAAATTTATAAATACTTAATATTTTATTTATTTTTTCTTTTAAAAATAAGCGTTTTTTTTTCGCAATTTTTATATGTTCATCTTTTAATTTTTTCCCTCTTTCAATTTCCCAAATGATTGTATCCTTAAGTAAATGAGAATTTTCTTTATACTCTTTTTTTAAATTCAATGATAAAATCAAGCTTCTTAGGTCAATCCATGATTCCCAGAAAAGATTAGGGTCAAAATCAAAATTAATTTCTTTTATTTTAATTCCTATATCTTTTAGAAAATCAATATACTCATAAAATTGTCTTAATACTTTAGTATCTAATAAAATATTTTCTAAGTAATTTATTGGGATGCAGGCACTTATTTCTTTAAGTAAACATTTACTTTTAATTAAGTCAGTAAAATTTGATTTGTTTCCAACACATGCATCAAGTAATAAAGCTAAATCTATTGGATGTCTCGCTATAACACCATTTGAAGAGATTTTTGGCGTTTTGTTTGATATAGTCGAATTAGAAGGTATAAGACCAGGGGTTGGCCTAAGACTGTATGTTTTACAAAATGAAGAAGGTGTTCTTAAAGAACCCATCATATCTGATCCATCCGCAAAAGGAATGAGATTTGACTGTACTGCAGCAGCGGCACCTCCACTTGATCCACCAGCAGTTTTTTTTAAGTTAAATGGGTTAGAAGTAGTACCAAATACTTTATTAAATGTTTGTCCACCAACCCCAAATTCAGGAGTATTAGTTTTACCTATAATTAATAACCCACTGTTTCTTAAATTATCCACCATTGGACTATCTTTTGAGGGTTGATAATTTGAATAGATTTGAGATCCATAGGTAGTTGGAATATCCTTTGTTTCCTCTAAATCTTTTACTGCTATTGGTAATCCAGTAAGAGGTTTTAATTTTTTTCCTTTTTTTCTAATATCATCTATTTTTTTACAATTCTCTAATAAATGATGTGAGTTTTTTAAAGATACTATAGCATTTAAACTTGGATTAATTTTTTTAATATTTTTAAGATAAGTTTCTAAAACTATTTCTGAAGTTAGTTCCAAATTTTGGATTTTTTCAGATAATTGAAATCCGTAATATTTCGTTAGTTTCATTTTTTTACCTAATAATCAGTATTACTAAATTAACACTTATATTTAAGGGAAAAAGCTGTTAAGATAGCTTTTTATATTATAGGAGAGTTAACAATTGTCTAATACTAAATTATCCCCAGGTATAGTATCCGCAAGACTTTCAGAAGAAGATTATTCAAATAATTTTTCGGATGCTTACCCAGGTTTCAGTAATTACGAAGCAAAAGTTGAGGCTGATAGATGCTATTTTTGCTATGATGCACCGTGTATTTCAGCATGTCCTACAGAAATAAATATTCCTCTTTTTATTCGACAGATTTCAACAGAAATGGAGGAAGAAGCTGCAAAGACAATTTTTGACCAAAATATATTAGGTGGAATGTGTGCAAGAGTTTGTCCAACAGAAACACTTTGTGAGGAAGCTTGTGTAAGAGAAGCGGCTGAAGGAAAACCTGTGAAAATTGGTAGATTACAAAGATATGCAACAGATGCTACTATGAATAGTAATATTCATCCTTATAGTCGGGATGGAAGCAATGGAAAGAAGATTGCTGTTATTGGTTCTGGTCCAGCTGGTTTGGCATGTTCTCATAGATTAGCTATGTTGGGATATGATGTAGAAATTTTTGAATCCAAAAGTAAAGCTGGTGGTTTAAATGAATATGGCATTGCTACTTACAAAAGTGTAGATAATTTTGCATCCAAAGAAATTGATTGGTTGTTAAAAATCGGTGGTATTAAAATAAATTTCAACAAAACTTTGGGCACAGATTTTAGTATTGATGAATTACGAAAATCTTTTGATGCTGTATTTATTGGCTGTGGTCTTCAAGATACTAATAAAATCTCTATTCATACTGGTTCCGAACAATTTGTTGAGGATGCAGTTGATTTTATTGCTGATTTACGACAAGTTAATGATTTTTCTTCTCTTCCTATTGGTAGAAATGTAGTGGTGATAGGTGGAGGAATGACTGCTATTGATGCTGCAGTTCAATCACAGTTGCTTGGTGCAGAGAAAGTAACAATAATTTACAGGAGGAATTTGGACAACATGAGTGCATCTCAAAAAGAACAGAATAATGCTACTTCAAAAGGTGTTAAAATTATTGCAAATGCAATTCCTACTGCCATAGAAAAAGAAAATAATATTCATAAATTAAAGTTATCTTATACAGAGGTTGATAATGAAACTGGCCAATTAAAAGAACTTAATCAAACATTCTCAATTGAAGCTGACCAGATTTTCTGTGCTATTGGTCAAAAATTTAATAATTTGCTTGATGTTTTTCAATCCAAGAGGGGTAAAATAGTGATTGACAATGATGGCAAAACTTCAGTTAAAAATGTTTGGGCTGGAGGAGACTGTGTAGATAAGGGAGAAGATCTTACAGTTTCTGCAGTAGCTCAAGGTAGAGATGCGGCTCAAGCCATACACAAATCAATTATTTCAAAATAAGGAGCAAGCTATGAACCTTCAATCTGAATTTTTAGGAATCAAATCACCTAACCCATTCTGGCTAGCATCTGCTCCACCTACTGATAAAGAGTACAACGTACGAAGAGCCTTTGAAGCTGGGTGGGGTGGTGTTGTTTGGAAAACACTAGGACTCGATCCACATATTGTAAATGTTAATGGTCCCCGTTATGGAGCAGTATGGGGTCCAGACAGACGTCTTCTTGGAATGAATAATATTGAATTGATAACAGATCGACCACTCCAAATAAATCTTGATGAAATAAAAATTATTAAAAGAGACTACCCAGACCGTGCTGTAATTGTTTCATTAATGGTTCCTTGTGAAGAAGACTGTTGGAAGTCTATATTGCCTAAGGTTGATGAAACTGAGGCTGATGGATTAGAATTAAATTTTGGATGTCCACACGGTATGAGTGAAAGAGGAATGGGATCTGCAGTAGGGCAAGTTCCAGATTATATTGAGATGGTAACTAGATGGGTTAAATCAAATACCAGAATGCCTGTTATCGTAAAACTTACACCAAATATTACAGATATTAGATACCCAGCTAGAGCTGCGTTTAAAGGAGGAGCTGATGCAGTTAGTCTAATAAATACAGTAGCTTCTATTGTTTCGGTAAATTTAGATACTTTTAGCCCTGAACCAAGTATTGATGGAAAGGGTACGCATGGTGGATACTGTGGGCCTGCAGTTAAGCCTATTGCTTTAAATCTAGTTTCTCAAATTGCTAGAGATCCGGAAATGCAAAATAAAGATATATCAGGTATTGGTGGTGTAACTACTTGGAGAGATGCTGCTGAATTTCTTGCTTTAGGAGCGGGGAATGTTCAGGTCTGTACTGCTGCAATGACATATGGTTTTGGTATTATCTCAGAACTCACATCTGGTTTGTCTAATTGGATGAGAAAGAAAGAAATTAATTCAGTAAGTGAAATAGTTGGTAAAGCCATTCCAAATGTTACAGACTGGCAGTATTTAAATCTCAACCATGTTACAAAAGCTCAAATTGATCAGGATTTATGCATCAAGTGTGGAAGATGCTATGCTGTTTGTGAGGATACTTCTCATCAAGCAATTTCCAAAACCATCAATGGTGAAAGGGGTTTTGAGGTTATAGATGAAGAATGTGTAGCGTGTAATATGTGTATAAATGTTTGTCCTGTAGAAAACTGTATTACAATGAGGGATCTTGAAACTGGAGAAGTTGATAAAAGAACTGGTCAAAAAGTATCTGATGAATATGCGAACTGGACTACACATCCTAATAACCCCTCATCTGTTAAGGCTGCTGAATAGTTTAATTTTTTTTAAGGGAGTAAATTTTGGTAAATTTAGCATCAAATTTAAAAATAAATGGTGACCGGCTTTGGGAAACTATTATGGAAATGGCTAAGATAGGTCCTGGTATAGCAGGTGGAAATAATAGACAAACTCTTACTAATGAAGATGCAGAGGGAAGAGCTCTTTTCCAGAAATGGTGTGATGAATCTAACCTATCTGTGGGAATCGATAAAATGGGAAACATGTTTGCTAGGAGAGAAGGATCAGACTCAAACGCATTACCTGTATATGTTGGTAGTCATTTAGATACTCAACCTACTGGAGGCAAATTTGATGGAATTCTGGGTGTTCTTGGAGGTTTAGAACTTATTAGAACCCTTGATGATATGGGTATAAAAACAAAACATCCGATTGTACTTGTTAATTGGACAAACGAAGAAGGAACAAGATTTGCCCCACCTATGATGGCATCGGGAGTTTTTGCAGGAGTTCATACATTAGATTGGGCTTATGCAAAAGAAGATGCAGATGGGAAAAAATTTGGTGATGAACTTAAGAGAATAGGTTGGATTGGTGATGAAGAGGTTGGTAATAGAAAAATGAAAGCATTTTTCGAATTACATATTGAACAAGGACCAATTCTAGAGGCAGAAAGTAAGGACATTGGAGTAGTTTCTAGAGGGCAAGGACTTAATTGGTTGCAAGTAACACTAACGGGTAGAGAAAGCCATACAGGTTCAACTCCAATGCCTATGCGAAAGAATGCTGGATTAGGTATGGCAAAAATTACTAATTTAGTTCATGAAATTGCCATTAGTCATCAACCTGACGCAGTAGGGGCAGTTGGTCATTGTGATGTTTATCCCAACAGTAGGAATATAATTCCTGGAAAGGTGGTTTTTACTATCGATTTTAGATCACCATCATTTGACACACAAGATGATATGGAAAAGAGATTACATGAAGGAGCAAAAGAAATATGTAATAATCTGGATTTGGAATTAGAAATTGAGAAGGTTGGACATTTTGATCCTGTAACTTTTGATGAAGGTTGTGTTTCTACAATTAGAAGAGCTGCAGAAAGATTAGGATATTCTCATATGGATATTATTTCTGGCGCTGGACATGATGCTTGCTGGATAAACAAAGTTGCTCCAACTGCAATGGTTATGTGCCCCTGTGTTGATGGTTTAAGCCATAATGAAGCTGAAGACATATCACAGGATTGGGCTGTTGCTGGTAGCAATGTTTTATTTCATGCTGTTCTAGAAACAGCTGAAATTATTGATTAACATTTTAATTGGAGGAAAAAATATGTCTAAAGTTATTAAAGGTGGAACCATTGTAACAGCTGATCGGGAATGGAAATCAGACATATTAATTGAAGGTGAGATAATAAAGCAAATCGGTAATAATTTGACTGGGGATGAAGTAGTTGATGCAGAAGGTGCTTATGTCATTCCTGGGGGTATAGATCCACATACTCATTTGGAAATGCCCTTCATGGGAACCACTGCGGCTGAAACTTTTGAATCAGGAACTTGGGCTGCTGCAGTAGGTGGAACAACTATGTTGGTAGATTTTTGTCTTCCTGGTGAAGATGGTAGTTTAGTTAATGCAATTAATGAGTGGCATAGAAAATCCAAACCTCAAATTTGCTCGGATATTGGATTTCATATGGCCATAACAGGATGGAATCAACAGATATTTGATGAAATGCCAAAAGCTTTAGAAATGGGCGTTAATTCATTTAAACATTTTATGGCATATAAAGGTGCATTGATGGTTGAAGATGATGAAATGTACGCTTCTTTTCAGAGATGTGCGGCTATTGGTGCTTTGCCAATGGTACATGCTGAGAATGGTGATATTGTTGCTGAACTTCAAAAAAAGTATTTAGAAGAAGGAATAACAGGGCCTGAGGGGCATGCCTTTTCACGACCTCCTGAGGTAGAAGGTGAAGCTACTAATAGAGCAATTATGATAGCTGATGCTGCAGGCGTTCCTCTCTATGTAGTTCATGTTTCTTGTGAACAGAGTCATGAAGCAATTAGAAGGGCCCGACAAAAAGGAATGAGAGTATATGGGGAACCATTAATTCAATTTCTTACACTTGATGATAGTGAGTATCTAAATAAAGATTGGGAATATGCTGCTAGACGAGTAATGTCACCACCTTTTAGAGATAAGATCCATCAAGATGGATTGTGGGCTGGATTACAAGCTGGTTCTCTTCAGGTAGTTGCAACTGATCATGCTGCATTTACAACCGATCAGAAAAAAATGGGTATTGATAATTTTACTCTTATACCAAATGGTACAGGTGGATTGGAAGAAAGAATGTCTGTTTTATGGACTAAAGGAGTTGAAACTGGGAGATTAACTAGAAATGAATTTGTTGCTGCTACTTCAACTAACATAGCAAAAATTCTTAATGTTTATCCTAGAAAAGGTAGTTTGGTAGAAGGAGCTGATGCAGACATCGTTGTGTGGGATCCAAAAATATCAAAGACAATATCTGTTGCGAGTCATAAATCAGTTCTTGATTATAACGTTTTTGAAGGATTTCAAGTAAATGCTCAACCAAGATATACAATGTCAAGAGGTGAGGTTATTTGGGCTTGGGGTAAAAATTCTATGCCGAATCCTGGAAGAGGTAAATTTATTCCTCGTCCTGGTTTTCCACCTGTGCATGAGGCACTAAAAAAATGGAAAGAACTTAACTCTCCCAGAAAAGTTGAAAGAGATCCTATGAATATACCTGCCGGTATTTAGAATTTAGGTAATAGCTTATATGATTTCTATTAAAAATGTAGACCTCATTTTTGAAACTAATGATGGTCCTGTTCAAGCTTTGAAAGATGTTTCATTAGAAGTAGGAGGAGGAGATTTTGTTTCATTTATTGGTCCCTCTGGATGCGGAAAAACTACTTTGCTTCGTGCTATCGCTGCCTTAGAAATGCCTACAAAAGGTCATTTAAGTGTAAATAGTAAGTCACCAGATAGTGCAAGAATAGATAGAGAGTATGGTTATGTTTTCCAAGCTGCAGGGTTATATCCATGGCGCACTGTTGAAGGTAATATAAGACTACCTCTGGAAATCATGGGATATTCTCAAGCTGAAAAAAAAGAAAGAATTCAAAAAGTTATTGAATTAGTTGAATTGAAAGGTTTTGAAAAAAAATTTCCTTGGCAACTATCGGGTGGTATGCAGCAACGTGCATCAATAGCTAGGGCCTTAGCTTTTGACGCTAATATTTTACTTATGGATGAACCGTTTGGAGCTCTCGATGAGATAGTAAGAGATCGTTTAAATAGTGAATTACTTGATCTATGGATGCAAACAAAAAAAACTATATGTTTTGTTACTCATTCAATTCCTGAAGCTGTTTTTCTTTCCACTAAAATTGTAGTTATGTCTCCTAGACCAGGTAGAATTACAGATATTATAGAAAGTACTTTACCATCAAAAAGGGATTTAAATATAAGAGATAGCCAAGAATTTATAAAAATTGCACAAAGAGTAAGAGAAGGCCTAAAGTCTGGACATCAAGATGAAGTTCTCTAATTTTATTTATAATTTTTTTTTTGTAGGTAATTTTTTTCCAATACTTACTATAGTTACAGTAATAGGTATTTTTTGGTATTTAGTAGCTTTACCTATGAATGCTGAAAAAGTTGAAAGAAAATTTAAAGATTTAAATGCAACAGAAAAAATAATTAAATCTTGGAATTTAGAAAAACCTAAATTACCAACACCTCATCAGATAGTAAATGAAATAGTAAATACAGTTTTTTATAAGAAAATATCATCTAAACGTTCATTAGTATACCATGGGTGGATTACCTTAGAAGCTACATTAGCAGGATTTTTTCTTGGTACTGCACTAGGTATTTTGCTTGCTTTAGGAATAGTACACAATAGAGCTATGGATCTAAGTGTCATGCCATGGGTCATAGCTAGTCAAACTGTTCCCATTTTAGCAATAGCTCCTATGATTATTGTTGTTATGAATTCTGTTGGTATTACAGGGCTATTACCTAAAGCGATAATCTCAATGTATTTATCTTTTTTTCCAGTAGTAGTTGGTATGGTAAAAGGATTGAGATCACCGGACCAAATGCAAATCGATCAAATGAAAACTTGGTCTGCTAGCTCAAACCAACTACTTTGGAAACTTCGTTTTCCTTCTTCAGTTCCTTATTTATTTGCTTCTTTGAAAGTTGGAATTGCAGCTTCTTTAGTTGGAGCAATAGTAGGTGAACTTCCGTCTGGAGCGATAGCCGGATTAGGTGCTCGTATGTTAGCTGGTACCTACTATGGACAAACTATCATGATATGGAGTGCTTTATTTACTGCAGCATTTCTAGCGGCGTCCTTGGTTATAACAATAAATTTTATCCAAAATATAACACTAAAGAAAATGGCTATAATAACATGAACATATATCTTTTTTCATTTTTTGCTATTTGGGGTTTAGGTTGGTGGCTTAATTCAATACTTTCAAAAAAAAATAAATCAAATTTTATAAAATTTTTTGTTCCAACCATTTTTGGTATTGTTTTTTTAATAATGTGGGAATTTTTAGTTTTAGGTCTAAGTATTAATCCTGTTCTTTTACCCGCTCCTACTGCAATAGGTTCAAAATTTATTTCAGAAATACCAACCTTATGGATAGATTTTACGCAAACTCTAATCAAAGGAGCACTGTCTGGTTACATACTTGGATGTGGTTCAGCTTTTTTGATTGCTGTTTTTATTGATAAATTTGACTTTCTTAAGAGAGGTCTTCTTCCATTGGGTAATTTTGTTTCAGCGCTACCAATTGTTGGTATGGCTCCCATTTTTGTAATGTGGTTTGGATTTGATTGGGAGTCTAAATGTGCAGTTGTAGTAATGATGGTTTTTTTTCCTATGCTTGTTAATTCAGTACAAGGTTTAAGCATTATAGACAAAAGTAGACAGGATTTAATGCAAACGTATAGTGCTTCATATTTGCAAACTCTTTTAAAGTTACGGTTGCCATCTGCTTTACCTTTTATTTTTAATGGCTTGAAGATATGTTCTACTCTTGCATTAATTGGAGCAATAGTGGCAGAATTTTTTGGTTCGCCGATTAAGGGAATGGGTTTTCGCATATCTTCTGAAGTAGGAAGGTTTGCATTAGACATGGTTTGGGCAGAAATTTTCGTTGCGGCTTTAGCTGGTTGCTTATTTTATGGCTTAATAGCATTAATGGAAAAACAATTTACTTTTTGGCATCCAAGCCAACAAAAATAAAAATTGCCAAGATTTGAAATTTGATTAAAATCAAAGTTAGAAACGAGAGGAGATTAATATGAAGAAATTAATATCATTAATTGCAATAGCATTTACTGCCATATTCAGTACTGCATTTGCAGCTGATAAAGTGACTATCCAGTTAAAATGGGTAACTCAAGCTCAATTTGCTGGTTACTATGTTGCTAAAGATAAGGGATTTTATGATGCAGAGGGTTTAGATGTAACTATTAAACCTGGCGGTCCCGATATTGCACCAGCCCAAGTTTTAGCAGGTGGTGGTGCTGATGTAATGGTTGATTGGATGCCTTCTGCTTTAGCTGCAAGAGAAAAGGGTTTACCATTAGTAAATATTGCACAACCTTTTAAAAGTTCTGGAATGATGCTTACTTGTAGAAAAGATATGGGCGTAAATAGCACTGATGACCTCAAAGGAAAGACACTTGGCGTTTGGTTTTATGGAAACGAATACCCATTTCTAAGTTGGATGAGTAGACTTGGTCTAGCGACTGACGGAAGTTCTGATGGAGTTACAGTACTTAAACAAGGTTGGGGTGTTGAACCTCTTACAGAAGGTCAGGCCGCTTGTGTTTCTACTATGTCATATAATGAATACTGGGTTGTAAGAGATGCAGGGTACTCTCCAGAGCAACTTACAGTTTTTAAGTATCAAGCTGAAGGTGCTTCTACATTGGAAGACGGTTTATATGTTTTAGAGAAAAATCTTAGTGATTCTAGCTTTAAAGATAAAATGGTTCGTTTTGTGCGGGCATCAATGAAGGGTTGGAAATATGCAGAGTCTAACCCAAAAGAGGCAGCATCAATAATATTAGATAATGATGATGCGGGTGTTCAAACTGAAAAACATCAAGTAAGAATGATGGGAGAGATTGCAAAGCTTACAGCTGGTTCCAGTGGAGCGCTTGATCCAGCAGACTATGAAAGAACTGTTAAAGTTTTAATGTCTGGAGCTTCAGATCCTGTTATTACTAAACAGCCTTCGGGTGCATGGACACATGACATTACAAATGCAGCTTTAAATTAAATTTTAAGCTAATAGCAGGAGCACGTATTACTTTGCTCCTGCTTTTTTTAAAAAAAATTAGTTACTGTTTTTCTACTTAGTAATTATTTTTATTGACACTAAGCCATAAAAGTTTCATTCAGCATTTAAATAATCAAAATAAGTTTATTTAAACAGGAAAAATTAATTGGGACTTCTATTATCATTTTTAGCCCTGATAGTTTCTACTATCTTTCTACAGCTTGGTAATGGTGCAATTGCTCCCCTAGATGCTTTAGCTGGAATAAATGCTTCTTTTACAAATACTGAGATAGGATTACTCGGTTCCTCACACTTTTTAGGGTTTTTGTTTGGTTGTTGGATAACACCAATTTTGATGGGACAAATAGGTCATATTCGAACCTTTACAGTTTTGGCATCAATAGGGGTAATTGGCTGTTTGCTGCATCCAATTATTGTTGATCCATATTTTTGGAGCTTTCTAAGAATTGGCAATGGGATTACAATTGCGGGTTGTTTTACAGTAATAGAAGCATGGTTAAATTCTAAAGTAGATAGACAGTCCAGAGGATCAGTATTTGGAGTTTATAGATTAGCTGATTTAGGTTCTCAAATGATAGCCCAATTTGTGATTGGTTTTTTAGATCCATCTTCTTTTGTAAGCTATAATATAATAGCTGTTTTTTTCTGCCTTTGTTTGTTTCCACTTACTTTAACAACAAGGGTAGTTCCTGATATACCCAAATCGCCAAGATTAAGAGTAATATCTTCTTTTAAACTTTCTCCACTAGCTTTTTCAGCAGTAGTAGTTGCTGGTTTAACTGGATCCTCAATAAGAATGGTGGCACCTGTTTATGGAAATGCAATTGGTTTAATTAAAGAGGAAATAGCTATTCTAATGACAGTATTCTTATTTGGGGGATTAATTGCACAACTTCCTATTGGTCGATTAGCTGATTTATTTGATAGGAGATGGATGCTTATCATTTTGTCACTTTTTGCTGCTACTATTTCTATCATTCTATCTTTGATTGCATCTCAGTACGTTCTTTATATTTACCTATGCTCTTTTTTATTTGGCTTTGCTACATTTCCAATTTTTTCGGTAGCTGCTGCTCATGCGAACGATTTTGCTGAACAAGATAAATATGTGGATTTGGCAGCCTCCTTAATTTTTATTTTTGGCTTGGGATCAATTGTTAGTCCTTTATTAAGTTCTACTTTAATCGATTATTTTGGTCCTGCTTCACTATTCATTTTTCTTTCTATAGTACATATTTTGCTTTCTATTATTGGCGGAATAAGAATGATGGCTAGACCATCTGTTACAGAAAAGACGCCGTATATGTATTTACCTAGAACTTCATTAATTTTTGGAAAATTTTTAAACCCATCTAAAAAAGAAAGTGACAAAAATTAGTTTTTTTTGTTGTGACTAAATTAAGTCCATAATATCTTTAAAAAATAAATTTTTTTGTGAGAGAAATTGAATACTAAAAATAATTCAAATAATATGTTAATTAGTCCTAATCTCGAAGATAAAACATTAGTGTCAAGTGTAACGGGAAAGGATCATCTTGGGCAGATAAATGAAATTAATGTAATTGAAGAAAGACCTCTTTCAATCTATCTTAATTCTCAAGAAATAGTTACGGCTATGACTATTGGTGATCATCCAAAATATTTGGCGTTAGGATTTTTAAAAAATCAAAAATTAATTAAAGAAGATGAAAAGATTACTGGGATTGATTTTGATGATGAAACGAGAACAGTAGTAGTCAGAACAGAAAATGAAAGTAATTATGAACAAAAAATAAAGAAAAAAATTAGAACCAGTGGTTGTGCTGTTGGTACAGTCTTTGGTGATATGATGGAAAGTGTAGAAGAAATTATACTACCAGAAAGTGAAATAAAAATCTCTTGGTTGTATGATTTAACAAAAGCAATAAATCAAATAAATAGCCTTTATTTAGAAGTAGGAGCAATTCATGGTACTGTTCTTTGTATAGAAAACAAACCTTTAATATATATGGAAGATGTTGGAAGACATAATGCTGTCGATAAAGTTGCGGGGTGGTTATTTAGTACAAAAACTAACCCTGAAGACAAAATTTTATATACTACTGGAAGATTAACATCCGAAATGGTAGTTAAGTGCGCAAATATGGGAATCCCTGCATTAGTATCTAGATCTGGTTTTACTGCGTGGGGAGTTGAGTTAGCAAAATTAACTAATATGACCTTAATTGGCAGGTTGAGAGGAAAAAGATTTGTTTGTTTAAGTGGAGAAAATCGTCTCATTTATGATGTTGATATAAGTTCTAAAGATTAACTTCAACACTGGAAAAAAATATGACTGATATTCCTGGAATAATATTAGCTGGTGGACTTTCTCGAAGAATGGGGGGTGGTGATAAGGGTTTACTTAAGTTAGGTGAAAAAAGTATTATTCAAAGGGTTATTGACAAAATTTCACCACAAGTAAGTTCTTTAGCCATAAATATTAATGGAGACATTTCTAGATTTCCAAATTATGAACTTCCAATTATTCCGGATAGTATGAAAGGTTATCTAGGACCACTTTCAGGTATATTAGCGGGAATGGAATGGGCATTCAAAAAAGAATATAAATATATAGCAACTGTAGCTGCAGACACTCCTTTTTTACCAGATGATTTTATTAATAGATTATATTCAATGGTTAAAGATCAAAAACTGAATATTGGAATTGCTGCATCAAGAATAATGAATACTGATAATATATTTAGGCATCCTACATTTGGTATATGGGAAGTAGGTCTTAAGGATGATTTAAGAAAGGGACTTGCGAATGACACACGTAAAATAATGTCATGGGCTAAGAAATTTAAATGTGATTATTGTTATTTTGACATTAATAATGAAATAGCTGATCCATTTTTTAATATAAATACTCCAGACGATTTGGAAAAAGCAAAATATAGATTAAAAAAAGGTCATTTATGAAATATAAAAATGTTTTTGGAATAGTTGGTTGGAAGAACTCTGGGAAAACAACCTTAGTTGAAAATTTAGTTAAGAACATAACTGGTCAAGGATATCAAGTATCAACTATAAAACATGCTCATCATTCTTTTGATATTGATCATGAGGGTACAGATAGTTTTAGACATCGAAAGGCAGGAGCAAAAGAAGTAGTACTAGCATCAAGAAAAAGATGGGCACTTATTCATGAATTAATGGATGAGCCTGAAAAAGATTTTGATTTCTTACTTAATAGAATAGCTCCAACTGATTTGATTTTAGTTGAGGGTTTTAAAGAGGAGGGGCATAATAAAATTGAGGTGATTAGGGGAGAGAATAAGAAAATACCCATACATATGTCTGATGAAAATGTTTTAGCAATTGCTGCAGATTATAAAATTTTAGATGTTTCATTACCCATTTTTCATCTTGATGAAATTTCAAAAATAGCCAATTTTATTCTTAAAAAAGTTGGTTTAAAATGAGTAAGAATAGTAAAATTAAAGATGATTGCTTTGCCTTACCCAAAGGGATTGACTGGTGCCCTGTTGATACTGCATTAGAAAAATTAAAAAATGGGCTTTCAATCCTACCAAAAGAGAAATTTATACCCTCAGAAAAATCATTAGACTTCATAATTTCTCAACCAATTTATGCACTTATTTCAAACCCAAACTTTTCAAATTCAGCAGTAGATGGATATGGATTTCATTGTGAAAATCTGTCAGATGAAAATAGATTTACCCTACTACCTAAAGTAGCTTATGCAGGTACAAATTTCGTTGATATTGTTCCTCATAATTATGCAATAAGGATTATGACAGGAGCAAAGCTACCGAAAGGCGTAAACACAGTTGTATTGAATGAAGACGTAACTTTAAATAACGACCAAATATTTTTTAGGGGTAAATTAGAAAAAGGAAGTAATACCAGGTTAGCCGGGGAAGATGTTAAAAAGGGAGATTTACTTTTTAATAAAGGTCATAGAATTAAAACTCAGGATTTAGCTTTGCTCGTTGCTGCTGGAGTAAAATATATAAGTGTTTATGAACCTTTAAAAGTTGGTATATTATCAACTGGTGATGAAATATTAGATTCTTCAATTGATATAAAAAAATTATCAGAAGGAATGATTTTTGACTGTAATCGTCCCTTATTGTCGTCCTTATTGTCTAAATGGGGCTGTGAGATAATAGATTTGGGTGTCGAGAAGGATAATTATGATAAATTAAAATATAAATTAAATTATGCATCAAAAAAATGTGATGTACTTCTTACTTCTGGTGGTGCTTCTTCGGGAAATGCAGATTTTCTATCTCAAATGATAAAAGATGAAGGAAAGCTTTTTGAATGGCGGATTGCCATAAAGCCAGGAAGACCTTTAAGTTTAGGACTCTGGAATAAAATGCCGATTTTTGGGTTGCCAGGAAACCCGGTTGCCGCCTTTGTTTGTACGCTCCTATTTTTTTATCCTTCAATGTCACTCATGGGAGGTGCAGGATGGAGAGAACCAGTAAAATTTCAAGTTCCTTCAAATTTTATTAAAAAAAAGCGTGCTGGAAGAAAAGAATATTTACGTGCTAGAATTAATAATAATGGAATGATTGATGTCTTTAAATCTGAAGGATCTGGTAGAATTTCTGGATTGAGTTGGTCTAGTGGTCTTGTAGAATTATCTGAAGAAGCTATGGAAATAAATAAAGGTGATAGGGTTAATTTTATTGCGTATTCAAGCTATGGGATTTAAAGATTAACTTATTGTTTTCTTGTCATTAATTATTTTCATAGATGACATTGCATCACTTTCTAGCTTTGCAACTGAAAAAGGGCCACCTAGATATCGATCCCCTGGATTATCTTTTTTCATATCTAAATTTTTTGCTAATTTATTAGAAAACTTTTCTGCATTATCTTTAATTTTCATCTTAAGTTTTTTTATTGCATTTGTATTATCTATTGCTGAGCGTTTATTTTTTGAAACACCATAAATAATTTCAAATCCCAATTTTTTAATTTTGATGGATTGGATAACTATACGAATTAGGTCATCATATGACAGCCAAGTACTTAAAGACCTTTTTGAAGTAACTTTGGCACAAGATAAAATTCTAATACAAAGGCACTCAATTCCACATTTATCCCAGTACATTTGTGCAAGATTTTCACCAAAACTTTTTGAAAGACCGTAAAAAGTATCGGGTTTATGCATAACCTTATGATTTATATTTTGGTCAACTTGATACATTCCTACAGAATGTATTGAACTAGCAAAGATAATTCTTTTTATTTTATGCTTTTTGGCAGATTTCCATATGTTATAAGCACCTAAAATATTAGCTTCTAATATTTCTTGAAAAGGTCCTTCATTTGAATATGCTCCAAAATGAACTATTACATCAGCCTTTTTTAAGATTTTATTTACTTGATTGAAATTTTCGAGTCTAATTTTTTTAAAAACCTCATTCTTAAGTGTTTTTCCAATATCATCTTTATCAGTCGAAACCAATTTTTTTGAAATTCTAGAAAGAGGTTCTCTTAAATATGATCCGAGTCTTCCTGATGCCCCAGTTAGCACTATTTTATTATACTTCTTCATTTATATGATTGCTTTCTCCAAAAAAGGTTTTTTTTCAATTAATCTTTCTGGGCTTAATGGTTTTAGATTTAAAGTTCTGTATTTTTTATATATAATTTTTTCACTCAATGCTCTACCAACAGCAGGACTTTGTTGTAGTCCATGTCCTGAAAATCCATTAGCAAAATAAAAATTTATGAATTCTGGATGTGGTCCAATTATACCATTTTGATCAAAAGTATTAAAAGCGTAATGTCCTGCCCATGCATTTACTAACTTTATTCGTTCAAAGTCAGGAATTCTATTTGCCAAAATTGGCCATATTTTTTCTTCCCATAATTCATAATCAATTGTAAAATCATCATAAGCTGCTGTGTTATCAAATTCGGGTGCACAGCCACACAAAAAATAATTGCCATCTGATCGAAAATGAATTCCTGTTGGATCTATTATAAGTGGTACAGAATTGTTTATTTTAGCTTCAGTTTTAAAAATAAAAGTATATCTTTTTCTTGGTTCAACTGGGATTCTAAGAAAATGAGTTTTATCAAAAGTTGATGCTTTTGTACCTGTCGCATTTACAAAACTTCCTATTTTCAATTTTGATCCATCTTTAAGAGTTATAGCATTAATTTTATTTGAATCTAAAGCTATTTCAGTTACTTCATTTTTAATGAATTCAACACCTTTTTCAGCTGCTTTTTTTTTCCACCAATTAAAAATTGTATTTGAGTCAAAGTATCCTTCATTGTAATTATTGTAACTTCCGCCAATAAGGTTTTTAACATTAAGATATGGAAATTTTTCTAATAATGAGTTTTGATCATAAATTTTAGTCGGAATGTTTAGAGAGTTTTGTAGTTTTTGATTTTGCTTCAATAGGTTTAATTTTTTTATATCATCGGCTAAATATAAATAGCCTATTTTTTTGAACATTATTTCAGGTATTCTTTCGTCGTTTTCCATATATGATTTAAAATTCAGAATGTAATTAGAAGAAAATTTTGAAATTTCTATATTTAGTCTGTTTGAAAACTGTTGTCTTATACTATTATTTGTGCGTGAAGTACTTGAAAATTCTAACGTTGGATCTTTCTCAACTACTAATATTTTCCCATTAAAATCTCTATTTGAGATGAGAAACCAAGCTATTGCTGTGCCAATCATTGCTCCACCTGCAATAACTACTTCATAAGAATTGAGTTTTGGGTCATATTCTGTTTTATTAAGTTTCATTATTATATTTAAAAGTGATTTCTGATTTAATTAATACATTGATAGCCATGATTTTTAAACTATTTATTGGAGTAAATTTTATTGGAGGCTGACTTTATCATAATCGGGGCAGGTTCTGCTGGCTGTGTTTTAGGAAATAGGCTTTCCGAAGATAATAACGATAAAATTTTATTGCTTGAAAATGGGGGATCTGACTTGAGTCCTTTGATTCAAATGCCAGCTGCACTATCTTATCCTATGAACATGAAAAAATATGATTGGGGATTTAATTCCGACCCTGAACCTAATTTGAATAATCGAAGATTAGCTACACCGAGAGGTAATGTTATTGGGGGGTCTTCTTCAATAAATGGTATGGTATTTGTTCGTGGTCATGCTAGAGATTTTGATAATTGGGCACAGTCCGGAGCAAGAGGATGGTCTTATTCTGACGTTTTACCCTATTTTAAAAAAATGGAAACTTGGCATGGTGACATTGATGATGAATCAGAAAAATACCGTGGTTTTTCAGGTCCCCTTCATATCTCTAGAGGAGAGCATACAAATCCATTATACAAAGCTTTTGTAAAAGCTGGCAACCAAGCCGGTTTTGAAATTACATCAGACTATAATGGTTTTAAGCAAGAGGGTTTTGGTATTATGGAACAAACCATCTATAAAGGAAGAAGGTGGTCAGCTGCTAACGCATATTTGAAACCAGCATTAAAAAGGAATAATCTAAAGCTTCAAAGGTGTTTTGTTGAAAGGATAGTTTTTGATGGGTTAAAAGCGGTAGGAGTAGAAGTCAATGTAAAAGGTAATATAAAAAAATATTTTGCTAAGAAAGAAATTATCATATCTGCTTCTTCTATAAATTCTCCTCGATTATTGTTATTGTCTGGAGTAGGTCCTGCAGATGAATTGAAAGAATTAGGTATAAATCCTATAGTCAATCGAAAGGGTGTTGGGCTAAATCTACAAGATCACCTGGAAGTTTATATTCAGCAAGAATGTCTAAAGCCAATAACCCTTTATAAATACTGGAATTTGATTTCAAAAGCTAAAATTGGTTTAGAATGGCTGATTACAAAAAAAGGGCATGGGACATCTAATCATTTTGAAAGTGCTGCTTTTATTAGATCTAGGACAGGGGTGGAATATCCTAATATTCAATTTCATTTTTTACCACTAGCAGTAAGATACGATGGAAAAACTTCTGCTTCTTCTCATAGTTGGCAGGCACATGTAGGACCAATGCGCTCCTCGTCTAGGGGTAAGATTAGTCTTAAATCAAATGACATTAATATACCACCTTCTATTAAATTTAATTACATGTCTCATGAACAAGATTGGATTGATTTTAGACATTGTGTTAGAATTACGAGAGAAATCTTCAATCAAAAAGCTTTTGAGGAATTTAGAGGAAAAGAAATTCAACCAGGTGAAAATTGTAATACTAATGAGGAAATTGATAATTTTATTAGAGAACATGTGGAAAGTGCTTACCATCCTTGTGGCACGTGTAAAATGGGTTCAGCAAGTGATCCTTTAGCCGTAGTAGATGAAAAATGTAATGTAATAGGTGTGAAGAAACTTAGAGTAGTAGATAGTTCAATTTTTCCTAATATTACAAATGGAAATTTAAATGGACCCACTATAATGTTAGCTGAAAAAGCATCAGATCATATTAAAGGAAAAGGTATGTTACCAAAGTCAAATTTTGAACCTTGGATAAATAGTAATTGGGAAAAAAGTGACCGATGAATAATTATGATTTGAATTTTTTTATGTTTTTATTTGAAAGTTTTTTTGGTAACATTAATTAGTTTTTTTATTTTTTAAATTTGCAATAAGGACTTATAATGCCTGTAACAGCTCTTCCACAAAAAAAGAATGACCACTGGCAGAAAAGAGTTGATTTAGCTGCCGCATTTCGATGGACATCCAGATTAGATATGCACGAAGCAGTAGCCAATCATTTTTCTTTAATAGTAGATGAAGAACAGAAAACTTTTCTTATCAACCCAAATCAAAAACATTTCTCTAATATTAAAGCGTCTGATTTATTAGAATTACAATGGGATGATAAATCTGTACTCAGCCGCCCTGGTGCACCTGATGCTACAGCTTGGGGGTTACATTCCTCAGTCCATAAATATTGCAAGCATGCAGTTTGTGCACTCCATATCCACTCAACTTATGCAACAGTTCTTGCATCTTTAGCAGATAGCAAATTACTTCCAGTAGATCAAAATTCTGCAATGTTTTTCAATCGTTATGTAATTGATGAAGATTACGGTGGTTTAGCTTTTGAAAGTGAAGGAAAGCGCTGTGCCCAACTAATGAGTGATCCAAAAGTGAAGGTACTTATAATGGGTAATCATGGAATATTAGTGATTGGCAATTCGGTAGCAGATGCATTTGACCGGATGTATTATTTTGAGAGAGCCTGTAAAACATATATTTTAGCTTTGCAAACTGGCAAACCACTTAGGATAATATCGGATGAAATTGCAGAAAAAGTAGCTCGTCAGATTGATAATTTTTCTGGAGATGACAGTAATCATTTTAATGAAATTAAGTTGATTTTAGATAAAGAAGGAAGTGATTATGCAACTTAATTTTTCAAGTTACTTTATATAAAAAGTAAGAACATTGAATTTTGATATTGAAAAAATTTTATCGACGATAGAAAACGATATTATTCCTAAAACAAGGGCTAGTGTTTTAAAAGGTAATAAAATATTTGGTGGAGCGATCCTGAATAAGAGTGATTGCTCTTTGGTTCTTGCTGATACTAACCATGAGTTAGAAAATCCGATTTGGCATGGTGAGATGTATGTATTAAAAAAATTTTATGAACAAAAAAACTATCCCCCAACTAAAGATTTAATTTTTTTATCCACTCATGAACCTTGTTCAATGTGTCTATCTGCAATTACCTGGGCTGGATTTGATAATTTTATTTATTTGTTTAGTTATCAAGAAAGTAGAGATCTTTTTGCAATTCCACATGATTTAAATATACTAAATCAAGTTTTTAATGTCCAAGACGGAAATTATAAAAAATCTAATCAATATTGGACTTCGTATTCAATTGATGAAATTTTGAACAGTGGTGAATTTAAAAGCCTCAAGAATTTAAAACAAAGAGTAACCAATATCAAAAGATCCTATGATGAACTTTCTGAATTATATCAGGAAACTAAAGCTAATAATGATATCCCCTTAAATTAATAACATAAAGAAATAAAAAATATTTAGAAAATATGTCCGATAAAGGTACAATTTTAAAAATAAAAGATATTTCAAAAGAATATCCTAGTGTCAAAGCAAATGATTCTGTCTCATTAGATTTAGAATATGGAAAAATACAAGCTTTACTTGGAGAAAATGGAGCTGGTAAGTCAACACTTGTCAAAATAATTTATGGTCTAGTAAAACCTGATAGTGGTAGGATGTATCTTAATGATATGGAGTACCGTCCTAAAGGACCGCAGGATGCAAGATCAAAAGGGGTAGGTATGGTCTTCCAGCACTTTTCATTGTTTGATGCTCTTTCTGTTTTTGAAAATATTGCTTTAGGTTTAGATAATATCTTAGAAAAAAAAGAGTTAAAAAAACAAATTATTGACGTTTCAAGTGAGTATGGTCTTTCAATTTCATTAGATAAGATCGTCGGTAATTTATCGGCTGGTGAAAGGCAACGTATTGAAATTATAAGGTGCTTATTATTGAACCCAAAAATTATGATAATGGATGAACCGACATCTGTTTTAACGCCTGGAGAAGTTTCTGATTTATTTTTGGTTTTACAAAAATTATCTAAAAGCGGAATGTCTATTCTATATATCTCTCATAAACTTGAGGAAATTAGGACTATTTGTACTAAAGCTACAATTATGCGTCGAGGTAGAGTTGTAAAAAATTGTGATCCCCAGAAAATCAGTGCCACTAAGATAGCAGAAGAAATGGTTGGAACATCCTTTTCAAGTCCAAAGAAGAGTAAAATCAGAAAAGGTAAAGAATGTTTGCAAATCAATAATTTATCATTTCAACCATCAGATCCATTTGGTATTCCTATTAAAAATTTGAACTTAAAACTCCATCATGGTGAGATAATTGGTATTGGTGGCGTGGCTGGCAATGGTCAAGAGGAATTTTTATCCTTGTTAAGTGGCGAATTAAAGCCATCTAATGGATCTTTATTTTTTAATGATGAAGATATTACAAAATATAATGTTGTTGAAAGAAGAAACAAAGGTCTATTGAGTGCTCCTGAAGAACGTTTAGGTCATGCTGCAGTTCCTGCCATGTCACTTACTGAAAATTGTTTAATTACTGCTGAACACAGGATGAAATTATCAAAAAGGGGTTTAATTGATTATAGAATTTCTAAGAATCTTTCTGACAGAATAATAAAAAAGTTAGATGTTCGTACTGGTGGATCTGATGCTCTTGCGAGATCCTTATCAGGGGGTAACTTACAAAAATTTGTTATCGGAAGAGAATTAATACAAAATCCAAAAATTTTCATTGTTAACCAACCAACTTGGGGAGTTGATGCTGCTGCGGCTTCATCAATCAGACAGCAAATTCTAGATTTAGCTAAAGAAGGTGCAGGGATTATTGTAATAAGTCAGGATTTGGATGAACTATTAGAAATTTCTGACGTTTTTTGTGCACTAGTAGGAGGACAGTTATCTTCCCCCGAAATGACGAATGAACTAAATCCTAGTAGGTTAGGAATGCTTATATCAAATTCTATAGAGTGAATTATTTTAAATGTTAAAAATTGAACCAAGAAAAAACCGGTCGAATTTTCTAGAGGTAAGCGCCCCAGTTATTGCTGTTATTTTAACAATGATTTTTGGTGGTTTTTTATTTTTAAGTATGGGTAAAAATCCATTTGAAGCTATCAAGTTAATATTTTGGGACCCTATAATGAGCCCAACTTTTTCAGAATATTCAAGACCCCAATTAGTTATTAAAGCTGCTCCATTAATTCTAATTGCTCTTGGTTTATCTTTTGGCTTTAGGGCAAATATTTGGAATATTGGTGCAGAGGGACAATATATTATGGGGGCATTATTTAGCGGTAGTATAGGATTGGCTTTATACCCTTTAGATGCTTGGTTTATTTTTCCTTTGATGATTTTGGGTGGAATAATTGGTGGTATTTTTTGGGCAATGATACCTGCCATTTTAAAAATTAAATTCAATACCAATGAGATCCTAGTATCACTAATGTTAGTTTATGTAGCGGAGCAAATTTTAGCCCTTGCTTCAGTAGGGTTCTTGCGCAACCCAGAGGGTTTAGGATTTCCTGGTTCTAGAGATCTGAGTAAATATCCTTCAGCTTCTAACCCAGAGTTGATTGCTAATTCTGGAATTCATGTGGGTGTTATTTGTTCTTTCATAGCAGTAGTTTTCCTTACTTATTTTTTAACATATCATAGATTAGGGTTTCAAATTAAATTAATAGGGCAGGCTCCTAAAGCTGCGAAATTTTCAGGTGTTAATGTTAATTATATTATTATTTTTTGCCTAGGTTTGTCGGGAGGGTTAGCTGGTATAGCCGGTATGTTTGAATTGACTGGTCCAGCAGGTCTCATAAATATTGACTTTAATGTTGGTTATGGATTCACAGCAATTATTGTAGCCTTCTTAGGTAGATTACATCCAATTGGAATTCTTTTTGCTGGTCTTTTAATGTCTTTGACTTATGTAGGGGGCGAGCTAGCACAATTTATGTTGAGTATACCTGCAGCTGCTATTCAAGTTTTTCAGGGAATGCTATTATTTTTTCTTCTTTCAACAGATTTGTTGGTTTCTTATAAGGTTTCTTTTAATTTAGGAACTAATAATTCAAATCCTAAAAGCAAAAGTGAATAAAGATGGATTTTAGTGACATTAATTTTTCTCTTTTAATAGCAAGTCTTATAGTCGCTGCAACTCCAATACTTTTGGCAGCCCTTGGAGAATTGGTTGCAGAAAAATCTGGAGTTCTAAATTTAGGCGTGGAAGGAATGATGATTTTTGGGGCTATATCTGGTTTTATTATAACTATTGAGACTAAAAATCCTTGGCTTGGCTTTTTATGTTCTAGTATTGGAGGGATGCTATTAGCATCAATTTTTGCAGTTGTTACTCAAATATTTAGGGCTAATCAGGTAGCATCGGGGTTGGCTTTAACCCTTTTTGGTTTGGGGTTATCTGCCCTTCTAGGACAGTCTTATACTGGTATAAAGCCTGTTGCTTTTCCTGATATGCACATTCCTATTTTAGCCGATATCCCAGTAATAGGTATTATTCTTTTTCAACACGATTTTATAGTTTATTTTTCTATTTTTGTAGTCTTTTTGATTTATTATTTATTTCGGAATTCACATTTTGGTTTAATCATTAAAGCAGTGGGTGAAAATCATGATAGTGCCCATGCATTGGGATATAATGTTATACTGATTCGCTTCTTTACAATTCTTTTAGGCGGGGCTTTGGCTGGATTAGGGGGTGGGTACCTTTCATTGGTTAGAGTTCCTCAGTGGACAGAAGGCATGACCGCAGGAGCAGGATGGATAGCTTTAGCTCTAGTAGTTTTTGCAAGCTGGCAACCATTTAGACTGCTAATTGGTGCTTATATTTTTGGCGGTATTACTTTGTTACAGCTGAATTTGCAGGCACTCGGTTTAGAAATAAATGTTGCTCTCTTGTCTATGTCGCCTTATTTGGTAACAATAGGCGTATTGGTATTTATGTCGGCTCGGAGGAATAAAAATTCATTAGAGGCTCCTAAGTCTCTTGGTAAAACGTTTTTTGGGCTTTAGTTATTAATTTTATTGGAAGGAGTTAAAATGAAAATTATAAAAATTTGTTCAATTATTTTGTCAACTTTTTTTGTATCAAGTTTTGCTATTGCATCGGATATGAAAGTTGGCTTTATTTATATCGGGCCTCCAGGTGATCATGGTTGGAACTATCAACATGATGTTGGAAGAAAAGCTGTAGATGATGCTTTTGGGGGGAAAGTTGAGACTGTTTTTCAAGAAAACGTTCCTGAAAGTGCAGATGCAGAAAGAGTTATGACGCAAATGGCTTTGTCTGGAACAGACATGATATTTGCTACTTCATTTGGTTATATGGATCCAGTCATAAACGTTGCAAAGAAATTTCCTAATGTAAAATTTGAGCATGCCACTGGCTATAAAACTGCTGATAACGTTTCTACTTATAGTGCAAGATTTTATGAAGGAAGATCGGTAATTGGTCATGTTGCTGGTAAAATGACTAAATCAAATACAATTGGTTATGTTGCTTCTTTCCCAATTCCAGAAGTGATCAGAGGTATTAATTCTGCTTATCTAGCTGCAAAAGCAGCTAATCCAAATGTAGAATTTAAAGTTATTTGGATTTTTACTTGGTATGACCCTGCAAAAGAAGCTGATGCAGCAAAGACATTAATACAGCAAGGTGCTGATGTTATTATGCAGCATGTTGATAGTTCAGCTATTATGACTGTTGCAGAAGAAGAGGGTGTTTATGCTTTTGGTCAAGCATCTGATATGAGCGAATTTGGACAAAATGCACATTTAACTGCTATAATCAATGGATGGGCTCCATATTATGTAAAGCGTGTTCAACAAGCTATGGATGGAACATGGAAAGGTGGAGAACAAACTTTTGATGGTATAGGTGCTGGTATGGTTATTATTGGCAAAATGTCCGATAAGATACCTGCAAATGTTCGGAAGGAAGCTCAGGCTATCGCTGATGGTATTGCATCTGGTAAAATTCATCCATTTACTGGACCGGTTAATAAACAAGATGGGTCTCCTTGGCTTGCTGATGGAGAAGAAGCTGATATCGGAACTTTATTAGGCATGAATTTTTATGTCGAAGGTATTGAGGGCGATATACCTCAATAATGCATCATTTTGGATGAGCCAAATATTTTGGCTCATCCATTACAATTATAATAAGACTTAGGTTTTATTCTGTCTTTCAAATTACTTATGAATTAGATAGTTTTTTTTTTATTTTAGATATAAAATAATCTTAAATTTATTATTTATTTTTATTTAAAATTAATATGGAACAAAATCAAAATAGATCTATTGGACCGAAATTTTTCCAATTATGGCCAACTCAATTTATGTCTTTTAATCTTCCTGGGAATGAGCAAGCTAATCATATATTATCTGAGCTAGTATTGGAAAAAAATGCTAATCTAGAAAATATGACAGTTGAATATATATCCAACAATATTTTTAACTTAGATCATCCTGGAATAAAATGGCTGAAACAATGCTGTGATCGAGCTGTTCTTGATTATGCTAAGAAAATTGGAATTAATTATAATCTAGAATGGACTTTACAAGGTTGGGCAAATGTAAATATGCGGGGTGATTACCATAATCTACATAACCATCCCCATTCGTGGTTGTCAGGGACATACTATGTATCTGTTCCAGATCAAGCTGAAGCTGATGTATTTAGATCGGATCTTAATCCTTGTGCTATAAGTTTTTTTGATCCGCGTCCTCAGGCAAATATGAACTCTATCCGAAATGATGGACAGGTAGATCCTGAATTTCGTATTTTACCAAATAATGGTGATATTTTTTTGTGGCCAGCATTTCTTCATCATCTTGTCCATCCAAATATGTCGGACAAACCTCGAATTTCGATTTCTTTTAATGTAATTTTGAAATGGAAGGATGAATATATTGCAAATGCGGAATAAATTTAATTATGGCTGTTTATAAAAAGTTTGTAGAAAAATTATGATGGACAAATTTTACTATGCAATTTTCGAATAATTTATTGAGATTAGGAACAGAGTCCGCTTTTGAAGTTTTAGCAAGAGCGCAATCAATGGTTTCTAAAGGAAGAGATATTATCAACCTTGGTATAGGACAACCAGACTTTAAAACTGCAGATCATATAGTAGAGGCAGGAGTTCAAGCGTTAAGAGATGGCCATCATGGTTATACCTCTGCAAACGGAATTTTACCACTTAGGGAGGCAGTTTCAGAGGATTTTCTAAATAGACATAATGTAGAAATATCACCAGAAAATATTATTATAATGCCTGGTGGAAAACCTACTATGTTTTTTAGCATTTTAATGTTTGGAGCAAAGAATTCGGAAATAATGTACCCAAATCCTGGCTTTCCTATTTATGAATCATTAATCAATTATACTGGTGCCAAGCCTATACCTATAACACTTAAAGAAGAGCTAAATTTTTCATTTAAAGCAGATGAAGTACTAGAAAAAATAAATGATAAAACGAGCCTGATTATAATTAATAGTCCTGGAAATCCTACAGGTGGCGTAATTCCAAAAAAAGAAATAGAGAAATTAGTAAAAGGTTTAGAATCTTATCCCAAAGTTACAATTCTTTCTGATGAGATATATAGTAGATTATTATATGGAAATCAAAAGCATATAAGTTTACTTGAATTTCCAAGTATAAGGTCACGATTGATAGTACTTAATGGTTGGTCAAAAACTTATGCAATGACTGGATGGAGGCTTGGATATTCAGTTTGGCCTACTGAATTATTGGAATATGCAAATAGGCTATGCGTAAACAATCATTCTTGTGTAAATTCCGCTAGTCAATATGCTGGTATTGCTGCTTTAAAAGGTCCACAAAATGTTGTAGATGAAATGCTTTTAGAATTTGATAAAAGAAGAAGATTTATAATATCAGCGCTAAATAGGTTACCCGGAGTATCTTGTAAAGTACCAAGTGGAGCTTTTTACGTTTTTCCAAATATTAAAAATACAGGCTTATCTTCTCAAAAAGCACAAGATGATTTCTTAGAACTATCTGGTGTTGCAGCTATATCTGGAACGAGCTTTGGAAAAATGGGAGAAGGTTATATACGTTTTTCTTACGCAAATAGTTTAGAAAAGATTGAAGATGCAATGGATAGAATAAAAAATTTGTTGCTTAAACAATAAAATTAGAACATCTTAATTTAGTTCTATTAAGTTAAAATCAATTAATGGTAAAATTTAATTTCATTAGGTGAAAATTTTGATAAAAAATAAGTCACTTATTAGTATTCTGTGTGCAATCTTGGCTTGTTTTTGCTTTTCTTTGAATGACGTAATGATGAAGGCATTTAGTAGTGATTATCCCTTATATGAACTCACCTTATTCCGCTCAATCGTCGCTCTCTCTGTTTGTTTACTAATTTTTATACCTTTAGAGGGAGGTATAAGAATTTTAAAAACTAAAAACCTAGGAATTCATTTTTTTAGAGGTTCTTGTGTTGTTATTGCAAATATCTCTTTTTTTGCAGGAATAGCTGTATTACCACTTGCTGAAGCGACAGCCATTTTTTTTATATCTCCTATCTTAATTACGATTTTTTCAATTGTATTTTTAAGAGAAAGTGTAGGTATTTTAAGGTGGTCTGCGCTAATCTTTGGATTATTGGGAGTCTTATTAGTCATTAAACCTTTTGGAGTATCTTTTAGGTGGGAAATTATTTTCCCCTTAACTGCTGCATTAGCTTATTCATCTCTTCAAATTTTAACTAGATATTTGGGCGTTAATGAAAAAGCTGCAACTATGGCATTTTATATTCAAATATCATTTATTACTTACATGGGAATTTTTTCGATTTTTTTTCATGATGGTAACTTTGATATTGTAAATCATCCTTCATTTGAGTTTTTTTTTAAAGGTTGGGTTTGGCCCAATAAATATGATTTACTAGTCATTTGTTTTATTGGTGTTTTTAATGCTTTTGGAGGGTACCTTATAAGTCAAGCTTATAGATTGAGCTTTGCAGGTCTTATTGCACCTTTTGAGTATTCGGCATTAGTTTTTTCAATTTTCTGGGGGATCATTATATTGGGAGAATTCTTAAATTTTTTATCAATTATTGGTATATTTATTATATTACTTTCTGGAGTCTTTATTGCTATTAGAGAGACAATAAAAGATAAGCCATTATCTCTTAAAAAAATAGTGGATCGTAGATAGATGTTGGCATACATAAATTATTGCTCAAAAAAATTAGTTAAGTATAATTAATTAACTTAGATGAAAGACTATTGAATGAAAAAAAATGTATATTTTTCAAATCTTGGAGGAATGCCTGAACCTAAAAGTTCTTTAGATGAAAGAGCGGTATTTACAGAAGCTTATATTTTTATTCCAAAGGGTTGTATGAGAGATATTGTAGCTAGTTATTTCCCTGAATGGGAAAAAACAAGGGGTTGGATATTAGCTAGACCACTATCAGGACATACTGAAACTTTTAGTTATTACATAATGGACATTTCTAAAGATGGGGGAAGCAAAAACCCAGATCGAGACCAAAGAGTTGAATCTATTATTTTTGTAGTTGAAGGTAGTCTTTTATTAACATTAGAGGGATCTAAATATCAATTAAATGAAGGTAGTTATGTTTTTATTCCACCAGAAACAAAATGGGAAATTACTAATTTAGAGCAATCAAATGCTAAATTTCATTGGGTAAGAAAAATTTTTGAAAAAGAAATTAATTTAGCTACTCCGGAATTTTTTATAATAAATGAAAACGATGTGGATGATTTAGAAATGCCAAATGATAAAAATTGGAAAACTAAAAGGTTTGTTAACCCTACTGATTTAAGGCATGACATGCATCTAAATATAGTTTCATTTGAGCCAGGGTCATCTATTCCTTTTCCAGAAACTCATGTAATGGAACACGCGATTTATATTATTCAAGGGCGTGGCAGATATTATTTAAACGGAGATTGGGTTGATGTTGAGGCAGGAGATTTTATGTCATTAAGGGCTTTTTGTCCTCAAGCATGTATAGCAACAGGAGATGAAACATTTAGATACTTATTGTATAAAAATGTTAACCGTCAAATACCTTTATAGCTACAAATTTAATTGAAACCAGTTATCAAAAGTATAGGTCTTTAAATTATTTCCTTTGCCTATCCAATCGATGATAGTAAAAGTAGCATTATTTTCTATTGGAGCCAAAACTCCGTGCCAAATATTCTTATGATAATTTACCCCTTGACCTTCTTTTGTTACGAAAGCTAATGGTTCTGATGGTACTCCATTAACCTCGTTTGCAACAATCACTATAAATCTACACCCAAAAACAGGAATAAATGCCTGACTACCCAAGGGATGTTTTTCCATAAAATTAAAACTGTAGGGAAGTGTTATTTTTTTTGACTCAAAAAGGCTAATACCTACTTGTCCATCACTAAAGGATAATTTTGCTAGATCGTTGTATCTTAAACAATTACCATTATTAATTTCGAATGGTATATTTTGTTTTTTATCAATTATATCCCCAAATGGTTCGAATTGATCTTTGTTTAATGGATTTAATTTTAATTCTTGCATGAATTAAATATCTCCTGAATTCTAAAGCCTGCAATTTTTTCGACTTCATTACATGCAGTGTTAAATTCTTCTTGTTTAGAATTACTCAGTCTAGTTTTGAATTGTCTAAGAATTTGGGACCTGGTTTTTCCCTTTACAGCAATAATAAAAGGATGATTAAATTTCTTTTGATAATCAATATTTAATTGATTAAAATCAATTTGTTCTTTCTCTGCAAGAGATGTTAATCCAGCATTTTTTTGTTCAGTTTTACTGCTAACAGTTAATTTATTAAATTTTTTAACTTTCCCTAAGGCTAAATCTGGGTGCGATTTTAAAACTTTTAATTTTTCAGAATTGGATGAAAGACGAAATTCTAAGCACATAAATCTGTGTAATGCTTCTGAATTTTCCATAGATGGATTTACGCCTCTTAAGTAAGTTTTTTCAGCTACCCATGAACTATGCTCAAATACATTACCAAAAATTTTAATAAATTCTTTTTTCGACATTTCATATGGAGATAATTTACTGGGTATATATGGATGATTTTTTTTCCAATGATCAGCGATCTCAATTCTTTTAGCAAACCAGACATCTTTATGATTTTTAACATATTTAACAAATTCTTGAATTGCTTTCATTCTACCTGGTCTTCCGGCCAAACGACAGTGTAATCCTATGCTCATCATCTTTGGATTACCTTGTTTCCCTTCATTATATAAAATATCAAATGTACCTTTTAGATAATCATAAAATTGAGACCATGAGTTAAATCCTTGTGTAGTAGCAAATCTCATATCGTTTGCATCCAATGTATAAGGAATTATGAGTTGAGAATTTTTTTTACTTTTTATCCAATAGGGAAGATCATCATTATAAGCATCAGATATATAATCAAAACAACCTAATTCAGAAACAAGTGATACAGTATTTTCTGTACATCTTCCTAGGTACCAACCACTAGGCTTGGATCCCGTTGCAGCAGTATGAAGTTTAATTGCTTTTTGAATGAAATTTCTTTCTTTCTTTTTTGAAAAGTTTTTATACTCAATCCATTTGTATCCGTGGGAAGCAATTTCCCAATTTGCTTTAAGCATTGCAGATACTTGAATGGGTGATCTTGCCAAAGCAGTAGCAACACCATAGACAGTAATAGGAATTTTTTCTTTTATAAAGAAATCATGTAAACGCCAAAATCCTCTCCTTGCACCATACTCATATATACTTTCCATATTAAAATGCCTTTTGCCGATCCATTGTTCTGCTCCGATTATTTCAGATAGAAAAGCTTCGGAACTTGGATCACCATGCAGCAGACAATTTTCACCACCTTCTTCATAATTTATTACAAACTGAATAGCAATTTTTGACCTATTTGGCCAAGTGACTTTTGGTGTATTTTGCCCATATCCTAATAAATTTCTTGGATATTTCATTTTTTTCTCACAAATTAAATAAAAGCTTTATTAAGTAAAATATCAACTATATTCTATTTACAACAAATTTATTGAAAAGGGAAAAAAATTGTCAGGTAGATTAACAACGCATGTTCTTGATACATCTATTGGATTTCCAGCTGAAGGAATAAGGATAGCTCTTTATTCTATGGAAAATAATGATAAGAATTTTATAAAAGAATTAGTAACAAATTCAGATGGTCGAACAGATCAAAATTTGCTTAATAACCAGGAATTTTTTTTAGGTGACTTTGAATTAAATTTTCATGTTGGTGAATATTTAAAATCTAACATTAAGAATTTTCCAAATTTGCAGGGATTATTATATGATGTTATTCCTATAAAATTTACTATATTTTCAAATAGAAATTATCATATCCCATTACTATTATCACCTTTCGGATATTCTACATACCTAGGAAGTTAATTTTTTATTTTGTGAATTAGGTTAATCTAAATGATAGAAATTATATTATTAGAATGGTTAGAATTTGCAGTACGCTGGGTCCATATTATTACGGCTATTGCATGGATTGGTTCTTCATTTTATTTCATAGCTCTAGATTTAGGATTAAAGAAAAATAGCAATTTACCATACGGTGTAACTGGTGAAGAATGGCAAGTACATGGTGGTGGATTTTATAACATTCAAAAATACTCAATAGCTCCTCCAAATTTACCTCAAGATCTTATTTGGTTTAAATGGGAAAGTTATTCAACCTGGTTGTCAGGATTTTTTCTATTGGCTATTGTTTATTATGGTGGAGCTGACCTTTATTTGATCGATACAGAAATTGCCGATATTAATAATTTTCAGGCTATATTTATTTCACTGGGTTCAATATTATTTGGTTGGATTATATACAATACTGCATGTAAGTCACCTCTTGGAAATAATAGTAATTTATTACTTTTATTACTTTTTTTCTTTTTATTATTTCTGTCATGGTTTTATACCTCTATTTTTAGTGGAAGAGCAGCATTTTTACATTTAGGTGCTATCACAGCAACTTTAATGACAGCTAATGTGTTTTTTATAATTATTCCAAATCAAAAAATAGTAGTTTCAGACCTGAAAGCGGGCAGAAAACCAGATCCAAAATTTGGAATTATAGCCAAACAGAGGTCTACACATAATAATTATTTAACTCTACCAGTAATTTTCTTTATGCTTTCAAGCCATTACCCTTTAGCTTTTGCATCAGAATTAAATTGGGCTATAGCTCCATTAGTTTTTTTATTAGGTGTATCTATTAGGCATTATTTTAATACTTATCATGCAACTAAAAAAAAGTTATATTGGACTTGGATTATCACTTTTATCATTTTTGCAGTGATTATAGGTCTTTCTTCTTATAAGAAAAATAGTCTATCTCTATCTGAAAATGTAATTGATCTAGAAAGAATTTATAACTTAGAAATTACAGATCTTAATAATGAAGTTCATGACATCATTTCTGCTAGATGTACTATGTGTCATGCTAGAGAACCTCTGTGGGATGGTTTCTTACATCCTCCTAAAGGTTTTGTTGTCGAAAATAAGGAGGATATTAAGAGATACGCTAGACAAGTTTATGTACAATCTGCAGTAAGTAAAGCTATGCCTCCAAATAATATTTCCTATATGGAAGATATTGAAAGATTTACCATCCAATATTGGTATGAAAATACACAAATAAAGTAATTTCTTTTGTCATAAAATTAGTTAGCATTAGGATAGAAAAGCTGTATGCCGTTAACTTTATATTTTTGAATAGTTTCCTGTCCGTTTTTTGATAAAAGCCAGTTTAAAAAAATTTTTGATTCCTTTACATTTGTATAAGGACACTTTTCAGGATTTACTAATATTGCTCCATACTGATTGAACAAATTTTTATCACCTTCATATAAAATTTTTAAATCTTTTTTATTTTTAAATGTAATCCAAGTTGCTCTATCAGATAGAGTATAAGCATTTAATTCTGCAGTTATATTTAGTGTGGTTCCCATACCAGAACCTGTTTCTTTATACCATTTTCCAGAATAGGCACTAATTTCAATCTGTGCATTTTCCCATAGGTTTTTTTCTTTTTTGTGGGTACCGCTATTATCTCCTCTTGATATAAAACTATATCCAAACTTAAAAATAGAATTCAGGGCTTCTTCAGCTGATTGGCTGTTGGAAATTTCTGCTGGGTCTTCACTGGGCCCAAGTATTACAAAATCATTATACATCAAATTATGCCGTTCTATACCATGACCATTTTCAACAAAAGCTTCTTCATCGCGTTTAGCATGTACAATTAAAATATCAGCATCACAGTTTTCGGCGTTTCTTATAGCTTGACCCGTTCCTACGGCTACTACTTTTACATTTATTCCAGTTTCATTTTTAAATATAGGTAAAATATATGAATAAAAACCAGAGTTTTTAGTTGAAGTTGTTGATTGCAATAAAACATCTTTTCCCCATATCGATGATGGAAAAATGAAAATTATAATCAAAATTAATTTGTTTAAATAAGTTTCCATGTAAGTTTTCAAAAATGATTATAAAATGATTTCACCTTTTAAAAATTGATTTATTTTTTTATTTTTCGAGTGACTAAAAAATTTAGATGCTTTTTGGTGTTCTAATACTTTCCCCTCATGAATGAAAACAATATCTTGCCCTAGTCTTTTTGCTTGTGGTATATTATGAGTAACTAAGATTATTTTTTTCCCACCAACAGCTTCTTCTTTAATTATTTGCTCAATTTTAAAAGTTGTATAAGGATCGGCATTCGCAGTTGGTTCATCAAGCAATAAAATTTTTGAATTTGTACTAATTGCAAGTGCTAGAGAAAGTCTTTGTCTTTCACCTCCTGAAAGTTTATTGGCTAAAATATTTTTTTGAGAAATGAGATCAAACCTTTCCATCACATCCAAACAAGACATATTTCTCTTATCTCTATTTAATTCAAGAATAAATTTTATATTTTGTTGAGTTGTTCTTCTTAAAAAACTTGGTTTTTGCATCATAATAGATATTTTTCTTTCATCTTTATTTTTGCTATTATAATTAATTTCTATATCACCTGTATTAGATAAAATTAGGCCTTGTATGAGATTTAACAATAAAGTTTTTCCTGCCCCATTAGGACCCATAATTACTGAAATTGAATTATTATCAAACTGAAGATCTGAAATATCTATTAAATTTCTATTTTCTTTATTTGAAATCAAAAAAAGATTTTTAATTTTGATCAAGTCGTTCATTTCAACCATTAATTTCTTTATTTATTTTAATTTTCATCCTATTTGCAATGACATTTATAATTAATGATATAAAAAGCAAAATAATACCTAAAGCTAACGCTAAAGGAAGATCTCCTTTAGATGTTTCAAGTGCAATAGTTGTAGTCATAACTCTTGTAACGTGATCAATATTTCCTCCAACGATAATTACTGCACCAACTTCTGATACTGCTCTTCCAAATCCTGCTAGAAATATAGTAATTAAAGAATCTTTACTGTCAGAAATATAGGTTATAACAGATTTTTTAGGTGGAACCGAAAATATTTTAAAAAAATCTTTATATTCTTTGTGCAATTCTTCAAAAATTTGAGTAGATAGTGAAATAATGATTGGGAGAATTAAAAACAATTGAGCTAGGATCATTGCATATGGAGTATATAAAATCTCTAGCCAACCTAGAGGTCCTGATCTTGAAACTAACAAATATACAATTAAACCAACTACAACTGGGGGCATCCCCATCAAAGAATTAAAAATACTTATTAAAATGGATCTTCCTGAAAAACGGGTAATAGCTAAAAAAACACCAATAGGAAATCCAATAATTGAAGCAATAATAAGTGAAGTAACACTAATTTTTAATGATAATCCTACTATTTCAAATAAAGCAGCATCCAAATTGAAAATCAAAGTAAATGCTGTAATAAAAGCTTCTAAAAATACTTCCATTAAACTATAACCAAAATTAGCTCTTTATTAATTAATTGGAAATTATTAACACTTCATAACATAAAAAGTGAACCTAGTTTGACCTTTATCTTGGGTTTTTTTTAAAATTTTATTGTTAGTTTCATTGCAAAAATGAGGAATATCAAGTTCTGCAGCAGGATCGTCAGTAAATATTTTTATTACTTGTCCTTTATTTATACCCTTTATTCTCTTTCTGAGTTTAAGAACTGGTAAAGGACATAATAATCCAGTTGCATCAATTTCATCTGCTATATTCATTATCTCACTCTGTTGAACCATGTACTGCAAAAGCTTCTAATTCAGCATCATTAGCTTGAATGTGTCGGAATTTCTCACGTATACCTTTTGCTGTAAATTCTCTACTAACCATAAGTAGAGTATTGTCTGGATGCTCTTCGCATATTGAATTCATAAATTCTATTTCTTCTTTTGCTACTGGAAGAGCTATTTGCAAATTGGGAGCCCCGTAATCTTTTATAAACTTAGTAGCAAGAATTTTGATTATATTTTCATACTCTTCTTCTAGAATAGTTGTAACACCAACAAATGTTGATCTACCAAAACTAGTTAATCCCATCCAGCCATTTGTAAAGGCTTGTTTGCGTTTTCCTTCTATCTGTTCTTCTTTCAAGTTAGAGAATTCAAAAGTACCAGAGATTGCCCACTCTCCAGCAGTAGCAACGGTTTCAAAAATTCTAGAATCAGATTCATCTAATGTTATTGTTCGTGCAAATTTCATTTATTTATCCATATAATCAACAAGTTTCTCTATAAGTGTATTATTAGAATTTTTTAACAACATATTACCATTTTCATCGAGGCCAATAAATTCACCTTGTTTAGGATAAGTTATTTTTTTACCAACATCTTCACATTTTTCACGCCAAGCATTATGAATAGGTAATAATCCTTCATCTAAAAAACGATTCAACCATACTAGGGTATGTCTTGACCAGCTTTCTAATAATGCATTAGGAGTTATATCTGAACAACCTTCTTCAGATAATACTGTTTTATCAGGATTATTACCTGATTCTATGGATTTACTCCATAAAAATGGGATGTTTATTCCTAGAACTAGCCATTCAGGTATTTCTTCTTCAAACTTTGTAGATGCTTGATAAAAGGTGTAACCACAATATGCTCCATTAACTCTTATTCGATTAGGCCAATTAAAATGAATTGCTAATTCAGGAGGACCTAACGAGCCTAAACTATCTGCTACTCCCATTTGATTAACAAGTATCATACCTAAAGCTTGTTTGAGTTTAATATCGGGTGCTAATATTATCGACGCATTTAACTCTCCAATGTCTTCGTTATACAAGATCAATCCAGGATCAATATTTTTTTTCGCTTCCTCGATTGCATTATGAAAAGTACTTTTTTTTAATGGCAATGCTTTTCCTCTAAATAGAGGAGGAAAACTTGGTTGATTTTTATCTATTTTTTTCATCATATGTCAAAATTACAAAGTTTTTCAGCCACTTCAAAAAATGCTATTGAAGTAGGATTCTTAGGATGACTTACCACTATTGGTACTCCGCTATCAGATGCTACTCGTGTATCTAAATCTAGGGGTAATTCTCCTAGTAATTGAGTATTAATTTTATTAGCCTCTTCTTTTAAAGAACCATTGCTAAAAGGGTAGTGTGTCATACCACAACCTGAACAAACAAAAGAAGACATGTTTTCAATAAGGCCAATTATTGGTATATCTAATCTCTTAAACATATCTATCCCTTTCCGGGCATCTAAAAGAGCTATATCCTGTGGAGTAGATACAATTATAGCACCTCTTATATCTGTTTTTTGACAAAGTGTTAATTGCACATCTCCAGTTCCAGGTGGTAAGTCTACAAACAGATAGTCTTGTTCCCCCCATTGTACTTGGTTTAACATCTGCTGTAGTGCACCCATAAGCATTGGCCCTCGCCAAACGATAGATTCATTTTCTGGTACCATTAACCCTAGTGACATAGTAGTGACACCATGATTTCTAAGTGGTAATATAATTTTTCCATCAGGACTTGATGGTCTGCCTGATAATCCAAGCATTCTTGGTTGACTAGGACCATAAACATCAGCATCTAATAAAGCTACTTTTTTACCTTTTGATGCTAAGGCAACAGCTAAATTTGATGCAACTGTTGATTTTCCTACACCTCCTTTACCTGATGCAATAGCAATTATAGTTTTAACACCTTCAGGATTACTTTTGGTGTTAACTTTAGGTTTTTGATTTGCAGGTGATTTAAGGTTCGGAGGTGTGCTAGGAGTACTTGAAGGCGTATTTTTATCTGAAACATGAGAAGTCATAATAACCTGAGCATTTTTTCCATTTCCATAGTTATTAATAATTTCCTCAACTTTTGTTTTTATAGACTCCATGGTTTTTAGTTGAGTTGGATCTATTTCTAGAATTACGACAATTTTATCATTTTTTATCTCAGTGGACTTAACAGTCTTGTCAGAGATAATATCTTTTTGCGAAAGAGGGTTAATAATTTTTTTTAAATTATTATTAATTTCATCTATCATATTTTCGTTCATGAATCATCCTCAAGATGAATTTCTCCTTCAATTTCATGACTGAGATCTAATTCTTTAATTTCTAGTTTAACTTTAACTTTAATTTGATTTGGGTTTATCGAATTATTTTCAATACCTTTTCTTACTGCTTCCTCAATTTTTTGCTGAGAAGTGACCCCAACTTTCTTTAAAAATTTTCTCATTGAAATATTAAATTTTTCGTGATCTAGATTCATGTAAGTTCCTAACTTTTTTAATTCTAAGTAATTAATTCTATTTACATAAGGGGCAGAAGGAAATGTTTGTCAAGATTTTGAATAAAATACTTTACATATTTTTTTCACTATTAATTTTTTTTACTCTAACCAAAAATCTTTCAAGTGAAGAAATTCATCTTCACTTTCCTGAAGAATTACTAATGGTTGAATTTGACAAACATATTTTGCCTAGATTTAAATTTAAAACTCAAATTGAAATAAAAGCTGTAAATTTTTTTGAAAATAGTGATGCTTCAATTGGTGTAAAAACAAATGGAATTTCAATTTTTTCAGATTTGAATGATATTATTTACAAAATTGAATTAATTACCACTGAAGAAGCAAAATTGAAAAAATTTGATAAATTCATTGATTGGCTTAAAAGCCCCTCTGGGATCTCGGCTATAGAAGGATTCCAATTTAATGGGGTACCTATATTTAAAGCTATGCTGTTAGAAAAAAAGGAAAAGAAAGAATTTGTATTTGAGGGAGATAGTAAGAATGGTCTTTTAATTTCTCAAAAACATTGCAAAAGATGTCATGTGGTAGATGATAATGCATTTGCTGGAATAGATTCATCCCCATCATTTCATGCAATGAGATCCTTTGAAGATTGGGAGGAAAGATTCAGAGCATTTTGGACTGTAAGTCCACATTTGAATGTAATATCCATTACAGAAGTTTATGATGCAGGTTCAAACTTATCTCCAGTAGTTATAGCACCTATAGAACTTACATTAGATGAGGTTGATGACATTCTGTCCTATGTTTCCAAAATAGTACCAAAGGATTTAGGGAAACCAATAAACTTCTGGTAAATAATTTATTGGTAATCGTCTGTAGTTCTAATCTTGGGTTTTTCACCGTACTTAAATGGAGAATTCTCATCATGATATTGTGCATTTACTCTACAATCATCACACATTTTAACTAAATCTAACTTTTTGCTATCTTGATACATCCAATGATTATTCTCTAGTTTTGAAACTATCCTATTAATTGTTGATTTCACACCAAAGGGTCTATTACAGGAAATACATTCAAACGGCTCTTCACTATGTAGAGTTTTTTGGCTTAAAGCTTCATTCTTAAGGTTTATTTGTGGATTCAATTTTATAGCAGTCTCGGGACAGGTATTTTCACAGATTCCACATTGAATACATGCGTTCTCAGTAAAATTTAGCTCAGGTTTGTCTGCATTATCTTCTAATGCATTGGTAGGGCATAATGATATACAAGCTAAGCAAAGTGTACATTTGTTAGTATCAACAATTATTTCCCCATAAGGAGAAGTATCGGGCAACTTAATAACTTCTTCATTTTCATTCACTAGTGCCTTCGTAGCTGTTCTTGTAATTTCTCTTTTGTTCCCAACTAATAAAATTGGTTCTCTAATTAATTCTGTACTTATTTGGCCATATATTTTTTTTTCAAAAAAATCAGGATCCATTGTTTCAATTAATGTCAACCTATCTCCATTTTTTGCACCTGATGCTTCTAAAATATTTTTGCAAATTTCTATTTGGAGGTTTAAAGAACCAGACAATTCTCTGTCATTTTTTAGAATTATTACTTCACTGAATCCACAAGCAAATGAAGCTAATAGCTCTGCATGACTTAGAATCTCGATATTTGGAATATTTATGGGTATAACGTCAGCTGGTAAACCTCTTCCATATCTTGCTATGAGAGAAATTAATTCTTTCCCAAATATATCGTCTATGAAGAGTAAACGGGGTAGAGTTTTATTTTCATATTTTTTAAAAGTTGTACTAAGGTTTTTTATTCTTTCCAGAATAAAGTCCAATGGAGGGTCATCATAATTTGCTGCACCTGATGGACAGACAGAAGAGCAATTTCCACAACCTGCACAGATAAACGGATCTATAGATACATAATCACCTTTCGATATAATTGCATTGGCAGGGCAAAGATCAAGACATCTTGTGCATCCTTTTCTTGAAGCTCTGCTATGGGCACATTTGGTTTTATCAAAATTTATATAAACAGGTTTTTCAAATTCACCTTTAAGATTAATAGACTCCTTAAAAACTTCTTCTAAACCAATTTTATCATTTGGATCTATTCTAAAATAACCATCTTTCTTTTTTTCATTTTGAAATAATGAATTGGAACCTCTCAAATCTATAATTATGTCACATTCAGAATTAACTTCTTTTTTTTGCAATCCAAAAGAAGTAGATCCTCTTCCATGAGGATTTAACTCAGAATAGTTGTTTACTACAATTTTGAAATTACCTAAATAGCCTGAAACATTTTTTAATACCCCTTTGCAGACATTATATTCACTTCTTGGAATTATATTTTCTAACTCTTGTTCCAATAATACAGTTACTGCTAATTCATTACTTAGCTTAAGTGCCAAATCTAGTGCTAAATCATTCTTGCCAAGTATTAAACACACACCTTCAGACACTATTTCTTTTATGGGTGTTTCTGGAGTTTCCAAGTCTATTTCTGAAAGTAGTGCTGCTTGTTTAGCAAATGCATTTTTATCTTCTGTCCAACCAGCACGATCCCTAATGTCAATATTGATTAGATCAGTTGTAATTTTTTTTTCGAATTCAATCTCATTACACATCTCTTTAAAAAGTGCTGCTTGCTGCTCACAAGCAATAATAACTTGGTTGTCTGATAACAATTCTTTTTCGGCTACCGATAAATTTTGTGTACAAAGAAAATCTGTTTCGATAACTGAAGAAGCATTTAATGATTCTTTGGCAGATTTTGGATCAACTTCCATACTATCGCCGCAACGACATAAAAGGAGAGTTCTATTCTGGCTGTTCATGCTGGGAACACTCTTGTTATTTTCTTTTTTAAAAATTATATCTTATAGATTATAGGGTTTACATTTTTAAAAATAAAATATCAATAATTTAAAATAATTACTAAATTTTTTATTAATTATGGAAAAACAAAAAGAAATACCTGTTGGGGTCATTGTTAGGAAGACACCGAATAAAAGTCCTTGGTTGAAGTGGTCGTGGAAGCCTGTAGGATTATTACCTGGCTCTATAGATCAAGATTGGAAATTGATTAGGGAAGAAGCTGGTATATTTGAATATCATGCAGGTTCAAAGACACTAGAGTTACACAGAGCAGAAGTAGAATCTTATAAAGTATCATTAGCAATGGAGCCAGCTTCTGCATTTGTGATAATGGAGCGAGATGAACTAGAGGATGAAGATAAAGAGTATAGTCTTCATAAAGTCACAGCTTCAGCATATGAAGCTCAAGATTATTCAGATTCTGGTGAATATTTAGTAGAGCCAGTAGCAATGCCACCAACATTACAGGCATTAGTTGAAAAATTTTCAGAAGATCATTTTGATGAAAAACCTTTTATAAAAAGAAAAAGGGATAAAGTAAAATTAGATAATACGGAAGTTGGAAAGGGGGATATTAGAGTTGAAAAAATTGCTGATGTGTTTTCATCCCCATCTATTTTAAAATCAAGAAAGGATAATTAGCTATCTCGAAAAATAAAGAAAAAGATAGTTTTTTTCATCGCTGGTCGAAGCGAAAAATTTCCAGTGAAGAAAATAGTGATAAGGCTGTTTTTAGTTATAATGATAAGGAGTTTAAGGATAAAGAGTCAGATGTTCCTAAAGAATTATTTAATCAAGAAAACACTAAAGAAGAGAGTAATGAATTTGCTGGTTTATCAGATAAAGAAATTTTAAAGAAACTCAATCTTCCTGAGCCTGAAACAATGAAAACTGGTGATAATTTTAAAGAATTTTTGAAAAAAAATGTACCTGAACATTTAAAAAAGAGAGCATTAAGAAAACTTTGGTTAACAAATCCAATATTTGCGAATCTAGATGGAATGAATGAATATGATGAAGATTTTACTTTAGCTACATCTGCGTTAGAGGAATTTGCTACAAACTATGTGGTTGGTAAAGGATTTAAAGGTCAATTTAAAAAGGACTCTGATATCTCTGAATCAGATATTTTGGAACAAGATGATACTTTAAAGTCATCTTCAGTTAGGCTTAATGAAAAAAATAAAGAACTCACAAGTAGTCAAAAAACAAATGTTAATAAAGATGAAATAAATGAAGACCATAATTTTGAAAATTCTTCTGAACATTTAAATAATTCGCAAATAGAAAATGATGAAGATAATGATAAAGATGTTTCGGATAAAAATGAGAATAATGATAATTTAGATAATAATCTGGCTAGTGATGATCCTTCCGAGGTAAATGTTAATTTACGAATCAAGCCAAAAAAGATGATATTTAAGGTCTAAACTGTATAAATATATACTAATCCTTACCAAAACAGTAAGGATAAATCCCAACTAAAACACTCTGGATTTGAAAAAAAAATAAAATTTAAGTTACTGATTTTATTGTGTTATTTGTGAAAGCTTTTTTTTTTTAATTTGGAATTTTTTGCAAAAAATTTTTTTTTCTTTTTTTTTATTGTATTTTTAAATTTTTGCAAATTTTTTCTTGCAGTTTACCTAAAGTTAATGTTTATATTTAACTAATGATTACGCAGCACGCTAATATGCCAGCTACGGAAGCTACCAATAGGGGGATTGTTGATCCTGAAGATCAGCATCGTTCCTCTATGTATGCTTTACTCTCTTCTTTACTTTACAGTCCACCTACTATTAATTTGCTTGAAAAAGTAGGTTCTTTATCAGGTGGTGAAAATAAAATTGGTGAAGCAATCAAGACTTTAACTGTACTTACCCAAAAGTTGGATATAAAAACTATTGAAAGAGAGTATCATAACTTATTCATTGGAGTAGGAAGAGGGGAATTACTTCCTTATGCCAGTTTTTACATGACAGGTTTTTTAAATGAAAAGCCTTTGGCCAATCTACGTGACGATATGAAAAGAATAGGCATTTCTAGGTCATTAGAAACTTCAGATCCAGAAGATCATATTGCATCATTATGTGAAATGATGAGTGGTATAATTACAAATCAGTTTTATACTTCTCTTTCACTAAGACAGCAGAGTGATTTTTTTGCAACCCATTTAGGACCTTGGGCTAAGCATTTTTTTGATGATTTAATTGCTGCAGAATATTCTGTTTTTTATGCACCTGTAGGTGCTTTAGGAAAAGCATTTATTGAAATAGAAACTGAAGCTTTTAAGTTTTAATTTTTGTACGAAATTATTGAGGAGAAAAAAAATGAGTAAAAAAGATAAGTCAACTAGTAGAAGAGATTTTTTAAAAATGTCAGCGGTAGGGGCGCCTGCAGCTGCTGCTGTGTCATTAGTTGGAAATAATGCTGTAGCAGACGAAACTAAGAAAAAATCAGGCCTTCAAAAAGGAGCTTATTATAAAAAATATCTTGAATTAGCAAAATTTTAATTCGTAAGAATTAGCAAACATATTAAATATTTAAATTAAATAAATTTGGAGTGGAATGATGTTAAAGAGAAAGACAAAAGAGATAGCGAGAGGCTCTCAGAAATCTTCTTTATTTGGACATGTGAAATCTAAGAAAGTTAATCGACGAGGATTTCTTAAAGGATCTGGAATTGCTGTAGGCGGTTTAGCCGCTTTTTCTTTTGCTGGTGGTACAGTAACACCAGCGGATGCTTCAGCAGTAGATGCAAATATGTCAGTTATGAAGAGTGTATGTACACATTGTTCCGTAGGATGTACAGTATTAGCTGAGGTAAGAAATGGAGTATGGGTTGGTCAAGAACCTGGTTGGGATAGTCCATTCAATCTAGGTGCACACTGCGCAAAAGGTGCTGCTGTTAGAGAAAATGCTCATGGGGAAAGAAGACTTAAATACCCAATGAAGCTCGTAAACGGTGAGTGGACTAAAGTTTCTTGGGATACAGCAATTGACGAAATTGGCGATAAAATGCTTCAAATTCGCGAAGAAAGCGGACCAGATAGTGTATATTGGTTAGGATCTGCTAAGACAAATAATGAACAATCATATTTGTACAGGAAATTTGCAGCTTATTGGGGAACTAATAATGTTGATCATCAGGCAAGAATTTGTCACTCAACTACAGTTGCTGGTGTGGCAAACACTTGGGGTTATGGGGCTATGACCAATTCCTACAATGATATTCATAAATCTAAGGCTATATTTTTAATAGGAGGAAATCCTGCTGAAGCTCATCCTGTATCATTGTTACATATACTTAAGGCAAAAGAACAAAATAATGCTCCTTTAATTGTTTGCGATCCTAGATTTACAAGAACAGCTGCACATGCTGATGAATATGTAAGATTTAGGCCAGGATCAGACGTTGCTTTAATTTGGGGTATTTTATGGCATATTTTTGAAAATGGTTGGGAAGACAAGGAATTTATAAGAACCAGAGTATGGGGGATGGATCAAATAAAAGCCGAAGTTGCTAAATGGAATCCTCAGGAAACTGAAAGAGTAACAGGAGTTCCAGGATCCCAACTTGAAAGAGTAGCTAGGACTATGGCAAATAATCGTCCAGGTACTTTCATTTGGTGTATGGGTGGAACTCAGCATACTAATGGTAACAACAATACAAGAGCTTATTGTGTTTTTCAGTTAGCTTTAGGTAACATGGGTGCAACTGGTGGTGGAACCAACATTTTCAGAGGTCATGACAATGTTCAAGGTGCTACTGACCTAGGTGTTTTAGCTAATACACTACCAGGATATTATGGTTTAAAGCCTGGATCTTGGGCTCATTGGGCTAGAGTATGGGAAGAAGACCTAGACTGGCTAAAAGGTCGGTTTGGCAAAATGAAGAAAAAAGATGGTAAAGATCGATTGATGATGAATGAAAAAGGAATTCCGGTCAGTCGATGGATAGATGGTGTGCTAGAGGCTAAGGAAAACTTAGTACAGCCTGACAACACAAGAGCCATGGTATTTTGGGGACATGCCCCTAATTCTCAAACAAGGTTAGTTGAGATGAAAGATGCTATGGAAAAATTAGATCTTTTGGTTGTTGTTGATCCGTTTCCAACGGTTTCAGCTGTATTGCACGATAGAAAAGATGGAGCTTACTTGCTACCATCAACTACACAATTTGAAACTTACGGTTCAATAACAGCCTCAAATAGGTCTATTCAATGGCGTGAAAAAGTAATGGAGCCTATGTTTGAAAGTAAGCCTGATCATATTATTATGGCATTATTAGCTAAGAAATTTGGCTTTGCTGATCGTATGTTTAGAAATATAGGTTTCAATGGTGATGAGCCTGTAATTGAGGATATTACTGGGGAAATTAATAGAGGTATGTGGACTATTGGTTATACAGGACAATCTCCTGAAAGACTAAAACTTCACATGGCAAACCAGCACACATTTGATCGTACTACACTGCAAGCAGTAGGTGGACCTGCTGATGGAGATTTTTATGGAATGCCTTGGCCAAGTTGGGGAAATCCTGAAATGAAACATCCTGGCACACCAAACTTGTATGACATGAGTAAACCAGTATCAAAAGGTGGTCTTACTTTTAGGGCTAGATTTGGGGTAGAGCGTGATGGTGACAATCTACTTGCGGAAGGTGTTTATTCTGTAGGATCTGAGATAAAAGATGGTTATCCAGAGTTTACAATGCAGATGTTAATGGATCTTGGTTGGGATAAAGACTTAACAGCACAAGAGCGCAAAGCTATAGATGCAGTTGCTGGACCTAAAACAAACTGGAAGACAGACCTATCCGGTGGTATTCAAAGAGTGGCAATCAAACATGAATGTGCACCTTTTGGAAATGCAAAGGCTAGAGCAGTTGTTTGGACATTCCCAGATCCAATTCCGCTTCATAGAGAACCGCTTTATACATCCAGAAGAGATTTGGTAGCTGATTATCCAACTTATGCTGATAAGGTCTTTTGGCGATTGCCCACAATGTATGAATCTATACAGAAAAAAGACTTTTCAAAGGATTATCCAATGATCTTAACATCAGGAAGACTAGTTGAGTACGAAGGCGGTGGTGATGAAACAAGATCTAATCCATGGTTGGCAGAATTGCAACAAGACATGTTTGTTGAGATAAATCCAAGAGATGCTAATGATCTTGGAATAAGAGATGGAACTGATGTCTGGGTTGAAGGTGCTGAAGGTGCAAAAGTATTAGTAAAAGCAATGATTACTAATAGAGTAGGTACAGGTGTAGCATTTATGCCTTTCCACTTTGGTGGGCACTTTCAAGGTAAAGATCTCAGATCTAAATATCCAAAGGGGGCTGATCCAATAGTTCTTGGTGAATCCAGTAATACTGCACAAACATATGGTTATGACTCGGTTACTCAAATGCAGGAAACCAAGGCAACCTTATGTAAAATAATGCCGGCTTAGAAGGAGGATTAAACAATGTCATTAGGTGGAAATGCAAGAGCGAGATTTTTATGTGATGCTGAGCGTTGTATAGAATGTAATGCCTGTGTAACAGCGTGTAAAAATGAAAATGAAGTACCCTGGGGTATCAATAGAAGAAGAGTTGTTACGATCAATGATGGCTCTCCAGGAGAAAGATCAATTTCAGTAGCATGTATGCATTGTTCAGATGCACCATGCATGGCAGTTTGCCCTGTTGATTGTTTTTACCAAACAGAAGATGGAATTGTGCTTCACTCCAAGGATCTTTGTATTGGATGTGGATATTGTTTTTATGCTTGTCCTTTTGGAGCACCTCAATTTCCTCAGGCTGGTAATTTTGGTTCACGAGGGAAAATGGATAAGTGTACTTTCTGTGCTGGTGGACCTGAAGATGATGATTCTGAAATGGAATTTCAAAAATATGGTCGTAATAGAGTTTCTGAAGGTAAATTACCTGTTTGTGCAGAGATGTGTGCAACTAAAGCATTATTAGCTGGCGACGCTGATGATGTGTCTGCAGTATATAGAGAAAGAGTTGTTGCAAGGGGATTTGGCTCTGGAGCTTGGGGCTGGGGAACTGCGTACGATCAAAAAGGTACATAATATAATTAAAAATTAAAAAATGGAGGAAAAATTTATTTTTCCTCCATTTGTTTTTGTTGTATTATAAATTACAATTATAAAGTGTTATATATGATGGGTATGCTATGTCTAAAATTTTTTCTTTGATAATTGTTTTTTTATCATTATCTACCTTCGGTTTTTCAGAAACTAATCAAACCAATACAAATACAAGAGCTGCTACTGGTGGTGCTCAAACACTTGAGGATATTTTAGCACGTCAAAAAGGTGAAAATGTAGATTATGAGTTTAGAAAAAATGCTTTGGGAGTTACGGATGGTACTTCAAGTACAATAATTCCTCTAGGAACACTAGGTCTAACTTCTGATGCTGAAATATTTAGGCAGTTGAGATATAATGAAGCTGACATTAATGTTTCGAGTAAGACTGCAGCTTCTGAAATACTAGTTCAAGATTCCGGAATGAGTTGGTTAATGATGAGAGAAGGCCCATTACAAAAGTATGGTGGAATAGCATTATTAGGCATTATTGCTTTATTATCCTTTTTTTATTTGATAAGAGGAAGAATACCTGTAGAGGAAGGGTTATCTGGGATAACAATAGAACGATTTAAACCTGTTGAAAGATTTGCACATTGGTTATTAGCATCATCTTTCATTCTCCTTGGTCTAACTGGTATTTTGACACTATTTGGTAGAACATTTCTAATTCCTGTAATTGGACATGAAACTTTTTCTATATTTGCGATTGGTTCAAAGTGGATACATAATAATGTTTCATGGGCATTTATGTTAAGTTTAGTTTTAATTTTTGTATTTTGGGTTGTACATAATATTCCTACTAAACTGGACATTAAATGGATTTTAAAAGGTGGTGGTATTTTTTCAGCGCATTCTCACCCATCTGCAAAAAAGTTTAATGCTGGCCAAAAAATAATTTTTTGGGTTGTAATTATTTTGGGAACATCTGTTTCTTTATCAGGTCTCTCTTTGCTTTTCCCATTTGAATTCCCAATGTTTGCAGCAACATTCGCTAAATTAAATGCTTTAGGTATTACAGGATTTTTAGGAATGGATCCTTTACCCACAAATTTATTGCCTCACGAAGAGATGCAACTTTCTCAAATTTGGCATAGTATTGTAGCTTTTATAATGATGGCAATCATAATAGCACATATATATATTGGTTCAGTTGGTATGGTTGGTGCTTATGATGCTATGGGTTCTGGCCAAGTGGATGTTAATTGGGCTAAACAACATCATGATATTTGGGAAGAAGAAGTTTCTAGTCAAGATTCCAGAGTATCAAAAAAAACAATTACTCCAGCTGAATAAAGTAGAGGTTAATTAAGATGAAACCATTTATAATTGCAATAGTTGTTATGTTTGCTATTTCTTTTGGAGCAGCAGAATTTTTAAAAACTTCTGGATACTCAACTTTGGAAATGACATCTTCTAGTTCAGTAAGATTAGACTAATTAGTATTAAATGCATGTACTGCTTTTTGAAGAACTCTTAATTTATAAAAAAACTCTTTTTAAGATCTTTTTGTGTCTTATCTTAGTCGTATTTTTTTTATTTACTTTTATGAGTTATGTTCTCTCTAAACCTCTGAAATATGAGGGTCATGGAGGACCAGTTATGGGTTTAGCTACATCTGTTGAAAAAAATTTGTTAGCTTCAACTAGTTTTGATTATTCTGTTCTATTGTGGGAGTTTGATGAAATTAAAGAAGTACAACAATTAATTGGTCACGATGCAGCTGTAAATGTAGCCAAATTTTCAGGTTCAGGAAAATTATTAGCTACTGGTGGAGATGATGCACAAATACTTGTTTGGAATACAGAAGAACTTAAAAATAAAATTAATTCACCAATCATTTTGTCTAGCCATACAGCTAAAGTTGTTGATATTGACTTTTCTAAAGATGAAAGAAAATTAGCTAGTGCAGGTTGGGACCATTCTATAAAAATTTGGGATACAGCAAATGGTAAATTAATTAATTCTATAGTTGGTCACGACGGACCGGTTAATGCAGTTAATTTTTCTTCTGATGGCAAACATCTTTATTCCGCCGGATATGATGGAACTATACGGTTATGGAATATTATAGAAGGATTTGAAATTCGAACACTTATAGATAACGGTTGGGGAGTTAATGTACTCAAAATAGATGAAAAAAACGGTCTAATTCTTTATGGTACTATTGATGGTCTTATGAGAGTACAGCAATTTGAGGAAGGAAAAGAATTATTTAAACTTTGGGAAGAAGGTTCACCAGTATCAGCGCTTAATTATTATCCCAAATATGAAATGGCTGTATTTGGAAATATGAGAGGAAGGGTTTTACTTTTAAATTTAAAAACAATGGAGGTAGAAAAAGATTTTCTTGCTGTTGACGGGCCTGTATGGGATGTTGTCTATAATCATATTAATGAAACTGTAATAGTTGGTGGTCTTGATGATACATTAACAGAATGGAAATTAAATTCTTTTCATTCTAATTATTTCCTACCTAAAATAAATGATCGTCGATTCCATCAGACAGATGCTTTAAGTAATGGTGCTTTGCAATTTGCAAGAAAATGTAGCATTTGTCATACACTTGATAGTAAAGATATAGGAAGAAGGGCTGGACCACCCTTGCATGGTGTTTTTGGTAGAACAGCAGGATCTTTAAAAGGTTATTCTTACTCAAAGGCCTTAATTGATTCTGACATAATTTGGAATGAAGATACAATTAGCAGGCTCTTTAAAGAGGGTCCTGAAATAGTTACGCCAGGAACAAAAATGCCTATTCAAAAAATAAAAAAAGATAGTGATAGGCTTGACTTAATTTATTTCCTGAAAGACGCTACTCAATAGTTATTATATATAGAAGGATATATTAATGGGGGATAAATACAAAAGCTTATTCTCTACTAAGTCAGTTTATGAAATAGAAAAGCATTTATATGATAATGGCAGTAAAGGTTTTTCACTTGTGATGAAAGCAGCTTTTGCTGCATATGAACATATAAATTTAAATACTGCACGAAAAGTAATTATACTTTGTGGTAAAGGTAATAATGGTGGAGATGGCTTTGGTTTGGGTGCACTGCTTTTTATGGCAGGTAGGATAGTTGAAATATATAAAGTTGAAGAACCAACAAAAAAAGAAGCAAAATCAGCTTTAAAGCTATGTTTAAAATTAGGAGTTAAGGTAAAAAAGTACTCTAAACCATTGAAAGAGGCTGATATTTACGTGGATGCATTACTTGGTGCTGGTATACAAAAATCACCAAAACCACCTTATAACTCTATTATTAAAGATTTAATTAAAGCCAAAAATAAAGGTAAAGAAATAATTTCCCTAGATGTACCTAGTGGAGTTAATGGCACAACGGGTGAAGCTTATTTTCCTGCTGTCAATGCTACAACTACAATTACATTTTTAGCTATGAAAAAGGGGCTTTTAACCGGGGAAGCAGTTGATCATACAGGTGATATTATATTTAAAAATATTGGAATTACCCAACCTAAAGTTTTACCAGATGCAACTTTATTAGAGGAATCAGATTGTCATTTTAATATTTTAAAACCATCATCACACAAAGGTGACAAAGGTAGCGTATTAGTATTTGGAGGAATGAAAGGTATGGAAGGGGCAGGTATATTATCTGGTATGTCTGCTCTGAGGTCAGGTGCTGGTAAAGTGTTCTGGGTTACTGATACAGAAAAGCTTAATTATCCCCCAGAACTAATAACAGTTAAGCCAGAGATAAAAGAAATATCAAAATACTTAATGATGTCTAAAGTCTGTGTATTGGGTCCAGGTTTATCTACTGGATTTGAAGAAATTATTGAGACTATATGGGATTTTGAAATTCCTTTAGTTATGGATGCTGGTGGTTTACGTTGGCTTGCTAAGTCTAACAAGAAACGTAGTTACCGATTTGTAGGAACGCCACATCAAGGAGAAGCAAGAGATCTTGTTGAACAAAAAAAGTTAGACAGGTTCGAAACAATTGAATTTGTCAAAAAGAAGTATGGGGGTGATTGGGTTTTAAAGGGAGCAGGTACATTAATATATGAAACAAATAAGTTATGGATAAATAACTTTAACATGCCCGATTTGGGAACTGCAGGATCTGGCGATATATTAGCTGGATTAATAGCTGGAATATGGTCAGCTGGTTCTAAAACGCCAGCAAGATCGGGTGTTTGGCTTCACACTAATTTAGCAAAAAAGGCTACTGAAAATAAAACAAATACGTTTCTCACTGCTAGTGATTTATTAAATTAATATTTTGTATTTATAAGTATATAATATTTATTGAGTAATTTGAGAGATAATATATCTTAAATGAAATAATGATTTGTTTTAAAAGTAGAGCTTTATTTTGAATCTTAATAACCTTCAGACTTTAGAGGATTTTCGCTTTTTTGCTAAGAAAAAATTACCAAAAATGGTTTTTGGTTATATTGATGGTGGTGCTGGCGATGGACTTGCAATTAAAAGAAATTCATTATCATTTAAAAAACTATTACTTCAACCTAAAACTCTTTTAAATGTAAAAAATAGAAATCAGTCAAAAAAAATAAATAATCAAGAATTCAATTATCCTTTTGGAATAGCACCAATGGGTTTATGTAATGTATCAAACCCTAAAGCAGACATAATGTTGGCTCAAAGTGCAAATAAACAAAATATTCCTTTATGTGTTTCAACTGCTGCTTCTAGTTCAGTTGAAGAAATTTATAAAATAGCATCTAAAAATGTTTGGTTCCAACTTTACATGGGGAGTAGTATTGAAAATACACTTAAATTAGTAAAGAGAGTAGAGAAAGCAGGTGTTGAAAACCTTATTATTTCAGTTGATGTTCCAGCGCCTGGGTTTCGTCCAAGAGAGCTTAGAGACGGATTCACAGCACCGTTTACATTCGGATTAAAGCAAATAATCGATTGTGCATTACATCCTTCTTGGGCAATTCCATATCTTTTTTATGGTAAACCAGAATTTGCACATAACTTAGGATTATCTACTGACGGGAAAAAGTTTTTTGAAAGAAATTCTGGTAGTAGATTAATACCTGATTTAGAGTTTTTGAAAATGTTAAGAGATCACTGGCCTGGAAATCTTTATGTAAAAGGTATTACATCTTTGGAAGACGCATATCATAGTATAAATTGCGGTTGTACGGGTATTTATATTTCTAATCACGGGGGAAGACAGTTAGAAAGTGCTCCTGCAACGCTTGATTTACTTAAAATAATAAGAGGTGAAATGGGAAATAACTGTCAAATATTATTTGATAGTGGTATTAGAACTGGTGAAGATATAGTTAAAGCTTATTCGTATGGAGCGGATTTTGTATTTTTAGGTCGACCATTTCTTTTTGCTAGTGCTTTAGGTAAAAAAGAATATATAATTCATTTAATTAAATTACTGGGAAAGCAGATAGACTCTACACTTGCTCAATTGGGTAAGACATCTATTGATAGTCTAACAAAAGACGTAATTTTTGGAAATGATACTTATAGTTATAGGGATAATTAAATGGTTCGTGGTGGATATTTATTGGCTAAAGCCCTCCTAGATAAAAATATAAAAAATGTTTTTACCCTGGCGGGTGGGTTTTGTAATCCAGCTCTTGAAGGATTTAAGGATTGTCAAATACCAGTAATCAATTGTCCACACGAACAAATAGCAGGTCATCTAGCAGATGGACATACTCGGATTACACGTGAACCATCAGTTTGTTTAGTTGGTCCAGAAGGATTTGCAAATGCAATACCAGCAATGATGGAGGCTTGGGGTGAAAGATCACCGATAATCTTTATAACAGGTTCTTCTACTCTAAAAAGAAAGGGATCTGGTGGTTTTAAAGAAATTGACGATGTTTCAATGGCAGATCCAATAACAAAGTACAGCTTTTCTGTTACAGATGGAACCAGAATTAAAGAATTTGTTGACAGGGCATATAGAATTGCTGTTTCAGGGTATCCTGGCCCTGTACATTTGAGTATACCAGTAGACATAATGTTTTCTTCATTCCCAGAGAACGCTGGTGATGATGAAAGACCTTTTGTGAATCATCTTAATTATAGTCCAAAAGTTTGGCCTGAGCCATCATCTTTAGAGTATATTATTGACACTATTTCAAAATCCAAGAGACCCATCATTATTGCTGGGCATGGGGTGTGGTGGTCAAAATCAGAGGATGATTTAGCTAGTTTTGCTAGTGAATTAAATATTCCTATCTTCAATGTTCCATATCATCAAAAAGTCTTAGGTGAAGAAACAAAAGAAATGATGGGTCTGGCAGATATCCATCAATATCAACCATCAAAGTGGGCATTTAATAATTGTGATTGTATAATTATGGTAGGTGCTAGGCTAGATAACCAAATGAATTTTGGTAATCCACCTCTTTTTCCTAAAGATTTGAAACTTGTTTGTATTAATGGATCAGATGAAGAAATACAACTAAATAGATCTGCAGATTTTCTTTTGCTCTGTGATCCAGGAGCTTTTTTTAAGGAAACTCTAAAAAATAAGAAAATTTATAATAATGATTTTGAAAGTAATTGGTTTGAAAAAAATTATGAACTTAGATGTAATTGGGTGAAGGAAACTTTATCTGATTTGCAAGCAAAAACTTCAACTCCTTCCTGGAATAAAGGCATTATTCATCCACTCCAGCTAGCCATAGATGTCATGGAAACAATGGATAATGGAGATCATTTAGTATTTGATGGAGGTAATACTCATTTCTGGTCTGAAATCGCGGCAAATTTAGTTGCCCAAAATGGAAAAATTTTATCTAAAATAATGCATCCAGGTTCATTCAGTTTGTTAGGACTCGGGGTATCTTTTGCAATTTCTTTAAAAAGGATAAACCCTAATGACACAGTAGTATTAATAAGTGGAGATGGAGCCTTTCTTTCTGGAGGTCTTTCCATTGAAGTAGCTTTTCAAGAAAACCTACCAATTATCGTTATTATCGATAACAATGGTGGTCTTGATTGTATTTCTCAACAACAGGAAAGAATGTTTGATAGTGGATCGCATTTTGCCACTGATTTTCGAGATATTCCTTTTCATGAAATGTTCATTGGGCTTGGTGGATATGGAGAATTAGTAACAGATAAAAAGAATATAAAATCAGCAATCAAACGTGCAATTGAAAGTAAGAAAACTGCTTGTATAAACGTAAAAACAAGAGGTCAAATAAGTCCAATTGTTGCGGCTACATCAGATAAAAGAGATAAATCATCTATAGAGTAATTTATGGCAATTTTTAGTACACATATTTTAAATTCAGTTGATGGAACCCATTTCTCAGGTATTTTCATAAAACTTCTAAAAATAAATGACTTTGAAAAAAATGAAATCATTTTTAATGAAAAGACAGATCATGCTGGTCGCTTGAAAGTTGATTTCAAATTAAAAAAAGAAGAAAATTGTGAATATGAGTTGCAAGTTTTTATACCAGAAGATTTTTATGAAATTGAAAACCCAAAAAAAAACATAAGTATTTCTTTCTTCTCAATGAGAGTTTTTTTTCACCAAAATGATGCTACTTATCATATACCTTTGATTATTTCTCCATATGGAATGTCATGTTGGATTTCTAGATAAAGGATAGATAGTTGAGTGCTAATTTACAAATGTCACGTAGAATTAGGAGAACACCTTATACCTCTTGCGTTGAAAAATTAGGTATTTCAGGTTTTACAGTAGTAAATCATACACTGCTTCCAAAAGCATTTCAGCATACCACTATTGAAGATTTTTATCATCTAAGAGAAAATGTTCAAATCTGGGACGTAGGTTGTCAAAGGCAAGTCCAAATAAAAGGACCAGATTCAGCTTTTTTAGTTCAAAAAATAACACCTAGAGATTTAAGATCAACAGTAGTAGGAGAATGTTTATATGTTCCTCTTATTAATGATGAGGGAAAAATAATTAATGATCCAATTTTACTTAAAATAAAAGATGATCACTATTGGCTTTCAATTGCTGATTCTGATATACTTTTATGGGTTAAAGGTTTGGCTACTGGTTTAGGACTGAATGTAAAAATAGAAGAACCCGATGTTTCACCCTTAGCTATTCAAGGCCCATATTCCGAGGATCTAATGGTTGATATCTTTGGTTCTAAAATAAAAGAATTGAATTTTTTTAATTTTGATTACTTTGAATTTGATAATACAAAGCAACTTATCGCTAAATCAGGATACTCAAGTCAGCTTGGATATGAAATATATCTTAATGATTCAAATTTAGGTGAAAAACTTTGGAATACTATTTGCTCATTTGGAAAGAAATATAATTTGCGTCCAGGCGCTCCAAACCTCATCGATAGAATAGAAGCAGGACTACTTTCTTTCGGAAACGACATGACTTCAGTGAATTCTCCATTAGAATGTGGATTTGAAAAGTATTGTTCATTATCCAGTGAGATTGATTATATTGGAAAGGACAAATTAATTAAAGAAAAGAAACTAGGCTCAAAACTAAAAGTTTGTGGAGTTGCATTTGCTGGAGAAGCACAGTCCGCTTGTAAAATACCATGGCCTGTTTATTCGGAAAGCGTCAAAATTGGAGAAATAACTTCTGGTATTTATAATCCTGCTCTAAAAGTTAATACAGGTATAGCTCTTTTGTTAAAAAGTTACTTAGATAAAGTAAGTGAAGTCAAAGTTGAAGTATTCAAAAATGATTTTAAAGAAGGTATAATTTGTTCTTTACCATTTAGTGTTTCGAAAAATTATGAGTTAATTAATCAAATTAGGTCAAAAAATGATATTTGAAACTAAACAATTATCCGATGGAAAATTAACTACTCAAATGATTGATCAATACAAAAGAGATGGTTTTTTATATCCAATAAACATTTTGGAAATTGAAGAGGCCAGTATATTAAGAAATGAATTAGAATTAATAGAAGAGAAATATTCTAAAATTGAACTTCCCAAGCCTATTGATGCTTACAAGAGAGGTCCTGCAAACGCTGTTATTCCTCTTGTAGCTAATATTGCTAAAGATGATAGGATATTGGATATAGTTGAATCAATTATTGGTACAAACATATTGGTTTGGGCTGCTGAATTTTTTATTAAAGAGAAACAATCAGATAATATAGTTGAGATGCATCAAGATCTTACATATTGGGGAATGGGTGAAACGTCTGCTCAGGTCACGGCTTGGTTGGCACTCAGCCCATCAAATAAAGAATCTGGTTGTATGGAGTTCGTTAAAGGTTCTCACAAAAACAAAATTCTTCCGCATAATAATACTTACTCTAGTAAAAGCTTGTTATCAAGAGGGCAGGAGGTGCAGGTCGCAATAGCCAATGATCAAAGAATATTAGCAGAATTACAAACAGGACAGATGTCTATTCACCATGGTCTTATGATACACGGATCAGGCCCAAATCTTTCAAATGATAGGAGAATAGGCGTGGCTATAAGATATATAAATCCTGATGTTGTTCAAAATACAATTAAATCTTATGCGATGCCTGTTCGTGGTATAGATAATAGAGGTAATTTCATACATTATAGTGCTCCAAAAGAAATATTCAGCAATGAGAGTCTTAAATTGCATAAAGAAATTTGTGAAAGCCAACAAAAAATTTTCAGTATTGAAAAAAGGAATTGAATATATGACTTCAAAAAATATTGACTTTAAGAGTAAGATTAATGAAAAAAATATGGGGTAAAAGAGTTCTTTTACCAGATGGGTGGTCGGATAACACACTTATTGAAATAGATGCGAAGGGTAAGATAAAAGAAATTAAAAAAAATGTTCGCCCTTCATATAATATTTTTGACACTTTAATACCTTCGCCAATGAATTTACATAGTCACTGCTTTCAAAGAGCAATGAGTGGTTTAAGTGAAAGATCAGAAACAAAAAGAAATGATTTCTGGTCATGGCGTAATTTTATGTACAAATTTCTAAACCAAATTAATCCTGAATATTTTGAGTCAATTTGTGCATATGCTCAAATGGAAATGTTGGAAGCAGGGTATGCTGGAGTAACAGAATTTCATTATATTCATAATGATTTATCAGGAGTTCCTTACAATACTTTATCTGAAATGTCACAAAGAATTTTAAATGCTTCTTATCAATCAGGAATAGGTCTTACCTTATTACCTGTTCTATATGAGCAAGGGGGTGTTTTTGGTGAAAAACTTATATCAGGACAGAAAAGATTTGGGTTGAATCTTGAAGAGTTTTTTAAATTAGTTGATGAATTACATTCACTGTACAAAAAAGAAAAAGATACTACAATTGGGGTAGCAGCACATAGTTTAAGAGCAGTACAAAAACAATCTTTATTGGAATTGAGTAGAAAATATACTAATTGTCCAATTCATATTCATGTAGCTGAACAAAACAAAGAAGTTACTGAGATTTTAAATGCATGGAATAGAAGACCAATAGAATGGTTAGTTGATAATTTAGAGTTAAACCCAAAATGGTGTCTTATACATTGTACTCAAATGCTGAATCAAGAAGCTAAATTATTAGCTGAGACTGGCGCGGTAATAGGTCTGTGTCCAATTACAGAAGCAAATCTTGGTGATGGAGTATTTAATGGAGAAAAATGGCTTAAAGAAGGTGGTAAGTTTGGAGTGGGGACAGATTCAAATGTCAAAATTTCATTATTTGAAGAACTTAGAACTTTAGAATATTCACAACGATTAAAAAATAAAAAAAGAATAGTCCTTAAACCAAATAATCATTTTACAATTGGAAGAAATTTGATTGAATCTATTTTAGATGGTGGAGAATTAGCTTCAGGAAGAAAAACTGGAAAAATTAAAACTGGCTATTGGGCTGATATTTTAGCTTTAGATCTTTCTTCTTTTAATTATTCATCACTAAAAAATGACGAAAAATTAAATTATTTAATTTTTTCTGAAAGTGAAAAAAATATAAATTCAGTATTTTCAGCTGGTAGATGGGTAGTAAAAGAAGGGAAACATATAGAAAAAGAAAAAATTACATCGGAATATATGGAAACATTACAAAAAATTTCAAAATCACTAATTTAAGGTAAATTTATTGGTTTAATAAATTAATTCGTTAATTTTTTATAATTTGCACGTTAATTGCAAAATTTATGATGAACTAAATTCAGAGGAAATAATTTATTAAATGGTTATTCTTGGATTACATTTTGGCCATGATGCTGGTATTGCTGTTTTATTAGATGATGTTAATACATATTTTGAGAGATTACCAAATGAGTCACCATTTATGCTATTCACTGGTAAAGTTTGTAGTAATAAATTGCCCGCAATTACACATATCGATGGATCTTCTAGAATTCAAACTGTCACAAAAGAAGTTGGTGGATTATATAAAATCCTAACACATTTAAAGAAAATTGCAGGAATTTCAGTGGTTTTAAATACTTCTTTTAATGGACCTGGTGAACCAATTGTTGAAACACCTAAAGAAGCGATTAATTTCCCTTTATCTTCAAAACTTGATGCTCTTTATATAGAAGGTAAAAGAATTACAAAAGCCTTATACTAAAAAAAATTAAGTGATTATTTCAGGAAATTGTAAAAACGAAAAAAATAAAATGTTAAAAAAATTGACTGATACTAATAATAATAAATTGAAACAAATTAAATCTAAATTTAGCAAAACTATTCGTTTTGATGAGATTCACACCAATGAGAAGCAGCTTAATTTAGATAGAATGATGCAATTAGTAAATAAAGATGTAAAAAATATAAAAAATAAAAATAAAAGATTAACGAAATGTCCTATCTGCAAAAACTCAAACTTGATTTTTTTTGTTAAGAAATTTGAGTTTAAAATGGACAAATGTCAAAGCTGTGGTTTGATTTTCTGTAACCCTTACCCCTCAAAAAAACAAATTTATTATTATTATAACTCAGAAATGAAAAAGTTTGAGAATGATTTTTTTATAAAAAGTTTTGAAAATCGTTTAAATATTTTTTACCCAAGGATAGAAATAATAAAAAAATATCGTGAATCTGGTAAAATTTTAGATATTGGATCTTCTATAGGTGTTTTTTTAGAGGCTTTAAACCGAGTTGAACATAATTTTCGTTTGACTTGTTGTGACATAGATAAGGACTCCTGCGATAAATTGAAAAACCGATATCCAAAGGTAGAAGTTATTAATTCAGATTTTATTAATATTGAAAAAAAACCAAATTATGACATTATCACTATGTGGGATACGGTTGAGCATATAGTTGATCAAAATCTTTTATTTGATTCCGTAAAACAAATGCTTAAAAAGGATGGTTTATTCTTCTTTTCAACTCCTAATACGGATAGTTTCGAGTGGATGATAGCAAACACAGAACATGTTCAATTATTACCGCCTGGACATGTCAATTTGTTAAATATTAAAAGTATCTCCACTTTACTAAAAAATAATGGATTTTCTCTTAAAAACCATTTCACTTTAAACCCGTCATTAGATATTGACTATGTATTAAAACTAAAGAGTAAAGAAAAAAAATCTAACGTTAGGCAAGAGAGTTATCTATTATCGTTATTATCAAATAACAAGTTTAGAGCTGATTTTGAAAGCATTCTCAAAAAACATAAAAAAGCTGGAAATATTCTTGTTATAGCCCAAAAAAATTAAAATTTGAGCACTTACCAAAATTAATTTCTATTATATTAGTTCATTAAAGACTTCATGTGAAGTTTCATTAATTTTGGTTGCTAATTTTTCAATCTGATTTTTGGTATTACAAAATCCAGTAAATAATATTCCATTATTTGGCCACAAAATATTTTTATCAAGCATTTTTTTTCGGAATTCAATTTGTTTATTTTGAGTTCCTTGTTCTAAATAGTCTCTTTCCATTCGATTCTTAAATTTTTGATTAGTAAAAACTATCCTACTTATTGAGTTGGTGCCTATAACTGAAAGAGGAATCCCATGTTTTTTATAATATGAATTCACCAAACTTCTCAGTAGCTCTCCAAGTTGATTTATATAATTATAATCTTTGGTACCTAAAATATTCAGCACAGATAAGCCAGCAGTTGCAACTAAAGGATTTGCAGAAAAAGTTCCTCCAGTAGGAACAAATTTACTCTTGTCTCCAAAGCTCCTATCAGCAATTTCATTTGTTAAAGATACTAGACCAATTGGTAAGCCACCACCTATAATTTTCCCATAAGTAATAATATCAGGATACAAATTCCATAATTTAGATGCTCCCCCAATTCCTAGTCTGAAACCTGTAATTATTTCATCAAGAATAAAAAGTATATCAAATCTTTTACAAATTTGCTGAATTTTATCTAGAAAATCAGTTGTATCGTTTCTCGGATTTGATCCTTGTACAGGTTCAACTATAATACAGGCTAATTCATTTGAATAAGCCTGTATTATGTCAAAAGCTTTATCATCATTATATGGAAGTAAAATACTGTGTTTTTTCAAAATTTTGGGAATACCATCTTCTCTTGGTATAAAAAACTTTCCAAAACGTTCACCATCATTATTCATTGTCCACTCATTCATTCCATGCCAACCACCATGGAAATAAGCAATTTTTTTTCTTCCAGTTGCTGCCCTAGCAATTCTTAAAGCTCTTTGTGTTGCTTCACTTCCACTATTACAATAAACAAAATTAGTGAATTGTGAGGGCAATATTTCAGTAAGCTTTTCAGTAAAGGATTGAATATTTAAATTGTTATGCAGATAAATAGATCCTTTCTCTATTTGATTTTTGATTGCATCAGTAATTTTCTTATTTGAGTATCCTAAAATTTGGCTTCCAGCACCTAATCCAGGATCAAAGTATTTTTCACCAGATATGCTTTTTAAAAAAGATCCTTTAGACGAAACAATTACTGGCTTATTTATTATATCGTATCCATTATTATGGATAATATAATTTGTTTTGATTTTATCTATTTTCTTGGAGAAATTAAAATTCATTGTTTATTTTTTTGTTTTGCTCATCCAGGCATTAGCGTGATTTCCACCATGTAAAGTACCATCAGCGTTACATTTATTACATGGACTCAATTTTCTACTTCCTTTGATCAGTGACATTCTATACTTAGAATAGATTTTGTTTTGCCAAATCTCCAATAGTGTATTTGCTTGAATATTACCAAACTTAATTTTTTTATTCCAATCTTGCATACAAACAAGAACATCACCATTCCAATCGATAGTCATAGAGTAAGACGGATAAAAGCAGAGTTTATCTACTGATACTTCTGGTTGGTTGCCAATATCAATTGTTCCAGCTCTATTAGTAAGTTTAACTCCAAAATTCTTGTTACTATCATGCCACCTATCTCTTAAAGTATATTGATTTTTCTCTAAGCCTGCTATTTTAAATAAATCATTGAAGTGTTTAATTTGATGCTCGCCATCATACATACTTACAACAAAATGATTTATTCCAGATGATGATAGTCTTTTTATGTCATTTGGTTTCAGTCTATCACCATTCGTAACTAACTCTAATCTTATTTGGGAAGGAAATGCTTTTATTATATCTTCAAAGTGAGGACATAAAGTTGGTTCTGAATAACCTGAAAATACAACAACTCCTTTATAATTAATATCACTCAACTCTTTACCAATTTTCTCAGCTAGTTTGATACTCATATTTAAATTTAAATTAGGATAGATATCAGGGTTTATTCGAGGGCAAAATACACATTTTCTATTACAAAGTTCTGTAATATTAATATCAATCCAACTAAAAAGAGGGATGTTATCTAGAAATGTGACCTCATCAATATAGGATGACTTTCTTATTAAATTATTAAGAGTTGCGTCAGTTATTTTAGAATAATGCATATTTACAAATAGTTTTTTGTTAAAAAATTAATTTTTGCAATAAACGTGCCCAAATACCTCCCTGGGATGGTATGTGACAGATTGATATTGCTGAGCAAGGTCATCAAGCAGACAAAGAAGCAGGGGTTAGATGGAGATATTTTTATTCCTTAAAGGCATAATTCTCGCCTAAAACCCAAAAACATCCAAAATATATATTAAATAATGGTATATTAATTGCATTAAAAATATCAAAAACTATTTGATCCGCTCAAGGTCCCAAAGTTCATTTCGTGGATTAAATAAGATTATTATTTATGGTAGATATAAGTTTTAAAAATGAGAAAGAATTTTTAACTTAGTGAATGTAGACAAATTTATTTCATTGTAAAACTAACGATCTATTGATTTATAAGGATTAAAACATATGAACCATATTAAGAATTCTTTTTCTACCCACCAAAGCCCACCTAAAGAGCTACTCAGTAGTCTTTTAGAGCACTATCAAAACGGACGGTTTGAAGAAGTTGAAAATCTTGCATTATCTATAACTCAAAATTTTCCTAAGCATCAATTTGCCTGGAAAGTTTTAGGCGCAGTATTAGGGTTAACAGGCAGAAAGTCTGAAGCCGTAGATGCCAACCAG
>CACFXF010000007.1 GCA_902570265.1 uncultured Alphaproteobacteria bacterium | reverse complement strand
ATGCCTCTTTCCATTCTAACTTCAGAAACTTTGAAATTATCAAATGTTCCAAATCTCTCCGATATTAGAACAATGCAATCCTTATTAAAATCTTTAGGTTGCTCTATAAATTATTGCTCTCAAAATAATTCTTTGGAGTTAGAAACAAAAAATATTACTAATCATATTGCAGATTATGATATTGTTAGAAAAATGCGTGCTTCTATATTAGTTCTTGGACCACTTTTAGCAAGAGAAGGGAATGCGAGTGTTTCTTTACCTGGAGGGTGTGCAATTGGTGCTAGACCTATCGATCTCCATCTTTTTGGGTTAGAAAAGTTAGGTGCAAAACTCAAATTAAAGGATGGATATATAAAAGCTAGTGTAAGTGGTCGTTTAAAAGGAGCAAAAATTAAATTTCCTTTTGCTTCTGTTGGAGCTACTGAAAACATTATAATGGCAGCAACTATGGCGAAAGGTACAAGCGTTATAAAAAATGCAGCTAGAGAACCTGAAATTATTAATCTTTGTAATTGCATCATATCAATGGGTGGTAAAATTGATGGCATGGGTACCTCTACAATTATTATTGAAGGGGTAGATGCTCTAAAAAGTACTAGTCATGAAGTTTTAGGTGATAGAATAGAAATGGGAACATTTATGCTTGCACCTGCAATAACTGGTGGAAAAGTTAAAATAAAAGGTTGTAATACAGATTATTTATCATCTTTTATTGATAAATTAGTAGAAACAGGAGTTGATGTTTTCAAAGAAAAAAATGAAGTAGTAGTGACAAGAAATGCAGATTATTTAAAACCAATTAATGTTGTAACAGAACCGTACCCAGGCTTTCCAACAGATCTCCAAGCACAAATGATGGCGTTGACTTGCTTCTCGAAAGGTATTTCTACATTTGAAGAAAAGATATTTGAAAATAGATTTATGCATGCACCAGAATTGATAAGAATGGGAGCGAATATCGAAGTTCAGGGGGGTGTTGCTAGGGTTAATGGTGTTAAGAAGCTCAAAGGTGCTCCTGTAATGGCAACAGATTTAAGAGCATCGGTAAGCTTAATTCTTGCTGGACTAGCTTCTACGGGAGAAACAGTTATAAGTCGAGTTTACCATCTTGACAGAGGATATGAAAATATAGAAAAAAAACTCTCAGATTGTGGTGCTAATATTAAAAGAATTAGATAATTAAGTTATGATAAATCTAAATGAACAAAATTATAAAAAAATTAATCTTAAAGCGCAAAATGAGGAAGATCTAGTGATTTTTTCTACATTATGTCAGGACAGCATCATTAAAATTTCAAATATAAAATGGGCAAAGAAGTCAAAACGTTTTTATATATTACTTACAAGGTTATGCTGGGAATTACACCAGTTCTCAAAAAAAAAAGATACTTTTTTAAAAAGAGTTAATGCGATTTTGATTTTTGATAATGTATTATCAGTTAAGTCAAAAGGTATTCGACAATCTAAACCTAATATGATTACATCACTTTTAACATTTGATTATAATTTCCTTTGCTTTGAGAAACAATCTATCGATTTAATATTTTATGGTGATGCTCAGATTACAATTGATGTAGAATGTATAGAAGCTTTTCTTAAGGATGTTTCTGATCCATTTGAAAGTACTTCGTTAAAACTACCAGATCATAAAAATGATTATAAAAAGTAAAAGTGATTTTAAATTATCAATTCTAGGATTCTATCAAATATGTCGAGTTTAATTATTAAATCTAAAGTAGAAATTGATAAATGGTTAAACCAATTTATTATGATGTCTCAAAGGTTGTTTGAAAATTATGATACTTTAGTTGATGACATTATTAACAATGTAAAAGTTAAAGGTGATGAGGCTTTAATAAATTTAACAATTGAATTTGATAATGTTAAACTGGATAAGGATTCTTTCTATTTTTTAGATGAAGAAATTAATAATGCTTCAACTATGATCTCAAAAAAAGAAAAGGATGCTATAAAATTAGCTGCCAACCGTATTGAAAAATATCATCTTAAGCAATTCCCAGATGATAAATTTTGGATAGATGATTTGGGGGTTGAATTAGGTTATAGATGGACCCCAATTACTTCTGTAGGCATATATGTACCTGGTGGCTTAGCATCATACCCCTCTAGTGTTTTAATGAATGCAATTCCTGCTAAAGTTGCAGGTGTTAATAAAATCACTATGGTTACACCAACTCCCTCTGGAAAAATAAATCCTCTTGTTCTGTACGCTGCAAAAATTGCAGGAATAAATAATATTATTAAAATTGGTGGGGCTCAAGCAATCGCAGCACTTACTTATGGAACAGAATCTATTGAAGCTGTAGATAAAATAGTGGGTCCAGGTAATTCTTTTGTTGCGGCTGCAAAAAGAAAATTATTTGGCCAAGTTGGTATCGACTCTGTTGCGGGGCCTTCTGAGGTACTTATAATTGCAGATAATGACCAAAATGCGTTATGGATAGCTTCTGACCTTTTAGCGCAAGCGGAGCATGATGAAAATGCAAAATCGATTTTAATAACTGACAGTTTAAAATTTGCAAAAACAGTTGAATCAGAAGTAAAAAAACTTTTGGTAAATTTAAAAGATAATATTACTGCTAAAAAAAGTTGGTTTAAAAATGGAGTAATTATTGTAGTAAATGATATTAAAGATTCAATTGAAATAGCTAATAAAATAGCTGCAGAACATTTGCAAATATGTACTAAAGATCCTGAATTAATATTGAATGATATTGTGAATGCAGGAGCAATTTTTTTAGGAGAGCATACACCTGAAGTTTTTGGTGACTATATATTAGGTTCAAATCACGTTTTACCAACATCAAGGTCTGCCAGATTTTCCTCTTCACTGTCAGTATTAGATTTTATGAAAAGAACTTCAATATCAAAAATGTCATTAACGGCTTCCAAAAATTTGGGAGCTGTTGCTAAAACACTTGCAACTTCTGAAACTCTTCATGCACACGCTATTTCAGCAAGTTTGCGTATTCCTTTAAAAGATGAATAATTGGGATGATAAAAGTCAAAAGATTATTGCTGTTGAGTTAGATGATTCAAATCTACCAATCCCAAGTCACGAAGTACTTCAGGAAAGAAGAGTCGCAATTTTTGATCTTCTTTCAGAAAATTTCTTTAGGCCAATTTTTCCAAAAAATTATCCAAATAGTATTGGTCCATACAAATTAGATATTTCTATTAAAGATCAACTTCTTGTGTTTAAAATTTCAAATGTAGAAAATCAATTAATTAGAGAAATTCTTCTTTCTATTTCTCCCATCAGAAAAATTTTAAAAGATTATAATGAGATTTGTTTAAGTTATTATAATGCGGTAAAGCGATTAACACCTAGTCAAATTGAAACAATTGATATGGGTAGAAAAGCAATACATGATGAGGGTGGTAGAATATTAATAGATCGTTTTAATCGTAAAGCAGACATGGATTTTCAAACCTCTAGAAGACTTTTTACTTTGATCACTGCGATTTATTTAGAAAGCAAAAAATAGTTATGTCATTGGAAAAAATACAGTCTGTTTTGTTTTGTTGTGATCTAAATTCTGTAAGATCTCCAATGGCAGAAGGTATATGTAAAAAACTTCATGGATATTCTATTTTTGTACAATCTGCTGGTGTGTTATCAAATTCTGAAGTAGATCCATTTGCTGTTGAAGTTTCGGAAGAGATAGGGGTTATACTTGAGAAACACCGGTCAAGAACATTTAAAGAAATGGAAGCATGGGGTGATGATATTTCTAGTTTTGATTTAATTATCGCACTTTCCCCAGCTTCACAAAGGCATGCTTTAGAATATACAAGATATTTTTCTTTAAAAATCGAATATTGGAATATTTTAGATCCTGTAGATATTGGAGATACAAGAAACGCTAGGCTTAATGCTTATAGAATAACACGTGATCAAATACTAAAAAATATAGAAAAAAGATTTTAAGCATTGTTGCCAAATAGTTATACCAATTTATAAGTTTTTATTGTTTTGTTTGGAAACGTTGTTTTTAATTACTTATTATTTTATTAAACTCTTAGTTTGTTAACTTAAATAGTGTGATTTAATTGGAGACTAAATGGCTAAAGAAGAACTATTGGAATTCCCTGGTGTAGTAAAAGAACTTTTACCTAATGCTACTTTTAGGGTAGAATTAGAGAATGGACATGAAATTATTGCTCATACAGCTGGAAAGATGAGAAAAAATCGAATTAGGGTGTTAGCAGGGGATCGTGTTCAAGTTGAGATGACCCCATATGATCTTTCAAAAGGTCGAATAAACTACCGGCATAAATAATTGTTAATATTAGCTTCAGCGAGTAAAGCCAGGTTAGAATTATTAGAGTCTGTAGGTATTTCACCAGATAAAATCTTAAATACAAATATTGATGAAACACCAAGAAAAAGTGAAAAACCTTTTGATTATGTTTCTAGAATTGCTTTGGAAAAAAATAAAGCAGTAAAGAAAAAAAAATTAGAAATTGTATTAACTGCAGACACAGTTGTAGCATTGGGAAGAAGAATAATACAAAAACCCAATGATAAAGAAGAGGCTTTATATTTTTTAAATCTGTTATCGGGTCGTAGGCATAAGGTTTATACAAGTATTTGCATATTTTCTAAAGAAAAATATTATCAAAAAAATGTTACAACCACTCTAAAAATGAAGAGATTATCTGATGATGAAAAAAAATGCTATTTATTGTCAGATGAGTGGAAAGGAAAAGCTGGAGGTTATAGTATTCAGGGTGCTGCATCATATTTTTTTCCATTCATTTCAGGTTCCTACTCTAATGTTGTTGGTCTACCACTCACTGAAACGGTAGGGATGTTGCAAGGTATTGGATTTAAAATTCCAAAATTTTTAAATAGGTTTAAAAATTGAGTACTGAAATAGTACTTGCTGAACCATTTTTTGAAGGAAATGCTTTGGCTTTAATTAAAAATGGTAGAATTGAAGACTTTATTGCTGATTTTAGGAATCCAGAAAACCAACTAGTAGGAGCCATTTTTGTTGGAGAAGTTGATCGAGTATCTAGAGAATTGAATTCTAGTTTTATTAAACTTCCTAATGAAAAAACAGGTTTTCTGAAGGGTAATAAGCAATTAAAATCAGGTGATAAAATTGTATTACAACCTACTAATTTTACACCTATTGATAAAGCTATAGTTGTTACTCAAAACATCTCCTTTAAAGGAAAATATATTATTATTACTTCCAAAAATAAGAGAATAAGTTTCTCTAAAAACATCAAAGGAAAAGAAACGAAATTAGAATTATTAAGTTTAATTGAAAATTTTGCAGATTCTAGAATTAAAGATGTTGGGATAATTTTCAGAAGTATATGTATAAAATCATCATCTGAAAAAATTTTAAAAGATTTAAAGGAGCAACTTCGGAGGTATAAAGATATTTTTGATAACAAAAATGACTCTATTTGCCAACTAGTTAAAGCACCAAATGCTTTACAAAAAGCATATATAGAGTGGGACAAATTTGATGATCCTGATATAATTACAGTGAAAGGTTGTTTTGATAACTTTAGTGTTTGGGAACAGATCTTAGCGCTTAGAAGTGAAATAGTTGATTTACCCTCAGGAGGTAATTTGATTATTGAAAAAACACAAGCATTTATAGCTATAGATATCAATACATCAAAAAATAGCTCTTTAAATTCAGCACTAAGTATTAATATAGAGGCAGTAAAGGAAATCCCAAGACAACTGAGGCTTAGAGGGTTAGGGGGAAAGATTATAATTGAATTGGGACCTTTATCAAAAAAATATAGAAAAAAAATTGAGGAAACTTTGATACTTAATTCACTATCATCAGATAAATTAAGAATTGCGGGGTGGACTAATTTAGGAAATTTGGAATTAGAAAAACCAAGAGACAGGTTTTTTCTTTCAAATAATGAATTTAAACAAATTGAAAAAAATTTGCTCGAATAAAATTGTAATATAGACAACTATTCAAACATACCTTAATAAATAAACATCCAAGTTTAACTTGGAATCAAGTGGCCCGGGTAGCTCAGGGGTAGAGCAGAGGACTGAAAATCCTCGTGTCGGTGGTTCAAATCCGCCCCCGGGCACCACTTGAAAATCCCTATATACTAAGCCTTTTACTTTGCCACACTCGGTTAAATTATATTTTTAACCTGCCATAAATCTTTATGAAAATCAAGAAACTTTGAATTTATTGTGACAGGATTGTGACAAAGAAATTTTCACTCGAGCCTAAATGGTAAATAATTTTAAAGACTTAATTTAGATCAATTATATATAAGTTAATTTCTTAATCTGCCCTGTTTATGAAATACAGTAATAACTTCTTTTCCATAATCAATCACAACAATTCCCTTTAATTTTTTGGCATCACTTGGTCTCAGCTGACCTTTCAATACCATTCTATTTATCTTTTTTTCTGAAATAAATTGGGATCCAGTACCAATTACAGCTAGTGCAAATTACAGCTAGTGCAGAAGATTGTGTATATGCTCAAAAAGCACTAGAAGAATGCTTTGGTTTATTAAGGAAAAAAAGTAAAAAACAATATGATTATTTAATTATAGAGCAAGTATTAAGGAACCCTGCTACAGGTAATTTAGAGCCTGTTTCAGATTATGGGAAAGATGGTCATTCCATTTTTGCCTATTACTTTCTTCAGGAGCTTAATAAGATTGAAGATCCGACAACAGGTGATCAATTATATAATAAGATTAAACACAAAATTAAATTGAATGCAGACCAAACTCCAATCTATGAAATTCTTAAACGGGTAGGAAGTGAGGGTGGAGATTTTATTTTTGTTAAAAATAATAATACTAAATAAAAACCGTGCATTCTCGGTAATAGCGGGTTATTATCAGCTTTAGATATGACATATAACATATCCAACAAGAATTATCCTTGTTTAGAATTTTCCTTGGCTTCTGCAATTGAGAAGCCGGAGTAATTGACACTCTTCAACTCAGTATATTCGTGTAAGCCACCGATCCCAAGTTCTCGTCCAACCCCTGAGCAACCGAAACCACCTCGCGAAACAGCAGGATGCTCTGCTAAAAGTCCTTCACCTGTAGAGGTAGCAAAAACAGCTCCTGCACGTATGCGGTTTGCAACTCTCATTGCCTTTGCAGGGTCAGAAGACATAACAGTCGAGGCTAAACCAAAAGCTGTCGAATTGGCTTCTGTTACGGCCTCTGCTTCACTAGAAAAAGAGCGCACTGAAAGCACTGGTCCAAAAATTTCCTTTTGCCAAGCGTCTGAGTTGCGTGGCACATTAGTCAAAATAGTTGGTTGGATAAAATAGCCGCCGGATTTTTTTAAATCTGCGAGATCAGGAACTCCACCGCCAGTGTAGATTTCGATACCTGCAGCTTCGACCTCATTAAGGAAACCCAAGATTTTTTCGTGTTGAGAAGCAGAAACCACTGGTTGGATCACATCTGTCACTCCGGTTTCCCATGCTCTATCACCGCGTTCCCTTTCCGTAATGGGGTCTATACAATAAGGTATCTTCTCCAACACGTTTTTCAGTTTTGTCAACAATTCGTCTTTTATTCCTTCCTGTACTATTAGCCTGGTATGTGCAGTGCAAATTTGACCGCCATTAGTTAGGCATCCCTTAATAGTGGCTTCAACCGCTCGCTCGATGTCCGTATCTTCAAATATCACCATGGCCGACTTACCACCCAATTCTAATGCTACCTGCGAAAGTTTTGGGGCAGAAGCTTCCATAATCTTGCTGCCTGTCAGTGATGAACCAGTGAAAGAAACCATTGAAACTGAAGGTGAGGCGACAAGAGCGGCACCAGTTTCACGATCGCCAGTTACAACGCTAAATACGCCTTCAGGAATACCTACGTCCTGTGCCAGCTTGCCTAAGAACATGCAGGAAAGACCTGCTATTTCTGAGGGTTTGAGGATGGCGCAATTTCCGGCTACCAACGCTGGAGCTACCTTTCGAAAAGCAACATTTAGTGGGTAATTCCATGCTGAAATTAAACCAACGATACCAATCGGATCCCGTCGGTAAACAACATCCCATTCAGCCGGGGGAAGTCCGCCTATACCTCCACCAGAGTTAACCGGTTTATCCTGCTCTGAGTCCAGAACGGCACCGAGCGACGCCCAGTATTTACCTTCACTAGCAGCGCCACCAAGTACCATTGCAGCTTGACGAAAGGGTTTGCCAACATCTGCAGCTTCAATTGCAGCTAAAACCTCGATGTTTTCCTCAATACCTTGCGCCATGCGAGAAACTAAATCACCCCGTGCTGAAGCCGGCATATTTGCCCAAGCACCATCTGACCAAGCAGCTTCGGCTTCGCGGATGGCTGACCCTATGTCATTGGCATTACCTTTTGGCAGTTCATGAAAAACTTCACCTGTCGCAGGATAATGGGTTGGCATCTTTTGACCATCGATTGGGTCAACAAATTGACCCCCGATAAACAACTTATTAAAGCACTCGGCAGTTAGTTGTTTCTGTACTTGTTCTATTGAATTTGTTTTAGAGATTTTAGTCATTTCATTATTCTCCTAGTCTGTATCATCAATATCACCCAGCAATAAACCTATTACTCGAGTTCATTTCTGCAAGGTGGATTTGCCCCCGCTCGGCCAACCGTTATAGCTCCGGTGCGGACATCAAAATTCAAAGCTGCAACAATATCGCTTTCTGAAATCACCCTGATAGCAGCTTTTTTCAAAAGGCCTGCTTCGGCGAGACTCGTAAGAAATCCAGCGTTGAAGCTATCACCCGCGCCAACTGTGTCGACAACATCTACTTTCAGACTGTCAACGAAGATTTGATTTCCCTCAGGCTTCCAAGCCCTTACGCCAGAACCACCGAACTTTAAAATAACAATGGCAGGTCCAAGTTTCTGCAACTTAGCAACTTTTGTTTCAGTGGATTCTGATTCGGGAAAGAACCAATTTAAATCTTCGTCAGAAACCTTTACTATGTCAGCTAATCTGAACATCCGTTCCATATGGTGACGAAAGAGCGGTTCATTTGAAACAAAGCTTGGTCGAATATTGAGATCAAACATGACGAACGAGACATTAGCACATGTCTCAGTAAATTGTACATAGGTCTCTGCTCCAGGTTCACAGTTAAGACTGACACCAGCTAATAAAAAAGCTGTAACATCGTCCAACCGGTGCGGCATATCCTCGACTGTTATCATCCGACCCGCTGAGTTTTCGTCATAAAATAGATAGGATACCTGGCCATCAGTCAATTGAACAAAAGTCAACGTTGTTGGGCGATCTGAAAGTATGGCATTGCTGGTATATACATTACTTGCACTCAATTCAGCCATGAGCTGTTGACCAAAAATATCGGTAGAAATGCCACTCATTAATCCCACACGACATTTTAGCCGACCTATGCCAATGGCAGTATTGAAAATAGCGCCCCTTGGGTAAGGAACAAAACCATTCTTATCCTTGACTGTCTGCTCTGAGATCATGTCAATTAGAGTTTCTCCGCAACAAGGGTCATGTTAGTTTCCTAAAATTTATAACTGCATTTCTCAGTCTTACATAAGTTGCTCAACTTAGACTTCTAAGTAGATTTCAATCGCTTTGTCTAGCCCTTGGTTCCATATTATACCCAACCAAGTCTCAAAGCTGTTAGCAAATTGCGGTTCCGTAGCCAGGTTTCCATATATTTGACTCATTTCTAGCCAAACGCTTGGATTACTACGCGCGGCCTTGGCGTTGGCTTGAAGTTCGTCCCAAAAAGGATCATTTGGTTCAATTAGTGTACCATCTTCGCGCGTCCCTTCACACATGCGGGCCCAAGAAGCTTGGATTAAAGCCAATCCTTCTATAGGTGTGGCGTTAGCTAATCCATCACGAATTGAAGGAATTAAGAATCCTGGCTGTCGAGATGATCCATCAAAGGTCACTCGACGGGTCGTATCAATTATTTTTGGATTTGAAAAACGTTTGTGAACTAAATCAACATAATTCTCAGGTGTTATACTAGGTACTGCTTTTACGTGGGGTGCCACTTCGCTAAGAATTACTTTTTTAAATAAAGGGCCTAACAATGAATTTTTCATGCATTGTTCAATGGTTTCAATAGACAGTAACTCCCCGGGTACAGCAATCACCTGATGACCACCGTTAAGAATACGAATTTTCATCATCTCAAAATTATGTACATCATTTGTAAAAGTAGCCCCAGCTATGTCCCAATCTGGACGGCCCGCACAAAAATCATCTTCAATCACCCATTGGCGAAAGTCTTCATGGGTGACAGGCACTTCGTCGGAAATGCCAAGATCATGGACTAAGGCAAGCTCTTTGGCGGTGGTGGCTGGTACGATGCAATCGACCATTGAATTGGGAAAACTACAATTTTCTTCAATCCATTCAGAAAGCTTCGGGTCAGATAGTCCAGCGAGCGCTACTATTACCTTACGCAAGGCTGCTCCATTGCCCTGCAGATTATCGCAGCTTTGGCAGGTAAAAGGTCCCACCCCGCTGTCACGCCTCAACCGCAGGGCGGCGACCATGGCCCCAAAGGCTGTTTTTGGTGCCTCTGGGTGGGTGGCATCATAGACGATATCTGGGTGGCTAGAGTCAAAGCTTTTGCTGACAGGATCAATATAATAACCTCCCTCAGTCACAGTAAGAGTTACAATTTTAATCTCTGGCTTCGTCATCTGGGTAATCAGTGCTCCATTATTGGCTTCGATTGGGACATAATCAATCATAGAGCCCACAACTTCCACTATGTGGCCTACCGGGGATAATTCAAGAAGGGTAGTCAGGAAATCTTGCGCTAGTAGTTTTAGGCGCTGGGCTTTGTCAAATTCTTTTACACCCGCACCAATGATAGCCCAGTCATGGGCTTTTCCCAACTGCATCAAGCGATGCAGATACCAAGACTGATGGGCGCGGTGGAAATTACCCAGACCAATGTGAACAATTCCCGCGGTCAAATTGCTACGGTCATAGTTAGGGATTTTCACACCTTTTGGAAGTTTGGGCAGTGTTGAATTCGACAGGCTAGGGATGGCTGAAATCTGCATTTTTCTCTCATCAAGTTGTCTAGGTCCGTCCATCAACAGTACAGTCCTAAAAAGTGCATCCTAATATCTCGTATCAATATTGGAGCCATTTTTCATAATCACATACTAATAAATGACGCGGCGGTTCGTCTTCTTCGATTTGTGAAAAACGGCCAATTTCTTCCCGGAAAACGTTGTCGGTATTGTCGTCATTAACCGTTGACACCTCACCAATCAAAACGTCACCACCTTCACCCCAAAAGGCGTGCCAGTCCCCGGGCAAGAGGGTCACGCTTTCTCCGGGAGCGAGGCGGAGTTTTTCCCCAGGGGCAAATTCTCGGCGAATACCATCACAGAACACTACTCCACCCATATCGTTGGCAAACTCACCATTAGTTTTAGATCCAAATAACTCCACCACTAGTGTGGCGCCACCACGATTAATAATATCTTCTGCTTTGATTACATGAGTGTGCATGGGTGATAGTTGGTCTTGCTTGGAGATCAGCAGCTTTTCAGCATAGCACATGCCACCACCACGCTGCAAATCTGCCAATCGACCATTGCGTAGGGTGAACAAAAACAGTCCCATGGAATCAAAATTTCCCGAGCCGAAGTCGGTGATGTCCCAGCCACATTGTGTATCGATAATATGCTCAGCGATGGTTTTATTGTCGTAGAACTCTTTGGGAGTCCAGTAGGCGAATGGTGGTAATTGGAATCCAAAGCTACGGATCATCTCATCCGCATGTGCCATAATATCATTAACTCTTGAACGTTTCATTATTTGTCCATATCCATATTTTAAAAACTGATACCAAGCGGTCAGATATTATGCCTGCGCCTGCGTTCTTTCATTTTTTCATGTGCTTCGGGCGTACCATCGTGGAAAGACCCAAACCATTTATCCAGCGGAACCATTCCGTCGGCGTAATTCACTTCGAAATATTTGTGATGGAGATAATGTGCGTAATAAGACCTATCAATAGATGTTTCCTCGCCAGTCACAATCCGGTCGAATCCCGTATGTCCCTCCGCAGGAGCAACCCCAAGCCTAGATAGGAGGTTAATCATATGCACGGGGTGTGCGGGTATAACAAAGAATATTAGGACAGAGGAAAAATAGATCACATGTTCGATTGGATGCATTGACAGTCCAGACCAAGGTCCTGGATTTGTATTTCGATGATGAACCTGGTGCGCAATTCGGTAGAGTGGTGGCCAGTGTAGGAAACGGTGCGCAAAGTAAAATCCCACTTCATGCACGAACGGCACAAGGAGGAAAATTAAAGTGAATGTCATTGGATTCTCGACCGGACTGATTATCGTCGCATAGCCATTTGAATAGGCCCAAAGCAATAGCATTTCATAGCATGTCCAGATAGGTACCCCACTTGCCAATGTCCAAAACATGTTGTCATATATCTGATTATTAAATGTAAAGCGCTTTGAATTTTTGTCAGGCCATTTGCGGTCATATTTAAATTCTGTACCCTGTTTTCTGAATACATAGAGCCATAAATGCCATGCACCATAAACAATCAGCGCCAGAACAAGGTTGCGTATCAGAAGCATCCCAAAACAAAATACCGAAAGTGTCTCGAAATGATCCAGTGATGGGGTCAGAAAAAACCAGATAACGATCGCAGCAATTGCGTACGCCACATTCCAGGGGAACAGGTATCCAGGAATGCCAAAGAACCAGGTCAAAAGGGCTTTAGGTTTTGGAGGCCAAGTAAAGAGGGGGCCGTAGCTAATCGGCTTGTCTGGTGACCAGTCTCCTCGCGAATCCTCGCGACCAAAATTGGACTCCCCCATCAAAATCTCCTTAAAAAAAATTTATTTAATTCTCCAAATAATAATAAAAAGCTTGATTAATTGCCTGTCAAGGGTAAATAAACTTTACGTCACTTCAAACCCATACGTGTCTATGCTAATCGCTGAGGCCTTTGATACACGTGTACTACGTTTTAAAGTTAAATTTTCTAAATAGAACTTTCTTTGTTTGCGGTTATCCACTAAAAAGAGAAGCAGAGGGAGTATAAGGTTGGTTTACAAAAATGGATTCATCAACGCATTAATTAGAACGATGCTGTTTTGTCGAAAACTTTATGGTGCTAGGTCAAAGTTTGACAAAATTGCTATGAACCCAAACAATGTTGTAAAAACTCAGATGCTTAGTCATGTGCGCCATTATTTTGAAGCTTCGGTTTGTCCAGTATTGAAACGGGGTGATAAGTGTGGCACCAATGTTTGAGCCTGAAATTAACGGTATTACAGGTCTGGTTACTTCTATTTTAAATGCCCCGCGACAAGGTCAGCGCCGTGTAGTTGCGATTGTAGGCCCACCCGGCAGTGGCAAATCAACAATTGCGAAGGCTTTGGTCCCGCTAATAGCTCAAGCTGGTGGTCTTGCGCAAGTCGTACCAATGGACGGCTTCCACTTAGATAACAGTATCTTGCTTGAACGTAATTTGATTGATGTCAAAGGCTCACCTAGCACCTTTGACGTGGGAGGTTTTGCAAAGCTAATTTCGCGTCTTAGCAACGAACCGGAAATTATATTTCCTAAATTTGATAGAGATAAAGACCTTGCTATTGCGGGTGCGGGCTTCATATCAGAGGATTGTGATTTGGTTTTGGTAGAAGGAAATTACCTTTTACTAGATGCTCCGTTTTGGTGTGATCTTTCAAAATACTGGGATTTTTCAGTGTTTTTAGACGTTGAACCTAAATTATTACGCGAAAGGTTAATGCAAAGGTGGCTAGACCAAGGGTTGTCCTCGAATCAAGCAAAAAAACGTGTAAAAGATAACGATCTAGTAAATGTAGAGACCGTTGTCTCTGGCTCAAACGCTGCCGATCTTACATTTGCTAATTAAAGTTTGGCCTAAGTTTAAAATTTTAACAAAGTCTCAACTTCCAAATTCTTAATTCGCTTAAACTACTGCAAAACAGGTAATCAACCCTCAAGTAGGCATTGTGGTGGGAAGGCTTTATGTCTTAAAACAGCTTCTACAGATAATAAAATTAAACTGAATATGTAATTTCATAGTGATAAGTTTTAAATCGCGGATTGTCGTTTACTATAATATGAATTTAGTAATAGATTTTAAAGAATACCGTAGAATTTTATTTTAAGTAGCTCCTCACCGCAGCAACTGGGTGCGGCTTATGGCTGTTGGCATGGGTCAACGACATAGCGCTGCTTAATAGTCAGCATTATTGATATTCAGATAAGTCTATGAATATCCCAAAAGCTGATATAGTGTTGGGAGACGAGACTGTACTGAGGTATGATGTGGAATTTGACGCAAAACGTTTTATTCGAGAAACAAAATTCGAACTTTTACGAAGGTTCGATGTAGCCAAAGCATTTGTTAAAAGTCGCGATATGATGCTCCGTGAAGTTGAAGCGATAAGAGCTAAGCATGATGCAGAACTTACCGTAATTCCACAAGTAGAATATCATGAAATTGTTAAAGGTGCTGTCGAAGAGCCATTTCGTGATTTGGTTCGTCGTCGTGGATGCGTGATAGTAAAAGGTGTTTTTGACCGTATTCAAGTCAGTGAGTGGAATCATGAGATTGGCGAGTATATTGACCGAAACGACTACCTCACTGCAGCCAACAAAAAAAAAGATCTGGATAAATATTTCAGCGGGCTTGAAGACGCCAACCCACAGATTTTTAGTCTTTACTGGTCGCGCCCACAAATTATGGCAAGGCAGGCGGAGAGTATGGCAACTACGAAGCGTTTCCTCAATCGGCTTTATAATATTTCTGGTCCCATGGGTCCTGAATTCGATCCTGAGAACGATTTTGCTTATGCCGATCGCATTCGTCGCCGTCAGCCAGGAGACACAACGCTTGGCCTCTCACCACATATGGACAGCGGATCCTATGAAAGATGGTGTGATCCTGCCTATCAGGCTATATACCGTCTTATTTACGAAGGAGACATCCAAGGCTTCGATCCATGGAAGGCTGCTTTTCGTACTCAAACACGCGAATATGCATCGCCTTCCGTCTGCTCGATGTTTCGAACGTTTCAAGGATGGACTGCATTGACACCACAGGGTCCTGGCGATGGAACTCTGAGCCTATTGCCAATTGCAAAGTCAATTTCCTATTTTCTACTTAGGGCTTTGCAAGAAGATGTTGCTGAGGATGACCTTTGTGGCGCGCTCCCTGGGCGGGCACTAGGTGCAAGTCCAGAATGGCATAACGAAATTCTAGAAGGCTTAATCAGTATTCCAATAGTAGAGCCGGGTGATACGGTTTGGTGGCATCCAGATGTCATACATTCCGTAGCAAATGAGCATCAGGGTGACGATTATGCAAATGTTATTTATGTTGGTGCCTCTCCAGTTTGTGCAAAAAACGAAGCCTATGCACGCAGACAAGCATATGCCTTCCAAGTGGGACGAAGCGCGCCAGATTTTGCCGCAGAGGATTATGAGGTAAATTTTGAGGGGAGGGCAACAGTTGACGACCTTACCGAACTTGGCCGTCGACAATTGCACATCTCCTAACTCCAACAAAGCCGAATAGTCGGTAGTATTCCAGTTTCGCAGTGCTAACATCACTTGAAGTAACAAATATAGTCAGCTAATCTGCTAGGCTTATATAACGTGGCGAGTCAATTTTCAACTTAATAGATTAGCTTGAAAACGAACGGAGTTTAACATGGATAAAAGAAGAATAGGGCAAACGAAGCTTGAAATAGATAGCCTTGGACTTGGTGGTGCGCCACTCGGTGGAAATTTTGCAGACCTTGGGTATGCTCAAGCTGAAGAGTTAATTCAAGCCGCAAAAAATATAGGCATAGGCTATTTTGATACGGCGCCTTGGTATGGCTTTGGTCGTTCAGAACGTGTGATGGGGGACGTTCTGCGCGGCAGTGAATACATCCTATCTGATAAAGTTGGGCGCTTGCTTGCGCCCGGTCCAGTCAAAAATCCAGCGGATTTCGGCATGGTTGACCCTCTGCCGTTCAATGTTGTTTACGATTATAGTTACGACGGGATCATGCGCGCATATGAAGATAATCTCCAGAGGCTAGGACTGGATAGAATTGATATTTTATTGGTGCATGACATTGGAGAATTTCAGCACGGCCAAGATCATGTGAAGCATTTTAAAAGTCTAGAAAGTGGCGGTTACCGAGCAATGGACGAGTTGCGCACTGCAGGTTTGATAAAAGCAATTGGACTAGGGGTTAATGAAAACAAGGTATGCATGGATGCTTTGGCAATAGGGAATTGGGACGTGTTTCTGCTTGCGGGCCGGTATACTCTCCTTGAACAGACAGCAGTTGACAAATTATTTCCAGCCTGTCGCAAGGCTGGCACGTCAATCATCTGTGGAGGCCCATTTAATTCGGGTATTCTCGTCGGACGTGATACTTGGAATTATGCAAAGGCCCCAAAAGAAGTGATAGACAAAGCACGCGCGTTGGGTGTTGTTGCAGATGAATTTGGCATTCCTCTTCCTGCGGCTGCGCTACAATTTCCCTTAGGTGATGAGATCGTCTGCTCCGTCATTCCAGGCCCGAGAGACAAGGGAGAATTGGAGCAGATTGTAACTTGGTTCAAGACACCTATACCAAAAGAATTTTGGTCTACTCTGAAAGAAAAAAATTTGATGGAACCGTCAGCCGCCGTTCCTAGCTAAACGGCCGTAAAGCCGCCATCAATCGGTAGGCATACGCCTGAAATCATTGCTGATGCATCCGATAGAAGGAAGACAATAGGTGCTGCACAATCCTCTTCAGTTGCCCAACGGGTAAGCGGCATAGCCTCCAAAAGTGGGTCGCCAATGTCCTCCCGTCCCCAATACCATTCCGACATCGGTGTCATCACAACCGTTGGATTTACAGCATTGACGCGAATGTCATACTTTCCCAGTTCTAATGCGGAAACTCGTGTCATTGCATCGACCGCCCCTTTAGAGGATGCGTACGAAATATGTCCGGCTAGCCCAACAAGCGACGCCTGACTGGAAACATTTACAATCGAGCCTCCCAGCCCAGCTTTGATCATCCCCTGAGAGGCATACTTTGTCACAAGAAGTGTGCCGCGCGCATTCACACTAGTGACCTTGTCGAACACCTCCAAATCGGTTTCCATCGGCGATGCAATCTCACCTCCCCAGCCACCGCAGTTTACGATGCCAAAAACCTCAATGTCTGATAAGGCGTCTTTCACGGAAAGCTCTGATTCTAGATCGAAAGGCAGCACATCACATCCGGTATCCATTGCCAAATTTGCCAGTTTATCTTCGTTCCGGCCTGAAGCGATAACCTTTGCTTCTTCCTTAACTAACATACGTACTGTTGCAGCGCCGATACCACCAGATGCACCAGTAACAAGAATTACACGATCTTTTAAGCCTGTATTCACAGTATTTCTCCAATAGGTATTGTCCTCAGAGTTTAAACAACATTCATAAGTTGTCCAGAAAGATTTAGATGAACCAAATTATCGACACTCACTTGATTGACACTTACTTGCGAGTCAAGGAATAAAGGAATTTTTTTGTTGTAAGATAGAAAATTGCAAACTAAGATGGTCCGATGAGTGCTCGTAAGGGCTTAAAAATAACTATTACCTGGGAGGGAATTTAATGTTTTTAAAAAAATTGTCGGCGCTGACTTTGGGCGTCGCCGCAATGGGCCTAACCGCTATTCCAGCGGTGGCTCAAGAATTTAAGGGCGTTACAGTCGATATTTTAACGCGGCCTGGCTATGTGATTGCAGGTCCTTTGGCTGAACGTGGAAAAGACTTTGAAGCAATGACAGGGGCAAAAATTGTGGTGACGGAAGTACCGTTTGCTGAGATTTTTCCAAAGATTCAAGCTGACTGGTCAACTGGCACCAATTCAATCGACGTGGGCGTTTTTGCTGCCGGTTGGGGTGTAGAACTTGATGCCGCCGGATTGTTAGAGGACCTCGATCCTTATATTGCAGCCGACAGTAAGATTGATCTTGATGACATCGCGCCTTATTTTCGCGAATTTGGCCAAAAAGTTGGTGGGAAAACTAAACTTTTGATGGTAGATGGTGACTTTCAAATGGTCTATTATCGGACTGATGTTTTAAGCAGTAAAGGATTGCAGCCACCCAAAACTTGGGAAGAGTATTTGGACGTTGCTTCCAAAATTCACGGTGAAGATATGAACGGAGACGGCGAAGGCGATTTTGGTTCCTGCATCTTCAAAAAGAGAAATGCCCAATCGTATTTCGCGATTCAAACATTTGCTGCCCCAATCGTTCAGACACAAGGTACTGCCCAAGGCTTCCATTTCGATAATGCGACAATGAAACCGATTATCAATAATGAAGGCTGGAAAAAAGCGTTTGAGCTCTACAAAGCTACGGGTAAATACGGCCCACCAGACGAGTTGAATATGGATATTGGAGATACTCGCGCGTTGTTCAAAGCAGGTCGGTGTGGCTTGATTGTAGAATGGGGAGATCCAGGTACTTTGCAACTTGACGATGATGCAAAATCAATCCGAGGCAAGATGTACGCTATTTCAGCAATTGGTTCAACCGAAGTGTTAGACCGAGCAACTGGAAAGTTGGTTCCTGTTTCTGCTGCGACGGCCCCCTATGCTGTTGACGGCATCAACTATGCGCCATTTGCAGCCTTTGGTGGATGGGCAGGAGCAGTGAATAAAGGGGCTGACGCAAAGACTAAAGCTGCAGCTTACGCATTCTTGTCTTACATGAACCAAGCAGCACAATCTGGTGTTGATGTAACGATTGGCGCAACTGGCTACAATCCTTACCGTACCTCGCAGTTAGCGAGTACCGATCTTTGGGTAAAAGCGGGCATGCCAAAAGCATTGGCTGATAACTACCTTGGTGCAATTAACGGTGCTATCAATAACCTCAACATGGCATCTGACATGAAAATCCCAGGTGCTCAGAAATACACTTCTGTCGTTCTCGATACCGAGCTTGCGCGCTATCTGGCAGGAGAAATTACGGTTGATGAGGCTCTGGCCAATATTGAAGAAGGTTGGGAAGAGGTCACTGAAGACTTTGGGCGCGACGAACAGGTCGCATCCCAAGCCTTGGCACTTGGTCTCTAAATAAGCCAATTAATTAATGGCTTCGTATAAAACTTCGCTCCAGCCGACTTCCATGTCGGCTGGCGTAACCCGAAGAAACCGGTTGGGGGAATGGGTGGACCGACATTCCGGTACATTTTTCATCGCACCTTGTACGACTTTAATTTTAATTTTCGCAATTTTTCCAACAGTTTATTCGATTTTTTTCGCAGTTAGCCGTGTGCGTTTTACGGGTGATGGGCTTAAGTTTCGTTATGTAGGTCTTCGGAACTTTAAAAAACTGTTTTTTGGCAGTAGTGAGGTACAATTTCTGGGCCGAACTGATCCTGTCAGCATTTTTGGATATGTAATATTTATAATAATTGTCATTGCAGTCTTAGTGTGGCTCTGGCGGTCTAGAAAACTTACAACTTGGGTAGGCATGATAGGACGGACGATCTCCGCAGCTATGGCGATTTTCCTGTCTTGGCTTTTGTGTGCGTCGTTCTTGTCCGGAAATGCTATAGGCACTCTTTATACAACACTTTTCTATGTTATCGTGGGCTGTGCTCTTCAATTTGTGATCGGAACTGGATTAGCCTTTCTGTGTTCACAGCCAATTTCTGGCAAAAACTTTTTTCGGGTAGTTTTTTTCATTCCACTTATGATTACCCCTTTGGGTGTTGGATATGCAATGCGGATGTTAGCCGACGTCACTAAGGGTCCGTTTGAGCCTCTTCTGGCTTTTCTTGGATTATCAGATTGGGTCTGGTCTGCCGACGCATGGTCAGCACGATTTATAATGATGATTGGCGAATCTTGGCAGTGGATACCCTTTATTTTTATCTGCATGTTGGCGGCTTTAGAGAACGTGCCTAACGATCATGTTGAGGCAGCACAAGTTGACGGGGCATCAAGCCCTCAAATTTTTAGAGAGATTATTTGGCCACAGGTCCTACCTGTTGCTGTGACCGTATTGTTGATACGAATGATAGAGGCGTTCAAGATCGTCGATCTGCCCAACATTATGACAGGCGGTGGACCTGGAACGGCAACAGAATCGATGACTTTGCAGTCAATGTTCGTCTGGCGGGCCAATGACATGGGTTCCTCGGCAGCAATAGCCTATATGCTCTTAATTCTTACTGTTGTCGTCTGTGCGTCGTTTTTTAACTATGTGGTTCTTGGTCAGGTTAAAAAGGCTAACGCATGAGTAAAAGCTCCTATAAATTCCAAAAATCTCAACGTACCTTGATGCAGCGTTTGTTTGAAGCACCTGCAATTGGGAAGATGTCACCAATGGCCAAGATATTCGCCTACAGTCTACTAGGGGTTTGGTCTTTTTTCGTCCTGTTTCCAATTTACTGGGTCGTCATTACTTCGTTCAAGGATATGACTGCCGTCAATCAAGGGCCTTTCTATATCCCTTTCGTAGATTTTCAGCCCACGCTCGATGCTTGGCGCGTTCAATTTAGTGAAGATCCATACTGTACAGTGAGTGCAATCGGAAGACAGCTATGGTTGTTAGTTTACAATTCTGCGGTTTTCGTAGTCTCGCCGGTGATTGAACTTAATCCAATGGAACCGCAAATCTGCAAAATTTATCTAGCGTTTACCAATTCATTCGTGATTAGCATTTTTGCAACAGGTTTATGTGTACTAGTTGGCTCAATGGCTGCTTTTGCCTTGGCACGCATTCAGTACGCTCCGCGTTTTGGCAATATCATGATTTTTGTTTTGCTGTTAGTTGTCGTTATTTTTACGGTCACGTATTACGGCGTGCCTTGGTGGGTGTCATCAAGTGTTGCGTTGGCACTTTTCTTTTTCTTACTTCGCGCTCTTCGTGGATACTTCAAGATGTCGCTGAGGAATGGTGATATATTGTTTTGGATTATATCGCAGAGAATCTTACCGCCAATAGTGGTTGTAATCCCACTCTATGTGATGTTTCAAGCCGTTGGAATGCTGGACACACACTTAGCAATAATTTTGCTTTATGCCGTGGCTAATATGCCAATTGTGGTCTGGCTCATGTATGACTTTTTTAGGAATCTGCCAATAGAGCTAGAAGAATCTGCGCAACTTGACGGTGCCACGCGACTACGCATTTTCCGGGAAATTGTCTTGCCCTTAACCCGTCCCGGTCTTGCAGCAACGACCTTGTTGACACTTGTGCTTTGCTGGAACGAATACCTATTTGCTGTGTTCTTGGCTACAGTCAAGGTTCAGACAATGCCAATTATGGTGTCAGCAAAAAATACAGGTGAGAAAGGCATTTTGTGGTGGGAAATGTGTGCAGTAATTGTCGTTATGATCATACCTGTAATCATCATGGCAATATTGTTGACAAGGTTCATATCTAAGGGCGTCCTCATGGGCGCAATGAAAGGCTAAAAAATGCAAGGTTTTGATCGTCAGGCGGCAGTCCGATTTGAGAACGTGGAAAAAAATTTCGGCGACGTTAAGGTGCTTAGAAACTTTGACTTGGAAGTACAACCAGGCGAGTTTGTCGTTCTGTTGGGCGCGTCAGGTTCTGGGAAAACTACAGCCCTGCGCATCTTATCAGGCCTAGAAAAGCCATCTGGTGGTCAGGTCTACATAGACGAAGAAAATGTTACAGATGTTTTGCCAAAGTACCGCGATATATCAATGGTTTTTCAGTCTTATGCGCTCTATCCACACAAAACGGTTGCGGAAAACATTAGTTTTCCATTGAAAGTGCGTGGTATGGCCAAGGATGATATGGATGCAGCAACTCGGAATGCCGCAAAACAAGTGCAGATAGGAGATCTTTTAGATCGCTACCCTCGAGAGCTTTCCGGTGGCCAGCGTCAGCGTGTGGCACTCGCCCGCGCCATCATTCGGCAGCCATCAGTATTCCTCATGGACGAACCGCTGTCGAACCTTGATGCCAAACTTCGCGGGCATATGCGCGCGCATCTTAAACACATGCAAAAATCTATGGGAATTACAACGATTTATGTCACCCATGACCAGATCGAAGCAATGACATTAGCGCACAGAGTCGCCATCCTCGAAAAAGGTGTTTTGCAACAGCTTGCTACACCGGCAGAGATTTATAATAATCCTGCAAACTTATTCGTGGCCCAGTTTATTGGCTCACCGCCAATGAACGTAGTACATGGAAGTCTTAACGGAGGTCAATTCACAACCAATGGTGTTGCAATCCAAACTGCGGTTACGGGACAGGCGGATAAAGCTATCATGGGCGTCCGGCCAGAGGATTGCTCCATTGCATCCTCCGGTGAAGGGACTTTATTTGGAAAAATTTACACCAACGAATTAATTGGAGATCATGCTCTTGTAACATTGGATTGGGGCGATGACAAAATTTCAGTGAAAGCCCCAAAAGACTTTACCGGTGAACAGGGCGATGAAGTTGGTGTTATAATTCATCCCGATTGTCTCTTCATTTTTGACGAAAGCAACGGTCAGCGTATACGGTAAGGCAGCATGCGAATAGAACTCTACGATCAAATGTTTGATGAAAAAGAGCGCCCACTTTGTCAATTTGACGCTTTTTCCATCACGACATTCCGATACGAAAGCGGGGTGGCAGCCCTGCGTATAATAAACGCCCGAGGCGAGATTATTGTCTTGCCCTTTCAAGGTCAGCAGATATGGCGCGCCAATTTTGATGGGCGCGACCTGACAATGCGATCAATGTTTGATGAGCCTGTTTTTACGCGTAATTATTTGGAAAACTATGGCGCTTTTATGATCCACTGCGGCATAACTGGGCTCGGAGCACCTGGCCCCAATGACAACCATCAATTGCATGGCGAACTACCAAACGCACCATTTAATTCTGCCTGGCTAGAGCTTGATCCAGATAAACGGAGCACAAAAGTCGGGGGAACTTATCAGCACATAGTTGCATTTTCAACAAATTATCTTGCGACAGTCGAGACTGCAATGAAGGCAGAATCTGCACTGCTCGATGTCTCAGTCAGTGTCGAGAATCTGAAGCAGACGCCTATGGACTTAATGTATCTGGGTCATGCAAATTTCCGTCCTGTCGATGAAGGAGAGCTACACTACAGCGCCTTTTATAACTCAAAATCGGTTCGGGTGCGGCAATCAATCCCGTCGCACGTAAACCCAAAGCCGGGATACAAAGAGTTTTTGTCCAGGCTCGCTGATAGTCCAGAAATACATCACATACTTCAGCCCGGACTAGCCTTCGATCCAGAAGTTGTTTTTGAGATTGACATGATTAACGATTCAGATGGGTTTGCCCACGCATTGCAAAAACATCCTAATGGTACAGCGGACTATGTTCGATGTCGCCCCGATCAAGCGCCGATCTGTACCCGCTGGATTTGTCGGACCCCAGATCAAGATGGTCTGGGAATTGCCTTTCCGTCCACATCGGGAGTTGAGGGATATACGGCGGAAAAAGAAAAAGGTAGAATTAAAACAATCCAAAGTGGCGATACCTGGCGCATTGAGATAAAACTAGGCTTGCTTACGGCAAGCGAGACAGAGAAGACGATTAAGATGATCGCAGCCCTAAAGGAGCTATAATGCGTGCTACAAAACTCTATGCAACTGGCGACATTCGGAGGGTAGATGTGGACGTACCGAGCTCTGCCAGAAATGAAATTTTGATCAAGGTTGAGGTGGCTGGAATCTGTGGCACTGGCCGGCATCTTTATCATGGCGAGTTTCCCTCAGCCCCTGACAAAATTTTAGGCCATGAGTTTTTAGGTATTGTAGTGGATAGTGGTGAGGCAGACATCGCTGAAGGTGCGCGGGTCACGTGCGACCCTAATACTTGGTGTGGCGCCTGCAGTCAGGGCCAGCGCGGTCGGGTTAATCTATGCCTTAACAATATTGCTGCAGGTATTCACAGAGATGTTGGATTTGCCGAGTTTTGTGGTTTTTCGGCGTCAAAGGCGATTGTACTCTCCAACGAAATAAATCCTTTTACCCACAAGCGTGCTGCGAAAATAATCGCAGATGGTACAATAAACGTTTCACCCCTAGTAAGCAGGATTATCTCAATAGAGGAGGTTGCATTGGCAATTGCGTCTCCCTCACCAAAGGGTGAAGTGCGCGCAATTGTTGTTCCTAACCATGACTGAAACTGAACAAAGAACATTTAATTTTTAAAACGGATGAAAAACACATTTTAGCGAGGAGGCAAGAAAAAAATAAGTATAAATAATTTGTAAATTTTCGAATTAATAACATATCGGATTGACAGATTTATCTTTCAAACAGAGCGTCTATGTGCTTTAAATTAGGATTATAAAAAGGAGTATTTCAAATGAAGTCGGCACGAATGAAACGGCTATTTGGCACATCAGGAAATTGCTTTGATGTAGCAATCGACCATGGCATGTTCAACGAACCGGGCTTTCTTAATGGAATAGAGAATATGCACAACGCTATCAGCATCGTAGCCGCTGCTGCACCTGATGCAATTCAACTTACACCGGGTACAGCGCCAATCCTACAAGCAATACCAGGCAAAGCACGACCCGCCTTAGTGTTACGGACAGACATTGCCAATGTCTACGGGAACCCTCTGCCACATAAGCTTTTTTCAGTCATTATTGAGGATGCAGTTGAACAAGCTATTATGCTTGACGCTGCTTGTGTTGTTGTCAACCTCTTGATGTTGCCCAATCAACCTGAGTTGCACGAGGCCTGCATCAAAAATATTAGTATATTAAAGCGGGCGTGCGAGAAGGTTGGAATGCCGCTTATGGTCGAACCCCTTGTCATGCAAGACAATGCAAAGGCAGGAGGAGGCTACATGGTCGATGGCAACATCACCAAAATACTAGCTTTGGTGCGTCAAGCCGTGGAACTTGGAGCTGATATAATAAAGGCTGATCCTTGCGATGAGGTTAAAGATTATCATCAAGTCATCGAGATTGCTCAAGGCATCCCTGTATTGGTTAGGGGAGGTGGCAAAGTTTCTGATGAAGAGATTTTAACCAGAACTTCTGCTTTAATTGAGCAAGGAGCGAAGGGCATCGTATATGGGCGTAACGTAATACATCACGCCAACCCGGCTGGTATGACAAAAGCACTGATGGCCGTCGTTCATGAAGGCTTATCAGGGGCCAGTGCATTTAGTTTGATTTCGTGACGCGCGTTATCAAATTTGGTGTGATTGGTTGCGGTCTGATGGGAAAGGAATTTGCTTCAGCTGCCGCTCGGTGGTTTCATCTGACAGACACGAAAGCACGCCCTGAAATCGTTGCAGTTTGTGACCTGAACCCTATGCTTACCAATTGGTTTTCGGCTAATCTACCATCAGTTAAACAGATCACTGCAGACTATCGTGAACTTCTGGCTAATGAAACTGTTGAAGCTGTATATTGCGCTGTACCCCATAATCTTCACCACAGCATTTATCCAGAAATCTTGGCTGCTGGAAAACACCTTTTGGGTGAGAAGCCATTCGGTATAGACGCAGACGCTAACCGCCAAATCCAAGATTCAATATTGGCGCATCCAAATTCCTTGGTTAGATGCTCTTCAGAAATGCCATTCTTTCCCGGAGCGCAGAAGTTAATTAATTTCTTGAGGGCAGGCGATTTGGGTGACATCATCGAAGTCGAAGTGGCTTTCCTTCATTCTTCTGATCTGAACCCCGACAAACCTATCAACTGGAAAAGAATAGTTGACATGAATGGTGCTTATGGCTGCATGGGAGATTTGGGAATGCACGTGCTTCATTTGCCCTTGCGTCTGGGCTGGAAGCCTAGCAGAGTTTCAGCAACGCTGGTCAACCGTTTCGCAACTCGTCCTGATGGTCAAGGCAATACTGTGCCGTGCGAAACATGGGATAATGCAACGATTTTAGGGCATGTGGACGACGATAGAGGTGGGTTTCCAATAGTTCTAAAAACCTGGAGGATTGCACCTGGCCATTCGAATACTTGGAGTGTACGCGTTCTGGGTACAAAGAAAAGTGCCTACTTCTCCACCAAGAACCCGCGTCGGTGGCAGTTTATGACATATACGGGAGGTTCTGGAGTTTGGAGTGTAGAAGACTTAGGGTTCGAAAGCCTATTTCCAGCAATTACTGGAGGAATCTTTGAATTTGGCTTTGCAGATGCGATTCAGCAAATGTGGGCGGCATTTATGGACGAGTTGGCAGGCGGTAATGCCAATGGCTTTGGGTGCGTGACACCTCAGGAGGTTGCCGACCATCACGCTATTCTAAATGCAGCACTGATAGCGGGAACCACGAACTCAGTTCAACACGTGTCGTATTTTGAATGAAATACTTTTGGTTAAATAATGCGCGCAAAAAATGCGTTCTTAAACACGTAAATGTACAATGACAGATCGCTCTGGAATAATTTGCGCGGGTAATTGGATCGTTGATTTAATACATGACCTAGATCGTTGGCCAAACGAAAGTGAATTGGTACGTATAGGAACTCAGGCCCGCGGTGTAGGAGGTGGACCCGCCAACGTCATCACAACGCTTGCAAAGCTTGAAACTGGTTTGCCACTCTATCCCATGGGAGCTATTGGAGAAGATGAATATGGTGCGTTCATTCTAAAGGAATGCAGCCGTCTTGGTCTCCCAACTTCCGGACTAATATCTAAGACTGAAGTTGCAACAGCCCATACTCACGTAATGTCGGTGGCAGGACAAAGCAGAACATTTTTTTATCAAGGCGGTGCTAACGATACACTAAACATTAACGATTTTCCTGAAGGAACATTCAAAGGTACATCTGCCCGCATCTTCTATCTCGGTTATCTTACATTGTTACGTAACCTCGACCAAATAATAGACGATAATTCGACGAACGCTGCAGAGGTTCTAAAAAGGGCTCAAAATGCAGGCTTAGTGACTTGCGTAGACCTAGTCTCAATCCACCATCCAGAGTTTTCACGAATTGTTGAAAGTGCTGCCCCTTTCGTGGATTTCCTTATATCAAATGAAATTGAAGCTGCACAAGCAACGGGTACTAGGGTAGATGAAGAAACCTTAACCAGCGTCGAGGCGCTTACCCAAATGGCGCACGGAATGCTAGACTTGGGTGTCAGAAAGGCTGTTATCATTCACTGCGTTGAACGAGTTGTCTGGATGGATACCAACAGAGATGTGTTTGTCATCGAGGTAGAACTAGTTCGACCAGAAGAAATTGCCAGTAATCTTGGCGCTGGTGATGCATTCTGCGCGGGCTTACTTTACGGCATACATGAAAGTCGGGGGCCCGAACGTGCAATCCAACTGGGAAACGCTGCAGCTCGAGCATCTCTTAAAGGGCTTACAGCAACTTCCGCAATTTCGGCAGCAGCAATTAAGTCACTTTGTTAGTCACAATGGTCACCTGCCACCACTGAACTACCTCATCCTACATGAAAATCCTCGTGTCGGTGGTTCAAATCCGCCCCCGGGCACCACTTGAAAACCTTAATCTAATACTTTTTACTCTGTTACATAATTTTTATTTTATATTACAAACCTGCTTGCTTCATAACCTTAGCAATAGTATCACCAATTACTGCAGGGTTAGGAGCAACGGTCACACCCGCTGCTGATAAAATTTCTACTTTTTCACTCGCACTTTCACCAAATGCAGAAATAATGGCACCGGCGTGCCCCATGGTTCTACCTTTTGGTGCAGTCATTCCAGCTACATAAGCAACAACAGGTTTGTTAATATGTTCCTTTAAGTATGCTGCAGCCTCCGCTTCTTGTGGGCCACCTATCTCACCGATCATACAAATAACATGAGTTTCATCATCATCTTTAAAGCGTTGCAGAATATCCTTAAAGGATGAACCGTTTATAGGATCACCGCCAATACCCACTGAAGTAGAAACACCAATCCCATGTGCTTTCAACTGAGCAGCAGCTTCGTATCCCAGGGTACCTGAGCGACTAACGATACCAATACTTCCTTGTAGGTAAATATGACCGGGCATAATTCCAAGTAAAGCTTTGCCTGGACTAATTGTTCCTGCGCAATTTGGACCAGTTAAAAGCATGCGTTTTTCTAATGGATATCTATACATGTAGCGCTTCACTCGTATCATATCTTGCGCAGGAATCCCGTCAGTTATACATACGCTATACTTTATTCCCGCATCTGCAGCTTCCATTATGCTATCAGCAGCAAAAGGTGGAGGAACAAATACTAGGCTTGCTTCTGCACCAGTATTTTCAATGGCATCAGCAACAGTATCGAATACTGGCAAACCCTCTACCTCCACACCACCTTTCCCAGGAACAACTCCACCAACAACATTAGTACCATACTTCACCATGTCTTCAGTATGAAAACGGGCCATTTTGCCAGTTATACCTTGCACAATTACTGGGGTATTTCTATCAATTAATATACTCATTTTACTGCCTTCGACTTAGTTTCTCTAACAGAGAAACTCTGCCAAGCTTGGACTGAACGCTCTGCTGCCTCCATCAATGTTTTTGCTCTGATAATTGGAAGACCAGACTTAGCTAGGATCTTTTGTCCTTCTTCAACATTTGTACCTGCCAAGCGGACGATAACTGGAACATTGACTTGAACTTCATGCAATGCTTGAATAACACCCTCTGCAACCCAGTCACAACGGTTTATACCAGCAAATATATTAACCAAAACCGCTTGTACGTTGTCATCTGACATTACCAAACGGAAAGCTTTAGCGACCCGCTCAGGTGTAGCTCCGCCTCCAATATCAAGAAAGTTAGCTGGCTCACCACCAGCCAACTTGATGGTATCCATTGTAGCCATAGCTAAGCCTGCTCCATTGACAATGCAGCCAATGTTACCTTCTAATCCGACATAACTTAGCCCCCTATCAGCAGCACGACTTTCCCTCGGGTCTTCTTGGCTTTTATCGCGTAATTCTGAGATATGAGGATGTCTAAAAAGCGCATTGTCGTCGAATGTCATTTTAGCATCTAATGCGAGAATACGGTTATCCCTTGTGATTGCCAGAGGGTTTATTTCAACCATGGTTGCATCATGTTCCCTGAATGCACGGTAGCTACCTTGCAAAGTCCTTACCATGCTTTGAGTTAAAGCTGGATTAATACCCAGTTTAAAAGCAATTTGACGACATTGAAAATCTTGCAATCCAACTGCTGGTTCAACCGTCGACCGTATAATGCTTTCAGGTTTATTTTCAGAGATATCTTCGATCTCCATGCCTCCTTCAGCAGATGCTACGATCATCACTCTTTGAGAGGATCTATCTAAGACAAACCCTAGGTATATTTCCCTATCAATTTTCACACCACCTTCAACGTAAACTCGGTAAACGCCCTTGCCGTTTGAGTCTGTTTGGTGAGTAACTAATTTACTTCCAAATAGGATTTCGCATGTTTCCACAATCTCGGTATCGCTATTACAAACTTTAACACCCCCAGCTTTTCCACGACCACCTGCATGTACTTGAGCTTTAACTACCCAGGTATCCCCTCCAATCTCTCGAGCTCGATATGCGGCTTGCTCTGGACTGTATGCAAGAGCTCCTTGCGGCACGCCCACACCAAACTTTGCTAATATTTCTTTCGCCTGATATTCATGGATATCCATCTATTTATCTCCAACTAAAACTTTTCAATACTTTTATATTATTATGTCAACGTGCATTCTTTCGCTTAAGCCAGTAATTAAAAATGGAGTCAATAACCTTACATTTATATTACCTGATACTAGGCAGGTGGCTGTTTTTTTTGGGATGTCTGGGTTTAGATAAATTTTTTTGTTGGACATTACTACTCCTTGTGCCTGTACTGAAAAGGTATCAAGATCATTTAAAAAAGAAACCACCTCTAACTAGCTTTTGGGTAACGTTAAGTAAAGTAATTTAAATACCCATTATTTCTTATTATACAAACGTATCCACAAATAACCAACTAAATCCTTAACATTAATAGGTGATATTATAAAAGAGGGATATGTACAACTTGGATAAATCCAAATTGAGTGTGTGAAATATTATATTTTACACTGGAATTTATATTTTTTTATTGACAGTGAACTTTTTTACCGCAATGACCTCGACTAGATAACCCAAAAGTAGGAGGAATTATAAAATGTCTTTTTTCCCAATTGAACAGGCGCCACCCCGACTAAATAGATCTGAATTGGCGGTGCCGGGCTCTCAATTCAATATGTTTCAGAAGGCTGCAGATTCAGATGTTGACATTATTTTCTTAGATTTAGAGGATGCAGTAGCTCCGGACGAAAAAGAGCAAGCGCGTAAAAATATTATTAAGGCGCTTAATGAAATAGACTGGGGAAAAAAAACCATGTCTATTAGAATTAATGGTCTGGATACTCACTACATGTACAAAGATGTAGTTTACATCGTTGAACAAGCCGGTGAGAGGTTGGATTTAATAATGATCCCTAAGGTAGGTACAGCTGCTGATGTGTACGCTGTTGATATGATTGTAACCCAGGTTGAAGACGCGATGGGTTACAAAAAACGTATTGGGTTCGAACTTATAATAGAGACGGCATTGGGAATGCAAAACGTTTCTGAAATAGCAGCTGCTTCCAAACGCAACGAAAGCCTTCATTTTGGAGTTGCAGACTATGCTGCATCTACTAGAGCTCGCACAACTAGCATAGGTGGAGTCCATCCGGATTATTCAGTATTAACGGATAAAGTAGAAGATGAAGCGCGTCAAACTCATTGGGGTGATATGTGGCATTACGCGATTGCACGCATGGTTGTAGCAGCACGAGCAAATGGTTTAAGACCAATAGATGGACCTTTTGGTGACTTTAAAGATCATGATGGGTTTAGAGCTGCTGCAAAAAGGGCAGCCGTTTTAGGATGTGAAGGTAAGTGGGCAATTCACCCAAGTCAAATTGAATTAGCTAATGAGGTTATGAGCCCGTCAGATGCTGAAATCCTAAAAGCAAATCGAATTTTAGAGGCCATGGCTGATGCTGAAGCAAGCGGCAAAGGTGCAGTGTCTCTTGATGGACGTCTTATAGATTATGCGTCTATTAAACAGGCTGAAGTACTTGTTGAGAAAGCAAAACAAATTGCTGGTCAGTAAAATTAATGAATTAAAAGCCAAAGCTTTAAAAGTATGTGAGACTTCTATTGAAAGGGCAAACTCTTTTACAGCATTTCAATCTTGCATTAGAAAGCAACTGAACGTTTGATTTTTTTATACCATAGGGGTAAGATTAGAGGACTGAAAATCCTCGTGTCGGTGGTTCAAATGCGCCCCTGGATACAACTTGAAAACCTTATCTCCTATGCCCGTTGCTTTGTTAAATTCGATGAAGTTATTTTGTAACCTTATTGTTAAATTTATTTCAGGATGTGCAATTTAAAAATGTTTAAAAAGTATATTAAAAATCATTCAAAAATAGGATATACATTTTTTATATAAAATAATACATTTGTTGTAAAATAAAGGTTCAAAGGATTTCTTAATGTCTGAGAGGAATAAAAGTGAGAAAATAAATCACAGCACTGAAGAGTGGTTCAAAATTGAAGTAGATAGAAAAACTCTGAAAAACCTTTATAAACGGAGTGATTGGCCAGGATGGCGCCATATAATTACTTTTTTTATAGCTCTCTTAGTATTAGGTTTGCTGTGTGTTGAATTTTGGGGCTCATGGTGGTTTATATTAATTTACCTCTGTTATGCTACTTTATGGGGAGGTGCAGATGCTATATGGCATGAATGCGGTCATGGCACTGCATTCAAAACAAAAAAATTAAATGACTTCTTCTATAATATTGCAAGTTTTATGAATAATTTTGAACCTGTAAGATGGAGATGGAGTCATTCTCTACACCACAGCTATACTGCTTCAGTTGACCCTCATGATTTTGAAGTAGAAGGAAGTATTTTTTGGGCTCCTAAAAACCTTTTTAATTTTTTGATAATTTTTGTTCCTGGAATTAGCCTTTTCTTTCTTCATAAATCTCTTTATAGAGAAATAATTGAGCATGCACTTGGTTTAAAAACTAGAGTTATGAAAGAGTGTATTCCTAAAGAGGAAAGGTCTAGCTGTATTTTGGTATCTAGAATTTTTGTTCTATTATGGTTATTAATAATAGCATTTTCAATTTATTTGAACTCTCTAATTCCGATTTTACTTTTTCTAGTTCCAAAATGTTTTGCTACACTCAATATAGTTTGGGGATTAACTCAACACATGGGTCTTAGGGAAGGGATAAAAGATCACAGACTTTCTACTAGATCTGTACGTATAAATCCCATATTTAGTTTTATTTATTGGAAAATGGAATACCATATTGAGCATCATATGTTTCCTATGATACCATCTTATAATCTCCCAAAATTACACGATATAATTAAACATCAGTTACCAAAACCACAAACTTTGTTCCAAGCTTACAAAGAAATTATACCTGCAGTAATAAAAAAATCAAAAGACCCCAGCTATTATATAACTGTTAATTTACCTACAAATTGATATATTTTACAACAATTTTATAAAACAGAAAGTCTTAGGAGAAAATATTGGAGATTAGAAATTATATAAATGGTAGATTTATAAACTCAATTTCAAAACAAAATATTAAAGTTATGAACCCTGCTAATCAAGAAACGGTTGGATTTGTAGATGAAGCTCTTGATGAAGAAATTGAGTTAGCATTTTCTGCTGCATCTGATGCTTTCAGATCTAGAATTCTTCAAGATATGGATCCATTCATTAAATCTAATTTGATGAGATCTATTGCATCTAAACTTAGAAAATATAAAAAAATTGGATCCCAATTATTAAGCTTAGAAAATGGGAAAACAATTAACCAGTGTGCTGGAGAGTTCGAGGGAGCTGCTTGCATATTTGACTATTATGCAGGCTTAACTGATAAAATTGAAAACAAGCTTATTCCGGCTGAGAAAAATACTTTCAACTATATTTTACTAGAACCATTTGGTGTTAGTCTTCAAATAATTCCATGGAATTATCCTATATCCCTTTTCGCTAGGTCGGTAGCTACCAGTATGGTAGTTGGTAATACTGTAGTTATAAAACCACCTGAATTGTGTCCTATTTCCTCAAACTTATTTGGTAAAGTCTTTGAGGAAGTAGGTGTTCCTAAAGGAATTTTAAATATAGTTCATGGGTATGGTGAGATAACAGGTCAAAAGTTGGTAGATAACGAAAAAGTTAACCATATTGTATTTACTGGATCACAAGAGGTTGCTTCTGAGATATTACGGCGTACCGCAGACAGAGTAATCCCTTGTCATCTTGAATTAGGTGGGAAGTCAGCAGCAATTATTTACCCAGATGCTAATATTGACAAAGTAGTTGATAGTACAGTAAAAGGCATTTTTGAACCAAATGCTGGACAAATATGTGTTGCAATGTCCAGAGCCATTATTCACAGCAAAGTGAAAGATGAATTCCTTAGCAAATTAAAAAAAAGAGCAGAAGGTCTTAGGATTGGTCCTGGGAAAAATAATAATTCAGAAGTCACTCCACTCATTACCAAAAATCATCTTCAACGTGTCTCAAACTATTGTATGTCGGGAATTCAATCTGGAGCTTCACTAGTTTCTGGTGGTGAGCAGATAGATTATAATAGTGGTAATTATTTTAAACCTACAATTTTTGACAATGTCGATTATAATTCTACAATAGCAAAAGAAGAGATATTTGGACCTGTAATTGCGATACTAGATTTTGAAACCGAAGAAGAAGCTATCACTCTTGCAAATTCAACTGACTATGGTCTCGCATCGGGCATTTTTACTTCAAATGATGAAAAAGCAAAGTGGACAGCAGAGAGGATTCAAGCAGGAATCATATGGCAAAATGATTGGTTCGTGGATGCGGTTAATCTACCAGGGGGTGGATATAAAAAATCTGGCTATGGCAGGGATGGAGGAATTGATAGTTTATATAGCTATGGTCAAACAAAGCGAGTTAGTAAACGGTTACACTAGGAAGAGAATATGTCAACTAAACTCACTGTAAAGGAAATTCTATCAGCCAAAGGCAAAAAAAAATTGGCTGAAGTTTACACTCATAATCAACTTGAGGCGGAGGCTTGCGAGCGAGCAGGTATTGATATGATTATCTCCTCAGAAAATAATGATATTCAAAGTATAAGAGATTGTGCCAAAAACACATTTTTTACAGTAGGTTTGTCATACGGAAAATATTTAAATGAATATGAAATTTTAAGGAGATCTTTTTCATTATTAGAAAATGGTGCTGACGCAATTTATTGTCCACAGAGTATTAAATTGATTAAAGCAATTTCTGATGAAGGTATACCTGTAATTGGACATACTGGGTTCATTCCATATAAATCAACCTTTTATGGTGGTTTTAAGGCCTACGGGAAATCAGCGGAAGAAGCCACAAAGATTTATGAACAAACTCTAAGATTACAAGATGCTGGAGCGTTTGCCATTGAAATTGAGATTGTACCTGTAAAAGTAGCTGATTTTATTTCCAAAAATGTTCAAGCCTGTATGATTGGAATGGGTAGTGGACAAGGCTGTGATGTTCAGTATTTATTTTCGGAAGATATATTAGGTTATAACAAAGGACATATACCTAGGCATTCTAAGGTTTATACTAATCTTTCTGAGGATTTTGAAAAGATAAAGATTAAGTCCATAGATGCTTATAAGAGTTTTAAATCAGATATTGATAGTAATATCTATCCAGGACAAGAACATGATATTGCAATAGATGAAATAGAATTACAAAATTTTTTAAAGCAGTTTCATAAGTAATTTAAAAGATATTATTCACTATTACTGAAAAATCATTTCAATAAAATTTGAATTTATTCATTTACTTGACCTTAAGGAATGTATTGATTAGCCTCTTTATATTAAAAAAAAAATTGGGAGGAGAAATGAAAAACTTTAAATATATTTTAGCAATTTTATGTTTCTATGTATGGACAGCAGTATCTTTTGCTGGCCCTACTGGTCAAGATCTTGGAGATAATTGGTGCTCTGACGTAAAAATGCATTTTTATGCTGGTGGCCCTGAAGCAGGTGGATTTGCAGGTATAGTGGCAGCTGGTGCTATGAATGCAATTAGAGATACTGGTGCAGATGCTGAAATCTTATATTCTGAATGGGATTTCGAAAAAATGGTTAGACAACTAAGAGAGTCTGTTGGATTAGGTGTTGATGCAATAGCAATGATGGGACATCCAGGAGATGATGCATTAATGCCTTTAGCCAAACAAGCTGCAGAGAAAGGCATACTGATGACTTATCAAAATGTAGACCCGTCAGGTGTGCGAGCCAAGTATGGTGGTGGCTATGTTGGTGCTAATTTGGCAACCCAAGGTAAAGCACTGGCAAGGGAAGCCATAAGACAGTTTGGTTTAAAAGCTGGAGATCATGCTATTGTCATGGTTCCTATAGGTGATTATGCCAGGGCTCAGAGGGAAGATGGTGCACGTATTATTTTTGAAGAACACGGAATGACAGTTACAGTTTTAGATGGCCAACCTACTTTTGCTTCTGATCCAAATCTAGTAATTCCTATTTTTGGAGCTGCCCTAAACACACATCCAGAAACTAAAATTATCGTTCATCCAGGAAGCGATGTAATGAATGTAGCGGAAGGAATAGCAAAAGCTGCAGGGTATGGTCCAAACGAAATTTTACAAGTTGGGTTTGATACTAGTCCGCAAATAATGACAGCCTTTGAAAAAGGTTATGTTCATCTAACTTCGGATCAACAACCTTTTCTACAAGGTTATCTACCTGTCTTATCGTTGTGCCAGACTGCAGTTTTGGGGACTGGTGCTATTAACCAAGATACAGGGGCTGGATTTGTTGATACAAACAACTACAAAGCAGTGAAAGCTCTAGCAGATGCTGGATTGAGATAACATCATTAATAACTGATCCATTTAATTAAATGGATCAGTCTACAAAAAATATGAATAAATTAATAGAATTAAATAAAGTAACAAAGAAATTTGGAGGAATTACCGCTCTAAATAAAGCATCCCTACATGTAGATGTTGGAGAGGTAGTAGGTCTTATAGGTGATAATGGAGCCGGAAAATCTACTCTAATCAAAACCCTTGTAGGAGTATATTTTCCAGATGAAGGTGATATCATAATAAGAGGAAAGAAAGTTTCAAGCTGGAGTGCTTTAAAGGCTAGGGAAGCTGGAATTGAGACTGTTTTTCAGGATAGAGCACTATGCCCTCAACAATCTATAGTTTGGAACATTTTTATGGGTAAGGAATTAACTTATCCTTTTGGATTTATAAGAGAAAAAGAACAAATAAGAGAGGCTAATAGACTAATAAGGGAAATTGGTTTTACATCTAAATTAATTGATGCCGAATCACCAGTTGGAAATTTGTCTGGAGGAGAGAGACAGGGAGTAGCAATTGCAAGAGCAATTTATAATAATGCAGAATTGATTATACTTGATGAACCCACAAATGCTCTGTCTCTAAATGAAACTCAAAAGGTTTTTGAGTTTGTAAGGAATGTAAAAAAATCCAATCGGTCGGTTTTATTCATAGGGCATAACATTTTCCACGTATATGATATATCAGATCGCTTTGTCATATTGGATAGGGGTGAGGTAGTTCACAACTTTTCTAAAACTGAAATTTCCTCACCAGAAGAATTAATGAAGATAATGCGAGATACAGTAAGAAAAAACTAGGCAAATTATGAGTAAAGAAAAATCATTTTTATATAATTTTGCACATAATAATGGAAGAGCACTTGGAAGTATGGGCTACTTCTTTTTATTAATGATTATTTTTCTTATAGGTGCACCTGAAGCTTGGATGAGACCTAATTTGCATCAATCGGTATTTGTAATGATGCCAACACTTATTTTTTTGGTAATTCCTTTAGTATTTTTGGTAGCATCGGGAGAAATTGACCTATCTTTTGCATCAACCTATGCTTTGGCGGCATATATTTTTGCATTACTAGTCAAAGCAGGAATAGATCCAGCTATTGGTATTGCTGCAGGAATATTAAGTGGTGCCGCTATTGGAGCTTTAGTGGGTGCACTGATTGTTGTCTTCAGATTATCATCATTAGTTGCTTCTTTAGGAGTATTATTTCTTTTAAGGGGCCTTATCTTGGTCGCAACAAAAAGTAGATCAATTACTATGATGGATGAGCTTGATGCTCACTGGATTTACCCTATTTTAGTTGGTAAATTTTACGGGTTTCCTATGCAAGTATTTTGGGCTTCATTGTTTGTGATATTTTGTTATTACCTATTTAACAAACATAAATTTGGCATACATATTCATCATGTAGGGGATAATTATGTAAGTGCTGCACAAATGGGTATAAACGTCAACGCTTTAAAAATAAAAGCCTTTATGTTTGTTGGAATTGGAGCTGCTATTGCTGGCATTTTTACTACTTTAATTACATACACTTTTTTCCCAACTCAAGGTTTTGGATATTTATTACTTGCACTAGCGGCAGTTTTTGTTGGGGGAACACCTTATTGGGGAGGTCTTGGGACAATTGTGGGAGCAGTTTTTGGAGTAGGCATAATAGCATATATGGAAATTGGTGTTATCGCTGTAGGAATGAGTGGCACTTGGAGGCAGTTTTTTAACGGTCTGATAATAATATTGGCTTTAATGGGGCATCGACTTCATGGTGAGAGAGTAAGATAAGCAAAAGGATAATAATCTTTTATTGAAAGAAAAAAATAATGACTCGAATTGTTTTAATAGGTGCGGGTAGTGCTATTTTTGGCTTGGGAACTATAAGTGATATTTTTAATTCCCAAGTTTTAGAAGGATCAACCATAGTTTTACATGACATAAATCAATCAGCTTTGAAAAAGACAGTAGATACTGCAGAAGAATATAAATCTAAACTTTCTAGAAACTTTAAAATTGAAGCAACTACTGAAAGAGTAAAAGCTCTAGAAAAAGCTGATTTCTGTATTATTTCTATTGAAGTAGGTAATAGATTTGACCTGTGGGAACAGGATTGGAAAATTCCATTACAATATGGTTTTAAACAAATTTATGGAGAGAATGGAGGACCAGGAGGACTATTCCATTCGTTAAGGATCATTCCAATAGTACTAGAGATATGTAAAGACATAAGTCGAATTTGCCCAAATGCATTTATATTCAATTATTCAAACCCTATGCAAAGGATTTGTCATGCAGTAACTACTAAATTTCCAGAATTAAAGTTTGTAGGTCTTTGTCATGAAATAAATTCTATGGAAAAACAATTACCAATATTAATGGAAACAGACTTTTCAAATATTGAATTTAAAGCTGGTGGGCTAAATCACCTAAGTATTTTATTAGAAGCTAGATACAAAGATACCAAAAAGGATGGATATCCTATAATTCGAAGGAAATTTGATGCCTATTTTTCTAGCGTTGTTAATCAATATGATAGTTATCATAAGTCAAAGCCAGGTGGAGAAAGAGGAGTTTTTCGGGAATTATATAAGCGTTATGGGTATTTACCAATCACAGTTGATAGCCATCTTGGGGAATATATTCAATGGGCCCACTCTATTGCAGATCATGATGGTATTAATGAATTTTACACTAATTATAAAAATAAGTGCTTAGATTTTCATAATGAAGAATCATCGTTGGCTCAATTTTTTGATCCAAATCGAAAAATGTTTGAAAAAATTGTTCCTATTATTGAAGCAATATTGGGGAATAAGAATGTTGTGGAAGCAGCAGTTAATGTTCCTAATAATTATTATATAGATCAAATAGCAAATGACATAGTTGTTGAAGTGCCAGCAAATATAAACAAGGAAGGTGTTCAAGGTTTGAGATTGCAAAATTATCCTAAGTCTTTTGCGCTACTTTTAAGTAATCAGGTAGGAGTTATTAAATTAACGACAGAGGCTGCATTAAAAAAATCGAAACATCTAGCATATCTAGCCTTGCTAGCAGAACCTATTGTAGACAACCCAGTTACAGCAGAAAATTTATTAAATACTATGATTGAAATTCAAAAAGACTACCTTGGTTACCTTTCCTGAGATTTTTTAAATGAAAGAGGATAATTAATGTGAATAAAGGTGTTAATAAAAGATTTTGGGAGAATTTAACCACTCTTGATTTTCATAAAATCGACTTAGAGAATAGTTTAGTTATTCTTCCAATTGCTGCTATTGAGCAACATGGCCCTCATCTTCCGGTAAGTGTTGATAGTAAGATAATTGATGGAATAGTAAATTTACTTGTAAAGAAACTACCAAAAAAAAGTAAGGCAATTTTTTTACCAACTCAAAAATTTGGAAAAAGTAATGAGCATTTAGCTTTTCCTGGAACTTTGAGTTTGTCTGCTGAAACTTTATATTCAACACTCTTAGATATTGGAAGCTCAGTCTCTTCTAGTGGTGCAAAAAAACTATTATTAATAAATAGTCATGGTGGAAATATAAGTGTTTTAGATACAGTTGCTAGGGAATTAAGAGTTAGACATAATTTGATAGTTTTTACTTTGAATTGGTTTTCTCTTGGTGTACCAGAAGAACTTTACTCAAAAGATGAACTAAATCACGGAATCCATGCAGGGGATATTGAAACTTCTATAATGTTAGCCCTAGATCCAAATAATGTAAGTATGGAACGTGCTAAAAATTTTATCCCTAAAACAAAAACTATTGAAAAAGAATCTAAACACATTGGGGTTAATTTTGGTGCTAAGTTTGGTTGGCAAATTCAGGATTTAAATAAATTTGGTGCATGTGGTAATGCAAAAATTGCTAGTGTAGAAAAAGGAAAATTAACATTAAACTTTGTCTGTAAAAAAATTTTAGAGGTAATTAAGGAAATAGAAGCAATTCCTTTCTCTTTGATTTCAGACGATACTGCCTATTGAATTTGAAAGATTTTCTTAATGTCAGCATTAGAACCAATTATCAAATTGAAAAAAGTTAATAAAGTCTTCGAAAACGGAACCGAGGCATTAAAAGGTATGGACATTGATGTTTTTAAAGGTCAATTTATTAGTTTTTTGGGGCCATCTGGTTGTGGAAAGAGTACCGTTTTGAGAATGATATCTGGTCTTTTAAAACCAACATCAGGTCAGATAGAAATTTACAAAAAAACTTTAAATTCTAGTAGTAAGAGTGGCGAAATAGGATTTGTTTTTCAAGATTCTACTTTAATGCCATGGGCCACAGTCGAAGACAACGTTTACCTTCCACTACGTTTGAAAGGTACAAGTAAAGAAAAAGTTAGAGAAGATATTGAAGAAATTCTCTCTAAAGTAGGGTTGATTGAATTTAGAAAATCATATCCAAGAGAGTTGTCTGGAGGTATGAAAATGCGAGTGTCTATTGCAAGAGCGCTTATAGTAAAACCAAAGCTTTTATTAATGGATGAACCTTTTGCAGCATTGGATGAAATTACAAGATTTAAATTAAATGATGATGTAATGAGTTTTTGGAAAAATTCTGACCTTACTGTTATTTTTGTTACTCACAGTGTTTTTGAGTCAGTATATCTTTCGAATAGAGTAGTAGTAATGGCGCCAAGACCCGGACGAGTAATTGCTGATATTGTTCTAAATGATAACTACCCCAGAACAGAAGAATATAGGACCACTTCTGAGTATGCAAAAAACTGCCGTATGGTTAGTAAATATTTAAAAAATGTTGTTTAATAAAATTAATTAAATAATTTAAGAATTAAATATGATAAAAAAGAGAAAAAAAGTAAGTAAAGAATTAGATGGTGAAGAACTATGGAAAAATCGCCTCAAATGGATCATGCCCATCTTTACTATAACTTTAGCAATTTTGATTTGGGAGCTCTTAGTAAGATATTATGAAGTACCTCATTATTTAATACCTGCACCAACTAAGATTTTTTCTACTCTATTATCAGATGGTCCTTCACTGATTAAAGCAATGTTTTTTACAGTCAAACTAACTTTTTTTTCACTGATATTAGCTATTATAGGTGGAGTTTTTTTGGGGTTTATATTTGCTCTATCACGTACTATAGAGATTAGCTTGTTTCCATTTGCTGTAATCCTTCAAGTTACTCCAGTTATAGCAATTGCCCCTTTAATATTAATTTACGTAAACAGTACATTTGCAGCTTTATTAATTTGTGCTTGGATAGTGGCTTTTTTTCCGATTCTTTCAAATACAGTCATAGGTTTGAGAAGTGCTGATCATAATCTAAGGGATCTATTTTCCTTATATGGAGCGACACCTTGGCAGAGATTAAGATATTTACTTATACCAACAGCACTACCTTATTTTATGGCTGCCCTTAAAATAGCTGGAGGGCTATCACTTATAGGTGCAGTGGTAGCTGAATTTGTCGCTGGAACCGCAGGTCAGAATACAGGCCTTGCCTCTAGAATATTAGAATCCAGTTTTAGGTTTGAAATTCCTAGAATGTTTGCGGCATTATTTCTTGTTTCAATTTTAGGCATCTCAATATTTTTAATAACCAGTATTATGTCTCATCTTGTTCTTGGGCATTGGCATGAAAGTGAGATTAAAAGAGAAAAATAATGAGTATGAATTTTTGACAAAAAAAGATACTAGATTTTTAGGCGTAAGGATACCAAACCAAAAAGGGTTTTGGGATATATCAATTAAAGATGGTATATTTGAATCTATTACAAAATCATTAAAGCATAATGGAGGTATATTAACACCTAAACTAGCTGATATTCATGTACATTTAGATAAAACAGGAACGGCAAAAAGAATAGGGAAAAGAGCTGGAACACTATTTGAAGCTATTGATTTAATGGAAAAAGACAAAGTTAATTGGAACGAAAATGATATATACAATAGAGCATCAAAAGCCTTAAATATTGCTTGGGAACAAGGTACTGGCTTTATCCGTACTCATATTGATTGGACAACTCCAGAGGTGCCAATAGCCTGGCATGTGATTAAGGAGCTTAGAGTAGAGTGGAGAGGGAAAATAGAAATTCAGTTAGCATCCCTTTGTCCTTTAGACATGTTAGCTGAAGAAGTAAAAAAAATAGCTAAAATAGTTAAAGCTGACAATGCAATATTAGGGGGATTTATTTTTCGTAATTTTAGATTAAGAGAAAAACTAAAATTGGTATTTGAGGCAGCTAAAACAAATGACATCGAGCTTGATTTTCATGTTGATGAAGGATTAGACAAACAGGCAAATGGATTTGATACCGTAATCGATTTAGTTAAAAAATTTAATATGAAAAATCGAGTTTTATGCAGTCACTGTTGTTCATTATCAATCCGTGAAAATTCTAAGGTTTCAACGGTTCTTAAAATGGCAGCTGAAACAGGAGTTGGTTTAACTTGTCTACCAACAACTAATCTTTGGTTGCAAGATAATGCTATAGGTAAAACACCAAGATACAGAGGACTTGCCCCTATAATGGAGGCTAAGGATGAAGGTATACCAATAATGATAGCCTCAGATAATTGTGAGGATGCTTTCTACCCATTCGGGAATTATAACCAAATCTCAAACTTTAGTATCGCCGTATTAGCTGCTCAGCTAGATGAGAGGCTTTGGTTTGATAGTATAAGTTCCATTCCGGTAAATTGGATGGGTGCTGAAAATAATATAAATAAAGGTTCAGAGGCCAATTTCTTGTGGTATCAGGCTAACTCTTTAGATGAGCTTATAAACAAAACTGAATATAAATTTGAGATTTGGCAAAAGGGTAGATTTATTAAGTAGTATTATTAAAATATCTTTAGGAAAAAAATTAAGATAATGAAATATTAGGGAGATTTCATATATAATGAAAAAAACTATTGATTGGGACGAATTTAAGAGAGATATATCTGGAGTCAGTTTTTACGATGACAAGGCTTTTGTTGCATCTAGATCCAAGGATTACTATTGGTATAGTCCACTCTTATCTGAAGTTTTAGAAGATAAAGTTGGTGATATAGTAGTAATTCCTTCAAATCAAACAGAAGTTATGAAGATTGCAGCAGCAGTAGCTAAACATAAAATTCCTCTTACAATTCGTGGAGGTGGCACAGGTAATTATGGTCAGTGTGTCCCTCTAGAAGGGGGAGTTATAATGATCACCACAAAACTTAATAAAATAATAAAATTCAAAAAAAAATCAGTTTTAACTGAAGCCGGAATTAGAATTTCTAGATTGGATGACGCTGCTCGAGAAAAAGGTCTAGAGTTGTTAATGTATCCTTCGACTAGACTAACGGCAACAATTGGAGGCTTTTTATCTGGTGGTTCGGGAGGATGTGGGTCTTTAAGAAATGGGATGCTAAGGGATCCTGGTAATATAACTTATTTAAAAGTATTAACAGTTGAAAAGCACCCGAAAATTATTGAGTTATATGATGATGAGATTCAAAAAGTACAACATGCATATGGAACCAATGGAATAGTGCTTGAAATGGAACTCTCTTTGTCAAAATCAAGGGATTGGATTCATTGTGCAGTTCTATTTAATGGTTATGACCAAGCTCTAAATTTTTCTATTTCAGCGCAAGAAAATTCTCTTGATTGTTATTTACTTACTGTTGTTGAAAGGAGGTTTTCAAAGTTTTATACTAAACTTGGCAAATTATTTCCTAATCACTGTGATGCTGTGTTTTCAATGGTAGCTCCAGAAGAATTTAATAAATTCAAAAGTTTTGTTAGTTCTAAAAACGGAAAAATTTCATTTGCATTTAGAGAGCAGGAATTAAAACCGAATGGTTTGCAACCAGCCTATGAGTTCGGATGGAATCACACAACTCTACAAGCTCTCAAAGTTGATAAAAGTTGGACTTATTTACAGGTAGCATATCCTCAACCATTTAATCCTGATTTGGTTTTAAAGCAAATGGAACGTTATGGAGAAGAAATATATTGGCATCATGAAATGGCTCGAATGGGTGGAAATGTACAAATTTTTGCACTTCCACTAGTAAAAAGTAGGGGACGTCAAGAGATGTACAAATTAATCCATGAACTTGAAAATAAAGATGGCTGTACAATTTATGATCCACATGTTTATACTATTGAGGATGGAGGTATGAAGGAAATTGATAATAATCAGATTGATTTTAAGAAGAAGGCTGACCCTTATGGTTTAATGAATCCGGGAAAAACAAGAGGATGGCATAAGGAAATGGCCAAAAAAAATTAAATTTATTTTCAAAATAGGGAGGAAATCTTGAAAAAAGTTTTTTTTACAGTTTTAACATTGGTTTCATTATTTAGTTTTCAGATTGTGCAAGCAGCAGATAAAGTTGTTTTTGGTACTAATTGGTTGGCTCAAGGTGGACATGGTGGTTTCTACCAAGCAATCGCTGACGGAACTTATGAAAAGTATGGACTAGACGTTGAGATTTCAATGGGTGGTCCTCAGATGAACAATAGGCCTATGCTTATTGCTAAGAAACTAGATTTCTTAATGACAGGAAATTTACTTCTTTCTTTTGATAATGTTAGAAATGGGATCCCTACTATGGTAGTAGCCGCTTTTTTTCAAAAGGACCCTCAGGCAATGTTAATCCATGAAGGAAGTTATTCTAGTTTCAGTGACCTTACTACTGCACCTACCATTCTGGTTTCAAAAGATGGTCAGTTTAGCTACTGGAAGTGGATGGTTAATGCACATGGATTTAGGGATGAGCAGGTCAAACCATATGGGTATAATATAGCACAGTTTCTTAGTGACAAAAAAATGGTTCAACAGGCTTATGGTACCGCTGAACCTATTTATGCTGCAGCTGCTGGAGCAACACCAAAGACTTTTTTATTGGCAGATCAAGGATGGACTACGTATTCGACTACAATAGAAGCAAGATCTGAAATGGTGAAAAATAATCCTGACTTAATTCAAAGATTTGTTAATGCATCTATTGAAGGCTGGTATAATTTTCTTTATGGAAACCGAACAGCAGCTTACGAATTGATTATGAAAGATAATCCTGAAATGACTAAAGAAAAGCTTGATAAAGAAATGAAACAATTTGAAAAGCTTGGGATAATAGATGTTGGTGATGCATTGACAAAAGGTATAGGCTCCATAGACATGGATCGTGTAAAGGCATTTCATAAACTTGCTATCGATTCTGGAATAATTGAAAAAGGATCTGTTGATATTAGTAAGGTAGCAACTGACCAATTTGTTAATAGAGGTCACGGACTAGATATTAAGGCTAAATTAAAATAAAAATTATTCAGGGCAATGCGTTTTTTGGTTGTTTTTTGCCATCCAAGTGAAGAAAGCTTCAGTGCTGCCCTGAATAATCTCGTTTGTAAAACTCTTCAAAAATCAAATCATCAGATAAGATTGTTAGACTTATACAGGATAGACTTCAATCCAGTTTTAAGTAAGAATGAATGGAATGTCTATTTAGATGATACTCAACAAATTATCAAAAATGTTAAACAGCATGTTGATGACTTGCAGTGGGCCGAAGGTTTAATATTTATTTTCCCAACATGGATGTACGGTCCTCCTGCTTTATTAAAAGGATGGCTTGAAAGAGTTTGGCTTCCAGATATTGCATTCGAAATACCTAGTGCTAAAAATAGGAGAGCCATTGGAAAGTTAACAAACATTAAAAATTTTTTTGTTATTACTACTTCAGGATCTCCAAGATGGTGGCTTTGGTTAATAGGAAATCCTGCAAAGAGTATGCTTTTTAAGGGATACAAAGTTTTATTTAGTAGAAAATGTACTTTAAAGTGGTTGCAACTTTATGATATGAATCATTCCACAAATTTTGATCGAAAAAAATTTCTAAAAAAAGTAGAGGATTTTTTTTCTAATATTTATTAAATAAACTTTTGAGAGATAATTAAGTTGATTGATAAAAAAATTCCTATAACTTCGGAAAAAATACATAAACCATTTGGCGAATATTCTCTTGCAGTACTTAATAAAAAAACTGGACTATTAGTTACTTCTGGTCAGCTGGGTATTGATAGAGTTGGTAAGATACCAAAAACAATTGGAGAACAGGCAAAGCTTTGCTTTAATAACATAAATGAAATACTTGATGAGGCTAAATTTAATAAAACACACATACTTAGAGTTAATGCTTTTTTAACTAATAGAGAAAACATCACTGAGTATATGAAAGTTAGAGATGATTTTTTTTTAGATATAAAAATTAAACCAGCATCCACTTTATTAATTGTTTCTGGATTTAATAAGCCTGAATTCTTAGTAGAGATAGAAGTTATTGCACAAAAATAGTTTTTTCGTCATTTAAAAGAATTAAAGAAGATATCTAATTCGTTTAATACAAGTAAGAAAGTTTCAAGAGGTAATTAAAACTTTTGCTATATAAAAAAGTTTTTGTTAAATAAAAACATAACTATCTCTTTAGAGGAATGGATTAAAATTTTTTTATTTGAAGTAGTATATTTTTGAAATATTTATAAAAATCTTAAAATACAAAATCGCAATAAAGGATTTCATTATGAAAGAAACTTGGAGATGGTTCGGGCCCGATGATCCAGTAAGTCTTCAAGATATTGCACAAGCTGGTGCTTCAGGAGTTGTCACATCTCTACATCACCTTTCGGCAGGTGTAATTTGGTCAGAAAAAGAAATATCTAATAGGAAAAAGGAGATTTTAAAATCTAAGGAAAATATAGAAGTTGATTTACAATGGGCTGTAGTTGAAAGTTTGCCAGTAAGTGAGGATATAAAACGTCAATCAGGAGATTGGCGTAATCATATTAAAAATTTTTGTTTAAGTATGGAGAATTTAGCTGCCGCTGGTATTTATACTATTTGTTATAATTTTATGCCAATTCTAGATTGGACACGTACAGAGCTTGCCAGTAAGTTACCAAATGGGGGTACTTGTATGCGTTTTGACTTAATAGATTTTGTTGTTTTTGATGTCTTTTTATTGAAGAGAAATGGGGCTCTTAAAGATTATTCTAAAGGGCTACAGGTTTCAGCTAAAAAAAGATTTGAGAATATGAGTAAAAAACAAAAAGAAAATTTGACATCGAATATAGTTTCTGGACTACCAGGTGCAGCAGAAAAATTTTCTCTTGGAGACGTCAAAAATCATTTAAAAAAATACGAGAATATTTCAGAAAAGATCCTTAGAAAAAATTTAATCGATTTCTTGAGAGAAGTTACTCCAATAGCTCAAGATCTAGGTGTTAGATTATGCTGTCATCCTGATGATCCACCATTTTCTTTACTAGGATTACCACGGATTATGTCAACTGAATCAGACTATAGAATAATTATGGATGAGATACCAATACAAGCTAATGGGATTACACTTTGTTCTGGTTCTCTTGGTGTCAGAAAAGATAATGATATAACAGGTATGATGTCACGGCTAGGAGATCGTGTCCATTTTTTACATTTAAGAAATGTAAAAAGAGAAACTGATAACATTCCAAACTCTTTCTATGAAGCGGAACATTTAAATGGAAGTACTGACATGGTATCTCTTATAAGCGCTATTTTAAAAGAAGAAAATCGTCGTCGCAAACATGGACGAGAGGACTGGTCAATTCCATTTCGTCCAGATCATGGGCAGAATATATTAGACGATCTGCAGAGGTATTCTAAACCTGGTTACCCTGCTATTGGTCGGTTAAAAGGGTTGGCTGAGCTCAGAGGTATATCAACTGCATTATCAAAACAGTTTGAGGATAAGGAATGACTAAACGCCTTAGGAATTTAAGTGATTTATCAAATATTAATCGTCCAAGATATAATCCAAGTAGTTTTGGTATTGGAATAGTTCATTTAGGAGTGGGATCATTTCATAAAGCGCATCAAGCTTATTATACAGATAAAGTCTTGGAAAAATCTGGTGGGGATTGGAGAATAATTGGAGTAACTTCTCTCAAGAAATCGATTAAATTTTTTCTAAGGATCTTTTCTGAAATATTCTCGTATTTTTTTAAATTAATTTCAACTGTTTCATCCATTTGAAAAAAATTATTCTCAACTGCATTAATGATGTCAAAAATATATTGTTCGAAAAACTTTGAATTACTTGGCTCGAAAATCCTTGAGGCTGCAAATAGTCCTTTTGCTGCAAATGCATCTGAGTATGTAAATATGCCTTTTTCATTTGTTTGAAAATTTATTACTTTATTTGAATTTCTTATGGCTTTTAAATCTTGGTCATAAAGAAAAAATATATGCTCATCTCTAAAATAAAGTTTTTTCAATGAGTAATAGAGTATTTCTGCACGCTTCAGAATTTTTTTGGAAAAGAAATAATTTTTATCTTTATAATATTCTGCAAATGTTACTAGTGCCTCCAACCCTCTTCCTTGTATCCAACCATATATAAATTTTGGTCCTCTTGTTCCAGAATTATTAGTGTAAGAAATTCCAGTTATAGAATTTACTTTGGTATTTAAGAAGCCTTCAATTAGTGGTGATCTTGAAAGAATCCAATTCAAAGTTTTATAATTACAGATTTCATATCTTGATGCTGCTTTTTCTAACCAACTATTATCCATAATCACACTCTATATAAACTTATGAAATAAACAATTGTGTAATAATTCCAACAAACTAATGGTTTATTTTTTAATGATATAAAATTTACATTCATAGTATGGTAATGGTCTTTATTCTTGGCACTTTTGTTGCATCGTCATAATCAAAAAACAATATAAATAAACCATAACAATTTAAGGGATAACTATTGTTCGGTGGAGTTTATAGAAATAAACGTGTCTTGGTAACTGGTCACACAGGCTTCAAAGGAAGCTGGCTGTGTAAATGGTTGAACCATTTAGGTGCAGAAGTTTTTGGTTACTCACTTAATCCAAGTACTGAACCAAATCACTTTGACTTATCAAATCCTAAAGTAAATTCTCATATAAATAATATACAGGACCTCAATTCTGTCAGAGATTTCATTACTAAAATTGAGCCAGAGATCATTTTTCATTTAGCTGCTCAACCTTTAGTAATTGAAAGTTATAAAGAACCTTTAGAAACCTTCACTACTAATGTTATAGGTACAGCTAATATACTTGAAACTGCTAGATATATAGACTCTGTAAAAGCGGTCATCATAATAACTACTGATAAGTGTTATAAAAATAAAGAGTGTATTTATGGATATAGGGAAACTGATGAATTAGGAGGTTATGATCCCTACAGTGCATCAAAAGCATGTACAGAACTTGTTACTGAAAGTTACAAAAATTCTTTTTTTAAAGAAGATAATACTGGATTACTAATAGCGTCAGCTAGAGCTGGAAATGTTTTGGGAGGAGGTGACTGGACCTCAAATAGGATTTTTAAAGATATTGCCATAGCAGCATCAGAAAAGGAAAAATTAATTTTAAGGAATCCAGAAAGTATAAGGCCATGGCAACATGTTTTGGAACCTTTATCAGGCTACTTACTATTGGGACAGTTATTATTTCAAAATCGAAAAGAATTTGCAGAGCCTTGGAACTTTGGTCCATCATATAATTCGAATATAACAGTAAGAGAATTAGTCAATATTGTAAAAAAAAGATGGAATGACATTGAAGTTGAATTTGAAAAACCAAAAATCTATGAATCTAAATATCTTATGTTAGATAGTTCTAAGGCATATAATAAATTAAAGTGGAATCCAGTTTGGGGAATTGATCTAACAGTAAATAATACAATTGATTGGTATAAAAATTACTATGAGAAAAAAATAGTAAAAACTGACGATCAAATTGAAAACTTTATTCAAGATGCACAAAAAAATAAATTAAGTTGGGCACTAGATGTTACTTAAAAAGACTCCTTTAGAGGGTGCTGTAGAAATAGAATGCATTCCTAAAAAAGATAAAAGAGGATCTTTTGTTAGATTTTTTTGCCAAAAATCTTTATCAAAATTATTCAATGATACTAAAATTGTACAAATTAATTCTTCATATTCAAGGATGGCTGGGACAGTTAGAGGCTTGCATTTTCAATCATCACCAAGCCAAGAAAATAAATTTATTAGATGTATAAAAGGTAAGATTTTTGATGTCATAGTTGATCTAAGAGAAGAATCTAAGACATTTGGTAAATCATACTCTCTTATTTTAGACTCAAAAAAAATGAATATGATTTTTGTTCCTTCTGGTTTTGCTCATGGATTTCAAACTTTATTACCAGATTGTGAAATGTTATATCTTCACACTGATTATCATAATAAAGAATTAGAAAAGGGGTACCATTATAATAGTAGTGACCTAAAAATCCCTTGGCCCATAGAAGTAACACAAATATCTGAAAAGGATAAAAACTTAGAAATTTTTAAATGTGAAAGAAAAAAAGTATTCCATGAAGTGTAGACATTGTAATAATAAGTTGAAATATGAATTTTTAGATTTAGGAGTGTCTGCTCCTTCGAATTCATTTATTAAAAAAGAAAATCTAAATCTTCCTGAAAAGGCCTTTCCATTAAGGGTTATGGTTTGTGATACATGTTGGTTGGTACAAACTGAAGACTTTGTAAATGCTTCAGAAATGTTTACACATGAATACGCATATTTTAGTTCATATTCTTCATCTTTTTTAAATCATACTAAAGAATATGTTGATAAGATGGTTTCTAAATTTTCTCTTGATGAAAATAGCAGTGTTTTAGAAGTCGCCTCTAATGATGGTTATTTGTTAAATTTTGTAAAAAAATTGAATATAAAATGCTTAGGTGTCGAGCCTACCAAAAGTACAGCTGATGTTGCTCGATCTAAAGGTTTAGAGATTATTGGTGATTTTTTCTCCACTAATTTGGCAAAAAAAATAGCCAATGAAAGAAATACTGTAGATCTGGCAATTGCTAATAATGTTTTAGCACATGTTCCAAATATTAACGATTTTGTAAAAGGTTTTTATGAAATCCTCAATCCAGAAGGTGTAGCTACTTTTGAGAATCCTCATTTACTTGAACTGGCTAATGGAAAACAATTTGATACTATATATCATGAGCATTTCTCTTATCTATCTCTAACATCAGTCAATGAAATTTTTAAAAACAATGGACTGACTATCTTTGACGTAGAAAAAATACCAGTACATGGAGGCAGTTTAAGATATTATGCACAGAAATCTGATACTGGAAAAAGATTTATTTCTAAGAGAGTAAATGCACTTCTGAAAGAAGAAAGAGATGCTGGTTTAACCAATTTAGATTTTTATAGGAATTTTCAAAAAGTCGCTGAAAGTATAAGAGATGAATTTAAAAACTTTCTTATTGAACAAAAAAATAATGGTAAACTTATTGCTGGTTATGGTGCAGCAGCAAAAGGTAACACACTACTAAATTTTTGTAATATTTCAAAAGCATTATTGCAATTTATTGTGGATAAAAATCCTATGAAACAAGGGTTATATTGTCCAGGTAGTAAAATTCCTATCTTAGATGAAAAAAAAATTAGAGAAGAAAAACCAGATTTTATAGTTATTTTCCCATGGAATATAAAAGATGAAATAATAGATCAACTTAAATTTACGAAGAAATGGGGATGTAAATTTGTAGTTGCTATTCCGAGTTTATCTATCATTTAAAATTCTTTTTGGATAAAGAATTCCTTTTTTTCCATTCATCATATTGTTCTTGAGTATCTATATCTGTTAATGCAGTCATTTTAGGAAGTATAATGTGCTTTATCATATGATTATAATTATTAAGAATTTTCCTTGCTCCGTTGTCTCCATTTAATTTTAATAGTAAATCAAAAAAACTTTTTGGAAAAAGTACTGGGTTTCCAGGTATCAAATTTTGTGAACAAGCTCTTATAATTTTTTGTAAAGAATTATTAATAAACTCATCAATCATTCGATTAATATGTTTAGTAGTTATATCCGGCATATCTCCTAATAATATTAAAACTCCTTCAGGGTCATTCTTTTTTAATAACTTCATTCCTTTTGATATAGAATATCCAATTCCAATATTTTCAAAGCTAGTTTTTAATATTTTAACAGGAAGTAAACTTAATACATTTTCAATTTCTAAATCTTTTTCCTGAATAATTATTGAAACATTCGATGCTTTACTTTTCAAAGATTGACATACTACTTTCTCTACAAGTGTTTTACCATTAAAGTTTTTTAATAATTTATTAATTCCTATCATTCTTGTAGATTGACCAGCTGCCAAAATCAGAATTTCTATTTTTCTAATTTCTTGTTTCATCATAAGTCTATATTTTGTTATTTTTTTTTAGTTTATTCCGACTTAATGTTTTTTACTTTTATGATTTCAGCTATTATTGACAGTGCTATTTCATTTGGTTTTTTTGAACCAATATCTAATCCGATAGGTGCATGTATTCTATTTATAATATTTTTATAAAACCCCATATTTAACAATCTATCTATTCTTTTCTCATGTGTTTTTTTTGAGCCTAGACACCCTATATAAAAGCAGTCAGCTTTCAAGGCAATCTGAAGAGCTATATCGTCTATTTTTGAATCATGAGTAAGTGTAATAAAAGCCGTATTCTGATCTATTGTAATAGATTTAAGTGCCTCGTCAGGCCAATCATCAATAACACTTACATTTGGAAATCTTTTTTTATTTGCAAAGCTGGTTCTTGGATCAATAACATAAATATCAAAATCAAATTGATTACAAAATTCAACTAAGTACTGAGCAATATGCACAGCACCAACTACAACTACTTTACTTTTAGGAGGTAATATATAGTAAAAGACTTCCCCATTTAAGAATGATTGAAGATGATATTTCTCAGTTTTGGATAAAAACTTTAATGCTTTATCATTCTCAATTAATTCTATTTGAGATGATTTCAAGCAGATTTTAAGAATAGAGAAATTCCCTTTAAGATTGTTTTTAAAAAAACGTTCAAGTAATTTTCTTTTTGAATTATTCACATTTGTAATTGGTGCAATCAGTATTTTTATTTCTCCACCACAAGCTAACCCAACTTGAAAAGCATCTTCGTTTGTAACACCAAATTTTAAAATTTTACTTTTCTGTGTTTTGAGTGAAATTTGTGCCTCAGAAATTACGGCACCTTCCACACAACCACCAGAAACTGATCCAGAAATTTCACCGCTTTCACTTACTAATAATATTGAACCAACTGGTTTGGGAGCACTATTCCAAGTTTCAACAACCAGTGCCAGTGCAAAATTTTCTTTTGCAAAAAGATATTCATTGATTTTTTCTATGATTTTTTTATCAGAAGACATAAAAACTCATATAATAAAATTTTTTTTTATGGTATTTTAACAGGAATATAGTACTTAGGGTCTCTTGCTTTTTTAATAACAGCAGGAATAATTTCTTTATATGCTTGTATTAAAGTTTGAGGTTTGGGCAATTCATGCTTAAGCAATTGGTGTAGTTTTGGCAGATTATATGAAGGAACCATAGGAAACATGTGATGCTCTATATGGTATTCCATTTTCCAATATATAAAACTAAAGATCGGATTTAATCTTATAGATCTTGTTGACAATCTATGATCCTTAACTCCTTCTTGAAGACCCATATGTTGAGTAATACCCCATATCATATTAATAGAAGCAAAGCACTTAGGTATTAATAATAAAAGAATAGGAAGTAGTGAGCTAAATACAAATGAACAAATAACTATACAGACCCATAAGGAAATAAAAATTCTCGAACTATTGATACAGCTTTTTTTCTTATCTTCCGGTATACATTCTCGCATAACCCTCGTTTCTAAACCAAAAGCATGCCAAATAATTTCTTTATGTAAAGACTTATGAAAAAAAATTAAGCTTATTCCTGGCATGAAAATTATAAAAAAATTGAATAAATTTCTTGGTGCCCAAAATATACTTCCCTCTACCTCAAAATCATGAGGATCTATTGAAGCAGTATAACTATGATGTAATGAATGACTCCAACGCCATCTAACAGGCTCAAAGTTATTCATAAAACTTGCTAAGTTATAAAAAAAGTCATTATATTTTCTTGTCTTAAAGGCAGTTCCATGCCCACATTCATGCCAAATGGCATCTGCTCCTCCCCATAGAGTACAATAACATATATAAAACAATATAAACCACCAAGTTTCATAGTAATTTATACATAAAAAACCTAATCCAATCAAACTCACAAAATAAGTAACAATATGCTTAAAACCAGCCAAATCGCTTCTTTTATAAAGTTTCTTTAATTCTTTTCTGTCGACATGAATCTTAAACCAGTCATTTGATGTTTGAGTAATAGTTTCTACCAAAATATTTCCTTAAGTTTATTACATTTGTTGCTGTTTGGTTGACTGGAATTTAAGATATTATTTTTTTTGGTTAATTCAATGTTTCAAGCAGATTCTCTATATCTTTTTGGTTGTTAAAATGTGCTATTGATAATCTAAGTTTTTTATTTCTTAAACTACAAATAATTTTATTTTTTTTTAGTCTTTTTAATATCATACTAGGCTCAAGCATATTTGATTCAGATTGAAAAGATATGATATGATTTGAATTATTAAAAGTTTTTTTATTTTGAAAAACTTTCCATTTCTTTTGATTAATCCTAGAGATCAAGAATTTTGACAACTTTTTTGAATGTTTCTCAATTTTAAATGGATTTAACTTTATTAATTCTTCAATAGACTTTTTTAACCCAATTACTGATACATATGACATAGTTGATTGAGTGTAGCTTTTTGAATCTCTACTATAATCACACTTATTATAAATCATGTTAAATGGATTTGGGGCTCCCATCCACCCAGCATTAAAAGGATCTGATTTAAGTGAATACTTGCTTACATAGGCTAAACCCACACCACCATGACCGCCTAACCACTTATACCCACTTGATACTAAAAAATCTGCATCCCATTTATCTGCAAAAATAGGTATTGCTCCCAAAGCTTGAGTTACATCTATTACAAGTTTAATTCCTTTTGATTTAGCTTCTTTACTCAAAATATCTAAATTAATCTTAGTTCCAGTTGAGTATTGAATTAGGCTAATAGCAATAACTGAAGTTTTGGGGGTTATATTTTTTAATACTTCATCAGTAATATCTGATTTAATATTTTCTTCTATGAAATTAATTGAACAGGATTGTTCTTTAGCATATTTCAACCAAGGCCTAGTAACTGCTGGAAAATCATTTTTTAGCATAAGTATTTCAGACTTTTGAGATGGTTTTATAATATAAGGAATTTGGTTAAGAATTTCACTTGCAGATGATAACACAGCAGTTTGATTAGGGGTACATCCCAAAAGTTTAGAAGCAGTATTACGAAGTTTGTCAACTATATTAAGTTCATCTTCATCAGATATGTGGATATTTCCAAATCTGGCGGTTTGATTAAGAAAATTTGTCATTTCCTTTATGCATTCACTACTTATTAAACCCAAGGATGCTTGATTTAAGTAGGTAAATTTTTCTAGACAAGGATAGGATTCTCTATCTGAAAGAGAAGTTATCATTTTTAATTCAAAAAAGCTTTATTTATAATAACCAACAGTATCTCCTTTTGTTGTAACTCCGAGTCCATTTATTGTTCTATTAACATAATTAAAATAACAAATAATTTGGTTAGCTTCCAAAATTTCTCCATCAGTTAATCCTAGCCTCTGTAATTTAATCACATCTACTTTTAGCATCTTACCTGGATTTACTGTAAGTTTTTCTGCATAATTTAATAAGGCAAGTTCCTTTCCTGAAAAATACTTATCTAAATTTTTAGTTTTTAAAGCTTTTTCAATTTTGTTGCTTTTTATTTCATCATTAATAAGATCTTTAGCATTTTTCCAATGATTGGCGAAAGAATATTCACAGTTATTTATTATAGAAACATAACTACTAATAGTTTCTTGAAGCCAAGGTGGTATGAAGTTTTCTTCATCGTGAAGAACAGACTTGTATAGTTTGTAATGGCCTTTCATGGTACTAGGTCTAAGAGAATGAACTCTCATTACATTATCAACAGTACCATGAGGAGTTTTAACACTATTTAGAACTTTGGTTAATTTTTCAGAAGCTTCCTCATCAGTTACCATTTCAATCCAGGCGGACATATTATTTTCCTTATTATTGAGCAAAGCATTTAAATGCTTTGCTCTAATTAATGATTTACTCTAATTTACAGACCCCATTTTTCAGCTGTAGATTTGAAAAAACCTTTTGCTGTCTTTATTTTTATCCAGTGATTAACGTAGTTAATCCACACTTGATCAGCTTGTGGTAGCAGCATTGCTAAAGGTGTTGGATTTCTAGGCGCATTTACCTCTATTTCTTTAACATTTGAATATTTTGCTTTCAAAGTTGACCCTTCAAGATTTGATGTAACAAATACATCAGCTCTACCTGCTAACACTTCTTGATAACCTCTAGCTGGGGCTTCAACACTTTTTATATCAGCATTGGGAAACCATTCTTTAACCATGGGTTCCATTGCCGTACCTAGTGTTGTTGCAACTCTAACCCCGTCCTTATTAATTGAATCCCAACCATTAAATTTACCTACTTTTTCGGAAGTGGTAAAAGGTTTAAAGACAACAGCTAAATAACTTTCAGAAAAACCTGCAGCTTTCATTCTAGATGCTTTTATAGAAGCAGATCCAGTAATGTGATATTTCCCAGCTACAATTCCATTGACAATGGTTTTCCAATCTGTAGCCACAAATTCTATTTCAACACCCATATCTTTAGCTAGTTCAGTCATGATATCAATATCGTATCCCTGATATTTATTAGTAGCAGGGTCTCTAGTAGAGAATGGATTAAAGTCACCAGTTGTACCTGCTTTTAATTTTCCAGAACTAAGTATTTCATTAAGAACTGAATTTGCTGATGCATAAAAAGTAAAAGTGCCTAAGGTTAAAAAAACCAAAATTGCAATTTTTATAATCTTCATTTCAAATCTCCTTTTTTACAAATAACGATACTAGTTAGGTATTAAAAAGATTCAATAGAATTTATTGAATCTAATTTTAATTTAAGTCTATAATCCAATTAAAACACAAAAATAAAGAAAATTTATTGAGATATAATTTATGAAAGAAGTAATAAATATAAAAAATATTTCTAAATATTTTGGAAAGTTTAAAGCACTGGATAGTGTTAATTTAAATGTTTTGAAAGGAGAGAAGGTTGTTATATGTGGTCCCTCAGGATCTGGTAAGTCAACTCTAGTTAGGTGTATAAATCGACTTGAATCGCATGATGAGGGTGAAATTAGTGTACTTGGCCATTCTTTGACAGATGATAGAACCTGTCTAGAGTCTATAAAATCTAAAGTAAGTATGGTTTTTCAACAGTTTAATTTATTTCCTCATTTAACAGTTATTGATAACCTTACTTTGGGGCCAATTAAGGCTTTGGGGGTTTCAAAAAAAGAAGCTAAGGAAAGAGCATTATATTTTTTAGATAGAGTCAAAATTCCTGAACAAGCTTATAAAAAACCCAATCTTCTCTCTGGGGGACAGCAACAGAGAGTTGCTATTGCTCGTGCATTATGTTTAAAGCCTGAAATTATGTTGTTTGACGAACCAACTTCAGCATTAGATCCAGAAATGATAGCAGAGGTTTTAGAAGTTATTTTGGATTTAGCTAATGATGGAATGACAATGGTGGTAGTGACTCATGAAATGGGATTTGCAAAAAAAGCAGCTGACAAAATTATTTTTATGGATGATGGTAAAATATTAGAAGAAAATATACCTTCAATTTTTTTTAAAAAACCTAAAACTAATAGGTCAAAAAAATTTTTAGACCAAGTTTTAAACCACTGAGATAAAATGAAATCCTTTAAATATATTTTCGTATTTTTTTTTCTAGCTTCACTTGCTAGTTGTTCTAGCAGTAGTGGGAATTGGGGTTGGTATGTTATTGACCCTACAACAAAATCGGGTTTGGCAAATATTAAATTTCTCATTGGTGGATTTGGAGCAACTATTTTGTTGTCAATAATTGCTGCATTTATGTCTATTATCTTAGGATTAATAGTTGCTTTACCAGGTTTTTCAAATAATTTCTTTTTAAGATCATTGAATAGAATTTATGTGGAGTTCATTAGAGCTATTCCATTATTACCAATGTTATTTTGGGTTTTTTATGGGCTTCCGGTAATTTTTCAGTCTTTAGGTTTGAAAATAGAAATTGATGCATTTTGGGGTGCTGTAATTACTTTAGCTATTTCTGATAGTGCTTTTACCGCAGAAATATATAGAGCTGGTATACAATCTATATCTAGAGGTCAGAGGGAAGCAGCCCAAACAATTGGATTATCACAATTTCAAGCTATGAGATATATAATATTCCCACAAGCTTTAAGAAGAATTCTTCCGCCCTTAGCAAATCAATTTATTTATATAGTGAAAATGTCAGCTTTTGCATCAGTAATTGGAATGCAAGAATTGACAAGAAGAGCAAATGAGATTGTAGTAACAGAATATAGACCTCTTGAGATATATACACTACTTATTTTAGAATACTTAATTTTAGTTTTATTAATAAGTTTTGCAGTTCGATGGTTGGAAAAAAAGTTAGGTTCTAATGAGAGTAATTCAAATTAATCAAATTCCTTAATAGATTTGATTTTATTTTTAAATGGGAAAAAAATGGATTGGAAAAATTTTTTAGATAACGCCAGAAATGGATTTAATGAACTTAGAAAAGTAACCCCCGAAACATTTGAAGGTTTTTCACAAATGGGGAAACCCGTTAAAAAGGATGGTGATCTTTCAGAAAAAACTAAAGAATTTGTTGCTTTGGGTATCGCCATTTCAACTAAATGTGAAAGTTGTATTGGTTTACATATGGAGCACTTGATAAGACTTGGTGCCACTAGAAAAGAAATAGTTGAGGTATTAAGTGTGTGTTCCTATATGGGGGGTGGTCCTTCAATAATGTTTAGTGCTAAAGCTTTAGAAGCCTTTGATCAATTAGTAAAAAAATAAACTATTGGGTAAAATTTAATGAGTAATTCAATAATCAAATCTATAGATAAAGAAAGAGTCCCAGTAATTGATATAAAAAAAATTAATACTGCTTCCTATAAGAAAGAAATTGCAAAAGAATTATATAAAGCAAGTACTGATCTTGGTTTTATTTATATCAAAAATCACGATATTTCGGAAAACCTTATCAATGATCTTAGAGCAGATGGTTTAAATTTTTTTAGGAGTTCTATGGATGATAAATCAAAAGTACTTATTACAAAAAAACATAGGGGCTGGCTAGGTTTTGGTGGAGCAAAAATGGGTGATAAAGCGAAACCTGATTTAAAAGAAAGTTTCATTTGGGGATATCAGTATGACGATGGATCTTTGCCAGATGATCATCAATTAAGGGGAGTGAATAAATGGCCTGAATTTTTACCAGCATTGCAGCAAAATGCCATGAGTTATTTTCATCAAATAAACAAACTTGCAAAAAATCTTTTAACCTGTTTTGCAATGGGTCTAAATTTAAAAGAAAATTTTTTTATAAGGAATTGCAATGCTCCATTGAGTAGAGCCTCTCTTGTTTATTATCCTGATCAACCAAAAGAAATGGGTGAAATGCAATTTGGAGTAAGTGAACATACAGATTTTGGATTATTGACGATTTTGTGCCAAGATTCTGTTGGTGGGCTACAAATTAAAGGATTAGATGGACAATGGTTTCATGCTCCTCCTATTGAAGGAACTCTTATCGTTAATGTAGCTGACTTATTATCAAGGTGGACAGGTGGAATTTATAAATCAACCCCACATAGAGTAGTTAATTTGTCAGGTCAAGAAAGATTATCAATTGTGTTAGCATTTGATCCTGATCCAGAAACACTAATCAACCCTGGAGAGATTCCTGAGATTGAAAAAAATATTAATGAGGATCCAATTACCTGTGGTGATTATTTGATTTGGCGATTTAATAGAGCATTTTCTTATAGGAAAAACTAGTATTTTGAATTTTAAAGAAAATCTTAAAAAAGGTGCACTAAATTTAATTTTAAATTGTGCTGAACTATCTCCAAAACAAAGGGTTTTAATTGTCGCTGAAAATGAGAAGTTTGGTTGGTATGATAAGTTTGTTGCAAAGATTGTAAAAAAATATTGTACTGAAATAGAGATTGCGGCAAATCTTTTAAAGATTGAAGAACCAACAGAAGAAAATTCTTACAAAATACAAAAATTATCCACGAAATATGACTGTATTATTTACTTTTCAAGATTAGGTGATCTCAGAAGGTTTGAAAATGTACATTCATGTAAAGTAGTGATGTCGTATGCTAGAAATATTAAAATGTTAGCTTCTCAATTTGGGACAACTAATTATAAAATTCATTTAGATTTAAAGAAAAGTATTGATGAAGTTTTTACTAATACAAAAAAATTAAAAATAAGCTGTCCCTCTGGAACTGATGTAACGGGTAATTGTGATAAAATATTTTCAGATAGTAATGATGTAGCTATAAAAAGATTTCCAATGGTGGTTCATTCTCCAATAAGTGCGACTTTATTAAGTGGGGTAGTTGTAGTTGAAAAATTTTTAACTTCATCTGGATCAAGTTTTTACTCTCCATCAAATATTAAATTGAATGAAAAAGTTAAGTTTTATATCAAAAATGGACATATTCAGTCAGTAATTGGAAATGAAAAAGACGTTTGCAATATAAAAAGGCATTATGATTATGTTTCTAATAAATTTGAAATCAAAAGAGATATTGTTCACTCTTTGCATTGTGGTATTCATAATGGTCTTTTTAGTGAAAGTATTAAAATAAATAATCCTGATTATTGGAGTAATACAGTTTTTGGTAATCCAAATTACTTGCATTTTCATACTTGTGGAGATTATGCGCCTGGTGAGATTTGTTGGATTTTAAAAAATCAAACCATACGTGTTGATGATCTTAATTTATGGCAAAATGGTAATATCATGTATAATAATTTTCCCTTATTGATCAACTGTATGGATAAATGGCCAGAACTTTTAACCCTTTAAAAAACTAAACTATTTGATCTGATAATTAAAGAGATATACGTAATTGACTAACCTAAAACAGACATACTACTTTCTTTATTAATAATTCTATTTCTGGAATAAAACCCTACGTTTATTTCTCTTTTAATATTCGACAGATTTAGTTTAATTGGATCTTTATCGTGATCATGACCATTTTCGCATTTCTCGATTAAGTCTGCCATCATTATACCTGCAATTGGTGCATTTTTATATTGGTTTCCACTGGAACCAATGGCCATATAAAATCCTGGTAAACTTGATTTATCATAGATTGGTATCCAATCATCTGAAACATCATATAATGCAACTACTCCCTTTATATTTGTTGAAATTGGCATATCAGGAAATCTTTGTGCTTGTCTTAAAAGTTGAGTTTTCCACTGTTCTGTAAAGTTCTGATCCCAGTCATCAGGATCTACAAATATTCGTTCATCACATTTTGGATCTTCGCTTCCTATTAAAACGTGATTACCTATTTCTGGCCTACTGTAACAACCAATATCGCTATCTGAAATAACAAAAGCGTTTTTTTCATAATCAAATCCTTTTGGTGGTTTAACATGTGCTACTTCAACTTTTAGCGCTTTAGTTTTGATATTCATTTCCTCTTCAACACCAGCTAATTGATTTATTTTCATGGAGTGAGGGCCAGCTACGTTTACTACTATAGGGGCATAAATTTTTTCTCCATTACTTAGAACAACACCTGATGTTTTTTCTTTATTGATCATGATTTTTTCTACTGAACTATTAAACAAATAGTGCCCACCTTTTTTTTCAGAGGCTCTTTGAAGATTATGTGCAGATAGTTGAGGATCATTTATATAACCTGCAGTAGGAAAAAAAATAGCTCCCCTGAGATTTTCACCACTATTTTTACCAAATTCTTTATCTGTACTAAGTTTTACAGGTCCAAATTGTTTAGTGTTAACAATAGGTAGTTTTCTTTGTATTAGTTCTGGCTCCCATTTTTCAAAAGGTATTTGCAGCTCATTGGCTCTAGCAATTATATTTTTTAAATAATCATTCTCATGTGTTTGATAAATCATACACCCGCACTCAATAAATTTTGCAAGTCCATTTTCGTCTTTATATTCTAAATATTCTTCCCATTTCTTCCAATAATGATAACCTTCATAAGCTAGGGCACATCCGTCAAAAGTTGAGTAATGAACTCTAATAATTGCACATGATGCGGATGTTGAACCATAACCAGAAGAAGGGTTACGATCTATATTTAAAGTCCTATAGCCTTTTTTTGAAAGTTCAAAAGCAATAGCAGTACCTATTACACCCGCACCAATAATAATAACATCATAATTTTTTTCCATTTTGAATCACCTCACTATTCATTTATGTTTAATATCCCTTTTTTTATAATTTTTAATTTTTATAATTATAAGCATCAGTTTTGATTACCAGTTGATCGTTATTTGTTTTGTAGAGGTCAAATAATCATTTGTTTTTGAAAAAGGTTTTGATCCAAAAAAACCTTGATTAGCTGAATATGGTGAAGGATGTGAACTCATAAATACTTTGTTATTGTATTTATTAATAATATGTGCTTTTTCTTGGGCATGTTTCCCCCATAACAAATACACTATATTTTTTTTATTAGCATTTAATTTTTTTAACACACTGTCCGTAAATTGTTCCCATCCAATATTTCTATGTGATGCAGGTTTCCCTTTTTCTACTGTTAAACAGGTATTTAAAAGAAGAATACCTTGGTTGCTCCAACGTTCTAAACAACCTGAACTGGCAGGTTTAATTCCAAGATCGTTATATAATTCTATAAATATATTTTTTAATGAAGGTGGAATTGGGACTGATTTGTTTACAGAAAAACTTAAACCATTTGCTTGATTAGGGCCATGGTAAGGGTCTTGACCTAGAATTACTACTTTCACTTTAGAAAATGGTGTTAAATTAAAAGCATTAAATATTTTACCTCCTTGTGGATAAATAGTTTTTACCTTTTTTTCCTCTTTTAAAAAAATACTAAGATTTTTCATATAAACTGATTCAAATTCTGCTGAAAGATAATTAAGCCAACTTTCTTCAATCTTTGCCTTTATCATTAATTTAACCAAAAAATTTTTTATTAGAAAAAACTCTAATTTAAGATTATGAATTATTTTAAATTTATTTAAAAGTGAAAGTTAAAAAGATGATAGATGAAATACCTATACCTTCTGAGCAAGTTAAGTTATTTTTTATGAATTTACCTTTTTCTAAATATATTGGTTTAAAATTAGAAAGGATAGGAAATGGGCAAGCGGTAATGACAATGCCATATCAGAAAAATTTTATAGGTGATCCCAAAACTGGGGTTTTACATGGTGGTGTTATTACTACCTTATTAGATAGTTGTTGTGGTGCCGCTGTAATGACTGCAGGAGATCCAAAAACATCAACTGCTACGATTGATTTAAGAATAGATTATATGCGTCCTGCAAAACCTGAAAGAACTATCATAGCAGAAGCTATGTGTTATCGAGTTACAAATAGTGTTGTTTTTGTACGAGCAAATGCACAAGACGGGACTAAAGAAATTCCAATTGCTACTGCAACTGGAGCATTTACTAGTCCATTTTAATTTTAAAGGTGTTGAATTTTGTCAAACAACAAACAAATAGATCAAGTAAAAAAAGAAGTACTAGTTTCTATAGTTGAACAAATTCCATTTTGTGAAAACTTAGGTATAAAACTAGATTGTTTAGGAAATGAAATTACGGCCCATTTACCTTTCAAAAAAGATTTTATTGGAAATCCTGCAATACCGGCCTTGCATGGGGGTATTATTGGTTCTTTTCTTGAAATAACAGCAATAATTCAATTATCCTGGGCTATCTTTTTAGAAAGAAAAGATGATAAAATTAAGCTCAAAACGCCAAGTTTAGAAGTGCAAGATACTATATTGCAAAGGATACCAAAAACTATAGACATAACCATAGATTATTTAAATTCAGGACGTCCGGTGGAGTCTTTTGCAAGAGCTAAAATAAATAAAATTGGTCGCCGTTATGCTTCTGTTTCGGTAAAATCTTGGCAAGAAGAACCTAATAAACCTTTTGCTATGGCATCAGGACATTTCTTAGTTAAAAATTTCAGTCAAACAAAATAGTCAATTTAAAGATTTATATTATGGTTTGGCATTAAATTTGCTTCTGTCATTTAATTGACAAAATAAAGGTAAATTAAAATGTTTAAATTTATGATACAAGAATTTAATAGAGATGATAGAGATTATAGAAGGTTTTTCCAAAGTAGAAATGTTTCACTTTCTTCTTTCAACAAATCTAAAAGTTTAATTAATGAAAGAAATATTAGTGGAAAAAAAGATAAAATAAGTGAAAACTCATTTTTTCCAATGATAGCAAAAAAAATGTTAAAGGTATAATGGCATAAAGATTTACTGATTTTTCATAACAGTAAAAATTTTCCCATAAATCCATTTGTTGTTTTCTTTTCTAATTTTAAGGTCTTGGTATGTTTCAATCATTAAATTATTTTTTTGAGAGATTTTAGTTATATAAGAAAGGGTATGTGAAAATCTTCCATTTTGATTAATCATATATTCACCTTTTTTTGTTTCCTCAATTGAAAATATAAATCTTGCATTACAAAGCATAACATTGTGAACAAATTTAAAAAGTTCATTAAGGTCGCCTAAATAAATCAATACATCCGCTGCAATAATTATCTCATACTTTTGTTTAGTATATTTTAAAAAATTAATGATATCAGTACATATTAACTGTGTATAAATTGACTTTTGATTAGCTTTGTTTAGCATTTGTTTTGAGATATCCACACCCACGAGTTTATTAAAATTATTTTTGATTTGAATTCCACAAAGACCAGTTCCACAACCTAAATCAAGTATATTTTTTAATGAATATTTTTTTTCATATTTAGACTTCATTATTTTTGAAAAAGCTAATGGTACTTTGTAATTAAGAGTACTTAGTAGATGCTTTTCAAATGTCTCTGAATAATTGTCAAAATGGTGTTTCAAATACTTTAATGGAAATTTGCCTTTGAAATTACCATTTAAAATTTCACTTTTTAATTTTGCTCCTTCATGATTTGGGTCTAATTTAATAGTTTCATTTAAAAACTTTTGTGATTTATTAATATCATTCATTGATAAATAAATTTCTGCCAAATTAAAATTAATTTCAGCTGATTTTGTTTCAATTTGAAGCGCATTAAGCAAGTGATTGAGAGCATCATTTTTTTTACCTTGAGCTTTAAGTGATAAGGACAAATTATTTAGCGTATAAGGATTTTTTTCTAATGATAAAGCTTTAATAAGATATTTTTGGGCTTCCCTGTAGTAACCAATTTTATTATATGCATTTCCAATATTATTTAAAAATTTAGGAAGCAAACGCTGAGGTGAAGAATATTTTGCAGCTTCCAAAAATTTCTCTTTATTTATTTTATTATTATTTTCTGAAGCATAAGAAAGATTTTCAATTTTTTTCAAATATTCAACTATAGTTTGGATACCATTTAAAAACTGTTCAATGGCCCGTTTATATTTTTTCGACTTCAAAAAAACATTGCCGAATAGCAGTAATACTTCTGTAGAAAATTCAGAAGAATTTTTTAGGCACATAAGTACATAATCAGAGCATTTCTCATACTTTTTTAAATTGTAATAACAATCAATTATTTTAATATAAAGATCTTTATTGTATTTATTTCTCTTACTATTTAGATAAAATTCATAATTTTCTACTGCTTTTTTAAAATTTTCTTCTCTATAAAATATTTCTGCCAATCTTTTTTTTATAACTTCAGAACCGGTTATATTTTTATCAAAAGACAAAAAAAGCTTCTTTAAAAGTCTTTCCTCTTGTAGCTCTTCAAGAGCATTCCCTAGTCCAATGGTTAATTCGACATCGTCTTTTTTCAATTTTAATTTTTTATTGAAATAAGCTACTAAATTTTCAAGGTCCTTTTTATTTTTAGATAAATTTTCTTGTATAATTATGTTTTTTATTTGTAGTAAATTTTCTTTTTTATCATCAACATTTTTTGAATGATAAACACATTTAAGAGAACGATTTTTGTTGAAATCGTAACCAATGTTTTTATTTTTATCAGTTAAATAATCAAGCATGCAAATAAACTAAGTAATATAAATGTTCAAAACGACAAAAACCTTCATTTTTTTAGTGAATTAATTTTAAAAAGTATGAATTAAAATTTCACAATGTTTAATTTTTTTTGTATGTATAACTATGAATTTTTTTTGCATATTTATAAAATTGATTTTTTTTTCTTTTTTGTCTTATTCATTGGTTTTTGCTGATCAGAAAATGGCTGATAATTTTAATAATAATCCAGAACAAAGATGGATTTTTTTTGCAGATACTGTGATGGGTGGGCGCTCCTCAGGAGATGTGGTATTTAATAAGCGTTCAAATAATAATTACGCCCATCTTTCAGGTATTGTTACTACAGAAAATAATGGTGGTTTTATTCAGATTAGAAAAAAAGTTTCTGGTTTAAATAATTCTGTTCAAACTATACAGTTGAAAGCAAAGGGTAATAACGAAATTTATCATATTTTCTTAAGAACATCTGGAACTATTTTGCCATGGCAGTATTATAAGGCTGAATTTAAAGTGACTAATAATTGGAAAAAAATTAATATTCTAATTACACAATTTGAAAGATCGAGTAGTTTTCTATCAAAAACTATCAAACCTAGTACTATTAAGAGTATTGGTTTGGTTGCGTTTGGAAGGAATTTCAAGGCTGACCTATTTGTTTCTGAGATAACTTTCCAATGAATCTTAGTGAATTTGAAATTTTATGAGAAGTCAAATTTTAATAAATACTATTGGATGTCATGCTGCTGGAGAAGTTGGTGAGGTCATTTTATCAGGTGTTCAGAATCCAATAGGAAAAACTATTGCAGAAAAATCAAAATTCTTGATGGACCACCCTGAGTTAAGAAATCTATTGCTATTGGAACCTAGAGGTGGGGTTTATAAACATTTCAATTTAATTCTACCTCCAATAGATAAGAAAGCTGATTTTGGTTGGATAATAATGGAGCCTATGTTCAATCCACCAATGTCAGGATCTAATGCAATTTGTACAACTACTGTTATTTTTGAAACTGGAATGAAGTCTATGGAAGAGCCATTTAGTGATCTTATTTTAGAGTCACCAGGCGGGCTAATTAAAACTAGAGCATATTGTTGTGATGGTAAGGTAAAAAAAGTAGAAATAGAAAATTTACCTAGTTTTGTTTATAAGAAAGATTGTGATTTAGAGATACCAGATTTGGGTACTTTCAAAGTAGATATAGCGTTTGGTGGAGATAGTTTTGTAATAATCGATGCAAAAAAACTTGGTTTTTCATTAATTAAAAATGAGGCAGCTGATCTTGTGAAATTAGGAGAAAAAATTACTACTTTAGCCAATGAGCAAATAGGTTTTAAACATCCAAAAATAAAAGATTGGAATCATATATCCTTTTGTCAATTCACACTTCCAATTGATAAAAACAAAAAAGGATATGCTGAAGGAAAAAATGCGGTTGTTATTAAGCCAGGAAAATTAGATCGTTCTCCATGTGGAACAGGATGTTCTGCAAGAATGGCATTGCTTGTTGAAAATGGTATTTTAAAAAAGTCAGATATATTCATTGGCAAATCTATTTTGGATACGCAATTTGAGTGTAAAGTTGAAGATATTCAAAAAAAAGCTAATAGAAACTATATAATCCCTAAAATTTCAGGAAGCGCTTGGATTACTGGTCATCATTCATATTTTATGGATCAATCGGATCCATTTAAACAAGGTTATAAGCTTTCAGATACTTGGCCATCATATTAAAATTATTTTTTTAAAAAGAGGTTTTATTTTTTTGATAAGTTAAAATCACCTTTGAAATTAAGCATACCAAATCCAAATAGTTGCCCACTCATTAGCATGCTTAGGTTGTGACGTTGTGAGTAAATGTTTTTAATAAGTAATGTTTTTGAAGTTAAATTTTTAATTCGATCTGCAGTTTTTAACCCCATTTCTATAAACTCTTCTTTTGTAAAACCTGACTGAGCTTTCTTTGCTGTTAAATCCTCTCCGGCACTATTAACCTGTGTTTCTCTCAATAGGGCAGCATCTATTGTAGTGATTGCATCTGTCACATCAGTTAATGCATGAGCGTAACGCTGGGTGAATTCTTGTCCAGCTACAGTTTGGGAAAGACTGAAATCATAAAGATTCACTTCATTTTCATTATTGTCTAAAGAAAAAAATGTACTCCCATCATTTCTCAAAACAGCTTGATCATAATTAAATCCACCTACAAGTGCTTTTTCAGTACTTTCTCTTACTCCGTTTATTACTAGATGGCTTGAAACAGCCATATTAAGACTTTGGGAAGTAGCTATTGAGTCGTCATCTATTGATGTACCTACCTTTATATTTCCACCAGGATCCCCAGCAGCTGTTATTTGATATACAGTTGCAAATTTGGTTGTGCTTGATACACTGTTTCCAGCTGAACTTGTGATGCTTTCTTCAATCAAATTACCTAAATCGTCTCTTCCTTTAATGGTAAATGCCACATTGTTATTTCCAGCATCAGCAAAGATTTGTACTGCTTTATTTTCGTCAGCTGCATCCTGTTGCGTGATAGTAAAAGGTTTGTTTGAGTGAACAAAGATTTCTCCAGTAGTGATAACTTCATGGTTGCTATTTGTAGTTATTTTCAGGCCAGGAGAAGTCAAATTAGGGATTGGAGTTGTAATAGTACTATTATCTAATGTGTCGGATCTATAACTTACTCTATCAAAATAGTGATCGTCAGTTGCAGAAAAAGAAAGTTTTTGCCTAGAAGTTCCTTGTACTGATCCAATTATCAAAACTGAGTCATTAGTACTTAAAGAACCTGCACTTCCTGCAAGAGAAAGATTTGCCCCAGGAGTTGGAGCTTGAGTCGAAGCAACATTATTTGTGCTAGTATTGGTTCCTATTCTTACATTTCCAGCCGCTGATGTGGATGGAGAGCTAGCGACAGATATTTGTGTTACCGTAGCATACTGTTTAGAAGATTTAACACTAGGAGAAGTGGCAGAACCAGATATAGTTTCACTAATGTTAGTGCCTTCTGAGTTAGTTCCAGTAATAGTGTAAGACAAATTAGAATCATTTAAAATAGCAGTACCTCCCGAAGTAGCAGAACCATTGATATTTAGGTTTCCTGCTGCTTGATAACCATTTGCTGTAGTAATTGCATCATCATCAAAAATAGTATTGGCAGTACCACTATCAGCATTATCTCTGGCTGTTCCTACTTTGATATCAGATGGATCTAAACTATTCACGTAAACATTAGAAATCCTTAAAAAACCTGTTGAACCGTTGATTGCAGAACCATGAGAATTAGCATTGATTACTTCTTCTTGATTATTTCTCCCATATTTATCCATTCCTTTAACACGATAACTACCTTTTATACCGTCAGTAGGGACATTAATAGATACTAATTTTCCATCCGTTAGAGCAAAAGCTCCACCACTGCTAGAGATTGTTCCATTTTCAGTAAGGTCGATTCTATCATTACTATCATGGCTAGGTTTTTGGCTTTGGGCTAAACCATTATTATTTCCTACAACTCCAACTTGAATATTACCTTCTGCAAGTGTTGCTGTCCCTGACGAAACATCAGCTCCATCAAGAGTTAATGAAAAGTTTGTTCCTAAAACTGCAACACCGGAAGTTACATATGCACCATTTAAAGAAATAGCACCTGAACTTCCTGGAGTTACAGTATCAATTATACCATCTGGATCTGAAGAAGTTCCAATAGTTATCGCACCATCTGGATTAACATTTGCAGAAATACTTGTAATAGTTTTAAAATTAGTAGTTCCATTTTGTGTTGCACCTGCTGAAACAGATATTGTTTCAGTATCAGATGATCCGTTTTCTAATGTCCCATTAACTGTAAAAATAGTATTTTGTGTTCCAGCATTTTGTATATTTACTCTTTCTGATGAGTTGGGGGACTGTGAAGTGAATACTGCATCTTGATCTCTTACTGTACCAATTATAACATTTCCATTAGGATTAAGATTAGCTTTTATATCTGTAACAGTTTTAAAATATTTTGATCCTGAAGTAGTTCCACCTGCAGAAACTGTTACAACTTCAGTATCTGAATCACCATCATGAAGCGTTCCTGAAATTGTGAACTGAGTTTGTCTAGATCCAGCATTTTGTATATTTATTCTTTCTCCAATCATAGAGCCCAAAGTTCTCATTCGATGAACGGTTGCAAACCTGTCTGAGTCACCATTTGAATTTATTGTTACAGTTGAACCTGGTACAATTTCGATATCTCTTTCAAGTGCATCTCCTAAATAATTTCTTCCATTTATTCTTACTGTAAGAACTGGTGATCCTGCATCAGCTGTTACTGTCACAAATTGTCCGTCTGTAGCACTTAGCAAGTCTGCAGTACCCGATACACTACTTCCATTTAAGGATATTTCACTTTTAGTTGTTCCATCATTTTCTAATGGCCTAGCGGTATTACTTGCATCATCAGCTATAATAGAATTAGCTACCAAATTACTACTACCATCTGTATCTACATGTCCTACGAGTGTTACATCAGAAGTTACATTTGAAGTAGTGATTTGAGAAACTGTAGAAAAGGATTGTTTAGAATATTGGGTGCCACCACTTGGATTAATTCCAGAAATTGTTTCAGAAATTGTGCTGCCGGAAAAATTTGTTCCCGTGATGGTATAATCAGCAGTAATTGAACCTGAACTTGTAGGAGTAATCGCTACAAATCTTTTGTCAGTGATGAAGTCTAAATTTCTAGAGGCATCTAATGTTCTTCGAACATTATCCCTTAACCCACCATTTTCAGACGAAGCTCCTATTTGGAGAGGCTGAACTTTTATTCCAACTCCACTTAGTTCACTTATTACAATATTCTCACCGGTAGAATGACTCAATAAAAGTTCTTCATTTGTTATAAAATCTTCAGCTGTTATCCCCGTTGTCCCACTTTGAGCATTAATAGCATTTTTTAAATTAGTTAGATTTCTTTCTGCATTACCGTCATGGTAAGTAAGTCTGGCTATATTTTTATCAGAAGCTGCAGAACCATTGATTTTAAAACTAGTTAAGGTGGGCTCACTGTATCCCCCACCTCCAGGTGCACTTATTATTTCGTCATTATCTGTTGAGGTTCCTATATTAAAAATTCCATCCCCACCTAGAGCTCCATCTGTCACAATACTATGAACAGTTGAAAAATAACTAGAACCAGTAGCTGTAGAATTTGCTGCTACATTAGCTATTGTTTCAGTTAAAGAACCTCCATCAGACCCTGTTCCTGTAATTGTGAAAGATCTAGTATTTCCTAAAGCTCCAAATCTTTGAATACGAATTTGTTGACCAGTTTCTGTTATATTTGAGGAGATATCTGCTGTCCCGATAATTCCAGAAGTTTTATTGTGACTACCTAATTTAAAGGATATATCTCCTAAAGCCTCTGCATGCGATATGACTAATTTATTACCAGCTGCAAAAGTGGTATTTGTAGGAGTTGCAATTGTATTGAGTTGTTCTGCTAATAACTTTGCACTTGCGTTAGCCTCAATTGTTACAGTTCTAGAGACATCACTAGTATTACCTACATATTGAAAAGTTCCTGTAACCGTAACATCATGGGTGCCTGTAAGTCCGTAGTTCGCAGTTGCTATAGCATTAGAGGTAGAAGTAACTGGATTTTCAGCAACTCCTGTACTAAAAATAGCTGCATTAATATCTGCAGTTACTGTCTCTATTCTAGGATCTTTATCAAGATCATCTGGATAATTAGTTATATCCATATTAACATGATTGAAGGTTACTAGATTTGACAAATTCTGTAGAATAGTTTCGTTAATAAATATAGTTTGAGAGCCACTAGGATCCTCATCATAAAATTTAAAACGAAGTCGTTGACCATTTTGTCCATTGAAAGTTGAATCAATATATCCTATTTGAGTTGAATTTGATTCTCCCAAGCCCACATATATTTGATCATCAACTATTGAAACTTCGTTTAAATCGACTTTAACTGCTGTGCTTGTGTCAATAGAAATACTTTCATTATTTAATTTGTCATATGTAAAAAATTCAACATAACCTCCTCTCAACTCACCGTCATCTCCAATATTTGAGTCTTCTTTGAAATGTACGTTTATGCTTGCCAAACTGGCATCTCTAGAACTACGATTATACTCAGAAAATATATTTAAAGTAGGATTTCCACTTGTTGTTGTAAAATTAGATAGATTTATATTGTCACCTTTAGCATCGACTAATGTTACTACTGATAGATCTGCATTTATTTTAGCTGTTACTCCAGTAGAACCAGCGCTATTATTAACAGCGTCATAAAATGGTGTTAAATTATTGACATCAGTAATAGTTATTCCAGATAGAGAATGACCTGATCCACCAGTTTTTGTATTGGTAATTTTAAAAGAATAAGTTCCGGTTGAGCTTAAATTTGAAAATGAAACATTATTTTTTGCTTTTGCATAAACACCTAGAGTTGATAATCCGTTTATTGAAGAAGCTAGAATATTAGCACTTTGATTACTAGTTTGGCTTAGATTTAATGAAGTTTGTGCACCTTCAATGTTAATCTGTTTACCACTTATAATCTGATTAGTTGAAACATTAGAGTCCAGACCACCAACGATGCTTGATTTTGCCTGAACTTCATGAGAACTCAAAGTTTTCCAAATATCATCAATATTAACTTCTGTAAGTTTATCTATATATTTTATAAGCTCATCAGAGAAATTAGTACCACCATCATTTGATACTGCTAATCTTATTGATGAAATATAACCATCTAGTTTATTTTTTAAATTAGTCTGACTAAGTCCAGTTATAGCTTCATGATTTAAGTTTTTTAAATAATTGTGAGCTTCATCGATAATTTTATATATTTCATTAAATGTGTTTTTTGCCTTATTTAAAAATTGAATTTCATCCTTAATAGTACCCACCACTTCAGTGAGATCATCTAAGGTGGATGTATCACCACTTTGCTGCTTATTTTGATTGGCTAATTCTTTTTTTAACTCCTCTTCCATTTCAGATGGTGTCTGAGTTAATTTATAATAAGTTTCCATAACCATGGAAACAGATGAAATTCTAGTCATTTATGTACCCCTATGCCAATGGTATGGTTCCAACCATATAGCATATTTTAAATTTTATATCCCTAACGACTGATTTTTAAAAAAGTTTAGAAAAAAAAATAAAAAAAATTATTTTTTTTCTAAATAATTGAAATATAGTTATTATTTTATTGAATATTTAACAAATTAATCTTTAGTTTTAAAATTTTTGCTACTATATCTAATACTTTGGTAGAAGAATTAGTTAATTTTCCTAATTCTTGAACTGAAGTAACAATAGCATCAAATTCAATTGGTTTATTTGCCTCAAAATCTTGTAACATTGAAGTCTTATGATCTCCAACTGCTTCTGCACCTTTAATTCTTTTTTCTATAGAAATAGGAAAACTAGCTCCCAATTTCTCACCTATTGATCTTGTTTCAATCATTATTTCCTCAACAATTGATCTTGTTTCAAGATTTTTACACATTTCTTCTAGAGTCCCTCCAGTTAGAACTGATAATGGATTGAAAGCTACATTTCCAAGTAATTTTATCCAAATTTCATCTCTTATATTTTTCTTTATAGGAGCTCTAAATCCAGAATTATTAAGCGCATTAGATAAGATATTAATACGTTCAGTATTCATACCGCTTGGATCGCCAAGAGTGATTTTATTACCACTTATATGTTTAATTACGCCTGGTTCAATTAGTTTTGCTGCTGGATAAATTACAGAACCAATTATTTTTTTGGGAGGTAAACAGTTAGAAACTACTCCTTTTGGATCAACAGCTTCTATTCTTAGCGGTTTAAATTTAGAATTTAATCCGTTGAAATACCAGTGTGGAATACCATTCATACCTGTTATAATATTAGTATTTTTAATGATATGTTGTTTTAAATCTGTGGCAACTGCAGGAAGAGTATTCGCCTTCACAGTAATAAATAAATAATCGATAGGAGGAATTTCTTCATCTATTTTATAGACTGTAGGGAAAAATTGGTTTCTTTCAGAATTTGATATAACAGTAATACCATTTTTTGAGATTTTATCATATGTACTCCCTCGTGCTATGCAAGAAACGTTATAACCGTTTTTTTTTAAATTAGCGGTGATTAAACCACCTATTGCTCCTACTCCAAAAATACAAAAATGTTTATTTATTTCACTTATACTCATTTTCTAAACCTAATATTTTAGACAAACCAATTCTTTGGAGTTTCCCAGTAGGGCCTTTTGGAATTTCATCAAGAAAAATAAATTTACTTGGTATTTTGAATTTGGCTATATGCTTAGAAGCATACGCAGTTATATCCTTTTCTGAAATATTCATACTTTCTTTTAAAACTATAGCACAACCAATTTCTTCACCATACCTATCGCTAGGAAAAGGAAAGCAGACAACTTGTTCTATTTCATTCATTTCTTGCAATATATCATCTATTTCTTTGGGTGAAATCTTTTCACCACCTTTGTTAATAATCTCTTTAATTCTTCCTGTAACTTTTATATATCCGTCTTCATCAATGAAACCTAGGTCCCCAGTTTTAAACCAACCATTTTTAAAAGAAGAAAGAGTAGCTTTTTCATTGTTTGCATATTGTTTAATTACAGTTTCTCCCTTGATGACAATTTCACCAACTTTATTTTTTTCTAAAATATTACCTTCTTTGTCCATTATCTCAACTAATGGGCCAGATCCTATACCCACAGTTCCATTTTTTCTTACCTTTGGAGGAAGTGGATTAGATGCAATTTGATGAGAAGCTTCAGTCATTCCATAGGCTTCAATTACAGGACAATTAAATGTTTTTTCCATTTCAAGTAACACAGGTTTAGGCATTGCAGCTGATGAAGATCTAATAAATCTTAGTGAGCTATTTTCTATAATTTTATTATTATTTTTTGCTCTTTGAAGAATAGCTTGGTGCATTGTAGGTACTCCACTATACCATGTAGGTTTAAATTGGTGTAAAAGTTTGAAAAAGACTAGGGCATTAAAACCAGTTGTGAAAACTAGTTTTACATTAAATAGAATACAAGAAAGTAATACCGCAACAAGACCATGTATGTGGAATAATGGCATGATGTTTAGACAGCAATCTTTCTCATTTAAGTCTAAAGTTCTTCCTATATTTAGTGCAGAATTAATTAAATTATCTGAAGTCAGTTGGACAAGTTTTGGTTTAGATGTTGTACCTGAAGTATGAAGTAAAAGAGAAGTATTATTCATAAAATTTTGTTTAACAATCGTACTATTTGAACTTTTCGTATCATTTTTTAAATTAAATTTCCCAGCTTTCTCTTTAGGTGAAAGATGAATAATAGTTATTCCCAGTTCTGTAGCAGCTTTGGAAGCTTCAGTTTTTAGTTTTGGATCTACTATAAGAAATTTCGCTTTTAAATCAGATAAATAGAATATGAACTCATTTTTACTATAATTGGGATTGAGTGGAGCTGAAATTGCAAAACATGAGCAAGCAATAAATAATAGGCCTAAATCAGGACCATTAGGTAGTACAATTGCGACTGTATCTTCAGGATTTACTGATAAATTCAAAAATTCAATTTTAATTTGATCTAAACTTTTGTGGAGTTCACTGTAACTTAATGGCTCTCTATTTGGAGATTCAAAGGCAATTCTATCTGAGTTTTCAACATTTTTTTTTATATTATTATACATTCTTAGCCTTTTCTCTTAAAATATTAAGTAGTTATATTAATAAAAATTGTTTAATTTAAGAATTTAGAATCTTTTTTATAATTTTATAAAATTAATGAACCGTTTTTTCTACATAATTTTATTAATAATATTTTTAACAAGCAAAGTTTTTGCGAATAACTATATCTGTGATGCTTGGACTAATACGTTAACTCTTGAGAAAGATAAAGTTACATTTACCGCGAGTATAGAAAGTGGAACTTTAAACTTAAGAAGCAGTAATAATTTACCTCAAGAAATTCCAAAATTTTCACAGCTTTCATTAAGCTTACCTAACTATGATTTATTTTTGTCTCCAAATGGTACAATAGTTACGGCTACTCCAGTATCAGATTCATCATTTCTGATTTATGTTTTTTTCCCTAATATTGAAAGAAGATGGTTTTGGTTTAGTAAGTGTAGATTAATTAAATAGATATTTTTTGTTTTCTTCATTATAAATTTGTTATGTCATGCTTTATTTAATTCTAATATTATACACTTTAAAAATACGAAAATTCATCATATCTC
>CACFXF010000006.1 GCA_902570265.1 uncultured Alphaproteobacteria bacterium | reverse complement strand
TGAGCTTTGATAATATCCTATTGACTCATCATGAGTTGAAAAACCACCTGTAGCCACTGTAGTCATAGCATGGGCAATAGAGTCAAAAGGAGCTACCCCTACAGATATGTATGAAAAAGCACATAATCCAGATAGCACTAGATAAATTAAAATTATAGACTTTGATATCTCAATTAGTCTTGGAAGTGGCTTGTCAGCCCTATCAGAACTTTCCATTCTAAATAATTGCATCCCTCCAACCCTTAGAAAGGGTAAAAGTATTAATCCTAACGATAAAATTCCAAGTCCCCCAACCCACTGCATCAAAGATCTCCAGAGCAAAATGGGTCGAGGTTGATTAATTAAATCTGACAATACTGTTGCACCAGTTGTGGTTAACCCTGAAGTTGATTCAAAAATTGCATCTACTATTGTTAATTCTGGCAAAGCTAAAATAAATGGAAATGCACATATCAAAGGCACTATCCACCATAAGAAATTTACAACTAATATTCCAAACCTTGCTGATATCTTGGGCGTTTCCCCCCTAGTAGCCAACAAAATCAAAATACAGCCAAAACCAGCTGTTAAACCAGACCATAGAAAAGGATCACCACCTTTCCAACCAACTGCAACAGAAGCAAGCCAAGGTATAAACATCAGTGTTGAAAAAAATAGCCCTACAAGTGCTACTATCTGGCTTGCTGATCTTAATTCTTTCGAAAGCATTTTTACCTCGTCATACCTTAAAAATATAAATTATAAGATCAAATCAAATAGTACTTGTTGTTACTAACTTTTCTTTTATTGGCAAGTGTATTATTGCAGCAAAGATAGCTAAAATTATATCAATTAACCAGACAAAAGTATACTCACCTGTAATAGTAAAAAAGTAACCTCCTAAATAAGCTCCAAAAAAAGCACCAATTTGATGTGAAAATAAAGCAAGTCCAAATAAAGTACCCATACAACTTGGTCCAAACATTTTTGATACCAAAGCAGCTGTTGGTGGAACTGTTGATAAATATGTAACTCCCAGAAGAGCTGAAAAAATAAGAAAAGTAACTTCGGTTTTTGGGGAAATTAGAAAAACAAGAACAATTAATGCTCTACTTAAATAAATTGAGGATAAAAAAAGTTTCTTACTCCTTTTGGAAATATACCAGCCTGCAAATAAACTACCTATAATATTGAAGAAACCTATAAAAGCTAAGGACCACCCTGAAAGAGAAGTAGGTAGACCACAATAAGCTATTACACCAGGCATATGAGTTGAAATAAAAGCTACATGAAATCCACAGGTAAAAAATCCTAGTGCAAGAAAATTATAGCTAGGAGTTTGAAATGCTAATTTTATCATACCTAAAATGTTAATTTTTTTATCATCAAGTGATGATTTAATTATAACCCTATGATCTCTCAAAAAGTAAGTTAGAGGTAATGTAAGTAATAATAAAAGAGACAAACAATTTAGCGCAAAAATCCAACCATAATTAATGATTATTATTATCCCAATGGGCGCCAAGAAAGTTTGTCCTAAAGATCCTCCAGCGTTTAATACACCAAAAGCTAATCCTGCTTTTTTTTCAGGTACCTTTTTATTTACAGCTGACATGGCTACAGCCAAACCAGCAATACCAGCACCACCTGCTGAAAGAATACCTACAGCAATTACTATCTCGATAGTACTGTCACAATATTGTATTAGATAACAACCTAGGGCTGATAGAATTATACCTAAAAATAAAGCCTTTTCGTCACCAAATTTATCAGCAATCATACCACCTATATAGTTTGCAAAACCCCAAATAACTTGACCTACAGCAAATGCAAAACTCAGAGTTATATAGTCAAGTGCCCTATCATTTGTGATTCCATCTATAGTCAGAGGTAGAATTTGTCGGCTACCAAAACTGGTTGCCACAATAATACAAGCGCAAATTATTGGGAAAATAAATAAAAACATTTTTTTTTAAAAGATAGCAGAAGGATTCATTTATATATCTGGTGAAGAGACAGGGATTCTTTGGTTTCCCTATTATAGTTCATTAAATACATATGAATAAATTTTTAAAAGTAAAGAAATATGTTTAAAAGCTACGGAGACAGTTAAAGTTACATTAGTAAATTAATGTATCAGAAAAGTTTTGTTTTTGAATTAGAAGAAGCCTAACAAGCAATTTGGAAAAAAATGGTGCAATTCTTAAGTGGTATGATTATTGCGAGAAGATAGGTTTATTATGGAATAATATGTAAACTTATGCTTAAAAAAATTTCTAGTAAAAATTCTATTGAGGACGTTATTAACACTCTAATTGATCATTACAATAAGGCTAAGTTTGAAGAAATCATAAGACAGGAAAGTGAATTAACTTATCTTTATCCAGATTCAATTTCTCTTTTAAATATTTTTGGATCAGCAAACTTGGCCTTAAAACATAATAAAAAAGCGATCAAGAATTTCAAAAAAGCTATTACTCTGAATCCCAATAGTCCAGAAGTTTTTTATAATTTGGGTCTTTCTTTTCATAATGACGGAAATTTTAAAAGTGCTCTTTTTAGTTATAGAAAGGCTATAAAACTCAAACCCAATTATGCAGAAGCTCATTGTAATTTAGGAATGTCTTTTAGTGAATTAGGAGACTTTGAACAAGCTTTAGTTTGTTATCAAAAAACTATAGAAATAGATCCAAAACATGCTGGTGCTTATTATAACTTGGGGAATATGTATCGGGAAAAAGAAAATTGGAGTTTAGCTATTGATAACTATAATAGAGCTATTGATATCATACCTGATTATGCTGAGGCCTACTATCATCTTGGTATTGTTTATTCTAAAAAAGGCTGTGAGGAAAAATCACTAAATTTGTTTAGAAAAACTCTTAAATTACAACCCTACAATGCAGGTGCATTACATTTGATTAATAGTATCACTGGAAATAAAATAGATGCTGTTCCAAAAAAATATGTTGAAGATCTGTTTGATAATTATGCTAATAATTTTGAAGATTCTCTGGTAGGGAAATTAGGATATAAATTTCCAAAAATTCTTAAAAAGAAGATTGTGAAAGATAAGAAAACTAATTTAGGTTCAGTACTAGATCTAGGCTGTGGTACCGGATTGGTTGGTTCTGAAATTAGAAATAATTGTGATCTACTTGTTGGTGTTGACTTATCTATGTTAATGATAGAAAAGGCAAAATTTAAAAAGGTATACAACAAACTATATCAACATGATATTATAGAATTTCTAACAGAAAATACTCTAGATTTTAATTATTTTATAGCAGCTGATGTTTTTGTCTACATCGGAGACTTGAATAAAATTTTTGAACTCATTAAAATCCGAAATAAAAATAAAGGTAAGTTGGTTTTTTCTACTGAACATATTGATGGGGATAGTTTCTGTATTGAAAAATCAGGCAGATTTTCACATTCTAAGAATTATATAGAATTTCTATGTGAGAAGTATAGCTACTCTATTGCATATTTCAAAAAATTTTCCTTACGAATGGAACAAGATCATTTTTTAAATGGTGGTTTCTATATTCTTGAATTTTAAATTAGACAAATGGTTGATCTTATTACTAAAAAAAAACTAACTTCATTTCTTAATGATTTCTATGATAAAAATATGTCATCGATTTTAAATAAGGCAGCAGCTGGTTGGATTTATTCAACGAGTATAGATCATTTTTATATTAAAGAAACCTTAGATAATGAAACTCAAAAAAAAAATTACGAAAATGTTAATTCCGTACATTCAATAAAAAAAGAAAAGAAGGAAAATAAAGGAGAACTACATTGGAGTGAAGCTCATTTAGAAAGTATCTTAAATGAGAAATGCATAAAAAAAAAATATAAAAAACTCAAGATGTTTTCTGATCAAGAAAATTCCATTCTGACACATGATGTTTTTATTAATGACCCATCAGTTGATTATTTAGAGGCACAAAAGAGAACATTTCATGATAAAAATAAAATCAACATATTAATTATTGGTGCTGGTGCTACAGGATTATTTTTAGCAAATATAATTAAAAATATTTTTGCTAATAAGATAAAGCTACTCTTAGTTGATAACAGGTGCTTAAATAAAAATATACGAAAAAAATTTAATCGAAATTGGCTTACTCAATTAGATTTTAAATCAATATCAAAGAATATTCACCCAAGATTTAAAAAACTGTTAGGTTCATTTGGGACAAATGGATCTATTGGAATACATCTGAATATTTTTGAAATAATCTTAAAACTTTCTTGTTTGGCCCAAGGGACGAATTTTTTTTATAGTTCAGAATATAATGCTTCAGATCTATATGATGACGGGATTGACATTATTTTTGATGCAACTGCAGGTCATTTAAATTTAAAAAACAATTTTTCATCAGAAGAAAGGAATGCAATTTATAATTTTGAAATTCCAAGGGGAAAAAATTTAGAGATCAATGTCTCAGGAACTCAACAGAATAAAAGTTTTTTTGATTCATCATTGCCAAACTTAAATTTCACTTTGAAACCAAATGTAAGGTTTCATTATCCTTATTTTGAAAATTATAAAATTGAAAATAATATGCTGAAAATAACTAATATTCCCTCAAAGTTTGAATATAATATTTTTAATTATTTAAAGATGAAAAAAAATGATAATAAGTTTTTTATGTATAATGGAAATCTAAGAGATGAAATTAATGAAGCTCTGTTAATTGTTAATCTTACTGTAGCACAGGCTAATATTTTATCTTCTTTGATTTTGCAAACAGAAACTCTTGAATCATTTTATAAATTAAATAATGAGAAAATAAAAAAATGTGACAAAAAATTATACTATTTACTAAATTTTTTAATATCTTTAGGCGTTAAAAGTGACATATTAATTAATAAACCTTTTATATATCGACCATACATCAACTTACTAAACAATGACTTTATCAATGGTAAAAAAATTTATCCTATAGGGGACTCATTATTTTCAGGAAATCCAAAAATGGGAAATGGTCTTTCGGCTCATATAGATCTGATTAATAATTTAGTTGAAGAAATGTATGACGTGGTTAATTAGATTATTTCATGAACAAAAAATTATTATATTACAGTATTATTTAAATAATTTTTTTATTAAGACGCTCTAGTGTTATTAATAATACTCTAATAAGTTTTGATCACTGATATAACCAATTGTTTAATTAGGTTTAGGTATAGTGGCGGAGAGACAGGGATTCGAACCCTGGAGACGGTCTCCCGCCTACACACTTTCCAGGCGTGCGCCTTCGACCACTCGGCCACCTCTCCTTGAAGGATAATTCTATTATTAAAAAAATAAATTTATATTGTCTAGTAAACAAATTTAAATAGCTAAATGAATATTTACACGCCTATTATTTTTACCTTTCTTCTCGATTTTACCTATTTCAATTTTACCTATTTCAACTGTTCTATTGACATGAGTTCCACCGCAAGGTTGCAAATCAACCTGACCTGTTTTTGATTTAATGCTAATTAATCTTATCTCTCCACTTCCTTTAGGTGGAAAAACTGACATTGTTTTGACTAATTCGGGTTTCTTGTCTAATTCTTCCTCGGCAATCCATGTTTGTTCAACTATTAAATCACTTTTAATTAAGTCATTAATTTTATTTTCGATGATTAATTTATCGTCAACAGCTTCAGGCATATCAAAATCCAAACGACTTTTATTAGCACCTATTTGCCCACCAGTAACTGGGAGGGGAATAACTACAGATAATAAATGTAAAGAAGTATGCATTTTCATATATTTATATCTTAGATCCCAGTCAATAAATTGTTCTACTATTGCTCCTATTTTTAAATCATTAGGAATATATTCAGGAATAATTAAGGTTTTTCCTCCTTCAAACTTTTTAACATTCTCCACTTTCAGTGAGTAATTACCTATCTTAATAATGCCTTGATCACATGGCTGACCGCCACTTGCAGGGTAAAATAGAGTTTGTTGCAAGATCAGTCCTTCTTGTTCAATGATTGATTCAAGAACTGATTCAGCTTGCTTCCTATAAGAATTATTCCAAAATAAATAGTGACTGTTCATTTTTTTTGACCTTTTAAAACTTTTAAATCAACTTCATTTACAGTTAAACTCACATCTCTTTTGGGAAAGGGTATTTCTATATTATTTTCAGAAAACTTTTTTAGGACTTCAAAATTTAAATCTGATTGTATAAATAAACTAAATTTTTCATTCACAAATGCTCTTAACTCTAATTTGATTGCACTTTCACCAAAGCCCCTCAATAAAACAATTGGATCTGGATCTTCCATTACTTTGGGATGATATTTTGCAATATCTAATAATATTTTTTTTACCTTCTCAATATCACTATCATATGCAACTTCTATTGGAACAGAAACTCTACCATCTACTTCATCATGCATCCAGTTGACTACCGAACTAGAAATAATATCTGAATTTGGAATTATAGCTGTAGCTTTGTTGAAAGTTTGTAGATGTGTGGACCTTACAGAAATTTTTTTTACAGTCCCAGAATAACCTGAGACTTCAATCCAATCTCCCTCTTTAATTGGTCTTTCGATTAGCATTATTATCCCTGAAACAAAGTTTGAAACTATTGTTTGCATTCCAAAACCTAACCCAACTGATAATGCACCTGCCAAGATTGCTAGACTAGATAAATCAAGACCTGTAGAAGACAAAGCAATTAAAGCTGCTACAAAAATACCAACATATCCTAATCCGGAAAGTAATGCACCTTTACCTCCTGTGTCTAATCTAGTAGACGGGAGAACTCTTTCATTAATTATTTTTTGAAGCAGCTTAGTAAAATAGTAACCAATAAAGAAAATAATTAGAAACTTGGCTAGACTAGAAGGTGTAATGCTACTATTACCAAAAGGTATCCCTTCATTTATCTTGAACCATAAATCCTGCAAATTATTAATACTAAAGCCCCAAACTAAAAGAAGTATTAAAAATGAAATTATTAGAATAATTAATGAAAGTATGTTTGAACTTAAATTCTTCTGAGGTTCATATTCAAAGTTATGCTCTTTAGATACTAAATAAGATATTGCACTTTGCACAAATACATCCAAAACTTTTAATAATACATAGGCACTTCCTAAAACTGCTATTGATAGTATTAGTGATTTTATTAAGTAAAGTGTGGCTTCCAAAAAACCAAAAATTGTTAGTATGGGAATAAAAACTGTAAGTAAAAAAATTGATTTATTAAAAAAAGATTTCAGTAATACAAAACTTTTTCCTGTAAATTCATTATTATCTGCATTTGCTATTTTTCTATTTAACGAAAATAGAATTATTGAAATGAGTACAATTAATGGAAAATATAAATTAGCTAATGAGTTGGGGGATAATACAAAGCCAAGATTTAGCATATCTACTAATAATAAAGATGCAAAAATCATAGCCAATTTATTTACTAAGCTTATAAAATATTTTTCTTGAGTAATATTAAAATTAAATAATTGGCCAATTTTTATACTTTTTGACGCCAGACTTAATCCCAACCAATTTGAAATGACAAAAGTTGATGCTATTATAAATGCATAGGTTTTAAATAAAGTATTATAGAGACCAAAAATTGAAATTATACCTATACCTTCAAAAATAAGAAAAAGTCCTAAAAGTGGGAACAAAAAATAATTAATATTTTCTAAAGCAGAAAAAACCATCAAAGAGTTAGATTGAGCTGATTTATTGATTAATATCTTTAATTTCTTATTGAAAAAAAACCGTGACCATAAAAATAAAGAACCTAGAATAATTAAAATAAATGGTGAAAAAAAGGATTCATTATTTTCATTTATTGACACTAAAAATGAAAAATCTATTTGTTTGATTATATCATTTTTTATTTTTACTAACTCGGTTGCAGTAATACTCCATGAAATAAAATTCAATGGTGATGCACCTTTTGATAAAAGTTTCGTCTTAAAACGATCTAGTAAAATTTGATCGATTTTAGAAATATACTGCTCGGCTCTTTCTCTAAAAGATCTAGAATAAGCCAAAGGAAAACTAGCTTCAGCCAAATCAGAATTTAATTTATCTTTAAGTTCTCTGAATTGTTCAGAAATTAATTCTTCATCTATAGAAGGCAAATTTACAGCATTTATTTGCTCATTAATATTATTGATTATTTTTTAATTGTTTCTTTTCTATAGATAACAATTCAATACGTAATCCAACTAATTTCTCTCTTATTAATTGTAAAGAATACTTAGAAGAGGATTTGCTTTCGATAATTTTATTTGAATAATTTAAAATATTATTAAATTCAGTTTTTGATGTAATATTAACTTCTGCGCCTAAGAGGCTATGAGCATATAGGTTAAAAAAACCAATTATGAATAAAAGTTTAAATAAAAAGAAGAAATTCAATAATATTTTTTTTGAAATTATTAGCATTAATTTTCTTACCATATGGATTGAATTTTTTATTATAAAATAAAATATAGTTCAACAATTTCCTCAACAACGAACTATCTGTACAATAAAGATAAATAATGTTAGTTCATTCCTCTTAAGGTAATATATATTAAAATATTTAAGAATAGCAATTGACTATATTATGATAAAAAGAAGAAATTTTATAATGGGTTCAGGATCAACCATTTTCACAGGGCTTTACCCCGTTGTAACGTTCGCTGAAACTGCATCTACATATTTTTCTTTACTTTGGCGGGGATTAGATGTTGGTTTTTCAAGTATAAAAATAAAAAGATCTGGAAAAAAAGTAGTTGCCAACATTGAGGTTAAAATATCTGTTAAAGTTTTGAATTTCGATGCATTTTCTTATAATCTTAAAAATGAGGAAGTTTGGGAATCTGGGGTTTTAAAAAGAATAAATTCAGAAACCGTAATTGGAAAAAAAGTAGAATTTGTAAAAGGTATAAGAAAAAAAAATGGATTTAACATTGATGGATCAAAATATTCAGGATTAGTAGAAGGGAATCCAGCAACTACAAGTTATTTTTCTCCTGAATTTTTAAAAAGAAAAACATGGATAAGTACCCAAGATGGAGATCCTTTATCAGTTAGTGCAACAAAAATAGGACCCGACATGGCAAAGACTGTAAATGGTGAAATACCAGCTACCCTTTGGAAAATAAGTGGTGATCTAGATCTTGATTTACTGTACGCCAAGGACGGGAAATGGCTGGGTAGTAGATTTTACGCTGGTGGCTCTCAAGCAGAATTCTTATTACAAAAAAGCGAAGGAAACATGCACTCGCTATGGAAAGTTTAGCAAATAAATTACATACTGTTTTGGTTACTGGCACTTCCAGTGGAATAGGTAGAGGATTATGCAAAGCACTTATTGAAAAAGGATATAAAGTTTTTGGGACTGTAAGAAATAAGAAGGATGCTATTGAATTAAAAAAAGAATTTGGAGAAAATTTTGATGCCCTTTTAGTTGATGTTACTGACGAAAAACAAGTAATTAAAGCTAAAGAAAGAGTTCATAATTATCTTGGGAGAAACCCACTAACAGCTTTAATTAACAATGCAGGAATTGCTACTTTGGGTCCTGTTGAATTTTTACCTACTTCCGATTTTAAAAAACAAATAGATACAAAGATTTTAGGGACATTCATTTGTACAAAAATATTTTTACCACTACTTGGCACCGATAATAATTTAAGTGGTAATCCAGGTAGAATAGTAAATATCAGTAGTATTTTGGGGGGTAAAATAGGATCTCCCTTTATGAGTGGGTACTGTGCTAGTAAGCATGCTGTGGAAGCTTTTTCTGAATCTTTAAGGAGAGAATTAAAACCTTATCGAATAAAAGTAATAATTGTAGCACCAGGTTCTGTCTCTACACCAATTTGGAAAGAAGTAAAAAAACAAAAGGACCAAAATAGATATTCTAAAACTAAATATGGAATTTCATTTAGAAAAATCTTGAATTCTCTTGAGAGTTTTGACCAAAACTCATTATCCATGAAACAACTAACAAATATTATAATACAAAGTATTGAAATAAAAAATCCCAAAATTAGGTACAATCCAACAAAAGACCCGCTACAAAAGATTTGGCCATATATTCCAAAAAAAATTATGGATAGTTTTTTCTAATTAAAATACTAAAAATGGCTAATTGAAAATTTAAGCCTTTATTTTTTCGTATATTTCTGAGTGTGTTTTCTTATCAAGTTTAAAATTCCACATTAAATAAATAGAGAATATTTTAAATATAATAGGTAAACCTGCATAAATAAAAGATACTGCAAATAATACATTTTTTCCATTATTTTCGTCTGAATTAAACCCAACAATATCTAACAAAATTAAGGCTATCCCTGTAGAGATTGCAATTGCTGCTTTTGATACCAACCCCCAAAAAGCGAAAAATTGACCTGTAAGTCTTCTCCCAGTCTTTAAATATTCTAAATCTATAATGTCTGCTTGAATTGAGCTTGGAATAGCCAAATCTGCACTTAATGCTAGACCACTCAAAATACAAATAATTGCAAATAATATTAAATCATTCTCTTTTAAAAAAAGTACAAATATAAAAATAAAACAGGCATAAATCATGGCATAACACCACACCCTATGCTTATCAAGCTTATTACATATAAATATCCATAATGGAACTCCTACTAATGCACCCAAAAAATACAAAAATAATAAAATTCCTGTAAATTCAGGACTCTTTAATACAGAATTCACAAAAAAAACAAATAATGCAGGTGGAAGGCCATTAGCAAGACCATTTATAAAATGTGATAAAAGTAACTTCCTCATTAATTTTTGTTTTTTTAAAGAAATAAAAATTTCAAAAATATTTAAAATATTACTTTTATCATTTGAAACTTCTTTAGAATTACTTTTTGATAGTAAAAATAAAAACATTGATAAAACAAAAAAAATAGAGGAAAAAATACAAATTTGAAACAAGCCAATATTTGCACCAATCCCACTTTTGAAAATTTTATTTTCAAAATCAAAACTAATTGAATACAGTAGAGAGGCAAATATTATTCCTAGAATTGTAAATAATTCTCTACAAAATGTTACTTTACTTCTTTCTAAGTAATCCATACTTAGCTCTGCACCCATCGCGTAATATGGTGCATAAGCGACAGTCCAACCAATTGCAGATATGAATAACCAAAAAAAGAAGTATTCTACATCAACTGATTTATAGATAGGTACAAAAAGCATCCAAGTTGAAAAAATAAATACTGTTCCACCTATTAGTACCCAAGGTTTTCTCTTTCCAAACCTTAAGGGAAAATTATCGCTAATATATCCCATTATTGGGTCTGTAATTGCATCTAACAATCTAATTATAATAAAAATTGAACCTATTATAGACAGTGCCAAACCGTAATTTTTAAAATAAAATTCACCGACAAGTACATATATACTGAAGTACAAAGATGCTAAGGGTAAAGCAGGCAAACCATATGCTAAAATTTTAAACAATAAAATGTCACACTATGATTTCTTTAAAGTAACTTGAATAACATCACCCGTTTTTGAATAGAAAACTGCTGCACATGAAGCCAAGTAAAAATTCCACATTCTCTTAAATCTATCATCAAATTTTACAGAAGCTATGTCATCCCAAACTGAATTAAAACTTGAATGCCAAAGCCTTAAAGTTTTTGAGTAACTGGAACCAAAACTTTTTAAATTTATATTCTTTAAACCCACCTGCAAAAATTGTTTTTCCAAGGCTTTTTTACTCGGCAACATTCCACCTGGAAAAATATATTTCTGGATAAAGTCTACTCTTTTCCGGTATTCTGGAAAAAGTTCATCTGAAATAGTTATAATTTGTAAAGTGGACTTTGCTCCATTTTTCATAAGGTTTTTAAGCGAATTAAAATATACAGGCCAATATTTTTCACCTACTGCTTCAAACATCTCTATAGATGCAATTCCATCAAATTGACCTTTTTGATTTCTATAATCAGTTAATAATACTTTAGCACGTTCAGAAAGACCTGCCTCAAATAAACGCTTTTTAGTAAAATCATGCTGGGCTTTTGAAATAGTGAGCCCTGTTACTTTTACATTATGGTGCTTAATTGCGTACTCCATAAATCCACCCCATCCACATCCAATTTCTAGTATATGATCTTCTGGTTTAGGATTAATATTTTTACATATATTTTTATATTTATTTTCTTGAGCTCTTTCTAAGCTTTCTGTGGAAGAATTAAAAAGAGCTGATGAATACGTCATTGTATTATCTAACCATTTTGAATAAAATTCATTTCCTAAATCATAATGATAGAAAATATTTTTCTTAGCTTGTTTTTTGGAGTTGGCATTCCACCAATGAACTAATCTTTCATAATTTCTCAAAAGAAATCCACCTGGAAAACTATAACCAATCTCTTTGTTATTCAAAAAGATCACATCCAACACAGTCAGAAGATCAGGCGTATCCCACCACCCATCCATATAAGACTCAGGAAAGCCATTTTCTCCTTCTCGTACAAGTCTAGAAAAAAAATCATTGTTTTTCACAAATATTATACCTTTGGGACCTTCTTCTATCCCTCGATAAATAAAGCTCCTATTATCAGGTAATATAATCTCAAGAGAGCCACACCGCATATTTTTTAAAATAATTGAAACACCATTAAACCACCTTGGTAGATTGGTTTTACTTTCTTTATCAACTATCTTCACTTACTTACCCCTTTTTTTAATCTATATTTGTTATTTGCCCATTCACTGTAAGAATAAAAGCGTAATCCCTTGAAAAATAATCTAAGGGCATGCCAATGAATTGCAAGAATTACTTTGAACCCCATAAGAGGATAGCTCATTAAAGTTATAAATAAATTAAAGTCTGTTAGATCTTTAGATACCGCTGTTTGTGTAGCTATTAAAATGTTTCCATTAAATCCATCTTCTTTTATACGTATAGCTAATTTTTTATCAGGGGGATATATAGAGAAATGGTAAGTCTGATTCATATCAATGAATGGTGAAACATACATTTCTTTTTTTTGAGAATGCCTGATAGCACCATCTTTATCTATTTTAGCCTTAAAAACATAAGGAATTTGATCACCAAAAGTATTTTTAACTTCATAAATAATTGATTGCAAGCATTTATTATTATAACAAAAATAGACAGATAGAGGGTTAAAACCAAATCCAAGAATTCTTGGAAAACTTAGTAAAAAAATTTTGTTTGCTTTTGGTAGATTGTTTTTAATTAATAATGAATTCACCCATGGTTTTAGTTTATTATTAGTCCTACTGGCATGATCTTTGTTAAAAAAAGATAATAAACCAAACCTATTTAGTTTTAAAAATTGATAACTATTTATATTGTGATCAATAAAATCTAAATCTAAAAATAAGCTAAAAACTCTATAGTTAAATTTATGCTTTTTGGGTACCAATCGCATATGCATAATATTTCCAATGTAAATACAGCTTTTCATCACTAAAATCTATAAATGTGAATAAATATATTTAATACTATCTTAACCATTTAGGTAAACTATTAAATTTATTTGATATATTAATTGCTGATGAAAACCCATCTTCATGGAAGCCATTGCCTAACCAAGCACCAGCATACCAAATACCATTAACTCCTTGAATTTTTTCAATCTCTTTTTGAGCTTCAACAGTTTCTATATTAAACTGTGGGTGATAATAATTAGTTTCATAATATATTTTTTTTTCATCAATATTATCTTTTGGATTAAGTGATACAAAAAAAGGATATTTTTTACTGATGTTTTGGAGTCTGTTCATCCAATAAATTACACCTGGAGGATCTTCTCTAAGATTACTTGTTCCACTATGTACAAAGTTCCAGCTTGACCAAACTTTTTTCAACTTGGGCATTAATTTAATATCAGAATGAAGAACTGCTCTGTTTCTTGAAATTCTAAATTTTGAGAAAATTTTTATCTCTGTCGGTGTTTTCTTGCTTAAAATTGATTTGATTATGGTAGGAGATATTGCAAAAACAACATGATCAAACTCTTTTTTCTGACCATCCGCAAAATGCACAATGCATTTTTTATTATCTCTATCTACTTTTACAACATCAGAATTTAGTTTGGATTTTATATTTCTATTGGAAATAATTTTTTTGACATATTGTTCCGAACCATTCTCAATAGTTCTCCATTTTTGTGAAGGTTTTAGACCTGACATCAGATCATGATTAATAAAAAAACTTACAAACCTGTCTGCAGGAAAATCTAAAATATTATTTAGACTTGTTGACCAAATAGCACCTGCCATTGGTAAAATTAGATGATCAGTAAAAAACTTACTATAATTAAATTTTGATAGAAATTCTTTAAGATTTATTCCATCCAAATGTCCTCTGCGAAGTTGAGTAGGAGCCTCTTTATTAAATCTTAAAAGCTGAAGAAGACAATGAATATAATTATAATTATATAGGTTTTTTCGTTGAGCAAAAAGTTTATCCAAATTGTCACAGGCATATTCAAAATTCCGATCATTAAATGAAAAACCAAGAGACATATCAGACCAATTAGAACTTATTTTTAAATGTGATAATAATTTGGAAAAGTTTGGGTAATTATTGTCATTGTAAACAATAAATCCTGTATCAACTTTAAATTGCTGTTCTTTTTTATTTATTGTTATTGTATTGGAATGTCCACCAAATTTTTTGTCTTTTTCAAATAGATATACTCTATGTTTCCCACTAAGAATAAATGCTGAACCTAGCCCGGAAATACCTGATCCAATTACTGCAATTTTTTGGGTACTCATGTATTATTCATAAAACGTTAAATTATTGATTTATTTAGTATTTTTATTATAATAAAATTCAACATTTTAGATTTCTCTGATCTTTAAATTTACCTGAAGTATTATAATATATGATCTAAAGCTTTTATTAATGTAAATACTTCTTTAGATGAAGTATAATGTACAAAACTTAATCTAAGCACACCTGCAGGTAATTCAATACCTAATGCCTCAAGTAGTCGAACAGCATAGAAGTCACCTGAGCCTGCCATTAATCCTTTTTCATTTAATTTCTTAACAACAGTTTCAACTTCTCCATTGAGATCAATTGAAACAGTTGGAACTTTTTTCTCGATAGAAAGATCCATATCCCCTAATATTTTAATTCCTTTTTTATTTTTTAAGAAATCTAAAAGAGGTCGTAATATTTCAATTTCAGCCTCTCTCTGTAATTTGCCAATTCTCTCAGCTTTTACAGAAGTATCCACATCTACATTACCTTTAAAATGGTATTTATCAATTATCTCAATATAATCAACTATACCAGAAACTGAAGCAATTTGTGCATGGTCTGGTCCAGCTGGTGTAAGTGTCTTAGTTGGATCTTCTGAATTAAAATAATGTCCTTGGGCAGGTAGTAATCTATTCAAGTTTTCATTAACATACATTATTCCAAGATGTGGACCATAAGTTTTATATGAAGAAAACATATAAATATCACAACCTAATTTTCTAATATTAGGAAATGAATGAGGAACATAACTAACGCCATCTACACAAGTATAAGCTCCATTTTTTTTTGACAAATCACATATTTCCTTTACAGGATTGATCTCTCCAATGATGTTTGAGCAATGAGGGAAAGTAACAAGAAAGACATCGTCATCTAATATTTTTTTCAAGTCATCAATAAATAGGGAACCGGTACTTTTTCTAACCTTCCATTCTTTAATTAAATATCCATAATTTTTTAGTCTTCTCCAAACACCAGTATTTGCTTCATGATCCTGATTGGTTACTATTATAACTTTTCTATCGGATTTGAGATCTCTAAAAGCATTAGCTAAGACATATGTGTTTTGACTAGTGGAAGCACCAAAATGTAAACTATTTGCTGGAATATTTAATAATGCAGCAAGTCTGGACCTAGACTCATCCATTTCGTCACCAGCTAACTTGGACGAACTAAATACCCAATAGGGTTGGACTCTTCTCTGATTATGGTATCTATTAAGCCTATCAATTACTTGTTTTGACATAAAACTACCACCTGCATTTTCAAAAAATCCATTACCAGCTACTTCCCTAAATTGAAAACTGGGAAATTGTTTTCTTACAAAATCAACATCTAATTTAGTCAAAATAAAATACCCTTATCAAAAGAATGTAGTAAATTATACTTGTAAAATTAAATTCTTTAAAAAATTAAATAATTTCTTATGAACTTCCTTGTCCTTTAGATAACGAGTTTACAAGACAAGCCATATTACCATGTGGATGTTTATTATCATGCATTAATTGGTGTGCATGCCCTATCTGATTAAAACTAAATGTTTCAGACAAACATGGATCGACTTTTTTTGCTATGACTAATTCATTTACTGATCTAGATTGTTCATCATTAGCAACATGAGACCCTTGAAGTCTTTTCTGTTGCATCCAATGGTATCTAAGATCTAATGAAACATTATATCCCGTAGTACCAGCGCAGATAACTACCATCCCTCCTAAATCACAAACATAACAAGAAGTTGGCAAAGTTGCTTCTCCTGGATGCTCAAAAACTATTCTGGGGTTTTTACGCTCACCTATGATATCCCAGATGGCTTTTCCAAAAGCTCTCGCACCTGTAACCCAGTTTTTATAGCCTGGAGATTCTGTATCTGCTAGTACACCCCAATGATTGAAATCATTTCGATTAATCACACCAACAGCACCCTTATCTAAACAAAACTGTCTTTTGTCTTCGCTTGAAATAACTGCAACAGGTTTACCTCCTAGAGCAGCTACTATTTGTAGAGCCAAAGCACCAAGACCACCTGCTGCACCCCAAACTAATACAACATCGTCTTTTTCTACAGTATGCCCAGTCCACCCCATTAATTGGCGATAAGCAGTTGAAGCACATAACATATAACAAGCAGACTCTTCCCATGTTAAATGTTTAGGTTTTTTTAAAATTTGATGAGATTGTGCTTTAGCAAACTGGCAGTAAGAACCATAATTTGTTTCATAACCCCAGACTTTTACACTTGGAGCCAACATGGGATCTTTTCCAGATATAACCCATGGATCATCTGGAGCCCAAGTTCCTGAATGAATAACAACTTCTTCACCAACTTTTACATCGTTTACCTCATTACCTACAGCCCAGACAATTCCAGAAGCATCTGAACCTCCGGCATGAAAATCCTCAGGTTCTCCTTTTTTCTGTCTTATAGCAATAACATCTATAGGATAACCTAACGCTGCCCAAACATTGTTATAGTTTATTCCAGTTGCCATAACGTAAACCAAAACATCCTTTGGTCCTAGACTTGGAACATTGATTATTTCTCTTTGCCAAGCATCTTTTGGAGCACCAAATCTATCTTGTCTAACTAAAAAAGCGTGCATTTTTTTTGGAACTACACCTAATTGAGGCTTATCACCTAATTCATAAATTTCTTTTTCAGCCAATTTTTTCTCCTTCAATTAAATTAAAATTCTTAAAGTTTATTAATTTGGACCATGCCAATCTATTTGACAAATTTCTGAACTTAATCCTTTGAAATCCCAAACTCTTCCATAAGCTCTCACTCTTCCCTTATCTGCCGCAGATACAGTAATGTCAGAACCCATCCAGTACCTTGTATTCTTTACCATTACTTCTTCATTAGGATCATTACCAACAATAGGAGTAATTGAACCTTGTATCTTATTCCCAACTGTAAGATGCCTAGTTTTACCTTCAGTTGTGTAAGAAATAGCTGCACTTTCTACACCAATAATCTCACTTACAAGTTTAGTAAAAAGCCCTGTTGTTCCCCTTGCTTGACCACTTAGTATTTTTACTAATCCATCATAGGCTTCTGTACTAGCATTTTCATCAATAAATACTGCTGCCTTCCAGTTCCCTCTAGCCATTCTACCAGGAATTTCCAACATCATTGCAACATTAATACCCGATAAGTCATATTTGTCATAGAAACCTTCATCTATTCTTATACCAGCCCAAGCTTGGCAAAAACCTTCTGTAGGTGGATGCTTTCCCAAACTAACAACGCAAGGGCAAAATACTGTACAATTACAATTAAGTATAAGCTCTCCTTTTATTTTCCACTTTTTTAAAAATGCTGTTAATACTGGCTTCATTTATTATTTCCTTTTAAATTAAATTCGATATAACAACTATTGATCCAGAAATCAAAAGTAAAAAAGATAATGGTAGGGTGACGTAGCGTCCAAAAACTGGCAATTTTTCGGCTATCATGACTAGTGTTGCTAACGCCATAAAACCCAAGTTCATAACTCCTCCCACAAATGCAAGCATCATAAGTAACCAACAACACCCTAAACAAAAAAATCCTACTTTTAATCCAACAAAAAATGAAGTTTTCACACTTCCATTCCAATCATTTAAAAAAAATAAAAGTGGATGGCGACATCGGTATAAACAGGCTTTTTTAAGATTTGAAAATTGATATAACGCTGCAAGAAAAAGTAAAGTAACGGAAGGAATAAAATTTATAAAAATACCATCAGTTTTGATCAAACTTATTTGAGTAAAATAAACTTGCATCAAGGAAGCTATAACTGAAAAAATAATCCAAATAAAAATGAAGCCAACGATAATAGAAGCAAATCCAAGATTAGACACAGTATTTACATTTGATAGATCATCATAAGTTTTTAATGTAGGGTGAATAGTAGGAACCATCATTGCAATCCCCATAATTGACCACATTAAAAATGCATAAGGCCAGTCACTAATTTTGTATATGGGTTGACATAAAGTAGCGAGAAAATCTGAGCCATAGAAATTTTCAACACCTTCTACACTGTTAGAAGCCAAAATCATCAGAAACACAAAAGCCCAACTAGTAATGATAATAAAATAAAAAATTAACCAGTTAACTTCGATATACTGTTTTTGAAGATATTGCATTTTAATTTTCTTTAAGAATAATTCAACTTTTTAAGGTATTTTTAATTTACTAATTTTTAATTTATTGCATTTATTATCTTATATTTATTATTAATAAGAAAAACAATAATAGATCTCATCATATTTAAATACTAATTACCACCATAGAATTTAATAAAAAAAATAATTTTTCATAATATAACCGTATATATTATCTATATTATCAATTGCTTTACTAATACAAGCAACCATAGATAGTACTTAATAATATTTAGAAAAATTTTCTTTATTTAAAAGAATTAGTTTTACTGATTATGATAATTATACCCTGATTTAGAAGTGTATTGATAAACTATTATTTTTTTTCTTATTTAATGGTATAAATTTAGTAAGATTGATACCTTTTACAGCTGATTTATATTCATCAATATTAGGAATTCTTCCCAAAATAGCAGATAATACAACTACTGGTGTAGAAGCTAAAAGAGATTCACCTTTTTTTTCTTCAGAATCTTCTACTACTCTTCCCTTAAATAGCCTTGTAGATGTAGCCAAAACAGTATCACCTTTTGCTGCTTTTTCTTGATTACCCATACAAAGATTACAACCTGGCCTTTCTAAATACAAAATATTTTCATAATTCATCCTGGCAGAATCTTTAGGTTTTTCATCATTAAATTCAAATCCAGAATATTTCTGAAGAATATCCCAATCGCCATCTTCTTTTAATTCATCTATTATGTTATATGTTGGAGCAGCTACTACTAAAGGAGCATTAAATTTCACAATTCCTGCTCTATTCTCAAGATTTTTAAGCATTTTAGCTACTATTTTTATATCCCCTTTATGTACCATACAAGATCCAACAAAACCTAAATCTACCTTTTTATTTGCCCTATAATAAGAAATTGGACGTATTGTATCATGAGTATACCTTTTAGATATATCTACATTATTGACGTCAGGATCAGCTATCATTGGTTCATCAAGAATATCTAAATCAACAACAACCTCCGCAAAATATTTTGCATCATCGTCGGGCGATAGTGCGGGCTTTTCACCAGATTTTATTTCTTGTATTCTTTCTTCAGCTATTTTGATTAATCTAAGAAGTGTATTATTTTCATTATCCATTCCCTTTTCAATCATTAATTGAATTCTTCTTATTGAAATTTGAAGAGATTGAGCTAAAGTTTCGTCGTTTGAAATACATACTGAGGCTTTAGCCTTCATTTCAGCTGTCCAATCAGTAAATGTAAAAGCCTGATCTGAAAGCAAAGTTCCTATGTGTACTTCTATTACTCTTCCTTGAAAAACATTTTCTCCAAATTGATCAAGCATTTGGGCTTGTGTGGAATGTACTACGTCCCTGAAATCAACATGGTTTTTTAATGTTCCTTGGAAAACAACCTTTACAGTTTCTGGTATAGCCATTGCTACTTCACCAGTAGCCAGAGCTAAAGCAACAGTGCCAGAATCTGCTCCAAAAGCAACTCCCTTTGACATCCTGGTATGAGAATCTCCACCGATTATTATTGACCAATCGTCAACTGTTATGTCATTTAATACTTTATGAATAACATCAGTCATGGATTTATATTTTCCCTTTGGATCTCTACCAGTGATCAAACCAAAATCATTCATAAATTTCATAAGTTTTGGAATATTAGTTTGAGCTTTAAAATCCCAAACAGATGCAGTATGACAGCCAGATTGATAGGCACCATCAACATTATCTGAAATTTTTGTTGCTGCCATGGCTTCAAGCTCTTGAGAAGTCATAAGACCAGTTGTATCCTGAGACCCAATAATGTTAACTTTGACTCTGACATCTGATCCGCTAACTAAAACAGTATCTTTTGGTATATCTATAGCATTTTTATTAAATATTTTTTCAACAGCTGTTAAACCTTGTCCATTAGCTAATATTACTTTTGGTTGTGCAAAAATATTATTATTAGTTATGCCTAGAACATTTGATGCAAAGCTCTGTAATTTCTTTCCAAAAACTATAGAATATGAGCTTCCGGCTTTAATAAACTCCATTTTTTGTGGACTAAAAGAAGAAGTTATGTCAATAAGCTCCTTTCCGTCCTGATCATATAGTTTTTTCTTCTTTGTATTAATAGTAAAAACAGTTCCAGTATCTACACTGAAAATTTGTTCAAGAATTGGTTCACCATCATTATTAAGAATTACATTACCATCTTGATCCCTTTTCTTTACCCAGTTTTTTAAATCAATACCTATACCACCGGTAACCCCAACTGTTGTCATAAATATTGGAGAAATACCGTTGGTTCCTGCTACAATTGGAAAATAATTTACAAAAGGTACATAGGGACTCGATTTTTTTCCTGTCCAAAGAGCCACATTGTTTATACCTGACATCCTTGAAGATCCAACACCCATTGTTCCCTTTTCTGCAACTAACATAATTCTCTTATCAGGATGAAGTTCTTTCAGTTTAGTAATTTCTTTTTGAGCATTTTTTGAAATGAAACATTGACCGTGTAATTCTCTATCTGATCTAGAATGTGCTTGGTTTCCAGGTGAAAGTAAATCTGTGGAAATATCTCCTTCCGCTGCAACATATGAAACAACTTTTATCTCTTCTTTTATATTTGGGAGGCTTGTAAAAAATTCAGCCTTCGAATAGCTTAATAGTACGTCCTTAGCTGTTTCATTACCGTTTTTGAAAGCTTCTAATAATCTATCCAAATCATGCTTGTACAGAAAAATTTGGGACTTTAAAATTTCGGCAGATTCTCTAGCTATTAGTTTGTTTTCACCAAGACTAAGATCTAAAAGAATATCTACAGATGGACCGCCTTTCATATGTGACAACAACTCAAGTGCAAATGATGATGAAATCTCTTCTAAAATTACTTCACCAGTTATTATTTCTTTCAAAAATAAAGCCTTTACTTTAGCAGAAGCAGTTGTTCCAGGTGAAATATTATATATTATGAAATTAAGTGCGTTATTTCGTTCACTATTATTTTTATCCTTTATACGAATGACAATTTCTTTTGTGAGTTCTCCACATTCAATAGGCTTGGCACTTAAACCAATTTTTTCTCTTTCTTTTATTTCGTCTTTGTAAGCTTTGAATAAGCTCATTTTACTATCCTACAAATCCTGTTAATATTTTTTTTCTTATACTTAACCTAAAAAGCTTTCAAGTGATAGACTCGGTCTTAGTTGTCATTTTTATTTAGAATTTATTTCTGAAATTGTTTATAATTACATATGATAATATAAATAATTACTCAAATTTAAAATTCCAAAAAGAAATTAATTTCATATTGAGAAAAAACCTTAGTTAAATCAAAGTCATCTAATTTATTAATTAAGTTACTATTTAATAAAAATTCAAAAAGAGCCATGAAAATAAATGTTAAAAATTCTAACTAATTATAATAAAATAAAAAAATGCATTTAATAGGATCCTCTTTATCTTGTAAAAGAGAAGGTAAATTAATTTTTTCTGAACTTAATTTTAAGGTTAGTTCTGGAGAAATATGCTGGATAAAAGGACCTAATGGTTCTGGCAAATCAACATTGCTGAGATTATTAGCTGGTTTTATAAAAGTAAGTTTCGGAGAAATAACATTAGATAATAAAAAAATTACAAATAAAAATGACGTTATTTATGAAAACTTTTTTTATTTAGGACACAATAATCCTCTAAAAAGCTATCTCACAGTTAAACAACAAATTGATTTCTGGGAAGGAATCACACACACAAAATATGATCTTGAATTAGATTCTTTTAATTTAAAAAATATTATGGATTTAAAGATTTATGAATGTTCCGATGGACAAAAAAAAAGAATAGGATTGTCTAGATTGACTATAGATGATAAGAAAGTTTGGCTTTTAGATGAGCCAACAAATTCATTGGATATTGATAATATTGAAATTTTAAAAAAACATTTAAAATTACACCAAAAAAAAGGTGGCTTAGCTATGATTGCATCCCATGAAAATTTTATTTTTAAACCTTATAAAGATATAAAATTGACTCTAGAAACTCCCAAAAACCTTGAGAAAGATCCTTTCTTTTAATCTTATGAAATTAAATATTCACCTATTTAAATATGAAATGCTTTTTGCTTTGGCAAATAAAAGTATACTTCTATCAACTAGTTTTTTTGTGATACTAATTTTAACTGTAGGAATTGGATTTGGACAAACTGGAGATAGTTCTGAAAAAACAGTTATAGCTATTATCTGGATAGCTACTGCACTTTCATCCTTATTATCAATTAAAGAAATGTTTCAAAATGACTTTGAAGATGGAACTCTTGACTTTTACATGTTATCTGCTGCTACTCTTGAAACAATTATTTGTTTGAAAGCATTTACACATTGGATCACAACTAACTTACCTATTATCTTTTTAATACCTTTAATATCCATTCCTTTAGGCATTACATTTTATCATTCTATTCTGATTTCTTTAGTAATGCTTGTTTCAACACCTGCACTTAGCTTCATTTCAACACTAGGAGCCGCTTTAACCTTAGGGGAAAAAGGAGGGAATTTACTACTATCAATTTTTATACTCCCTACTTTTCTTCCGATAATTATATTTGGAATGAAAATTTCAATTTTAATTACTAATTCAATCTACGACATTATGGCACATTTAATTCTTTTTGCTTTGTCCTTGATATGTTTGGCAATCACCCCTTTTATAACTTCAGCAATAATTAAAGTTCACTACTCTTGAGACATACAAATGATTAAATATAGAAAAAATATATGGGAATTTGCTAATCCAAATAATTTTTTAAGGATTACTAATAAGATTACTCCATTTTTTATAATTTTAACAATAATTACACTATCAACTGGAATAATATGGGGTTTATTCTTTACACCTGAGGATTATCGCCAAGGATCTTCAGTTAAAATTATTTATGTACATGTACCAGCAGCATTTCTTGCAATCAATATATATTTTATGATGTTTGTAACTTCAGTAATCTGGTTAATAAGAAGACACCATGTAAGTCTAATTGCTGCCAAATCAGCAGCTCCTATCGGATTTATTATGACTTTATCTGCTATTTTGACAGGTGCAATTTGGGGAAAACCAATTTGGGGAACATACTGGGCTTGGGATCCAAGACTTACTTCCTTTTCTATATTATTAATGTTTTATATAGGATATATATCGATCTGGCAAACTATGAAATTCAGTGATAAAATAGCAGACTTATCTTCTTGGCTCTGTATTATAGGTTCTATTTTTGCACTGATGTCGAGATATGCAGTATTTTTTTGGGATCAAGGACTTCACCAAGGTGCATCACTGTCTTTAGACAAAAAAGAGAATATAGATGATGTTTTTTATTTTCCTCTGCTTTTAAGTATGGCAGGTTTTGTATTTTTGTTCCTTACTTTGTTAGTAATTAAAATAAAAACTGAAATTCAAAAAAGACGTTTAAATATTTTACTAAGTACAGGAAACACATGATACTAGATTTTGGAAAATATTCTTTTGAAATTCTCATTTCGTATTTGAGTACTTTTTCATTGATATTAATTTTGGTTATTTCAACCTATTTAAATTCAAAAAAAGTAAAAAAAGATCTTGATAAATTTAAAAATAAAGACCCAAATGATTCAAAAAAAAGTCAATCTATTTAGAATTATTCCCTTAATAATTTTTTTTTCATTAATACTATTAGCTTTTATAGCATTAAAGAGTTATGACAAGGATAACATCCCATCCGTTTTAATAGGACAATCTCCACCTCCTTTATTATTAGAAGAATTAGGAAACTTCAAATTACTTGATAAAAGAGACTTAAAACCAATTAAAGAAAATAAAATTAGATTAATTAATTTTTGGGCTAGCTGGTGCCCACCATGTAGGGTTGAACACCCTCAACTTGAAAAATTATCAAAGAAAAAAAACATACAGCTTTTTGGAGTGAATTATAAAGATAGCAAAAATTCAGCATTAAATTTTTTAAGCGAACATGGGAATCCGTTTTTAAAAATAGGATCTGACAAAAATGGAAGAAATGCAATAGAATGGGGTGTTTATGGTGTGCCCGAAACTTTTGTTATTGACCAACACGGAAAAGTTTTATTTCGTCATGCAGGACCAATAACAAAAGCGGTTTTAGAAAAAAAATTTAGTTCACTAATTAAATAGAAAACAAATTTTTTTATAATTTTTACTTATTAGAATATTTATTAAATAAATTAAACTGCAATATCATGAAAAATATTAAAAGAATTGGCAACCCAAAAGTTTTAAAATTAACCCAGAAATCTTGTGAGAAAAATCTCCAAATAATTTCATTTGTAAATGCTAGTAAAACGAAAAAACCAACAAATCTTTTACTCAAAATTAACCAGCCTTCTTCATTCATCGGTATCGCTGAACCCATTAATATTTTCAAATAACTTTTTTTCTTTAATAAACCATAGCCTAAAATAGCTGAAAAAATTAAATAAATAAGTGTCGGTTTCATTTTGATAAAAATAGGGTTATTTAACCAAATCGTTAACCCACCAAAAACCACTACTAAGATTGCCGTAATTAATGGCATTTTTGCGATTTTTTTAGTCTGAAACCAGCCTATAAATAATGCTACTAATATTGCTGGAACAAAAATTTTTGTGGCAAATATAATCTTAAAAAGATTAGCTTCATCCAAATCATTTTTTAAATTTTCAGGTATTGGTGCATTGTAATAACATACAAAAAATATAATCAAAGGGCCCATTTCTAAAATTAACTTTGAAAATGGTCTTTCTTTATTAATTTCATTCACTACGCAAATCTCCTTTATCAAATTACATTATATTTCGAGCTATAAATAGAATTATACCTTTAGTTTAAACTGGATTATTATCCAAACCAACAATCACTCTCGAAAAAAGTTTGGGATCAAAAGTCTCTAAATCTTCAATTTTTTCTCCTAAACCAATCCTATATATGGGTAAATTAAACTTGTTAGTTACCGCTACTAAAACACCACCTCTTGCTGTTCCATCTAATTTTGTCATAATTATGCCAGTTAAACCCGCAGATTGTAAAAATATTTCTACTTGTGAATTTACATTTTGACCAGAAGTAGCGTCTAAAACTATAAGACAATTATGAGGCGCGGAAGGATCCTGTTTTTTTATAACTCTAATTATTTTTTCCAATTCCTGCATTAAGTCTGTCTTATTTTGAAGTCTTCCCGCTGTATCAATTAAAAGCAAATCATAATCATTTTTTTTTGCTTCTTCTATAGCTTTATAAACAACGGATGCAGGATCACTTTTTTCTTCACCTTTTACCATTTCAATCCCTACACGTTTACTCCATATAGACAGTTGATCAACAGCTGCAGCTCTAAATGTGTCTGCAGCAGCCAGAATTACTTTTTTTCCATTGTCTTTTTCTTGCTTTGCAATTTTTCCAATAGTAGTAGTTTTTCCTGAACCATTAACTCCCACAAAAAGCCAGATGTTCAACTGATCCTCTTTGATTTTCAAAATTGAATCTGATACATCCATGATTTCATAAATTTCATCACTTATTAACTGTTTTAATTGTTTAATATCTAATTCTTTTGAAAAGTTTTCTTTTTTGATTTTTTCAACAATCAATGAAGCTGTAGACACTCCTATATCAGATGATATTAATAGATCTTCAATTTCATTTAACATTTTATCATCTAACTTTCTTTTCTTGGTAACTTTTTCTACAGTTCTTATAATTTTACTGAAGATACCAGTCTTTTTACTTGATGAAGTTTTTTGTGTTTGCTCAACAGTATTAGGAAGTTCTTTATTCTTATTAGAAATAGATACCAAACTTTTAGTTTTATCGATTTTTATATTATTTTTATGGCTTTCCTTTAGAGTTTTTTCTTTTTTTTGCTCAAAATTCTGATTTAGTTTTTGTAATAAATTCTTATCTAATATATCTTGTTTACTTTGTTCTTCCTTTACATTCTCAATACTTTGTTTATCAATAATCCCTTCTAAGCCATCCTTTATTTTTGAAGAGGTAGAAAATAATTTTTCCTTTAATTTTCTAAAAAATTTCATTCAGTTTTCCATACTCTAAATTTGAATAATTCTAGATATTAATGCTTAAATTAAAATATTTAAGTATTATTTATCAAATTTTACTTCAACATCCAGCATATCTTCATTAAATTCAATCTTTAATTCTTTAGCTTCAAGAGCTGAAGTTTTATTGGTAATCAAATTCTTTTTTCTATCTCTTATAATTGAATAACCTCTGGCTAGCGTTCTTCTATAACTTAATGACTTATGCATTTTATATAGATTAGCTAAGTGGGTGTTTTTTTTATCAAGAATGTTAATTACAAATTGTTTCATTGATTTATTTATCTTATCTAAATTAACTTTTCTAGCCAAAATATCCTTTAGAAAATTATTTTTATCAACAGTTGATAGATTTAATCTGAATAAAGTTTCTCTCTTCTTCTGTAAATAACTCATAAGTATGTTTGGAAATTTAATTATTAGAATATCATATCTCTGGTTAAAATAGGAAAGGATATATGTTACATTATTCATACTTTTCTCAATGGAAGAAATTTTGGATTTTGCTTTATCAATCTTTAATTTTATAGATATACCAAGCCTTGAATTAAGATTATTTATCTTCTCAAGTAATTGTTTTTTTTCTGGAACTGCCATTTCAGCGGCTGCAGTTGGAGTAGGAGCTCTTTTATCAGATACATAATCAATTAAAGTAGTATCAGTTTCATGCCCTATAGCTGAAATTATTGGTATTTTACTATTAGCTACTGCCCTTATAACTATTTCTTCATTAAATGACCATAAATCTTCTAAAGAACCTCCTCCTCTTGCTACAATAAGTAAATCAGGTTTTTTAGCTTTTTGATGTGAACCAAAAGAGTTGAATCCGTTGATTGCTTCTACCACTCTTTGTGCACTATCTTGACCCTGAACAGGTACTGACCATAAAATTACCTTTCTTGGTAAACGCTCCCCCAGTCTATGAAGAATATCTTGGAATACTGCACCACTTTCTGATGTAATAACACCAATTACTTCAGGTAAAAATGGTAGAGATTTTTTTCTCATTTGATCAAATAAACCTTCTTTCAAAAACATTTCTTTTCTTTTCTGAAATAAAGCCATCAAGGCACCTTCACCAGATGGAAAGATGTCATTAACTATAAGTTGGTATCGGCTTTGACCTGAAAATGTAGTAATTCTTCCTAATGCTATAATTTCTGATCCTTCCTCCAAAAATTCTTTTTGATCTGTTAAAGTATTACGCCAGACAACACATGATAAATTTGAGCGATCATCCTTCATATCAAAATAAATATGACCAGATGATGGTTTCGATATCCTTCCTAATTCACCTCTTACCTTTACTATAGTAAACTCATCCTCAATATGTCTTTTTATTGATAAAGAGATTTCTGACACAGAAAACTCTTTTAAATTTGTCAAATTATTTTCCAATTTTTATTTTCCTTAATATTGATTAATTATATGTTAACTAATTAATTCGATTCTAATAATAATAATTTAATGAGCTTAAAGTGAAAATACTGATCATTGGTAGTGGCGGCAGAGAACACTCTCTCGTTTGGGCTTTTTTACAAAATCCCAAATGTAAAGAAATTCACTGCATACCTGGAAATGCAGGAATTGAAAAAATAGCTATTTGTAAAGATTTAAACATACTTAATAATAGGGAGATAGTATCATATTGCAAATCAAACAAAATAGATTTTGTTATCGTAGGACCAGAAGCACCACTAGCAAACGGACTAATAGATATTCTAATTCAAAATAAAATACTCTGCTTTGGGCCTACTAAAGAAGCGGCGTTATTAGAATCATCAAAGAGTTTCACAAAATCTATATGTGATAAAAGAAATATACCTACTGCTAATTACGTTATAGCAAATTCAAAAAAAGAAGCCTTAGGTTTCATAGAGAAATTCAAGCCACCTTTTGTTATAAAACTTGACGGACTTGCAGCTGGTAAAGGTGTATTTATATCAAAAAATAAATCTGAAGCAATTAAATCAATAAACGATATATATGAAATTAGGAATAACCATAATACTATATTAATTGAGGAGTTTCTAAAAGGTATTGAAGCTAGCTTATTTATTATAAGTAATGGTAATAAATATAAATCACTAGGCAGTGCGCAAGATTACAAAAAAATATATAAAAAAGATCTTGGACCTAACACAGGTGGTATGGGAGCATTTTCTCCTTCACTAAATATATCTCCAGAGATGGAAAAAGATATTTTAAAAAGGATTGTAAGTCCAACTTTAAAAGAAATGGATGAAAGGGGTACGCCCTTTTGTGGTATTCTTTATATTGGATTAATGATTACTGATGAAGGACCTAAGCTTATTGAGTATAATGTCAGATTAGGCGATCCAGAATGCCAAGTAATTGCAATTAGACTGGGTGCTCAACTATTAGATGCGTTTATATATTGTGCAATGAATGAATTTAATAAAATTAAAATCAATTATGCAAATGATTTTGGTGTAACAGTTGTAATGGCTTCTGGTGGATATCCTAATAAATATAAAACTGGTTTTAAAATTAAAGGTATTAAGGATTTATCTGATAAAAAAGATGTAGAGATATTTCATTCTGGTACAAAAAATTCAAAAAACAGCATTGTTACAAGTGGGGGAAGAGTTTTGAGTGTAACGGCAAGGTCAACAAAACTCAAAAAGGCCAGAAAAAAGGCATATGAAATAGTTAGAAAACTAAAGTGGAAGAAAGAGTACCATCGATCTGATATAGCCAAAAAACTTTAAAAAAAATTTATTATTTAAATTTGTTTCTCCGGCATCTTTACAATTAAACCATCAAGTTTTTCAGTAACCTCTAATTGACAAGTGAGTCTAGAAGAACTTTCATCTGGTTCAAATGCGAAGTCCAACATATCTCTTTCAATATCATCAACAGGTGGCAATTTATTTATCCAATCTTTGTCAACATATACATGGCATGTAGAACAAGCACATGCTCCACCACAATCAGCCTCAATACCTGGAATATTATTGTCTCTTGCACCCTCCATAACAGTCAAACCAATTGGTACTTCAACAGTATGCTTACTTCCATCGAAAGTTATATATGTAATTTTTGGCATCTAAATCTCAAGGGTTAAAAAAATAATAAATCATTATAATAAAAATTAAGATAATTTAGCCTAATATCCTACAATTAATTGATCGGTAAAGCAATAAATCTTACATTTAAACCTCTTTTTATAAGAAAAAGTATAGACGACTTTTTCTTATTTTTGGCTTCATCAACTACATTTAATATTTCACTTGATGTATTAATGTCTACTTGATCAACTTTTTGTATAATATCTCCTGGTTTGATACCCCTTTCAGCAGCAGGCGAATTATCATTTACACCAACAACTACAACACCAATACTATCATCAGATAAATCAAAACGTTTCCTGATTTCGTTAGTTAATTCAGTAAAGCTCATTCCAGCATACTCATTAATTTTACTTGACCGGTCTTGATTTTTTTCATTAGAAAGTTGTACATTTTCAAGTCTTCCTAGTTTGACAGTTACTGTTTTTTTATTTCCATCTCTCCAAATCAAGATGTCTACATCTTTACCTACTTCACTATCTCCAACAACTTTTACTAAAGAACTACTGTCATTGATTTTGAAGCCATCAAATTCAATTATTACATCACCTGATCTAATACCTGCTTTTCTGGCAGGTCCTTCAGGTACGTCGGTTACAAGAGCACCTTCAATATTTTCTAATCCTAGTGCTTCTGCCACTTCTGAATTTAGATTCTGAATTCTAACTCCTAACCAACCACGGCGTGTTTCTCCATAATCGCGAAGTTGGTTAACTACTTTTTGTACAACTACAGAAGACATAGAAAAACCAATTCCAATGGAACCTCCATTAGGTGATAGTATAGCAGTATTTACACCAATAACTTTCCCACTAGTATTAAACAAAGGACCACCTGAATTACCTCTATTAATAGCAGCATCTGTTTGAATAAAATCGTCGTAAGGACCTTGTAAATCTCTACCTCGTGCCGAAATGATACCAGCAGAAACTGAAAATCCTTGACCTAACGGATTACCAATTGCTAAAACCCAATCACCAACTCTTGCATCGTCACTATTCCCAAATTCTACAAAAGGCAATTTGGTTTTAGTCTCTACCTTTAATAATGCTACATCTGTTTTAGGATCAGTACCAAGAACTTTAGCCTCCAAAATTTCTCCATTTAACATTTCAATTTTTATTTCATCTGCATTTTCGATTACATGATTATTTGTTACTAATAATCCATCTGATGATATGATAAAGCCTGAGCCTAATGCGGTTCCTCTTCTTTGACGTTTAGGTTGCTGATCTCCAGGTTGTTTTTCCATAAAATCCCTAAAAAAATCTTCAAACGGTGATCCTCGTGGAACCATAGGGTTGAACTGTTCTCTTTCTGGAACGATAGCGGTAGTAGTAATATTGACAACTGCTGGACTTAATTGTTCTACCAAATCAGCAAAACTATTTGGTAAATTACTTCCTCTCACAGGAAAACAACTTATTAATAGAACAAAAGAAAATAAAAATAAATTATTGCAAAAATTATAAAAATTAACTTTTTTAAAAACTATAAATAGATTACTAAAAAGAACTAATTTCTTCATTAAATTTCTCCACTTAATAAAATAATTATATCCCAGAAACCATCAAAATGGCTACACCAATTGCCATAATTATTAGACCAATTCTAGATAACTCGGAGTTGGAAAGTTTTGACAACATTTCTAATACTTTAGGAATCCTACCAGGAGCTATAGCTAAAAAAAAACCCTCAAATACAGCTACAGACCCTAAGGCAAATAGAATTTTTTCCATTATTTTGAACCACTTTCTTTTATGTAATCAAAAAATTCAGAATCTGGATTCAAAACTATGGTTGTGTTCTTTCCTGTCATTGATCCTTCATAAGCTTTTAAGGACCTAATAAAAGCATAAAATTCAGGATCTCTTCCAAATGCTTCAGCTAGCAGACGAGTTGTTTCTGCATCCGCTTCACCTCTTATAATTTCGGCATCCCTTCTGGCTTCTGAAACTATCTCCATAGCTTTCCTATCAGCTAAGGCTCTTACCCTTTGCGCCGCTTCTCTACCTCTAGCTCTCTCATCTGCTGCCATTCTTTCACGTTCAGCTTGCATTCTCTGGAAAGTAGCTGCTAGGTTTTGTGTTGGTAAATCAGCTCTTTTTATTCTAACATCAACTATTTCAACACCTAAACCACCAGCTTCGGTAATTGCTGCATCTCTTATTCTAGTCATCAATTCAACTCTATCAGCAGAAGTTACTTTATTAGAGGTAACAGATCCCAATACTTCTCTTAGAGCAGCATTCAAAATTCTTTCTAGCCTTACTTCAGCAGATGCAGTACCTCCAGTTCCTACTGCTTTTCTAAACATAACTACATCAACAATTCTATACCTTGCAAAAGCATCTACTACTAACCTTCTACCGTCTAAAGGAGTAACTTCTAATGGCATAGTGTCTAAGGAAAGTATCCTATCGTCATACCTAACTACATTTTGAATAAACGGAATTTTAAATTTAATGCCTGGGTCTGTTTTTACACTTTTAACCTGACCAAATTGTAAGACTAGTGCCTTTTCCCTCTCATCCACTACGAATATAGATGAAGTAGTACCAATAAATATAATAGCAACAAATATTAATAATATGAAAGATTTATTCATTAGTTATTACTCCCCGTCCTTAGTTGATTTAATGGCAAATAAGGAACAACACCTTGTCCTCCATCAGTATTCTGGTCTAAGATAACCTTATCTACATCACCTAAAACCTTTTCCATAGAATCAATATATAATCTTTTCCTGGTAACATCTTTAGAATTTATATATTCATTATATATAGCAACAAATCGACTTGCTTCACCAGTAGCTTCATTTATAACTCTAGCTTTATACCCTTCGGCTTCTTGTTTTAATTGTTCAGCTTCACCTCTCGCCTGAGCAAGTGCTTGATATTCATAGGCATCTGCTTTTTTCTCTAAAGTATCTCTTTCTTGTTCAGCAGCTTGAACGTCTCTAAACGCATCAATAACTTCTCCAGGGGGATCAGCTTTGTCAAAATTTAATCTCACAATATTAACACCACTGTTGTAAGTATCTAAAATGTTTTGGATTAACTCTCTAACATCTGCACTCACTAATGCTCTATCTCTGTTCAAGATTGGGCTCAACTCAGATCTACCAATAACTTCTCGCATTGCAGATTCTGATACAGCTCTAATTGTTTCAGTTGGATCAGCTAAATTAAATAAAAATTTTGCAGGATCAGAAATATTCCAAACAACTTGAAAATCAATGTCAACAATATTTTCATCACCAGTAAGCATTAATCCTTCATCTTGTCTACCACCTCTTCCACCAACTCCGATATCTTCAGTATTTTCTCTAGTAACTGTCAAAACTTCATGAGTAATAAGTGGCCAAGGTGCAAAATTAAGACCTGACTCTCCTGTTTCATAATACTCTCCAAAAAATAATTCAATTGATTTTTCTTCTGGTTTAACCGTGTAGAAAGACAGAAAAGCCCAAACCACAATTACACCAACAATTACAAGAGATATAGTACTTTTGCCAAAATTTGGAGTACCACCTTTACCAGAACCATTTCCACCTGATGATCCTCCTCTTCCTCCCATAAGGACCTTAAGCCTTTCCTGACCTTTTTTTACAATTTGGTCAATCTCGGGAATACCTGTTTCACCTTGACCAGAACCACTTCCGTTATTACCTGAGTTTCCGCCCCAGGGACTTCTATTTCCATCGTTATTCGAGTTCTTTTTTTTTCCTGATCCCCAAGGGCCATCAGAATCGTCTTTATAGGGCATGATATATTCCTTAAGTAGTTTTTATTTAATTGTGAATTCTTATGAAAATTTCAAGAGATTCTTTTAACTTAAAGTAACAATCTCTTCCGAAAGTGTAGGGTGAACTGCACATGTAGAATCAAGATCTTTTTTCTTAACTCCCATTTTCATTGAGATTCCAAACATTTGTATCATCTCACTAGCACCATCACCAACGATATGACAACCTAATATTTTATCAGTTTTATTACAAACTACCAATTTCATCATTATTTTATCTTTATTATTAGTGATTCTACTTCCCAGACTTGAAAAAAGAGTCTTATAAATTTTCACTTCAAAATTGTTTCTTGCCTCTTTTTCAGTTAATCCAACGGTTCCAACTTCTGGCTTGGTAAAAATTGCAGTTGGCACTAGCTTATGATCTGGTGACTGTTTTTTATTTCCAAAAAGAGTACTTATGAGGGCCTTTGCATCTCTTATAGCTACAGGGGTTAGATTAAGCCTATCAGTTACATCGCCAATTGCATATATTGATTTGGTAGAAGTTTGTTGAAATTCATTTACTTTTATAGCTCCATTTTTTGCCAAATCCAATGATACGTTATCTAATCCAAGGTTTGTAATTTTTGGTTTTCTACCAATCGCAGATAAAATAACATCTGTTTTAAGATGGGAGTTTTTATTTATAAAAAGTTCCAATTTTTTATTATTTGATCTAATTAAAGTAGGAAAACAATTATTAGAAATATTAATTCCTTTTTGTATTAATGATACTTCAATATTTTCTCTTATATCGTCGTCAAAACCGCGTAAAATTCTGTCTCCTCGATAAAGTAGAGTTACTTCAACCCCTAAGCCATTGAAAATAGATGCAAATTCACAAGCTATATAACCACCTCCAATTATAATCATTTTTTTTGGTAAAGAAGGTAGATTAAAAACATCATTAGAAGAAATTGTAAGGTTACCACCTTCAATTTCTAATTTTTGCGGCTCTCCTCCTGTGGCAATTAAAATATATTTTGCAGTAATCTTTGTTTTGTCATCTAGAATAACAGAATTTGAGTTATAAAGTTTTGCCTTCTGTCTGAATACTTTTACATGAGAAGAAATGAGTAAGTCATTATAAATCTCTTCGAGACGGTCAATTTCAAAATTCATACTTTTAGAAAATTTATTCCATGAAAATGAAGCTTTTTTTTGATCCCAACCATATCCTTTCCCTTCTTTGAAAATTTTTGGATAAGAACTAGCAAAAACCATTAATTTCTTTGGAACGCAGCCTCTAATCACACAGGTTCCACCAAATCTATACTCCTCAGCTATAGCTACTTTTTTACCTAATTTAGATGCTAATCTGGCAGCTCTTACACCACCAGAACCAGCTCCAATAATAAATAAGTCAAAATCATATTCAGCCAAAACTTAACCTTCTTCTTTAATCAATTTAATATTCCCTTTATCGTCACCAACAATTACTTGGTTTGCTATTTTGATAAATAATCCTGTTTCAACAACACCTGGAATATGATTAATAATTTTATTTAAAAAACTAGGATCCTTTATTTTTTTTAGATGTAAATCAAGAATATAATGTTTTTCATCCGTTATAAAAAAATTATCATTTTCCTTTCTCCAATTCATTGAAAAATTCGAATAACCTATCTCATAAAGCATTTTTTCAATCTGGTTCTTTGTACTATTACAGCCAAACTTTACAATTTCTATTGGAAGTGGGAATTTACCTAAATTTTCTACAACTTTACTAGAGTCCACAATAACTATCATTTTATTACTATTTGATGCTACTATTTTTTCTTGAAGCAATGCTCCTCCTCCACCTTTTATTAAATTTAACTTCATATCTGTTTCATCAGCACCATCTATAACGATGTCTATTTTTGAAACTTTATCTATTTGGGTTAGGGGAAGACCTAAATTTTTTGCCTGGATTTCAGTTAGTGAAGATGTTGATAACACTTTAATATCTAATTTCTCTGAAAAAAATTTTTTTGCTAATAAATCAACAAAAATTTTTGCAGTTGATCCAGTACCTAAACCAATAACCATGTTTGATCTTATAAAGGTCAATGCTTCTTTTGCAGCAGCCTCTTTAGCTTTATCGAAATTTATTGAAATATCAGACACAATTCATCCTCTGTTTAAATTTTGCAATAATGTAAGTAATAGTTACTATAGTCAAATAAGAAAAAATAATTTATTAGATGTAAATATTGAAATTTCAAAAGAAAGGTATTTAAGCTTGCAAGTAAACTTAGAAAATATTCAAGAAGCAAGAAATCTTTTAAACAACAATACAGTCATTACTCCAGAAATTAAATCAAATTACCTGAGTAAGCTGATAAATGGGAATGTTTTTTTAAAACTTGAAAATTTACAACATACTTCCTCTTTTAAAGCCAGAGGTGCTTTTATTTCTATTGATAGATTAGAGGAACAAAACAAAAAAAAGGGTGTAATTGCAATGTCTGCAGGAAATCATGCACAAGCAGTTGCATGGTGGGCCAGAGAACAGGGAATAAAGGCAACTATTGTTATGCCTGAGCAAGCACCTTTTGCCAAAGTTATGAAAACAAAAGAATATGGAGCAAATGTTATCCTGAAAGGTAGAACCTTGGATGAGTCACAATCATTTGTTAAAGAAAAAATTAAAGAAGAGGGTCTTACACTGATTCATCCTTATGATAACTATAATGTTATTTTAGGCCAGGGGACAATTGGCATTGAGTTTTTAGAAAGTGTTCCAGACCTTGATTGTTTAATAATTCCAATTGGTGGCGGTGGGTTGATTTCTGGTATTGCAGTTGCAGCAAAATCTATTAATCCAAAAATAAAAATATATGGAATACAAACAAAAAAATTTCCAGCAATGTATAATTTATTTAAGAATAAACAACTAAGTATTACTGGTGATACAATAGCCGATGGTATTGCTGTTAAAATACCTGGAGAAATTACTAGTTCCATAATTCAAAATTATATTGATGATATAATATTGGTCAATGAATTTGAAATAGAAAAAGCTATAAGCTCCCTATTTGAAAATGATAGAGTTGTTTCTGAAGGAGCTGGAGCAGTTGGTGTAGCTGCTATTATGAAAAGTCCAGATTTATTCCAAGGTTTGAATACTGGTACAGTAATTTGTGGTGGGAATATTGATGCAAGAGTTTTTGCCAGTATACTCAATAGAAAACTTTCAAGAGATGGTAGATTAGCTAAAGTCAGAATTGATATTTTAGACGAACCAGGAATGCTTGCAAGAATATCAAATTTAATTGCTGAAAATGGAGGAAATATAATTGAAATTTTTCACCAGAGAATGTTTCATGATGTACCTGTTAAAAATGCAAAAATAGATGCTGTAATAGAAGCTTTGAGTACTAATCATATAAAAACAATTATTGATTCACTAGAGAATGATGGTTTCACAGTCAATGAAATAAATGATAGATCTTAAAATATGAATAATTTCTTTCTAAAAGTTGTTATCCAAATTGATCGTATTTATTATTTTTATATACAGGATAAAAAATTTATTACTAAGATTTAATATCTAACTATCTTAAAAATTTTTCATCGAATTTTAAGATTACAGCCTTAAAACACTTTTGGGGTAGAATTATTATCATCCCAGGACCATCTAATTCAATTAAAACTTTTGTCCCAGTTACCTCATTTGAGGTTCCTATCCTATTACTAGGAGAAAATTCAATATTTTTAATATCATATTTTAGACCTTTACTCTTTACACCACTCACTTTTTTTATGGGAAATAAAGATAAACGGGTGCCCTTTTTTAAATCTAATTCAATAGAATTTTCGATATGAAATAAAATATCTTTTTTCCCCAAAAGTATTACTTTTTTATTTCTCATTTTCACTATAGTTGAAATAGTAGCTAAAGAGTGATCTATTCTTTTACCTAAAAAGGCATTAGCTAGAAAATAAGGTGCCTTAAAAGAATAAAGGCATTTTTCAAAATCTGAGGTTTCTTGTTCTTGAATACTTTTAATTTTTGTTCCCTTTTTTTCCCATACCTCTAATTTTTTTGCAGAATCCAAATCTCCAATGACCCAATTTGGAATAGATTTCTTAACATCTAAATGATTTAAACCGGCATCAACGGCTATAAGTGTTGGAGCAATTCTCAAACATTTTGAAAGAATTTGGTGTGAAAATTCACCTCCCCCTATTAAGGTTAAAGGCTTATTGTAGCTTTTAACAAGCAAAGCAGAAAATCCTATGTGTAAATATTAAATCTTTTGTATCTTTACCTAGATGCTAACCCTTTAAAGATAAATTTAAATGGGAAAATCCATAATACACCTAATAAAACATAAATAATTAGTTCAATCCATATATTTAATTGGCCAAGGTAATTCATTATTGAAACCGCGACAATAATATAAACGGGTAGAAAAAAGAATAAAATCAAATAAGCTAATTTTTTTCGAAGATTTCTATTTAACATATTTTCACCTTTCAAAGGGACTTTGAACCTCTATTATGTCATCTCTGTCAGGTGATGTAGATATTATATATGCAGGACACCCAACAAATTTTTCTATTGCTTTAATATAAGATATAGCATTTTTTGGTAATCTTTCTAGTGATGTGACTCCAACAGTACTTTCATTCCATCCTTTAAAGACTTCATAAATAGGTTCAATTTTTTTTGCTAGATCAATACTAGATGGTAAATAATTATAAAATTTATTTTTTATATTGTAACCAATACATATTTTTAATTCTTTTAAACCATCCAAAACATCTAATTTTGTTATAGCAATACCATCCACACCATTTAATATACATGTTTGTTTTACTAGCGCCGCATCAAACCATCCACATCTACGGTCCCTGCCAGTTACAGTACCTTTTTCATGACCAACCGAAGACAGGTGATTGCCAACTTGGTCATTAATTAATTCTGTTGGGAAAGGACCCTCCCCAACTCTAGTTGAATAGGCTTTTACTATTCCTAAAACATTTTTAACTTCTTTTGCAGAAACACCAGATCCAATGGAAGCAGCAGGAGCTAATGTATTAGAGGAAGTAACATAAGGATAAGTTCCAAAATCAACGTCTAACAGGCTTCCTTGAGCACCTTCAAATAAAATTGTTTTATCTTTATTTTTTTCTTGATTTAATTCTTGCCAAACACATGTTGAGAACTTGGAAATAAAATGAGAAATTTCACCTAATTTTTTTTCTACCTCATAAACACTACATTCAGATTTACCATAACCCTTCATTAAAATATTGTAATGAGATAAAGATCTTTCCAATCTTTCCCTAAGTAATTCTGGATTATTTAAATCAGACAAACGAACTGATCGTCTTCCAACTTTATCTTCATATGCTGGACCTATTCCTCTGCCTGTTGTACCAATTTTTTTACCGCCAGCAATTTCTTCTCTAAGGTTATCTAACTCTTTATGGAAAGGAAGAATTAGTGAAACGTTTTCTGCAATCATCAGATTTTTTTTTGAAATTTGAATTCCTAAATTTTCCAAAGAATCAATTTCTTTTTTTAAAGCCCAAGGATCTAAAACAACACCGTTACCAATTATTGATAGTTTGTTGTCTCTTAAAATCCCAGAAGGTAGCAAAGATAGTTTAAAAATTTTATCACCAGTAACAATTGTATGACCTGCATTATTACCCCCTTGAAAACGTACAATAATATCTGCTTTATCTCCTAAATAATCAACAAGCTTACCTTTTCCTTCGTCACCCCACTGACAACCAACTACCACAAGATTGTTCATTAATTTTCCTTTCCAGGTAAATTTTTAAATATTACAAGTTAAAAAAAAATTAGTCTATTTTAAAAAATTCAAAGATTTTGCTATATCTACTTGTGGAAGTTTTTTTATTTTTTTAATCACTAAATCAGAAATAGATTCATCTACTCCTAACAATGCTAAAGCTTTACCATTTTTATTATCTCTTCCTAAGGAAAAAGTAGCTATGTTTACGTTAGCTTCACCTAATACCGTTCCAAGTGCCCCAATATATCCTGGTTTGTCGATATTTGTTGTATAAAGCATATGATCAACCGGTTCTGCTTCTAGATTAATACTATTTATTTGGATAAATCTAGGTTTACCATCAGAATATATTGTCCCCGCTATAGAAAACATAGAACTTTTATGGTTTATATTAACTCTTATATAAGAGTCAAAAGCACCCTGAGTATCTCTTCTAATCTCTGATATTTTTATCCCTTTATTTCTTGCAATTAAAGGAGCGGATACCATGTTAACTACACCACTACCAACTAATGGTTTTAATGTCTCAGCTATTAAAACTGATGAAATAGGTTTAAAATTTAATTCACCTACTTTTCCTACATACTCAATCTCTATATCTAAAATAGGTGAATCTAAAATCTGACCAACAAACGAACCTAAAATTTTAGCTAATCTTATCCATGGATTTAATAAAAGAGCTTCTTTTGGATCAATAGAAGGTGCATTCAATGCATTAGTAATTGCACCATTTTTTAGGTAATTGATTATTTGGTCAGCTATTTGAAATGAAACTTTTTCTTGAGCTTCTGCAGTTGAAGCACCTAAATGAGGAGTGCAAATTACATTTTTTAAACCAAACAAAGGATTTGATGTGGCAGGTTCTTCAAGAAAAACATCAAATGCTGCAGCAGATAGGTGTTTTGTTTTGATAGCTTCGGCAACCGCTGTCTCCTCTACTAAACCACCTCTTGCACAATTTACTAAGATTGAACCTTTCTTCATTTTAAAAATATTCTTGCTAGATATTATATCATGAGTATTTTCATTTTTTGGCAAATGAAGTGTTACAATATCAGACTGAGATAATAAATCATTAAGATCCTTAGTTTTATAAATCTTTAAATTCTTTGCTCTTTCATCTGATAAAAAAGGATCATATGCAATTATCTCCATACCTATAGATTGGGCCAAAGAGGCTACAATCGATCCAATATTACCAACACCAACTATACCCAATTTTTTTCTAGATAATTCAATTCCTATAAATTTTTTCTTTTCCCATCTTCCACTTTGTGTAGATTGATTAGCTGCAGGTATGTTTCTGGCAGCAGCAAAAATCATGGCTATAGTGTGTTCAGCAGTGGTTATAGCATTACCGAAGGGGGTATTCATTACCACAATGCCTTTACTTGAGGCAGAATCCAAGTCTATATTGTCAACTCCAATACCTGCTCTTCCAATGACTTTCAATTTAATAGCTTTATTTAATACTATTGAATCTAGCTTTGTATCTGATCTTATAGCTATAGCATCATAGTTACAAATTTCTTTTAAAAGCAATGCACTATCTTTTCCTATTTCAGGATTATAGACTACACCTATGTCCTCCCTTTTAAATTTATTAACTATATCTTTTGATAAATTGTCTGAAATTAAAACTTTATAATTCAATGTAATAAATTCCCAATTTAGTTAAAAAATTCACTTCTCACTATTTCAAAAGACCAATCTAACCAAGGTAAAGCTGCTTTTAGGTCATCTTCTTCCACGGTTGGACCACACCAAATTCTTAAACCAGGGGGTGCATCCCGATGTCCTTTTATATCAAAAGCAGCATTATTATTTTCAAGAATAGAACACATTTTTTGAATAAAACTCCATTTTTTTTGAGAATCCAGTTTTAAAAACTTATTATCAGTAATTTCTAGACAGATAGAAGAATTTGACTGTATTTTTTTATCTTTAACAGAATTCGAAATCCAATCTTTAGTATTATACCAATTTGATATTATTTCAAAATTGCTTAAAGATTTTTTATAAGTTTTTTCCCATCCGCCTAAATCTTTAATCCATAATAATGAATCTAATGCATCAATTACACAAAGCATAGAAGGTGTATTTATTGTCTTCCCTTCATATATTCCATCAATTAATTCTTCATCTTTTATCAATCTAAATAATTTTGGTAATGGCCTTTCTGGGTTGAATTTTTTTAGTCTTTCTATTGCTTTTGGACTCATGATTAACATCCCATGACCTCCTTCACCACCCATTGACTTTTGCCATGAGAAAGTTGTTACATCCAATTTATCCCATTCTAATTTTTGAGAATAGATCGCTGACGTAGCATCGCAAAATGTAATTCCTTTTCTTTTTCTACTTATCCAATTTGCATTTGGAACTTTTACTCCTGAGGTAGTACCATTCCAAGTAAAACAAATATCCGTATCATCACCAATTAAAGATAGATCAGGGATATTACCATATTCAGCTTTATGTATCCTTAAATCATTTATCTTAAGTTGGTTTTTAATATCATTTACCCAGCCACTACCAAAAGTTTCCCAAGCTAAAGCATCTACCGGCAGTGGTCCTATCATTGACCATAAGGCCATTTCAAAAGCCCCTGTATTAGAACCAGGCACTATTGCAACTTTAAAATCCTCAGGTATATCCAAGGTTTCTTTAGTTAATTTGATTACATCATTTAGATAATTTAAACAAATCTGAGATCTATGAGATCTTCCTAACACTTCAAAACTTTTAAGATTATCCAAAGACCATCCAGGCCTTTTTACACAAGGGCCACAGGAAAAATTTGGACGCTTTGGTAATTTTTTTGGTTTTTCTAACACGACTATTATTTAAAGGTTTAAAAAGTATCGGATAGTATTTAATTGAAATAACTGCAAGTATTACTTTAAAAATAATTTAAAATATTTAAAACAAATGATCATTTCTCCAAATATTCAAACAAAAAAATTATCATCATGGGTTTTGCTTTCCGCACTTGGAATACTATGGGGAAGTTCCTTTTTATCAGTGAAATATGCAATTATTGCTTTTGATCCACTACAAATTGCATCTTTCAGATTAGTAATAGGCTTTTTAGTTGTGTTTGTGTTTTCTTTAATTTTAAAGATTCACGTATTCAATATTTTTCAATCAAAAATATATTGGATATATTGCTTTGGTGTAGCAGTACTATCTAATTTGTTACCTTTCACAATTTTAGCTATAGCACAGGAACATTTATCTACAGTATTCGTTGGACTTTGCATGGCTACTATACCGCTATTAATTATGGTATTATCTCTTTTTTTATTAAAAGAAGAACCTTTCTCACTAAAAAAATTAATTGGACTATTAATTGGTTTATCTGGTTCATGTATTCTAGTCTTATCAAAAGCAAAAACAGATTTTGAATATAATCAAAGCACAAATCTTGTATTCATTTTTTTATGCATACTAGCCACATTCTCTTACTCATTAGGGGCAATAATTATAAGAAAATCGGAACCAGTAAATTTATTAGCATTTACAACACATGCACTTTTTATTGCATCTATTTTAAGTTTACCATTTTTATTTAATCAAGGATTAATTTCTTCTAAATTTGATTATAAATCAATATTTGCAATTTTAAATCTAGGGTTATTATCAACTGGTATGGCGACAATAATTTTAATATATCTAATAAAAAAAGAAGGACCAATTTTTTTGAGCTTAGTAAACTTTAAAGTACCATTATGGTCTACTATATTTGGTTTTTTAATCCTAAAGGAAGTACTTCCGAACAACTTTATCTTGTCCGCGTTTTTTATATTATTAGGAATTTTCATTTGTCAGTCAAAAAAAGTAATTAAAAATTTATAATTTGGATATCATATAATTAATTTCTTCCAAAATTTCTTCAAATATCTTGGTATCATTATGTTGTATCATAATTCTTATCACTGGTTCAGTACCAGATTTTCTTACTAAAATTTCACCACTATCTGAAATTTTTTTTCTTAATTCATTAATAGTTTTGTTGAATTCTGAGTTATCTAACGGATTATCTTTTGATCCAAAGTTTAGATTTAATAATTTTTGAGGAGTTGGTTTAAAAACATTCAATAGCTGGCTAGTAGTTTTTCCTGAATCCTTAAGAATTGATAAAAAGTAAAGTGCAGCCAATAAACCATCACCTGTAGATGAATAGTCTGTCATAATTATATGACCTGATTTTTCACCTCCAAAATTAAATCCTTTTTCTTTCATTTTTTCAGAAACATATCGATCCCCAACAGGAGTACGAAATAGGTTTAATCCTAAATCTTTTAGATATCTAAGTAACCCCAAATTTGACATTACGGTTGAAACTATAGTATCACCTTGTATTTTATTTTCAGATTTTAAATTGTTAGCAATAAGCGCGATTAATTGATCCCCATCTATTTCATTACCTAATTCATCAAGTATTACTACTCTATCTGCATCGCTATCCAAGCAAATTGCAAGGTCTGCATTATATTTTTTAACCAATTCTGAAGCCAGTAATGTGTTTGTAGATCCACAATTAAGATTTATGTTAAAGCCATTCGGCTCAACTCCTATTGGTATAACATTTGCTCCTAATTCCCAAAGTATTTGAGGCGCACACTTATAACCTGAACCATTAGCACAATCTATTACAATCGTTAGGTCTCTCAAGTTTAATGCCTTTGGAAGGCTTTTCTTAACAGCTTCAGTATATCTACCTAACACTTCATCAATTCTCTTCACGCGACCAACTAATGAAGGCTCAACTAAGTCGATTTTTTTTGCAAGTGTTGTTTCTAAATCTTTTTCAACATTATCCGATAATTTAAATCCGTCTGGACCAAAAAATTTAATACCATTATCTTCAAAATGGTTATGTGATGCTGAAATCATAACCCCAAGATCTGCTCTCATTGATCTTGTAAGCATACCTACAGCTGGAGTAGGTATAGGCCCTAATAGAAATACGTCCATACCAATTGATGTAAAACCTGATGTAAGCGCAGTTTCTAACATATAACCTGAACGTCTAGTATCCTTACCAATTATTACCCTATTAGATCCTTCTCCACCACTTTTCGATAAAAAATATTTGCCACAGGCAACACCCAATTTTTGCGCAAATTCTGCAGATATAAATTGTGTATTGACTTTACCTCTAATACCATCAGTTCCAAAAATTTTCCTAACCATTACAAACTTTCAAAAATCATATATTTACTTTCAAGCTATTAAAAATTTTTACCATTTTATATGTATCTTTAATATCATGCACCCTAATAATATGAACTCCTTTTTTGATGAGCTCAAATGCTAAAATAACTGAACTCAATTTTCTTTTTTTTGGTTCAAATTCTCCAGTAATTTTTCCAATAAAACCTTTTCTAGATAATCCTACTAATATTGGGCACCCTAATGAATGAAATAAACTAATATTTGAAATTATTTGTAAATTTTGAAAAAGGGATTTCCCAAAGCCAATACCAGGATCAATAATAATTTTGGATTTTGGAATACCACATGATAACAAAAAATTTATCCTATTGAAAAAATAGTCATAAATATCAAGCATAAAGTTTTTTCCAGATAATTTTTTATGAAGATCTATTCCATTACCAGAATTATGCATAATACAAACGAAACATTTATGTTTTTTTACTATGTTGATACTTTCAGGATCAAATTCTAATGAAGAAACATCATTAAAAATTGTTGCTCCCTTATTTAAAGCATAATCAGCGACACTTGCCTTTCTTGTGTCTATAGAAAATATAACATTTGAATAATTTTTTATTGTTTTAAATGTTTTTTTAATACGATCTTTTTCTAATTCATTTGAAATATCATTAAAATTAGGTTTAGTTGATTGGCCTCCAATATCTATAATGTCCGCTCCCTTTTGAACTAAATTCATTATATAATTAGATGCTTTAGCTTTACTCAGTTCATTTGTTTCTGAAAAACTATCAGGTGAAAGATTTAAAATACCCATAATAAGTGGTCCTTTTTTATAACCACAAATATTAAATGGATTTGAAATTTCTTTAATAACTCTTTTAGGAGTATCCTTTACTTTTACAATTTGGGGGGTTTTATCTCTTTCCAGCACTTTGACTCTATCAAACCAAAAAGTTGGATCAGCCAAAAAAGTACTTCCTTTAGTAGGGTATGGACCAAAATTTATTAATGGTTGAAAATATTTAGACAAATAATTAAACTCTCAATGTTAAATTTTTTTTATCAGTTCAAGTAAATTCCTATAATTCGAAAAGAAATAATCTGGCTTTAATTCTGAGATATTTTCTTTTCTGTAACCTTCAGTAAATAAAATAAATATCGAATCTGAATTTCTTGCAGTTTTTAAATCAGTATTACTATCACCTATATATATATTTTTTTTGGGACTAAAATTTTTTGTTGCTAATTTTACCATCAATGGATCTGGCTTAAGTACTTCTAATGAATCTCCAAAAGCAAATCCTGTGAAAAATTGTTTAATTTCAAAATGGTCTAAAATTTTTAAGGCAGGCTCTCTATTTTTTTGAGTACATATAGCAATATTAAAATTTAAAGATTTTAACTCAGTTAAACTATTTTTTACATTTGGAAAAAGATAAGTTTGAAAATATGGATCAATATAATAAAAGTCTTTAAATCTCTTCTCATACTTCTCTAAAGAGCTATAACTATATCCAAAATGGTTTAGCAACCTTTGAACTTGTTTTTTAATACCACCACCAATAAAGGACGAATAAACATCTGTACTTATCTCAGGTAAATTTAATTCTCTAAGTAGATCATTAGCTGCTTTGGCTAAAGCAGGCGCTGTATGCACCAATGTCCCATCAAGATCAAAAATAATATTATATTCATGTCTCACTTTAACCATTCTCATTAATCATTCTAATTCCTAAAGAACCCTTTATTCTATCTAATTTTTCAATTTGAATATCGATTGTCTTAATTCTAGAATCACTAAAACAAGTGTCTGAAATCTTATTAGCTAGTGTTTCCAAAAGATATAATCTTCCTTCAGAAGTATGCTTTTCAATAGCACGTAAAATGATCTCATAAGTAATAACATTTTCTATATTATCATTTTTATTTTTTTGATCATAGTCGATTGTCAAAAATACATTAAACCTTAATCTTTGTTTTTTTCCAAATTCAGATTGATATACCCCTATTTCAGTTTCATGAACAAAATCCTTAACAAAAATCTGATCCAATCAGCACCTCCAATATGAAATATTAATTAAATTTTAAAGAACGTAGTAATTAAACTGAATCTATGGCAATTTATAAAAAACATGATTTCCAATTTCATTAGTTTTTATAAATTTCTTTGACCAACTAGGGCTTACTAACTTAGAATGATAAAAGGTTGCTCCACTAGTAAGAAACCTAGCAGAAGGCTCTAATAACATTTGGGATAACTTCAAAATCCTTTCATAAATTTTTTTCTCTGTTATGGTTTCTAACTTACCATCACAATTATAAGAAAATTGACAAGCATTTAGTCTATTAGCTCCTTCTGAAATTACTCCACATACACTATTTGGAAAATCTTTTGATAATACTCTATTGATAATTACTTCTCCAACAGCATATTGTCCTTCAAGAGCTTCACCTCTGGCTTCAAAATAAATAGCTTCTGCTAAACATTTCATCTCAGAAGTTTGTCTGGGTTTGGGAAAATTATCGATTGTCTCAAAAGAAAACTTTCCTTCATCCAAATCAGAAAAACCTGAAAAATTTTTTAAAGAATTTTGGCCTAAGGAAGATATAAAAATCAGATCAGAGTTAATAAAATCTTGTAAAAATGCATAAGTATCAGTTTTTCTTTCTTCAATACTATTTTTTAATTCTTCTGAATATAAAGTATTAAAAAATAATATGAAAAAGATTTTAAAAAAAATTAAAAAATATATTTTCATGTAAAATCTATCTCTTATCTCAATAACCACACAATGAATAGCTCATAATGCTACTATTGCAATCATGCAAGTAAAATATCTAAAAAATTTAGTATAAGAAAATCAAAATAATAAAATTTATTGAGCGGCTGCTATCCTTGCGATTGGAACACGAAAAGGGGAACATGAAACAAAATCTAAACCAATTTTTTTACAAAAATCTATGGACTTTGGATCTCCACCATGTTCACCACAAATACCAATTTTAATAGACGGATTAGCAGCTCTACTTTTTTTAGACGCTATCTTTAATAATTCTCCAACACCATCTAAATCTAACGAACGAAATGGATCAACTGGGAATATACCTTTTTCTAAGTAATCCCTCATAAATGTACCAGAATCATCCCGACTTAACCCATAGGTCATTTGAGTTAAATCGTTCGTTCCAAAACTTAAAAAAGAACTTATAATTGCCAGCTCACCTGCTTTTAATGCAGCTCTAGGTGTTTCAACCATTACTCCTAACTTGTAATTTATAGGAAAATTAATTTCTTTATTTATTTCAGCAACTACGGCATCAATTAGTTTTTTAAGGAAATTAACTTCTTTGAAAGAGGAAACCATAGGTAGCATAATCTCTGGAGGAAATTCTTTTTGATTTTTTCCATAGACACTTATGCTTGCTTTAATTATTGCTTTTACTTGCATTTTATATAGTTCAGGTAATAAAATACCTAATCTGACCCCTCTTTTCCCCAACATGGGGTTTATCTCTGCCATTTGTTTGCATCTTTCCGAAACTTGTAAGAATGTCATTTTAAGTTCATCAGCTAAAATTTCTAATTCATTTATACTGTTTGGTAAAAATTCATGAACTGGCAAATCAAGTAACCTAGTGGTTACTGTTTTACCACGCATAATTTTAAATATTTTTTTAAACTCTAATTCCTGTATTTTGGAAAGGATTGTAATAGCATTCATTTTATCATTGTCACTAGGAGAAAGAAGAATTTTTTGCATTATTTGCAGAGATTTTTTTTCAAAAAACATATGCTCCGTTCTACATAATCCAATACCATCAACTTTAAATCCTTTAGCTTGCTGAGCTTCCTTAGTGGTATCTGCATTAGCTTTTATACATATTTTTCCACGATCACTGGCCCAGTCTAAAATTTCGAAAAAATATTTTGGTAGTTTTGGTTTAACCATATGAGCGTTACCTTTTAAAACATGGCCATTTGATCCATCTATAGTAACAACATCACCAGATTTAAGGACTTCTCCCTCTGAAGTAATTATTGAATTCAAACTACTATTAATACTAAGATTTGTTACTCCTACAACACAGGGTTTACCAAGACCACGCGCTACCACAGCAGCATGACTGCTCATTCCTCCTCTTAATGTAAGAACTCCGGCAGATGCATGCATTCCACGTATATCTTCTGAACTTGTTTCACTTCTTACCAAAATTACAGTCATTCCCTTTGAACTCATTCTAATTGCTTCTTCAGCTCTAAATGCTACTTTTCCTGAAACTCCTCCTGGACTGGCGGGTAATCCTACACCAATAATATTAAGTCCTGAATTTTGACTTATTTGGGGATGTAATGATTGAACAAACATATCAGGATCTACTTTTGAAATAATCTGATCTTTACTTAATATGCCCTTTTTAACACAATTCATGTGCATTTTTAAAATTGCAGACGTTTGTAAATTAACTTTCTTAGCATCAACTAAAAAAAGGTCTTCAGCACCTACTATGAACCTGTAACTAAATTTTTTTTCGTAAATCGTTGAAGTTTTCTTATCTAACTCTTTAATTTTTTTAAAAAATGGATTTGAAAATAAATTGAATTTAGGTCGACCAATCTCAATATTTTTCGATAACAATTGTTTATAATTAGTACCTTCAAAAGATTTTGCAGTAGTATGATTTTGTCCAACTTTTTTGTATTGACCATTAATTTTTTCCTCACCAGTATTACTATCAATAAATTGAATTTCTAAATCTACTATATGAGAATTCAAATTCTTAAAAATCATTTTTTGTATTATAACACCTATATGATCTTCGTTAAGAATACCAAGAGAATTTCGTAATATTTTAGATGTAGGACTTTGCCATTCATTCATAATAGCTTTTAAAGCATAATGTATTTGCTCAGACGGGTCTTCTGGAAAATCAAAACCCAAACTACTCCTATAGTATTCCTCAAATTCACTTATTAAATAATTTAAAGTTTTTATATCTAGATTATTTACTGAATTTGTTTTTTTTTGCTTTAAAATTTTTAGGATAGTGTGTTCAAAAAAATCTGACTCAAGGTCAAAAACCCTAATTCCAAAATTTTTTATATGATTTAAATAGATTTGACTTAATTTTTTTTCCCCAAATATACAAGACAACTCGTCAATTTTTTCTTTGTTTAGTCCTAAGTAGAGAAAAGGTTCAAGTCCTGCTATTTCAGTCTTGTTTGTGCTAGATCTTAAACAAAAGGGGCCACATTCTAAAAATTTATAAGGAATTTGTGGAGTTTGTTGTCCAATTTCTATTTGTTTCATTATATCATAAGAAATAAAAAAACCTTCTACAATAGGATAACCAATCTTGCTCAAATTGGACAAAATTGAAGATCTATCACCAAATTTTTTTTGCGATATATCAAGTTTTGAAAAAGTAGATATTAATGATTTGTAGCTTTCTTTCATTTACATACTCTAAATAACATCAGAAATTTAGTTGACCAAAATATGCTACTGAATGCATAAGTTTTCTTATTTTATTACACAATTTTAACCTATTAATTTTCATATTAGCTTTATCTACATTAATAACAACATTTTCAAAAAAATTTTCAATTTCATCATCAAAAGTTGATAAATATGTTAATGCTAATGTGAAATTCTTTTTTTTAATTAACTCACTAACCTCATTTTCGACTTCAATTAACTTCTCAAAAAGTACTTTTTCGTATTTGTTATCAAAAAGTTCTTTTGATGGCTCGTCAGAAAGAACAAAATCATTTTTCTTTTCCTCTGAATTTAAGATATTTATAGGCCTTTTGTAAGAATTCATTAACTTTTTAAAATCATTGGATTTTTTAAATTCTTTTATGCTTTCTATTTTTAAATAAACCAAATAAGGATTATTAAAATTGCCGAATTTCAAACAAGATTCTAACAAATCATGATCAAAATCTTTTTCTAATAAATAAATTCTAAATCTTTCTTCCAAGAATTTAATCAAATCATTAGCATCACTTATTTCCAAAGCTTTAAAGATTAATTCCCCAATATTTATGTCTAATTTATTTTCTAAAAGTACCCGAATTAAGCCTATTGCAGACCTTCTCAATGCGAATGGATCTTTTGATCCAGTAGGTTTTTCTTTAATTTTCCAAAAGCTAATCAGAGAATTAATTTTATCTGACAATGCAATAACGATCGAAATTTCTTGAGTAGGTACTTTATCATTAAGCTTTATAGGTAAGTAATGTTCAGCAATTGAATTAGAAATCTTTTGATCAATACCTTCGTAATCTGCATAAATCTTACCAACTACTCCCTGTAGTTCTGGGAATTCTGATACAACATGTGTAACCAAATCAGTTTTGCATAATCTGGCAGCAATCTTACATTTTGAATTGTCTACACCCATTAATTTTGAGATGTTTTGGGAAAGTTTTTCAATATTATTCACTCTATCTAATTGACTTCCAATCCTATTATGAAAAGTTACTTTATTTAAATTCTTTGTAAGACTAGATAAACCTTTCTTTTCAATAACCTTGATATCATTTTCAAAAAAGAATTTTGCATCTTTTAATCTAGATCGCAAAACTCTAGAATTTCCATTCATAATGGATTCTCCTCCATCCTCTGCAAGCATATTTGCAACTACTATAAATTTATCAATTATTTCAGTTTCTTTGTTAATTACTGATAAAAACTTTTGATGTTCTTTCATGGTAACTTGCAAAATCTCTTTTGGTAGAGATAAAAACTCTTCATCAATATATCCTAAAAAAACTACAGGCCATTCTACCAAACCTATTATTTCTTCAACAAGATCTTCATCATCAATCACACAAGAGTTTCCATCTTTTAACAATGCAGTATATGAATTAACTATAATTTTCTTCCTCTCATCTCTATCTAAAATAACTTTATTTTCGTTTAGTTTTTTTAAATAATCACTTACATTTTTTGGAAAGATTTTTTTAGAACAAATCATATAATGACCTAAAGTAAAATTTACTGAAGAAATTTCTTTTAATTTCAAATCAATAATTTCACGACTTGTATTATTTTCAAACAATGCACAGTAAATAAATTTTAGTGGCCTTACCCACCTTAAATTTCCTTCTCCCCATCTCATTGATTTTTTCCAGGGAAAATTTGTAATAACGTCTAAAGAAATCTTAGCTATAATTTCTTTTGCAGAATTTCCTTTTTGATGGAATTTATAGAAATAGAATTCCCCCTTTTTTTCCTTTTTAATGAATAAAGAGGATTTATCGATATTTAATGAACGAGTAAAACCTTCTATAGCTTTTTCTGGAGATCCGACTCTAGGGCCCCTTTTTTCTTCGTAATATGAATTAGAGCTATTTGAAAGACCCTTTACTATTAATGTTAATCTTCTAGGTGTAACAAAAGTACAGATTTTAGAGTAATCTAAACCCGCTAAATCCAAACCATTTTTAAAAATATCTTTTAAATCAATAGAGGCCTTTTTTTGCATTCTTGAAGGAATTTCTTCTGAATAAAATTCTAAAATTAAATCAGACATTTTTTATTTCTCATATTTTTCATTTAGTTGACGCCATTCATAGCCAATACCATTTATAGAAATAGCCACATATCTATCAATTCCAGGATACTCATTTTCTTCTGCGAGATAGGCTTTTAGTATACCGTTATCAATATCAGACTGAATTTCTTTATAATCAAAACACTCAAACCAAAATGGTGCTGACAAAGGTGAAGCTTTAATACTTGTTAAGAAAAATTTAAAAGCAGAAGGGTCTATATTAAAGCATCCTCTTAATTTTAATTTAGATACGTCTGATCTTATTCCTATGTAATCTTCAACTTTGATTTGTATTTTATTTACTATTATTTGCTCTTTAGCATCAACTTTTGAATAGTATGCGTAAGTTTGAAAATAGAAAAATACTATTCCAAATATTAGAGTTATCACAATTAATAAAATTACTGTAATTTTACCTGTCATCTCTATTTAACGCTAACCCTCTTCAGACTTAATGTAAGCTTTAGCACAACTTTTGGCTAAATTTCTCACTCTAGAAATAAAATTTTGTCTTTCAGTAGGTGAAATTACTCCCCTAGAATCTAGCAAATTAAATACATGACTTGCTTTTATACAATAATCATATGCTGGCTGAACCATTATTATAATGTTACCATTTTGTGGATCAATTTCTGGTTGTGATAAAATTCTATTACATTCTTCTTCATAGTCATTAAAATGCTGTAATAATAATTCTTCGTTTGCTACATCAAAATTCCAACGACTATATTCTCTTTCTGCTTTTTGGAAGACATCTCCATACTTTTTAGGATACAAAGATTTAGGATTATTAAATGGTAAGTCCATCACATTATCAATCCCCAAAACAAACATTGCTATTCTCTCTAATCCATAAGTAAGCTCTCCTGCAACAGGGTTACAATCAATTCCGCCTACTTGTTGAAAATATGTAAATTGGCTTACTTCCATACCATCACACCAAACCTCCCATCCCAACCCCCAGGCACCTAATGTTGGACTTTCCCAATCATCTTCAACAAATCTAATATCATGATTTTTAAAATTAATTCCAATAGTTCTTAAGCTATCCAGATATAGTTCTTGAATCTCATAAGGCGAAGGTTTTAGAATTACTTGAAATTGATAAAAATGCTGCAAACGATTTGGATTTTCACCATATCTACCATCAGTAGGTCTTCTTGAAGGTTGAACATAAGCTGCTTGCCAATGTTTTTTGCCTAAAGCTCTTAAAGTAGTTGCAGGATGAAAAGTACCAGCACCAACTTCTAAGTCATAAGGTTGTAAAATTACACACCCTATTGAAGACCAGTAATCATTTAATTTATGAATAATGTCTTGAAATGAATCAGGCACAAAAAGATGCTTTCTAATTAAATTAACATTTACTAAACTAATGAATACATCAGTTTCATATAACTATAAATGTAATTTTTATCTTTCTCTAAAATTTTTATCTAAAAACTAATCGAATTCTAAGAATGATCTTCTAAATTCAAGATTTTTTCCCGCTTCACCTATAAATGAACTAGTAAGCATTTTGGTACCAGGTTTATTCACACCTCTAGTACACATGCAATGATGTTCAGCTTTTATAGCAACTGCCACGCCTTTTGGATTTAAAGTCTCATGGATTGCTAAACCTATCTCTCTTGTTAGCCTCTCTTGAATTTGAAGTCTTTTAGAGTATGCATTAACTACTCTAACTAATTTTGAAATTCCTACTACTAATCCATCGGGCAGATAACCTACCTTGGCAACTCCTATTATTGGAGCAAGATGATGCTCACAGTAACTCTCAACCCTTATAGAATCTAGAACAACCCAATCATTATATCCTTGAACTTCTTCAAAAGTTTTACTCAAAAGTGCTTTTGGGTTTTCGTCATAACCTTTAAACCATTCACCATAAGCTCGTAAAACTCTTTGTGGAGTATCTTTTAAACCATCCCTATCAGGATTATCTCCTGTCCATCTCAAAAGTGTTTTTACTGCATCAAGCACTTCACTTTCTGACGGTTTTTCTAAATTTTTTAAATCTTCTATTTTTGGGTTAATAGAAAAGTCGTGAACACCCATTATTATTCTCCTAAGCAATAACACCTTTTAAATGTAAATTCGCCAATGAATTTAACCTAGATTTATTGATAAAGTATGATAAAAATAACCTAAATATTTATTATCCTATAAAATTTAAATTTAACTATAGATCACATAAACTAAAGGTGCAACATATATAGTGATACAAATTAATTATAATTATTTCAGAAAATGTGAGTTATATAATAGAGAAACTTTTAAATAATAATTTATCATAAAAATGCAAGAAGAAATTAAATCAATTGAAATTATAACACCCGACGATTGGCATCTACATTTAAGAGAGAGTCCTATAATTGAAAGCATTTTTCCATATTCATTTAGTAACTATGGAAAAGCCATAATTATGCCCAATTTAGAAAATCCTATAATTAAATTTTCTCAAGCTATGGAATATTATAAAAAAATAAAATCTTTAATCACATCGGGATATAAATTTGAACCGTTAATGACACTTTTTTTGAGTGAAGAAACTAGAGCAATAGATATATATGAAGGTGCTAAAAGTGGAATCTTAAAAGCTATAAAATTTTATCCCGAAGGAGTTACAACTAATTCTTACAGGGGAATAAAAGATATATCTAAGATGTATAATTTATTAGAAAAACTACCAGATCTTAATATTCCATTATTAATTCACGGAGAAACTGCAAACTCCAAAGTTGATATTTACGATAGGGAAGCGTATTTCCTAGAACAAACAGTTTACAAACTTAGAAACAAAATTCCAGAATTAAAAATTGTATTAGAGCATATTACTACCAAAGATAGTGTCGATTATATTTTAGAAAATAATATAAATACAGCTGCAACTATTACTGCACACCACCTCATTCTAAATAGAAATAACCTATTTGATGAAGGTTTAAGACCACATTATTTTTGTCGTCCTATTGTTAAGAGAGAGAAACATAGAATAGCAGTAAGGAAAGCTGCAACTTCAGGAAATTCAAAATTCTTTTTAGGAACTGATTCCGCACCACATTTCGACCACAATAAAGAAAGCTCTTGTGGTTGTGCTGGAATTTTTTCTGCTCCTAATGCCTTAGGCTATATTGCACAAATTTTTGAGGAGGATTCTGCATTAAATAATCTTGAAAATTTTATTTCAATTAATGGAGCAAAATTTTATAATTTGTCCTTAAATTCAACTCTTTCTAAGTTTACAAAATTCAAAGAAGCTATAGAATATCCAAGCAAAATAAAAGTTGGGAAAGGATTAATAACTGTTTTCAACCCTGGTTACCCATTATATTGGAAAAATGAAATTTTAAATTAAAAAAATTTCATTGAGGAAGAATTTTGAAGAAATTAGATGATAAAATTGCAAGAACAACAGCTAAATTTCTTCTAGAAATAAATGCTATTCATTTTAATTCAGTATCCCCCTTTACTCTTACATCTGGGTTAAAAAGTCCAGTTTACATTGATTGTAGAAAACTTATATCCTATCCCAAAGCTAGAAGCATTCTCATAAATTTTTGTAGTGATATAGTTGTAAATAAAATTGGTTTGGATAAAGTTGAAAGCTTAGTAGGAGGTGAGACTGCAGGTATTCCATTTGCATCATTTTTGGCGAGCAAACTTGAGTTACCAATGCATTATGTTCGAAAAAAACCAAAAGGATTTGGTGTAAATACTTATATTGAGGGAAATAATATTAAAGGGAAAAGAGTAATACTTGTTGAAGATTTAACTACTGATGGCGGAAGTAAAATCAAATTTTGTAATTCAATTAGAAAAGCTGGTGCTATTGTTGAAGAAACAATAGTATTATTTTACTACAATATCTTTGATGATGTTCCAAATAAATTAAAGAAATCTGGAATAAATCTTAACTATTTAGCATGTTGGTGGGATATTTTGAATTATTGCAAAGAAGATAAATCTATTATAGATAACGAAACCATATTTCAAATAGAGCAATTCTTAATTTCACCTAAAGAATGGTCAAAAAATCATAATAATAAAATGTAAAAGAGGTGTTATGGATAAAATTTCCAAATATAGATTTAAGAATAACTTAAGTTTACTACAATATAAAGTAACTCAGGAAGGAGCAACTGAGCCACCATTTTCACATAAAGGTTTTGAAAAAGATGATAAAATTTTTGTCTGTGTTTGTTGTGGCGCTAAACTATTTAAAATTGAAAATAAATTTGAAAGTGGTTCAGGTTGGCCCAGCTTTTCCTCTCCCTATTCCTCTGAAGTAATTACAGAACACAGTGATGAAAGTTATGGTATGATTAGAACTGAGGTAAAATGTAGAAAGTGTAATGCTCACTTGGGACACGTTTTTGAAGATGGGCCTGAACCAACTGGTTTGAGATATTGTATCAATGGCATTGCATTAGATGGAAAAAAGTAAGTTGTTTTTAATCTTTCTGAAAGTTTTGTGATGAAAAGTTGCCTATGTTTCCAAAAATCTGTTGTAAAACAGTAAGTTTTCTTCCTCCTGAAATTACTTTTTTAGTACTTATTTCAATAATCTTAGAATCTTTCTGAGAAAAGGATTCCTTCTTAATAAGTATGTTATTTTTGAATGATAATAAAATTACTTTTCTAGATGACAGTTTAGGCTCAAAAAAAGCAAATTTTTCAATTTTTTGACTAAAATAAATCCAAGTCTCTACTAATTGATAATCAATCATCAGAGGCTCACCAAGGATTTTTTTAACTTTGCTTTTAGTTGATTTTCCAATGTTTAATTGTTGGAATATTTCATCATTTGTTGGAACTCCATTTTGTTCAACTATCTTGCTACATCCTAATGGGGTAAAAAATAATGATAAAATAACTAATGTTTTAAAATTAATTTTTTTTTTTTCATTCATTTTAAATATTTGCAAAAAAGTATTAAATGATGATAGAACCTGGTTTAATTAAATTAACCTAATCTCAATTTTGTTTCAATCATTTGATTAAAAAATTTTTATCAAGATGCCGAAAAAGACTAAAGATAATTTAAAAAAGATCAAATGGAGTACTCCTCCCTTTTCTAGAGTTATAAAAATATCAGATTTAAATGTAAAAAAAAATAATCAATTCATTATAAATTTATTTAAAAAAGAAACTATATCTCTGGTAAAATTTTTAGATATACGATCAATAAATTTATTTAAATGCATCATAAATTTAGTCTATTTAAAAGATAAGTGGGAAATAAATGGTGAAGTTTCTATTAATTGTACTCTACAGTGTGTAATAAGTCTTGAAGATTTAAGTTTTAAATTTAAAATACCTATTAAAAGATACTTATCATCAAATCTTAATGTACAAAGCAATAAAATCATAAATTATGAAAATATTAATTGTGACATAGATCCATTAACTGAAAATATTGATTTAGGAGATATCGTAAGTGAAGAAATTTATCTTGCTTTACCAAAATATCCTAAAAAGAGTGGAGTTAACCTTAAAAATATACTAAAAACTGAAGAAAACTCAGAGTTGAATCCTTTTAAAAAACTTGAGAACCTTAAGATTTGAAATTTGTATTATTGTAGTTATACAAAAAATATCATAATTATACGAAATTTGGGATTGAAAATAATCATTTGTTTATTTAGTACTGACTAACTTAACAAATTATGAGGGTATAAATATGGCCGTACCAAAGAGTAAAATCACTAGATCTAAAAGAGGGATGAGAAGAGCTCATGATTCTTTAAAGGCAATCAACGTGGTTGAATGTCCAAATTGTGGTGAGCAGAGAATTATTCACCACATATGTAAAGCTTGTGGCTATTATGGTGAAAAAGAAATTATACCAATCGTTGAAGACATAGATGTTGATGACGATGCTGCATAAAATATAGGAGCTCTATTCTTATGTTGTGCTAAGTTATGTCTGAAAACAAATATAAAACTGTTATATCCATAGATTGTATGGGTGGGGATCTGGGAGAACAAGAAGTACTCAAAGGGATAATAAAAGCATATAAAGAAAATAATTCCTTATTTTTTATTATTCATGGTGCGGGAAAAAAACTTCCACAATTACTCTTCAAACAAAAATCATTGTTAAACGCGTACAGATATGTTGAGGCAGGTAACATAGTGAGTATGAATGATAAACCTTCACAAGCATTAAGAAATGCAAGAAATACTACAATGTGGAACGCATTAACTAGTGTTTCTAATGGAGAGGCAGAGGTAGCAATATCTTGTGGAAATACCGGAGCATTAATGGCAATGTCGATGATAAAACTAAAAAAAATAAATGGAATAAACAGACCTGCAATTGCTGTACTTTGGCCATCAACCAACATTAGAGGATTTAATATTTTATTGGATGCAGGGGCTGATATTAAAGCTGATGCGCAAGACCTATGTCAATATGCTTTGATGGGGGTATCTTATGCTAAAAGTGGATTCAATATAAAAAATCCAAAGGTTGGAATTTTGAATATTGGAACAGAAGAGCATAAAGGAAGCTCAGAATTACTGAAGGCTGCAGATATTATTAATAATTTATCATCAATCCTTGGTTTTAAATTCATAGGTTATGTAGAAGGAGATGATATCCCATCATCAAAAATTGATGTAATTGTAACAGATGGTTTTACAGGAAATATAGCTTTAAAAACTGGTGAAGGTACTGCAACTTTAGTTAGAACACTTTTTAAAGAAACTTTTAATAAATCATTAATGGCTAAAATTGCTTCTTTAATTGCTTTCAAGTCTCTCAAAAACCTAAGAAAAAGAATCGATCCTCGACGGGTAAATGGTGGTGTGTTTCTAGGATTGAATGGAACTATTGTAAAATCACATGGTGGAGCAGATGCTATAGGTATAAGTGCTGCTATAACTCTTGCAAGCCAATTAACAAAAAACAATTTTCAAAAAAATCTTGAAAGTAAAGTTTTTCAAATCAATAATTTGAAAAATTTTTAGTTTTAAATTCTTTTATTTGAAATTTATATTATATCCCAATCAATATATATATTGACACTAAGTTATTATTTAAAATATTATTTTGTAACGAGGAATAATATGAGTAATAATAGTTTAACAAGATTAGAGCTTTCTGATGCAGTAGTTCGTGAAGTAGGGCTATCAAGACACGAATCTATGCAATTAGTAGATGATGTTTTAGATCATGTATCAAGTGCTTTGGCCAATGGTGAAAATGTTAAAATATCATCCTTTGGAACATTTACGTGTAAACAAAAAAAAGAAAGAGTTGGTAGAAATCCTAAAACTGGTATTGAAGCGCCTATAACTGCAAGAAAAGTGGTTACATTTAAACCCTCTCAAATAATGAAAGAAAAAATTAACAAAGGGAACCAAAACAACTAGTTTGGTTATTTTATTTGATTATTAAAAAATCACCTGAAGCTTTTAGAACAATTTCAGAAGTATCTGAAATACTATTTTTACCTTCTCATGTGTTAAGATTTTGGGAAAGTAAGTTTAATCAAATCAAACCCTTAAAAAGAGCCGGAGGGAGAAGATTTTATAGACCAAACGATATACTATTTATTCTTGGGATAAAAAAACTTTTACATATTGATGGTTTAACAATTATTGGAGTCAAAAGATTAATTAAAGAAAATGGTATTAATTTCATTATTAATATTGGCAAAAATGTAAGAGATAATAATTCAAATTTACAAAAAAAAGAAAATATTTTAAAAAAAATTAATATTCAAAAATCTAAAATTGACAAAGAAAAAATAAATGGATTTATTAATCAATTAGATATTTTAAAGTCAAAAATTGAAAGTAGAATATTAAATGATTTATGAAATAATCATAAAAAAAATAAATTACGGGCTATAGCGCAGTCTGGTAGCGCGTTCGTCTGGGGGACGAGAGGTCGTGAGTTCGAATCTCGCTAGCCCGACCATTTTGTAAGGAAAAAAAATATGTGTTCAAACGAACATTCAGCTTATAAATCAGTACTTCCATCTCAAAAAATAAGAAAACTGTTATTAAATCAACAAATACTCTCTGATACAAAATTAGAAAATGAACAGATTCAACCATCAAGCATGGATCTTCGTTTAGGACCAAAGGCATGGCGTATGCGAGCCTCATTCTTACCAGGGATAAAAAGAACTGTAAATTCTTGTATATCAGAATTTGCAATGCAAGAGATAGAATTATCAAACGGCTATATTTTAGAAAGAGGTTCAGTTTATTTAATAGAGTTAAAGGAGTCTTTAAATCTACCAGATGATATAGAAGGACTTGCTAATGCTAAAAGTTCTACTGGCAGATTAGATCTATTTACTAGATTGATAAGCGACTACTGTACTGAATTTGATAGAGTAATAAAAGGTTATAAAGGCCCACTGTATGCTGAAATTGCACCAAACTCGTTTTCAGTATTTGCAAAAGAAAATATTAAACTAAATCAAATAAGATTCAAATTAGAACATTCTCAAATTATTAATCAAAACAAATTAAATAAAAGCTCGTTTAAACCAAAGAATTTTTCTATCAACTTAAAATGTAATAATAGTTACATTATAGGATATCGAGCAAAACCACATACTGATTTAATTGATTTAAGTAAGATAAATTATTACAAAATCGAAGATTATTGGGAAAAAATCATACCAAATAATTACCAAATAGTATTGGATCCAGGTGCTTTCTATATATTGAGTAGTAGAGAATTTGTAAGTATAGCACCAAATCAAGCAGCTGAAATGGCACCATATCTACCATTAATTGGTGAATTTAGAGTACATTATGCAGGATTTTTTGATCCAGGATTTGGTTATAGTTCTGACAATACGCAAAAATCTAGAGCAGTTTTAGAAGTAAGATGTCATGATACCCCTTTTATTTTAGAACATGGACAAAACATGGGACAATTAATATTTGAAAACATGCTAGAGGAGCCCGACCTTATATATGGCAAAACATTAAAATCAAATTACCAAGGACAAGGATTGAAATTGTCAAAACACTTCAAGGCTTGATATAGTTTTTCCGATTTCAAATTTCAAATTCTTCATCTTTAAAATCAGTTAAGAAACCAGCTTCTCTTAGTTCTTTAAAATTAGGTAGATCCTTTACTGTATGTAATCCAAAATGATCAAGAAAATCATTAGTTGTAACATATGTAACTGGCATTCCCGGAGTATCTCTTCTTGGTCCAATATTAACCCATTTAGTTTCTAATAAAGTATCCATTAATCCTTTATATAAACTTACACCTCTAATATCTTCAATTTCAGTTCTTGTAACTGGTTGATGATAAGCAATGACAGCTAAAGTTTCCTTGGCTGCTTTCGATAGTTTTACTTTTTTTTCAATTGTCTGGGTTATATAATTACTGTAATAAGGTAGGGTTCTAAATGCATAAGTATTTTTTATTTTAACTAGATTTACTGCACGATTTCTGTAAACATCAGTTAAATTCTTAAGTGATTCATTTATATCCTCAATAAATGGACATGATTTTTTTAGATCATTTATACTAACAGGTTCTTTAGAAGCGAATATAATAGCTTCAAGAATTTTCTCACCCTCAAACTTAACTTCATTTTTTAAGTGAGATAAATTATCTTGAGAGCTTGAAAAATTTTTATTTTCATTTTTATGAATAAAATTCATTTTTTATCCTCTCTATCTTTGCTTTTTATTTTTAAAGATTGGAACGGGGAGTTCTGTTCTAAAATACAATCCCCTGATTTTACTAATTCCAACGAAGCAGCAAAAGTAGTAGCCATTGCAGATCTTACTTTAACCTTACTATCTTTCCACTCCCTAGGAATTATTTCTTGTAAAAGGACCCAATTTTTACCTCTAGAAACTAATCCAAGAATAGAATTAAGTGCCTGGTCAATTTTAAAAACAGATTCCCTAATAAATTTCAAAGGGGAAAAAATCCTTTTACTATTTATTTTTGCAAAAGCACGCAATATCTCAATCAAAGAAGAATCTAACTTCTTAATAACCTTTTTATCAGTATTTTCATAAAAACCCCTTTTAAAAAAATCTATACCCAATTTTGGTTTCAAAAAAAGTTCTTCTGTACAATTTTTAATTTCTGATAGCCTTTTTAATTTATAAGCAAGATTTTTTTCCATCTCAGAGGCAGTTAATTCGTCCTCCAAACAATCCTTAGGTAATAAAATTCTACTTTTTAAGTAAGTTAAAAAAGAAGCCATCATCAAGTATTCTGCCGCCAATTCTAATTTAAGTTTACTAGCATTTTTAACAAAAGATAAGTATTGATCGACTAATTCTGTTATTGAAATCTCCTTAAGATCAACTTTTTGTTTTTGTGCAAGGGACAATAAAAGCTCAAGAGGACCATCAAATCCATTAAGATCAACAATAAATTTGTCCTGTGTAATATTTTGCTGAAGCATTTAGTTATAAATCCGATATAATTTTACATTCCAAATTATGAGTAGAGATATCATTACAATAATCTAAAGCTTTTTCATGAAAAAAATTATTACTAGATACTACAATATAACTATTTTTATTATCTTTTGTAATTTTTTTTATTACTGAAAAATTTGAAATCAAATTAATTTGATCAATTTTATTAATTTCTGATAGTTTTCTGTTAGCACTATTTTGATTTTCAAAAGATCCTAGATATAAATAAAAAGATTTTTCTGACAAGATTACTTCCTGATTTTCTAAACTTTTTAGTGCTTGAGAAATAGACTTTTGAAGAGCTTTTTCCATATCTAATGTTACTGCTTTTTCTTCTTCTAATAAATTTGGTTCTATTGTATTTTGAAGTCTAATATCTTTATAATCCTCTTTAAATTTACCTTCTTTTAATAAATTGATAGATAAATCTAGATTCTGTATGTCGGAATGTGAATTTTTTGCTGATATTTTAAAATTATCATTCAAAACTGAAATTACTGGTAAATCTTCTATTTCTACTTTGCTTAATTCTGTTGTCCATATAACCATAAAATAGATAATCGCTGTAGATATACAAAATCCAACAAATTTAATTAAAAAATGCTTATTTTTTTTCGGACTTGCCTGTAAGTATTTGTCAACCAAAATATTCCTCAAAATTTAAACTGCTCTAAATAACTTTTATTATTAATTATTAATTATTAATTATTTATTTTTTTTTATTTTAATATAAATTTTATAATTTTACAACATTTCATCTATTGGATTAACTCCCAATATTTTTAATCCTGAAATTATAATTATCTGAATTGACCTAATTAAGGCAATCCTTGCGATAGTTAATTGAATATCTCCCTCAATTAAAAACTTCATACTATGATCTATTTTTCCAAGACTTTGCAAGCTATGAAAAAGTTGTGCTAACTCGTTTAAATAGAAAGCTATACGATGAGGCTCATATCTAGATACCGAAAAAAATATTACATTAGGCCATTCGGAAAGTTTTCTCATAATTGATACTTCACTTTCAGTTGATAATTTATTTAAATCAGAAGTAGATAAAACTTCATCATTTATTTTAATATTCAAAGACTTTGCTCTTTTTAATATTGAACATATCCTAGCATTAGCATATTGAACATAAAACACAGGATTATCTTTTGTTTGTTCTATAGCTTTAGTGAAATCGAAATCTAAAGGTGCATCATTTTTGCGCATTAGAAATAGAAACCTAACAGAATCTTTGCCCACTTCATTTAGCAAATCACCAAGAGTAATGTAAGTACCAGCTCTTTTCGACATCTTTACTGGTTTACCGTCCTTATATAATTTTACAAGCTGACAAAGTTTGATTTTTAAATCTTTTTTACCTTCAGAAAGTGCTTTCACAATGGCTTTCATTCTGGCAGTATATCCACTATGATCAGCTCCAAAGATGTCGATTATTTCATCATAGTCCCTTTTAATTTTGTCATAGTGATAAGCAATATCTGGAGCAAAATAGGTCCAACTACCATCTATTTTTTTTATAGGACGATCTATATCATCTCCAAACATACTAGATTTAAATAAATCTTGTTCTCTTTCTACCCAGTCAGGATCTTCACTTCCTTTAGGTTTTTCAAGTACCCCTTTATAAATTAATCCTAATCTAGTGAGCTGATCTATCGCTTCTTGAACTTTCCCATCTTTATAGAGTGAGCTTTCAGAAACAAAACTATCCATAAAAACACCTAGATCCGATAAATCTTTTTTAATTTCATCAATCATAATTTTTACAGTATATTCTTTGATTTTTTCTAAATTATTATTATCTCTGATCGATATAAGTTTTTCACCAAATTCTTCCTTTAACTTCTGACCTACAGTTTTTAAATAATCTCCGGGATATTCATTTTCATTTGCATTATATTCTTTTCCCAAAGCTTCTTGGTACCTAGAATGTGCAGATCTGGCTAGTGAGTCTATCTGAGTGCCAGCATCATTAATGTAATATTCTCTAGTTACAACAAACCCCACATTATTTAATAAATTTGCCAATACGTCACCAAATATTGCTCCTCTTGTGTGACCCACATGTAGAGGACCAGTAGGATTCGCTGATACAAACTCGATATTAACCTTTTTATTTTCACCAATATTTTTAAAACCAAATTTTTCACCATCTTCTAGAATTTTTTTTACTAATTTAATCCAGATTTTTTTGTAAAGTCTAAAGTTAATAAATCCAGGTCCTGCTATACTAGTACTGCTAATCATTTCGTCTTCTTTTAATATATCCACTATTTTAGCAGCCAAATCTCTTGGTCGAATTCCAGCATCTTTTGCTAAAACCATAGATACATTTGTGGAAAGTTCACCAAAACTTTCATCTTTTGGTTTTTCAATTGTGATTAAAGATTTGTTAAGGCCAGAAGGTAATATTTCTTGTTTTTCTAATATTTCAACTACTGATATAACTTTATTTTTTAAAATACTTAAAATTTCCATAGTTTATATCCACCATAAAAAAATAAAACTTCTTAATTAATTGACTAATACTTTATGCTGGTTTATCGCAAACCTATCAGTCATACCAGAGATATAATCACCAATAATCCTTTTTGGAGTTTCTGATTTAGAATATTTAATTTTTTTCTGCCAATCACAAGGTAGTAAATTTAAATTATTATTATACAAATTAAAAAGGTCCACTATAACTTTAGAACATTTTTCCCTTTCAAAAATAACTTCTTTGCTTCGATACATATTTTCAAAAAGATATTTTCTTACAATTTCCAAATTCTGCTTAGTATTTTTATTAAAATCGATTAATTTCAATTTCTCATTTTTTAAAGTTTCCAAATTATTACCTTTTATTAAATTTAATCTTTTTGAACTTTCATCAATCACATTAGTTACCAAGTTATTTAAAAAGTATCTAATGATTTCATAACATTTTGTTTTATAATTAATAGATTTATATTTGATTTCTACTTCTTGAAATGCTTCTTTAACTATAGGCAGTGATTTAATATCTGATAAACTAAAAAAACCGGCACGTAATCCATCTCCTAAGTCATGACTATTATAAGCAATATCATCAGATATTGCAGCGATCTGAGCCTCAATACTAGGAGGTTTTTTAAAGTTGAATTTCTTTAAGTCTTTTATTTCTTCAGTTATATATTTATTTACTATATTCAAAGGTCCATTATGTTTTATTATCCCGTCTAATGTTTCAATTGTTAGATTTAATCCTGGATGTGATGCATACATTTGCTCTAACTTGGTTACAATTTTTAGTGTCTGAATATTGTGATCAAATCCACCATCATTTGTGAGCAATTTATTTAATTCTTCCTCCCCAGTATGTCCAAAAGGCGGATGACCTAAATCATGAGCCAAAGCAATAGCCTCTGCTAATTCTGAATTTACACCTAATACTTTTGATACTGTTCTGGCAATTTGTGCAACTTCTAATGTATGTGTTAATCGCGTTCTATAGTAATCTCCTTTATTTGCCAAAAAAACCTGGGTCTTAAATTGTAGTTTTCTAAAGGAGCCACAGTGCAAAATTCTATCCCTATCTCTTTGAAAAACTGATCGGTAATTAGAAGGTTCTTCTGGATATTCCCTTCCTTTAGAATGTGCTGGCAATATTGCATAACTTTCCATTAATTAAAAACTCCTTGTAACTAATATGCCTTAGTACTAGATTAATCAGTACTACATTAATCATTAATTACTATATCTAGAGAAATCAATGAAAGTTAAAATTCCACCTAAAGTAACGGCTAATGCCTTTAATAAGATCATGTCCATTGGAGGAAAAAAATGTCTTAGGGTTGCTGTGGAAGGAGGTGGATGTTCTGGGTTTCAATATGAAATATCAATGGAAAGTGATGTTAAAGAAAATGACCTTATTTTGTCAAAAAATGATTGTAGAGTTGTAATTGATCCCATTTCTCTTGAGTTTTTATCTGGAGCTATAATTGATTTTAAAGAGGAATTAATTGGATCTAAATTTGTTATAGAAAATCCAAATGCCACTTCCTCATGTGGTTGCGGAACTAGTTTTTCAATATAAATAATAACTTGTTTACTAATAAAAGAAATGAAAATCGCCAGCTTCAATATTAATGGTATTAAAGCAAGACTGTTATTGCTAAGAGAGTGGTTGGAAAGAGAAAAACCAGATGTGATTGGTTTACAAGAGCTTAAAGCGGATAATAACAAATTAGAAAAGAATATGTTTGCTGATTTAGGTTATAGCTTCATATATAATGGGCAGAAATCTTACAATGGTTGTGGGATTCTTTCCAAATACGAAACAAAAAATACTTCATTTTTTTTTCCTGGAAATGAACATGATCCTCAAAGAAGATGGATAAGTGCTGAAATTAATGGAATATTATTTTGCAACCTTTATCTCCCAAATGGTAATCCATTAGGAACTGAAAAATTTCAATATAAAATAAATTGGATGAACCGTTTATATAAGTATATTAGAGAATTGAAGTCATCAGGAAAACCTATCATCATAATGGGAGACTTCAATGTAATTCCTCAGGAAATTGATTGTAAATCACCTCAAAAATGGAAAAATGATGCTTTGTTTGATAAACAAGTCCGATCAATTTTTTTTAAGATTTTGAACCTAGGCTTTTATGATGCTTTAAGACTTAAAACCTCTCAGTCCAATATTTATACACAATGGGATTATCAAGCAGGTGCTTGGCAACAAAATGAGGGAGTCAGAATAGATCATTTTTTATTAAATCCACTAGCAGCTGATAAATTAATATCATTTGGATTAGATAAGTATATGAGGTCTAAGGACCGACCATCAGACCACATACCAATATGGATTATCATTGATAAATAAATTTTAAGTTATAAAGGTCCACCTGAATAAATCCAATTAAACCTTTGCAAAATAAAATTTGGAAAGTAACCTGCTGTTTTTAGTAAGAGGTGAAAGACCAATCTTAAAATTGGGTTTCTTAAGTGATATAGGAACGCATTTTGTTTTGAAGCTTTTTTTATCTTATTAACTCTCAAATATCTTTTATCAGAATATTCTTTTAAGAAATCCGTTGAATAATCTTCATCACAATTATTTTTCATACATTGATATAAAACATAAGAATCTTCAATTGCCTGAGAAGCACCTTGAGCTAAATAAGGTAGTATGGGATGACAAGCATCACCTAAAAGAAGTATTCTGTTTTTATACCACTCTTTCATGATAGGATAATCAAACAATCCCCATTTTTTTAAAGATTTGATTTCTTGAAACACATCCTTTAACACGAGAAAATCAGAGAAGTTTTTACATAATTCCAGTGGTGGCACCTGTTTAGTCCAATCGTGATCATAAAAACTATGGGAATCCATGCAAAAAACAAAATTTACTAAAGATTTATCTTTAATAGGATATGAAACAACATGTTTACCTGAACCAAAAAAAAGAAGAGTTTTATCCTGAGAGAAAAACTCAGGTAATTTTTTAGATGGAATCAAAGTTCTGTAAGCAACTTGTTTTAAAAAATTTGGTGGTTTATCAAAGAAAATTTTTTTTCTTACTAACGAATTAATACCATCCGCCCCTATTACAAAATCACAATCAAATTGATCTTTCTCAAATCTAAGTGTTGCCTTAGATGAATTTTGTAATAAATCTATTATTGCACTATTATAATGTATCTTTATACCAATATCATCGGCTTTATTTTTTAAAATTGATATTAAGTCATTTCTATGAAGCTGATAAAATCCAGCATTAAATTTTTTTCTGGCATAATCTCCGAGTGGTATAGAAGTAATTTTTTTTGCACTGTGGCCATTGATACAATCAACCACTAGAGGATAATTACCACTTTTAATTATGTCATCTTCTAAGTCAAACTCTCTAAGAATTCTAATAGCATTAGAACTAATTTGTATTCCTACCCCTGATGAAAATGATGCTGGCTGTTTTTCAAATATTGTAACTTGATGACCAGATGTTTTCAACATTAATCCAGCAGAAAGACCCCCTATTCCAGCTCCTATAATTCCTATATTAAACACTACAAAAAATATTCAATTTTAACTTAGTATAAAATAAAATATTCCAACTAGTCGTCTCGATGCACTCTCTCTCTTCTTTCATGCCTTTCCTGCGCTTCAATACTTAATGTTGCAATTGGTCTTGCATCAAGTCTTTTAAAAGAAATTGGGTCACCTGTTTCTTCACAAACACCATAAGTTCCATCTTCTATTCTTCTTAACGCAGAATCAATTTTAGAAATAAGTTTTCTCTGCCTATCACGTGTTCTTAATTCTAGTGCTCTATCAGTCTCTTCAGATGCTCTATCGGTAAAATCAGGAATATTTCTAGTATCAGTTTGCATATCTTCAATAGTTTCTTTACTTTCTTTTAGGATAGATTCTTTCCAAGCAATTAATTTGCTTCTAAAATACTCAATTTGTTCAGGGTTCATGAACTCCTCATCAGGTAAAGAAGAATGCTTAAGATTATTTTTTTGATATATTACCATCTTTTTGACCCCCCACTCTATGTCTAGACAGCTTATTACAATTTCAATAATTAATAATTGAGTTTTAAATGGAATCAAATAGTTTGTCACTAAAAAATTTTATAAAATTTGGAGAAAATAATGCAGTTTAAAAATACTGAGAATTATATAACAACTGAAGATCTTGAGATGGCGGTAAATGCTGCTATCAATTTGGAAAAACCATTATTGGTCAAGGGTGAACCTGGTACAGGAAAAACAGAATTAGCTAAACAAGTTGCAATAAAACTTGGATTAAAATTGTTTGAGTGGAATATTAAATCTACAACCAAAGCACATCAAGGTTTATATGAATATGATGCAGTTAGTAGGCTAAGAGATAGCCAACTTGGTGATAAAAAGGTTAATGATATTAAAAATTATATTAAGAAAGGAACAATTTGGTCAGCATTTTCATCTGAAGAAAAGGCTGTACTTCTTATTGATGAAATAGACAAAGCTGATATTGAATTTCCAAATGACTTGCTTCATGAACTAGACAAAATGAAGTTTCTAGTATATGAAACTGGGGAAATTATTTCTGCTAATAAACGTCCAATTGTTATTATTACTTCTAATAATGAAAAAGAGTTACCTGATGCTTTTTTAAGAAGATGTTTTTTCCATTATATCCAATTTCCAGATCAGGAAACTTTATCAAAAATAATAAATGTGCATTTCCCAGATATCAAAAAAAATCTTCTTCAGTCGGCATTGGAAATTTTTTTTGATATAAGGGAAGTCCCAGGATTGAAGAAAAAACCTTCTACTTCAGAGATTTTAGATTGGATAAAATTACTTTTAGTAGAGGACATTTCTGTTACGGACTTGAAAAAAGAACCAAAAGATATGCTCCCTATTCTTTACGGAGCCCTTTTGAAAAATGAACAAGATGTTCAGCTTTTTGAAAAACTAGCGTTTATTAATAGGAATCAATGAATGTATACAGTATTTTTTTCAATCAAAATAAAGTATAATCCTTAAGATATGTTATTAATATTTATAATTATGATGCTTGGATCCATTTTGGGATATTATTTGGCAAAAAAAAGAAATGGAAAACTTTTAGATAAACTGCAATATATTACTGTATTCGGAATAATTTTCTTATTAATTTCTATGATTATTCAAATAATTATTATGAGATCTGGTATTTTCTGATGTATACAAATTTTTTTTTAGACTTAAAAAAATTTGGTGTTCCTGTATCTATCCAGGAATTTTTAACTTTTTTAAATTGCTTACAAACAAACCTTACTGAATTTGAAATTGATAAATTTTATTTTTTAGCAAAAACTTCTCTGGTAAAACATGAAAAGTATTTTGACACGTTCGACCAAATATTTAGTTCAAATTTTAATGGACTTGAAAAAATAGAATTAGAAAAATTTCTTGATAAAATGGACCTTCCTTCTGAATGGTTAGAAAAATTAGCTGAAAAGTTACTTACCAAAGAAGAAATGAAACAAATCAAATCACTGGGAAATTTTGAGAAATTGATGGAAACTCTCAAAAAAAGGTTGGAAGAACAGAAAAAACGTCACCAGGGTGGAAATAAATGGATTGGCACAGCTGGAACCTCACCTTTTGGGGCATATGGCTTTAATCCAGAAGGGGTAAGGATAGGACAACAAGGAAGCAGACATCAGAAAGCAGTCAAAGTCTGGGATAAAAGAGTTTTTAAAAATCTAGATGAAAATACAGAGATTGGATCTAGAAGTATGAAAATTGCTTTAAAAAGACTCCGAATTTGGGCACGGCATGGTCTTGATGAGGAATTAGATCTTGATAATACCATTACATCAACTGCACGTTCAGGTTTTCTTAATATTAAAACAAGACCTGAAAGGGAGAACGCAGTTAAATTACTTATTTTCTTTGATGTAGGAGGCTCAATGGATATGTATGTTTCTAAAGTTCAAGAACTATTTTCAGCTGCCAGATCTGCTTTTAAGCATGTAAAATACTATTATTTTCATAATTGTTTATATGAAGGGGTTTGGGAAAATAATTATAGACGATGGGAAGAACAGATACCTACTTATGACTTATTACATAAATACAATAAAGATTACAAATGCATTTTTGTAGGTGATGCAGCAATGAGTCCTTATGAAATTGAAATGGTTGGAGGAGCAAATGAACATTATAATAATGAAACTGGTAGAACATGGCTGCAGAGAGCGAGAAATCAATGGCCTAATAATATTTGGATAAACCCAGCCCAAGAAGATTATTGGAAATACACCCAATCTACGGTAATTCTTCAAGATATGTTTGAAAATAGAATGATCCCCTTAACTCTTAATGGTTTAGACGAAGGGATGAAATTACTTAATTAGAAAATGATAAAAATAATTTCTATATTATTTCCAATATTTTTAGGGATTATTGGATACAAAATGTCTTCAAAAAAAATGTCAAAATATTTGGAGAGAAATTCTCTTATTCTTAAAGATCCTATAATTAACTCTCTTTTAAAAAAGTTAAGCTTTTCACTTAATCTTCCTCAATTGGAAGTTTATATTTTAGAAGATTTAAATATCAATGGCTTGGCCTCTAACGATGGAAAGGTATTTTTAACCAAAGGTTTTTTAGAAAAATATTATTCAGGAATTATTTCAGCTGAAGAATTAATAGGCGTTATCTCCCACGAACTTGGTCATTTAGCTTTAGGACATACAAAAAAAAGAATGGTGACTTACAGTTTACAAAATGCTCTTCAAATGGGCTTAGGATATTTAATATCTAGGTTTATACCTTTTATTGGGATATATATATCTTCTTTCATTACTAGCTTGTTAACCGCTAAACTTTCTAGATTAGATGAATACGAAGCTGACAAATATGCCTCTGCTTTAATGATTAAAGTGGGAATTGGAATAGAACCATTAATCACTTTATTTGAAAAACTAGATAAATTAACTGTAATAAATGATAATTTAAGTTGGCTGAAAAGTCATCCAAGTTCAAAAGAACGTATTACGGAAATAAAAAAAAATGCTAAAGATTGGTTATTTGTGAAATAAAGCAATTAAAGCATTCTAAAAAAATTTGGTAATTGATTTTTCGTTAGCCGCGTTACACAACCATTCAAAGAAGAATTCTTTAAATGATCTTCCGCACATAATGTAGATCTGATCAGTTTTCACCATCCAAAAAGCAGTACTAACCTGTCCTAATCTTGTTCTTCTAAATGAGGTGGAGGTAAATTTATTTGGACATAAATTTATAGGAGTTCCTTTAGCTAGTAACTCCCTCCATAATGACCCTTTAATTGAAAAAACAGCTCTTGAACTTGATACATCTAATACAAGTGTTTCTATTCCCTTCAGTGAATCCTCAATAATTGTTATTAATTTTATAACTTCATTTAAATTTTTTGAAAATAATAATAATTCATTTGGGGACATCCATGCTAAATAAAGATTTTTGTTAGATGTAAATTCTAATTTGTTAGGCACATTAATTTTAAAAACATCTTTAATAATTTTTTGAAACTTCTTATCAAAGAGATGAGTCCTTATAGAAACCATTCCAGGCAAATAAAGATCTGTAATAGTGAATAAATTGTTAGAAAATTCTAATTTATCAGACATTTTGCCTCTTCCCCTCAATGTCATAAAATTGAGGATCGACTACAATTGCTCTTAATTTATTGCCACTTTCTAAAGGTATATCAACTTCTTGCCCTTTTAATGATTTCCCATTTTTGAGTAATGCCATAGCAATAGGTTTATCTAAAGAGGGAGAAAAATATGTTGAAGTTATATGACCCAATACATCTTCTGCACCATTGCCACCAGATTTCAAAGCATATGCTCCATCTGGTATTTTCTGTATACTATCCTTAAGAGATAATCCAACCAAAGTTTTTCTATTTGGATCTTGCATATAGGTACGTTCATGAGCTCTTTTACCGATAAAATCCTTCTTTTTTTTCGATATAGCCCAATCCAAATTTAGATCTTGAGGAATTACAGTTCCATCAGTTTCATCTCCAATCATAATGAAACCTTTTTCAGCTCTCATTATATGTAGTGCTTCTGTTCCATATGATGTTATACCTAATTCACTTCCAAGTTCTAAACATCTTATCCATAAAGCTTCACCGTTCGCGCTAGGTGTCGCAATTTCAAAAGATAATTCTCCAGAAAATGAAATCCTAAAAACTCTTACTTCAAAATTTCCTAGTTTACCTTCTATGAAATCTAAAGGCTGAAATTTTTTACTTTCTACATTTAAACCGCCTAATTTCTCAAGAAGTAATCTAGCTTTTGGTCCTGCTATTGTGATTTGGGCATATTCTTCTGTTAAATTTTGAATAAATACTTTTTTATCCCACCATTCCGTTTGGTGCCACTCTTCCATCCACGAGTATACTCTATCTGAACCACCAGTAGTAGTATGACATAAAAAAGTTTTTTCGTTTAATCTAGCGACTACCCCGTCGTCAAAGAGAAACCCATTTTCATTGCACATTAATCCATATCTACATCTTCCAGGTTTTAAAGTAGACATCATATTAGTATAAATTAAATCTAAAAATTCTCCTGCGTCATTACCACTAACAATTATTTTTCCGAGTGTAGAAGCATCTAATATCCCTAAACTATTTCTAGTATTCTTAACTTCTCTGTAAACCGCCTCTTCTTTAGTTTCATTATTTCTCAAATAAGTATATGGTCTTTGCCAATCACCAACAGGTTCCCAAATTGCCCCATTCTCCTGATGCCATTTGTGCATAGGTGTTTTTCTTATTGGTTTAAATAGTTCTTTTCTTGCTTCACCAGCGATAGATCCTAAAGAAATAGGAGTATAAGGTGGTCTGAAAGTAGTCGTTCCAACTTCATTTATTTCTTTTCCAACTAAGTTGGATAAGATTTTTATACCATTAATGTTGGATAATTTTCCTTGGTCAGTTGCCATTCCAAGAGTTGTATATCTTTTCAAGTGTTCAACACTTTCATAACCTTCTTGAGTTGCAATTCTTAGATCAGTTAGTTTTACGTCATTCTGGTAGTCAACAAAGCTCTTTCCTTTCAAATTTTCATCAGCAGATTCAGGCACACAAGATATAGGAGATGTTTTTTCATGTATAATTTCTTTGATTTGGTATTTTTCATATTTAATCTTTTTTAAATTAAATATTTCACAAATATTTTTAATCACTGTTTCCATATTATCAAATAACTCTGATGGCCAAAATTGACCTTTTGCTGACCCGACTACAGAAATAAAACTTTGACCTAATTCATTAGTAGATTGTTTAGTTTCGTCAGGTACTAATGTATTAAGTTGATTATCCCATTTTATTTTACCACCACAATGTGACCATAAATTTAGTGTAGAGGTCCAACCACCTGACATTAATACTGAGTCACAAATTATGGTTTCCAAAACAGATCCTTCACCCACTACCGAGCATATTTCTACTGCTTTAACTCTTTTCTTTCCCAAAACTTTTGTAATTGCTTTGCCGAATTCTACTCTTATTCCTAAATCTTTAACTTTGAGCGGAAGTTCACCAACACTTTTCTCCCTGACATCAATTACAAGAGGAATACTAATACCTGCATTGAATAGCTCAACCACAGCGGAATATGCAGAGTCATTATTTGTTATGAGTATTACTCTATCACCTTGCGATATCCCATAAAGCTTATAAAACTCATTAGCTGCAGAAGATAAAATAACTCCAGGTATATCATTTCCAGCAAAAACTAGGGGTCTTTCAATAGCTCCTGTTGCTAAAATTAGATGTTTAGTTCTTATTCGCCAAAGCCTATTCCTTATTGAACTGTGATCTTCACTTTCAAGAACTTCAAGATTTTCTAACCCAAGTAAATAACTATGATCATGAACTCCTACAATGGAAAAGTTTTTCTTTAAAATAACATTCTCATTGTTCGATAAATCATCTTCTAAATTTTTTATAAACTCAGATGAATCTAAATTATTAATTTTAAATTCTTCTGATAGCGCATATCCCCCAAAAAAATGTTTTTGTTCAACCAAAAGTATTTTTAAACCTAAACTCGCTAAATTTTTTGCGGTTACTAATCCAGATATACCCCCCCCCCACGATTACTACATCCAAATGAGCATAAAAATAATCATAGGAAGATAAATCATGTTCCTTAGGGGCCTTACCTAATCCCGCTGCGCTTCTAATCGTCGGTTCAAAAATATGCTTCCATGCAAATCTAGGCTTAATGAAAGTTTTATAATAAAATCCTGCCGGAAAAATTTTTGACAAAAAATTACTTATTGAACCTATGTCCCATTCTAATGATCCAAAATGATTTTGAGAGATAGCTTCAATACCATCAAATAATTCTAATGTAGTAGCTGACCTATTTGGTTCTAAGCTTCCACCACTACCAATACTCAATAAAGCATTTGGCTCTTCTACTCCACTTGACACAAAACCTCTTGGTCTATGATACTTAAATGATCTTCCAATCAGAACCTGATTATTTGCTAATAAAGCAGAAGCTAATGTATCTCCGGAAAAACCAAAAAGATTTTTACCATTGAATTTAAATGAAAGTTTTTTCTTGCGATTGATTAATATACCACCCTTTGAAAATCTCGAAGTCATTTTACATTCTTTCCATTGGGTAATTTTTTCTTAATAGCATCCAATATTTTTTTTGGTGGTTTTATTTCTTGAGCACTATATGTCCCAAAAACTTCCATAGTTTTAGTACATCTTGCAACATGAAACCATTTACCACAGCCGTAGGAGTGCAACCATCTTTCAAAATGAATACCTCTAGGATTCTTTCTTTCAAAGAGATACGTATAAAAGTTTTGATCACTGCTACCTGGTCCCATCCTTTTTAAATGAGCTTCACCGCCAGGCGTTAGTTCAGTTTCGTCAGTTTCTATTTCACAAATAGGGCATATAAATTTAAGCATTAATGATCAACCTCATGTTAATGTGCTACTGCCGCTGCAACACTTTCATCTATCATTCTACCCTCTTTAAATCTTTCTAAAGAAAACGGAGAAGCTAACTCTCCAGGCTCACCATTAGCTATAAGTTCAGCGGTAGCCCATCCAGAACCTGGTATGGCTTTAAATCCTCCAGTACCCCAACCACAATTTACGTAGATATTTTCAATTGGCGTTTTTGAAATGATTGGTGATCTATCGCCAGTCATATCAACTATACCACCCCACTGCCTTAGTTGTCTCAACCGACTTATAAAAGGAAAAGTTTCTATAAGAGCCCTAACAGTTTCTTCAATATGCTGAAAGCTTCCTCTTTGAGTATAATTATTATATCCATCTGCCCCACCACCAATTACCATTTCTCCTTTATCTGATTGGCTCATATACCCATGAACGGTGTTGGCCATAACAACACAGTGCATGACTGGTTTAATTGGTTCAGAAACAAGTGCTTGAAGGGCCACAGATTCAACAGGAAGTCTGAAACCACATAATTCAGCTAAAATACTCGAACTTCCTGCAACTACAAAACACATTTTTTCACAATTAATAGTACCTTTTGTGGTTTCAACCGAATTAATTTTATTTTTATTTTTATTTACTCCAATTACCTCACAATTTTCAATAATATCAACACCCCAATTTGAAATAGCTCGTGCATATCCCCAGGCTACTGCATCATGTCTTGCTGTTCCACCACGGGGTTGCCATAATCCACCTAATATTGGAAATCTTGGACCATTTATATTTATAATAGGTATCATTTCCTTCATTCTAGCTGGACTAACCATTTCCGTATCAACCCCAAATATACGATTTGCATAGTACGTTCTTTTCATAGCCCTTAATTCGTGCTCAGTTTGGCATAGCATCATTACCCCTCTTGGGCTAAACATCACATTATAATTTAGTTCTTGGGAGAGTTTTTCGTATAGGGATCTAGATTTTTCGTAAATTGCAGCAGATTCTTCTTGTAGATAATTTGACCTAATAATTGTAGTATTTCTTCCAGTATTACCGCCACCCAACCAACCTTTTTCAATAACAGCAACATCTCTTATCCCAAAATTTTTTCCAAGATAATATGCAGTTGCTAATCCATGACCTCCAGCACCTACAACAATAACTTTATATCTTTTTTTAAGGTTGTTTTTCTTCCATGCTTTTTCCCATCCAAAATGGTTATTAAATGATTCTTTTATTAAAGAAAATGCTGAGTATTTTTTCATAATGAGTAGTATTACCTAAGTTTTTTTTTGATTGTAAGAGTTGTTTCAAAAGGACACTATTTTACATATATCAATTTAATTCAATAGAAAAATTTTATAAGTTTTTTATTGAAGCATATCCTTTGATTATATAATAGAAATAATATGCTATTCTTTTATTTATTCATTATTTCCATATCAATTATTTTAATATTTATTTTCTTAAGAAATAGTTTCTTAATTAAAAAAAATATTATTAGTAAAAAAAATCCTTTGCTTATCGAGCTCAAATTACAATTGAATAATCTTGTTCTTGAATTTGAAAAAAATGAGATTGATGAAAGTGAATATATTTCAACCAAATTTGAAATTGAAAAAAGAATTTTAAAGGAACTTAATTATAGCGAAGAAAAAAAATCTAGTAAGTCAACTTCACCGATCCTTTTTAATAAAATATTTTTTTTCATATCCTTTCTTCTGATTTCGATAGTCACAGGTTTGATTTATTTGCAAATAGGTAACTATAAGTTAGAAGATAATCCCTTTAGTGATATCAATTTAATTGAAGATAATCTTAATCAAACCCGACTAAATCAAATAAATGCTGAAAATCTTATTGAAAATAAAGATACCAATTTTCTAAAAAATAATCAGTTGAGAGAACTTGTAAATAAGCTTAAGAAAATATTAAAAAATCGTCCAAATGATTTAAAGGGATATAATTTACTGGTAGAAAATTCAGCTAGACTTGGGGATTTCAAAACTGCATATTATGCAATGGAACATATTATCCAAAACATAAATCCTACTGTTAGTGCATCAGATTATAGTAAACTATCTGAATTAATGATAGCAGCAACTGATGGTTATATTTCAATAGAAGCGGAAAATAATTTAGTAAAATCACTTCACTTAGACGGCTCTGACAAAAGAGCTAGATATTATTATGGACTTCTTAAGTTACAGAAAAATAAATTAGAGGAGGGTTATAAAATCTGGAAGAATTTGTTAAAGGAAGAAACTGAAGAAAGTCATTGGTCACAATTAATAAAACAAGATATTGTTAGGTTAGAAAATTTAATAAAAACTCAAAAAAACATTGAAATGACTGAAGATGAAAAAGATATGATTTATAATATGGTATCAAATTTAAACGAACGTATTGAAAGTGAAGGTGGTACTTTTGAAGAGTGGTTTAAACTGATTAGATCTTACTTAGTTTTAGGTGAAAATGAATTAGCACTTGAAAGATTTACAAAGGCTAAAGATATCTTCCAGAATAGTGCTGATTTAATTTTAAGGTTAGAAAATCTGGTTAAAAGTTTTATTAATTGAATAGTTATGAATAATTTAGTTACACAAAGCGCAGAAAAATTTGAAGAGTATGTTAACACAAATGGGCCTCTTATTGGTTTTGATCTGGGAACTAAAACTATAGGTGTAGCAGTGTCAGATATTTCGAGGACAATCGCTACTCCTGTTACTGTAATTAAAAGAAAAAAATTTTTGGATGATCTTGAAAAAATTAAAGATTTAGAAAAAAAGTACTCATTTGTTGGTATAATTTTAGGTTTACCAATAAATATGAATGGAACTGAAGGACCAAGATGCCAATCTACTAGATCTTTTGCTACAAAACTGTCACAAATAACAAATCATTTTATATGCCTATGGGATGAGAGATTATCGACTTTGGCAGCAGAAAAAAGTCTTATATCTTCAGATATTTCAAGAAAATCCCGAACGAAAATTATTGATAAAATTGCAGCCTGTTATATATTACAAGGATTTCTTGATAGATTAAAAAATTCATAATTTTTCTATTCCATATTAATCCAATCATGAGGATTAAAAAAAACTGGTCTAAAATATATAATAATCCTACCATTAGATAAATTGTTTAATAGCATATTATTTTTGGGATTATATTTTACATTTTTTTTTTCTGGCCATGCATCAATGCCATGAAGTACATGTCTATCTAATAAATAGGGCTGTTTGAATCGAGGAGTAATTTTTTTCACTTCACAATTTTTAAAAACTTTTTTTCTACATTCACTATATAACTCTGTAATATCAATACTAGATATCTTATCAGAAGTAATACCTTCATAAATTTCTTTAAAAAAGTTTCTAAAAATTTTGTGAGACCCCTCCCATAAAACTAATGGAGCACTTTCCAAACAATTATTTTGTAATGGAAACCCTAGAATAAATGCATGAAATTCTTTTGCAAATCTTCGTTTTTTTTTGCCAAAAGGGATTATACCGTCAATGTGAGACGCAAACCTTTTAATTCGAAAATTAAAAGATTTTATTGTTTCTTTATCGTCTTTTCTAGGATAACCTGGCCAACAAATTGAAACCTGACCTTTATCCCAATATTTAATATTGTTTCCAAATTTTTTTGAAATGTTGTTAAAAATTTTTCTACTCATTAATTTTGTTCCAATATTTCCATTAGAACTATTATCTAAAAAATTTGTTCCTACAAACCATGTAGAACCACATCTTAAGTCTTTATGATCAAATAATTTTTGATGAAATTTAGTTTCTAATTTTTTTTGTGCTTCAACTATCCATTCATAATGGATATGATCAGTATTTAAAAAAATCCAGCCATTTTTTTTTAAATTAGACCAATCCTGATTCAAACTGGGTACCTTCTACATCTATTTTTTTATCTGAAAAATTGACTAATTTTAATGCTTTTTCGAATATCTCTGTTTGATTTTTTTTATTCATATTTTCTGAAAGAGTTGATCGAAATAATTTTGCCCCTTCCAACCCAGAAACTGAATTAATGAGATGCCTTAGGACACTAGAAGCTTTACCACCCTCTAGAAGATGACTTTCCAAATATGGAATCATTTTTAAAAGTGCCTCATACAATCTTCGTTTTTTTGATTTTCCAGATAGGTCCATTTTGTTAAAAATTTTCTCATCAGCATTTTCAAGAATTTTACTAGGGTTCTTGTAAACTTCTCTTCCTATCATACAGCCATCAATGCCATCATTTATAAAATTCATAACCGAACTTAAATCTTTTATCTCTCCATTTAAACAAATTTCTAATTTTGGAAATTGTGCCTTAATTTTTTTTACCAAATTATACTCAATTGGAGGAATTTTTCTATTATCTTTAGGACTTAACCCACTTAGGATTGCCTTTCTAGCATGAATAATGAAAATAGATAAACCTGAGTTTGAAACAGTTTTTATAAAACTAGGAAGAATTTCCTCGGGATCTTGATCATCAACTGCTATTCTACATTTTACACTTATCGGAACATTAGAAGAAAATTGCGCCATAGCATCAATACATTTTGCAACATGATCTTTTCTTTTCATCAAAACTGCACCAAAATCACCTGAACTCACTCTAGAGGAAGGACAACCTACATTTAAGTTGATTTCATCATATCCCCAGTCAACTCCAATTTTCGTAGCCTCCGCTAGCAATTTAGGATCACTTCCTCCTATTTGTAGTGCTAAAGGATGCTCTATTTCAGAGAAATTAAGTAATCTTGTCTTATTTCCTTTAATAATTGCATTAGCATTAATCATTTCGGAATATAATAAAGTTTGCTGGGATAGTAACCTAAAAAAATATCTACAATGTCTATCCGTTCTTTCCATCATAGGTGCCACCGATAGAAGTCTTGAAATATTCATAATTGAGCCTTTAGAGTTAAAGTATATTGCAAAATTTGTTTATTTTAATAAGGTTATATAAATTAAAAACTAAATTTTAGATAATGTAAAATCATGTTTCTTTCTAGAAGAAAACTTCTAAATTACATAAATTGCACAGGAATAGCAGCTATTTCAACACCTATATTTGGAGCGATGAATACTAATGGTAATACTCATCACCTAGATTATTTTAAATTTTCAATTGGAAATATTAAGATAACTGTAGTTTCAGATGGAGGATTTCAACTTCCAATATCTTCAATTGATATAAATAGTACAGAGGAAAGTTTAAAAGAGCATCTAAGAAAGTATCATATGCCGGATGACCATATATATATGAATACTAATCTTGCAGTAATTGAAGTTGGAGAAAACAAATTAATAATTGATGTTGGTTCTGGATCACGTTTTATAGGAAGTACTGGAAAACTCTTCGATAATTTATCTAAAGCCAATATAGATCCAGATAGTATAACACATGTTTTTTTAACCCACGCACATCCTGATCATATTTTGGGCATAAGGGATGATTTTGATGAGACTATTTTTCCTGATGCTAAATTTATGATTTCTGAAAAAGAATATAATTGGTGGACAAAAAAGGATAGAGTAAACGAGGTAGAAGAAACATTTATACAAATGGTTTTGTGGGCACAAAACTCACTAAAAGCAATACCTGAAATTTCACTATTTACAAATGAAAAATCCATTCTTCCTGGTATTACAGCTTTTGATACATCAGGACATAGCCCTGGTCACTCAAGTATACTTGTAGAGAGTGAAGGATCAAAATTAATAATAGGAGGAGATGTTTTTAGAAATACTTACACAAGTTTAAAAAATCCAGACTTTATTCCAGATACTGACATGGATCCAGTTAAAGCAAAAAAAACAAGGAATGAAATTTTAGACTTACTTACTAAAGAAAAAATTGCTTATTTAGGGTATCATTTCCCCTTCCCGGGAGTAGGACATATAATTGCGCATGAAAAATCCTATGAATTTATTCCAGCATCAATTAGATGGTAATCTAAGGTTCTTTCCAAAATTTTGAAATAAAGGTTTTGAAACATTATCATAAGATGCATTCCACTCTGGATGCCATTGAACTGCTAAACAAAAACCAATGGAATCTTTAATAGATAATGCTTCAGGTGTTCCATCATTAGCATAACCATCTATGATTACTCTGGTGCCAGGTTCTTTAATTCCTTGTCCATGAAGAGAATTAACCATTACTTTGTTTGAACCAAAAATATCTTCAAAAACACTATTTTTGTTAATTTTTACTTCATGTCTAATAGCAAATTGTTCTTCCAGAGTACCATCTGGAGGCATCCTGTGGTTCATTCTACCGGGTAGCTCTCTTATTTCTGGATGCAGTGTTCCACCAAACGCAACATTGAATTCTTGAAACCCTCTACATAAACCTAGAATTGGTTTACCTATTTTTTCACAAGCTTTTATAAGTGGTAAAACTAATTCATCTCTTTCTATATCAAAAACACCATGCGCTTCCGTTGCTTTTTCTCCATAATATGATGGATGTATATTAGGTCTTCCTCCAGTAAACAGAAAACCATCAAAAGAACTAAGTAATTCATTTATAGTAAAGTAATTAGGCAAACTGGGAATAATGACTGGTAAGGCTTCCGAAACTTCAGCAATAGCCTCTATATTGATTGTTCCCGAACCTTGTGCTGGGTATTTGTTATCAATTTTGTAACTATTTCCTATAATGCCTACGATTGGTTTTGACACAACTTTATATTCTACCTCTTTTAAAAAATTATATGATGTTATATCTAATTAAAATAAATATTTTTTTAAAGTAAAGGTCAAAAATGAATCCACAAGAAATCTTTTTATCAGATTATAAAAAACCCGAATTTAAGGTCATCAATATAGATTTATGCTTCAAGCTTGATCCTGAAAAAACAATCGTCTCTTCAGAAATAAAATTTAAATGTATTAAAAATAATCCTAATCATGATTCATATCTTATATTAGATGGAAAAAATTTAAAATTAATTTCTCTAGCTATAGACGGCATTAAATTAGACAAAAATAGTTATAAGTTAAAAGAAGATAAGTTAGAAATTCTATCTAATAAAATAACAAATTCTGAATTTAAATTAAATTGTATTACAGAGATTAATCCTAAAGATAATACTGCTCTTGAAGGTCTTTACTTATCAGAAGGAATTTATTGCACCCAATGTGAACCAGAAAGCTTTAGAAAGATAACCTACTTTCTAGATAGGCCCGATGTAATGACAAAATTTAAGGTAAGAATTGAAGGAAATTATAAATTTTTGTTATCAAACGGCAATCTGATTAGTCAGGGCCAAGGTTGGGCAGAATGGAATGACCCATGGCCAAAGCCATCTTATTTATTTGCTCTAGTTGCAGGAGATTTAAAGGTAATTGAGGATGAATTTGTCTCGATGACAAACAAAAAAATACTCTTACAAATTTATGTTGAAAAAGGAAATGAAGATAAGTGTGAACATGCAATGAATTCTATAAAAAAGTGCATGAAATGGGATGAAGAAATTTACAGTAGAGAATATGATCTAGAACGGTTTATGGTAGTTGCTATAAACGACTTTAATATGGGGGCTATGGAAAATAAAGGACTGAATATTTTTAATTCAAAGTATGTTTTATCAAATAAAAAAACTGCCACTGATATGGATTTCGAAATGATAGAAAGAATTATCGCTCATGAATACTTTCATAATTGGACTGGAAATCGCATAACCTGCCGAGATTGGTTTCAATTATGTTTAAAAGAAGGATTGACAGTATTTAGAGATCAGCAATTTTCAGCAGATATGCAAAACAAGGAAATTGTTAGAATTGATGACGTAAAATTATTACGTAGTAGACAATTTAGAGAGGATGCAGGTCCATTAAGACATTCAGTAAGACCAGAAAAATATTCCGAAATCAATAATTTCTATACTGCTACTGTTTATGAAAAAGGTGCTGAACTAATTAGAATGTTGAATTTGATTATTGGTGAAAAGGATTATTTTAATGCAATTAAATTATTTTTTAATACATATGATGGGCAAGCAATTACCGTTGAAGATTGGATAAAAGTTTTTGAAGAGAGTACAGGAAAAGATTTAAAACAATTTTTTTTATGGTACACACAATCAGGTACTCCAATTGTAAAAGCAGAAGAAAAATATAGTTCAGGAGATTTTATTATAGAGCTAACACAATTTATACCTGCTCAAAATGATAGTGTAAAAGCCAAATCCATGGTCATACCAATAAATTTATCATTTATCGATGGTAATGGATTAAAGATTGTAAAAGATGAGCTAATTATTCTTAATAAGAAAAAACAAAATTTTAAATTTTCAGGATTTAAAAAAAAGCCAATTCCCGTTTACCTAAGTGATTTTTCGGCACCCATTAAATTAGAAATTAATCATTCTTTGGATGATCACATAAGTATTATGAGGAGTAATGCAAATTCGTTTTGTATTTGGGATTCTGCTCAAAAAATATATCTTAATTTAGCTGAAAATATAGTAAATGGTACCAATTATGAGATTAATTTTGCTGAAATTTTAAACGATTTACTATCACGTTTTCATTCTAATCCTGGCTTTTTAGCACAACTATTAACACCACCATCTGAAGAAGATATTTCGGATCATTTGCTAAAATCCTGTAATTTCATAATCCCAGAAAATATTTATGCATCTAGAGAACAGATAAATCAAATTATTGCTATAAGCTTTAAAAATAAACTTCTAAAATTATATAATAAAATCGGAAAAATTAGTGATGAATTTAATAATAAAAATACAGGTCTAAGACTATTGAAAAATAGATATTTAGAACTTATCATACTGTCAGGTCAAGAGAAAGATATTCTTCTTAATGCATTTGAAAACTCTACTAACATGACTGAGGTACTTAACTCTTTAAAACTATTAATTAAGACAGAAAATGCAATTAGTGCCTTGCATTCCTTTTACGATAAGTGGAAAAAAAATCCCTTATTAATTGATAAATGGTTCTCCATACAAGCAATATTCACACCCTATAACAGTATTTTTCATACAATTGACAAACTGAGTATTCATCCAGATTTCAATTTTAAAAACCCCAATAGATTTAAAAGTTTAATCGGTTCGTTTGCTTTTAATAACCATGTAGCATTTCATTCAAAAGATGGTAGTGGTTACAAAATTGTTTCTAAGTGGGTAAAAAAAATTGATAAATTAAATCCACAAGTAGCAGCTAGATTGTCTACAGCATTTGAGACTATGAATAGAATTGAACCAAAACGAAAATCATTGATGAAAACTATTTTAAAGGATATTCGTTATTCGAAGGATTTATCTAAAGATACCTTAGACATAACTGATAGGATACTTAATACATAATACTCAATACTTAATACCAAAAACCTAATACTTTATTAATTAATTAAAATAAAATTATTATTATGACAGATTTTGATTGTAAATTACCAAAACCTCAAATTATCGAAGGAAATAAATATAGTTGGGAATTAGTTATTGGCATGGAGGTTCATGCTCAAATTAAATCAAAAGCAAAACTATTTTCTTCTGCCTCAACAAACTTTGGTAGTGAACCAAATTCAAATGTGAGTATAGTTGATGCAGCAATGCCTGGAATGTTACCTGTATTAAATATGTTTTGTATTGAGCAGGCAGTAAAAACTGGGCTTGGTTTAAAAGCTAAAATAAATCTCTACTCACAATTTGACAGAAAGAATTATTTTTATCCTGACCTACCACAAGGATATCAAATAAGCCAACTTTATCATCCTCTTGTGGGCGAAGGCGAAATTTCCATAAATATTAAAGATAAAATTAGAAATATCGGTATAGAAAGAATACATGTCGAACAAGACGCTGGTAAATCCATCCACGACATGGATCCAAATCTGTCTTTTATTGATTTAAATAGAACAGGCGTAGGTCTGATGGAAATTGTATCTCGTCCACATATTAGAAGTTCAGAAGAGGCAATTTCTTACTTAAAAAAATTAAGGCAAATTCTACAGTATCTTGATACTTGTGATGGAAATATGCAGGAAGGATCCTTGAGAGCTGATATAAATGTTTCTGTTCTAAGAAAAGGTGATTATAAAAAATATTTGGAAAAAGAAGACCTTTCATTTCTTGGAACAAGGTGTGAGATTAAGAATATGAATTCTATGCGTTTTATTCAACAAGCAATAGACTATGAAGCCAAGCGTCAAGTAGGAATTTTAGAAGATGGTGGTAAAATTATTCAGGAAACTAGATTATATGATCC
>CACFXF010000005.1 GCA_902570265.1 uncultured Alphaproteobacteria bacterium | reverse complement strand
TGCTATTGTTGAGGAAGCAAAACAATTTCTTATATCAAAGAAACCACTAGTTCGTAAATATTATGATAGTGGTGCTGAAGTTCAACAAATGTTTGTAAATCAAGACATTGCATTAGGACATAGTTGGAATGGACCTGCAGCTGCTCTTATTAATGACGGTTTTCCATTGGGAATGACTATACCTAATGAAGGTTCATATGGTTTTGTATATACATATAATATTGCAAATAATTGCCCAAATAAAGATAATGCCTATACTTTCTTAAATGCTATTCTTGCTTCTCCAGAGATTGGCGCCTCAATGACTAAAGCGTCAGGTTTTATTTCTACCTACAAAGATGCTTCTAATTATCTGACAGATTTAGAGAAACAGTCCACCTCATTTCCAGACGAGCAAATAGCAAACCTCCAGTTTTTTAGAGCTGAGGCTAATAAAATGAAATATGGTTTAGTTGATCCAGCCGTTGAAGCTGTAAAGGCAGCTTAAAAAATTATTTTAAATATCCGCCTAAATTTCAGGCGGATATTTTTTTTGAAGAGGCTTTCTTAATGCCAGAATATAAAGTGGGCTTGGAAAATATTACTACCAAAGATGCATATCTAAATAGTCGGCCAATCTGGGGCCGGATTATTAACTTTTACTTTTATAAGATTTTTCTCAATTTCATTACATTTTCTCCTAGGCGTCAATTTCTAATTTTAGCTGCATTCCCTATTGTTTGGTTACTTACCCAACATCTTGGTCCTATGTTACAAATGCTTAGGGTATCACTTTTGGAAGCCTATCCTGTAGCAGAAGGAACGCCGCATTCATTTACAATTGATAATTATATTCGCTTTTTTGGAGATTATATTTTTTGGATGCCATTTTTTAGAACTCTGATTTTTGCTACAATTTTTACAGTTTGTACTTTGGTTTTAACCTATCCCGTAGCTTATTATTTAGCCAGGCATGTAAGTAGAAAAAATCAAATGCTAATGCTTCTTATTCTTTTAATTCCTTTTTGGGTTGGAGAAATTGTAAGAACATATGCTATTATGATTTTTTTAGGTAATACTGGGGCAGTAAATCTTGTTCTTAAATGGTTTGGATTAATTGAGCGTCCAATCCCCTTTATGTATACTGGTTTTTCAATGGGTGTAGGTATAGTTTACTTGACAGCTCTTTACATGCTTTTACCATTATATTCTGCTTTAGAAAAATTACCTAAAAGTTATACAGAGGTTGCTGCTGACCTCGGCGCAGGGGCTTGGGTTCGTTTTCGTAAAATAACTTTACCTCTTACATTAGAAGGAATTTCATCTGGTTGTATCTTAGTATTTCTGATTTCTACGGGATTTTATGCTACTCCAGTGTTACTAGGGGGACCTTCAACTACAGTATTTGCAGAGACAATTGCAGGTTTTTTTCACTATGCAGGGGATGAATGGCCGACAGGAGCTGCTTTTGCTGTGATAATGTTTTTGACGGCACTTATAATTACGTTCTTATTCTATAGACTAATGAAAGTTCTTAGAAAAGGAGATACTTAATGGTTTCTAGAAATAGAATTATTTTATCTTGTACATACTGGGCTTTTGTTCTTTATATTTTTATTCCACTTATTCTAATGATAGTAATGGGGTTTAAAGATAGTAAATTCATAGGATTTCCTATCAAATCATGGACATTTGACTGGTATATTAGTATTTTTTCTGATTATGAAATTATTTACTCTTTTGGCTATTCAATTCTTATTGCAATTTTTTCTACTTTAATCTCTGTAATAATTGGGACTTGGATAGCAGTATTATTGGAAGGAAGAAAGTTTTGGGGATGGTCACCGGTATTTGGGCTTATGATATTACCCGCCTTAGTACCTGGTATAATCTCTGCTATAGCTTTTAGGATTTATGCTCGCTGGTTAGGAATTGAGCCTGGCATGGGTGCAATAATTTGGGCTCATGCTGTTCATAATGTCCCCTTTGTAACTATTGTTGTAATGGCTAGGCTATCAACACTTCCCAAAAGTCAAATTGAAGCTGCACGAGACCTTGGAGCTGATCCCTTATTAACTTTTATACGTATTACACTTCCTTATTTAATACCTGCAATCTTAGGAGCGAGCATATTTTGTCTTCTACTAAGTTTTGATGACTTTGTACGTTCTTTCTTCTTAGGAGATTATAATGCAACTTTACCAGTATTAATATTTGCAATGCTAAGATCAGGTATGTCTCCTGAAATCAATGCTATCGCTACTATTGCTTTAATATTAACAGCTGCAATAGGAATTTGGGCAGAAAGGTTTACACGAAAAACAAATAAGGATAATAAAATTTGAAAACTGAAAATATAGTTCATATTGATAAAGTTTCAAAAAAATTTGGAACCACAACTGCTATAGAGCAATTATCGCTCGATATAAAACATGGAGAATTTGTTACATTTCTTGGCCCCTCAGGTTGTGGTAAATCAACTACATTACGTATTCTAGGTGGTTTTGAAATTCCTGATACAGGTAAAATTATTTTAGAAGGAAAAGATGTTACCAAATATCCGCCTGAAAAAAGACAGGTTAATATGGTTTTTCAAGATTATGCATTATTTCCACATATGACAGTTTCTGAAAATATTTCTTTTGCTTTAGTATTAAAAGGATTGAACAAAAACACTATTATAAAAAGACAAAATGAGATCATGACTTTTTTACAGATCCAGGAATATGGTAATAGGTACCCAAATCAATTATCAGGTGGACAAAGACAAAGAGTAGCTTTGGCAAGGGCATTAGCACCAAATCCTGCATTACTATTGCTTGATGAACCACTAGGTGCTTTGGATGCAAAACTAAGAACTCAAGTACAAAGAGAACTTAAGTCTATTCAGAGGAAAACAAACAAAACTTTCTTATTTGTAACACACGACCAAGAAGAAGCTCTTACTATGTCTGATAGAATTATTGTGATGCATAATGGTAGAGTTGAACAAGATGGATCACCAGAAGATTTGTATTATCGTCCATCTAATCGTTTTGTTGCAGAATTTATTGGTGAAACCAATTTCCTTTCAGGTAAGGTAATTTCATTGAATAATTCAATAGTTGGTTTTGATTGGTATGGTTATAAAATTTTTGGAGCATCAAATTGGGGTATCCCCAAAAAGGGATCAAATATTACAGCAGCGCTTCGTCTTGAAAACTTAATATTATCAAAAGTTTCTCCCAAAACTACAAATAAAGTTCAAGGAAGAATCCTTAACAAAACGTTTCAGGGTAGTCGTTTATTAATAGAAATATTAATTGAAAATACTGATGAAATTTTGCTAAGAGCCTTTATTGATAATAAAACTGCTCAAGAAATTGGTAGTGGAATAATTTGGTTGGGATGGCACACAGAATCTATGGCTATATTAAATGATTAATAAAATTTTTATCTTTTTTAATTCAAATATTAATTTAATTAATAATTATTAATTAAAATCTATTAAGAGTGATATAAAATTATGATACCTATGTTACAAATAGTGAAAGTAATTATTTCTGCAATGATTATTTTGGTTGCTACAGAGATTAGTAATCGATCAACTACCATAGCAGCAATTATTATAGCACTGCCTTTGGTTTCTATAATTTCACTTATATGGATTTGGGTTGAAACTAAAGATATAGAACAAATATCAATTATTAGTAAACAAATATTTTGGTTCGTAATACCTGGATTACCTATGTTCCTTATTTTACCTTTTTTTCTTAGTAAAGGATTAGGTTTTTTTATTTCTCTAATAATTAGTTGTTTAATTACAGTAATTCTTTTTTATATAACTCAAAAAGTAATTACTAATTAATGTTTATTTTAGTTAAATTTTATCAGAACTACTGAGAAAATTAAATAATCAGAATATATAGTGATAAATTGTTAACCAATACATTGATTTATAATTAAAAATTTTTTATTCCAAAAGTATCATTAATATTGAAATTAATAATAATAAAATTGCCAATATTTCTTTTAAAACTGGTCTTTCGCGAAAGAAAAAAATCGAAAAGAAAATAGCAATTATAAGTTCAATTTGACCTACCGCTCTTACAGGTGCAACCGCATTGGCTGAAAAAGCATAAAACCAACAGAAACTTGTTAAAGCTCCAAAAAAACCAACTGAAATTGAACTTCTCCAATTTTTTAGGCTTAAAGTAAATTCTGATGGAGTATAATTTATCATCCAGATTCCCATTACAAATGTTTGGATTATAACTGAAACTCCTAATGTAGTACCTGCTTTAATCAATAAATTATTTCCTTCTAGTGAGTCTGTTGCAGCGCGAAAAAAAACACTACATAATGCTAATAAAGCTCCACATAATAACCCTAAAATAACCTGCTTCGTCGATAAAGAATAAATTATATTTAAAAGACTTATCTGGCCTTTCGCGACAGCAAGTAAAATAATTGCAATAAAACCCAGACATATTGCTAGATTAGTCTGCATAGTTGTAATTGTACCTAGAATAATACTTTCAAAAAAAATAGCTTGAATAACTTCAGTTTTTGAAAAGGCTGTTGCTGATGCAAAAGACTTCAAAGAAAATAGTTTTATTAGAAGTACGGTAAATATTATCTGTAAAATACCAGCAGCTGTAACCCATAAAAGAAAAATATAATTTAGAGTTGGTAATGTTTGATTAAATATTAATGAGTAACCCAGCAAACCTAACCAAGCAAATGGAATAGCATACAAAAACCTTACATAGCTGGCTCCTACGTCTCCTAAAATACTTTTAAGTTTTTTTTGTTGGGCACTTCTTATACTTTGTGAAAGTGCTGCTAACACTGTTACCCAGATCCATAACTCCAATTAAGGCCAACCTTTCAGATTTTGAAATTGATGATGAAAATTTCTTTTCATGATAAAAATTTATTTTTAATACTCTATCTCAGGTTATTAATAAAAGTATCCATTTATTTTTAATTATGATAAAAAAGTTTTATGAAAAATCAAAACCATCTGTATTTAAGTAAGCTAAAGAAAACAAAATATAGCCTTGAAAAGTCACTAAATGACTTGGAGCAATATGATCTCGATGAAGAAAGCATTAGAATGATTAAGATTTTAAAAGATCGGATAAAGGAAAATCAAAAACAAATAATTGCTCTGGAAAAAGAAATTAGTAAAAGTTAAGAATACCTATATTTTGAAACACAATAATGATAACTATAATATTTTGGAAATTTTGATAAATTCTTAAATTTGATTTTTTTATATTTTATATCTTTATTAGAGAGATTAGAATAAGATTTTCTGACGAAACAATTAATATAATTTTTTATAATGAAAATAGTACTGAACATTAAAGAATTATTGGAAGAGGGTCAAATTGATCAGACAGAGTATGACAAATTACTTCTACTATCAAAAAGGCAAACTACAAGTTTAGCTTTTAATCTTCTATTAGGTCTTGGTATTGTAGCGACTAGTATCGGAGCTATAGCCTTAGCACCCTCTCCTTATTCTTGTTTTATTTTTGGATTAGTAGTTTCTGTAATTGGTCTTTTAGTTAAAATTAAAGCGAGTGATCAATGGATGGTACTTTCAATTACCTGCCTAATATCAGGTCTTCTTATGAGTTCTGTGGCTATAGTATGGTTTGAAGATTATTGGTTTCAAGCGACTACATATCGGTCTATATCTATCATGGTATTCATTTTAGGGTTTTCTGCCTATTTTTTGAAAAGCAATTTACTTTCTGCACTCTCCATCTTAAGTTTATCAACTCTTTTAAGTGTAGGAGTAGGCTATGAGTTTGCATCATATTTTATTTGGGTTGAGTATCCACTTCTCACTATTATCATTTTTTCTATTTTGGCCATTTGTCTTTATTCACTTTCAAAAAAAGTTAATTTTGAGGATGAGAAATTATTACTTACAGGATCTCGGGTGTCAGTATTACTAGTTAATTTAGGGTTTTGGATTGGCTCTTTGTGGGGTGATATTTGGTTAGAGCCAGCATATTTCTTTTCAATCACATGGGCTCTAGCTATTCTTGGAGTAGGATTTTGGGCTTGGAAAGCAAATAGAGTTTGGTTAATTAACGTGTTGGGAGTTTTTGGTTCAATACACTTTTATACACAGTGGTTTGAAACCTTAGGAGCACAACCAGAAAGTCTTTTCTTGGGTGGTGTCATTGCTGTGGGGATTGCTATCTTATTTAAAAGATTTAATAATAATCTTAAATTGGAATCCTGAGATAATTAACTATTCAAATAAAAATCATCAATATAACTACGTAGTTTTGTTATAGCTATTTAAAATGAAAAATTATTTATATTTCTGGGAAGATTTTGAAATTAATCAAGAAGTAAATTTAGGAACTTACGAATTTACTGAAGATGAAATTATAGAATTTGGAAAAAAATTTGATCCTCAGTATTTTCATGTTGATCCAAAACTTTCAAAGGCGTCAGAATATAAAGGATTAATAGCATCTGGTTGGCATACATGCTCAGTTATAATGAAACTAATGTGTGATAAATTTCTTAATAGTACTAATACTCTTGGTTCCCCAGGTATAAGTAATTTAAGTTGGTTTCATCCTGTAAGACCTGGAGATAAGATAACTGGATACTGGGAAGTAATAGAAAAAAGGGAATCTAGGTCAAAACCAAGTATGGGTATAATGAAATTAAAAATTTTTGGAATTAATCAAAATAGAGAAACTGTAATAAATATGGTACCAACAATTTTTATTTATAAAAAAAATAGAAATTAAATAAAATCTTAGTCATTTTAATTTCCAAAAAATTTTTTTTCAAAGCTAACATTTTAGATTATCTTAAAAATAATTATAACTTTTATATTGCTTAAAATGGTTCTTAATTTTCCACCGCAAAGAATAATTTGCTTAACAGAAGAAACTGTCGAAACTCTTTATCTTTTAGGAGAAGAGAAAAGAATTGTTGGGGTAACTGGGTACGCAGTAAGACCCAAAAGGGTGAGGCTGGAAAAACAAAGAGTAGGATCATTTATTTCTGTAAATATTGAAAAAATTAAAAAATTAAAACCAGAATTAATTCTTACTTTTTCTGATGTACAAGCTAATTTAACCAAACAACTTATACTGGAAGGATTTAATGTAATTTGCTTTAACCAAAAGAGTATTAGTGAGATTTTTAGTATGATTAAGTATATTGGATCTTTAGTAGGAAATGTAGAAGGGGCAATAAATTTAGTAATAAAATTAGAGAATCTAATAAACCAAATAAAGAAAAAAAACAATAAATACAAACCTAAGGTATATTTTGAAGAATGGGATGATCCTTATATTTCAGCAATTGGATGGGTCTCAGAAATAATAGAGATAGCGGGTGGGGTTGATATTTTTTCAGAAAGAAGCAAGGACCATAAATCTAAAGTAAGATCGGTTTCCTCCAACGAAGTCATTTGTAAAAATCCAGATATTATTTTTGCATCTTGGTGTGGTAAAAAGGTAAATTTTAAAAAAATGAAAGAGAGAAATGGTTGGGAATCAATAAATGCTATAAAAACAAATTCATTATTCGAAATTAAATCGCCTATTATTTTACAACCTGGTCCAGCGGCAATTACAGACGGATTATTAAAAATTAATCATTACATCGAGAATTGGAAAAAAAAATATTCTTATAACTAGAATTCATTTTTTAGTTATTGTTATATTTTTCCAATTTCAGTGTTGCTTTTTAATTCAAGTTAGAGTGAGATACTTAATTATGAGTTCAAATGAAGTAGTAAAGAAATTAAGCAAACTAAGAGAAAAAAGAGGTTATTTATTACCACACCATGGTCTGATGGCTATTTCTTCGCCAGAATTACTTGAAGCGTATGATTCAACCTATACTAATTTAACACTAAAAAAAAGGTATATGAGTGAATATCAAAAAGAAATTGTATGGCTTGTTATCCTTATATCAACTGGTGAGTCTATAGCGACTCATCATTTAGATAGATTAAGTAAATGTGGAGGTAGTAAAATAGATGTAAATAATGCAACAACCTTAGCAGCATGGGCAGATGGATCAAAAAGATTTAACTTTGTTAATGATAATTGGGGTAAACATCTTAAAAATTTTAATGGTATAGATTTATATAGGTCTGGTTTAAATGATATAACTAAAAATTTTAAAATAGAAAAATGGCTTATTGAGATTTCTCTCGCAGCTTGTCATCAGTGTCACCGAAGGTGGTTTTGGGTTAGGGAGCACATAATAGGTGCGTATAAAGAAAATGTGGATGAAAATACATTAGCTGAAGCATTAAGTCTTGCAATGTTTCCTGGTGGAGTTCCTAATTTTGTTGATGCTTGTGATATATGGAGAGCACTTATTAAAGAAAAAACTGTAAGTGCAAGTGAACCTTATAAATTATGGGCAAAAATGAGTAAACAAAATGGATTTGAGGATAAAGTTAAAGGACTGTAATTATTTTAAACAAACAGAATAATTCTAACTTTTTCACACATATAATAGTAGGAGCTGGAGCTGCAGGTTGTGTTTTAGCATCTAGATTATCTGAGAACAAAAACTTTAAGATACTTTTATTAGAAGCTGGTGGATCAGGTAAATTTGATCCAACTTTGAAAGTACCTTTGATGACATCTTTGTTGTTAAGGGGAAAGAGAAGAATGTGGAATTTTAAAACTAATCCAGAAACTGCACTTAATAATCGAGAGATTGATTTACCAAGGGGTAAAGTACTTGGGGGATCTACTTCTGTTAATGGTATGCTATATGCTAGAGGTCTATCTCATGATTATAATTTATGGTCACAACTTGGTATGCCTGAATGGTCCTGGCAATCAGTACGCCCTTTTTTCTTAAAGTCTGAAAATTATTTAGGAGATTCTATTTCTAACGATCATAATAGAAATGGTGAACTTGCTGTTTCTAAAAGGAAAAGACCAGTAAGTCCACTAGCAGAAACTTATGTAGAAGCAGGTATTTCAGCTGGCTATCCAAGGTTGAATGATTTTAACACAGAGAATCCTGTTGGATTTGGGTATTATGATTTCAATATAAGAAAAGGTCACAGGGAAAGTTCTTATACTGCTTTCTTAAAAAATAATACTTTTAGACCTAACCTAACTATAAAAACAGGGTTTGAAGTTTCAAAGGTAATATTTTCAAATAAAAAAATAATCGGTGTTGAAGCTTTTCAAAATTCAAAAAAATATTTTTTTAAGACCAGTTCTGAAGTAATACTATCAGCAGGTGCAATTGGATCCCCTGTAATTTTGATGCGTTCTGGGATAGGAGATGCAGACGAACTTAATTCATTAGGAATAGAAACTATTTTAGATTTACCAGAGGTTGGGAAAAATCTCCATGACCACCCTTTGATAAGAGTATCGCATAGAACGGGTTATGAAGTATCTTTACATCGATTAACCAGGATTGATATAGCATCATATGAATTTATTCGGACTTTATTATTTGGTAGTGGTCCTATGAATATTTTTCCTTTAGAAGCGGGCGCATATATTTGCAGTCAAGATTCTGAAATCCCAAATATTCAAAGTGCTTTTTTACCAGCTTTGAGTTCGGCTACTTTAAGATTTAACCCATTTTCAAAACTACAAAATTATACTGCTGGATTCATGGCTAATGCATCGGTAATGCGACCATATTCAAGAGGAAAATTAAAGTTGACTGGTAGAAATCTTAAAGATCCTCTTGAAATTAGAATTAACTATTTAACTGACAAACGTGATTTAGAGACATTAGTAGATGGTGTAGAAATTCTGAGAGATGTATTTTCTCAAAAAGTGTTTGATAAATACCGTGGTGAAGAATTATCACCAGGAAAAACAAATCGTAATAGATCTTCTATTTCTAATTGGGTCAGAAGAACGGCAAGCACAGTTCATCACTTAACAGGTTCTTGCAGGATGGGTTCAGATAAGAATTCAGTAGTTGATCCAAAACTGAGAGTTCGTGGCATGGAAGGTCTTCGTATTGTTGATGCATCGATTTTTCCATCGATAACTTCTGCTAATACTGCTGCACCTACTATTATGGTTGCAGAAAGAGCTTCTGAGTTTATCTTAAAAGAGGAGTAAAGTTTTAATATTAAAGAGACTTACAGTTGGGAAAAATTGTTTTCAAAAACTATTTTATTTCCCAACTGCTTTTTATAAAATTAGTTTAAATCGATTGTATTTTATCATAAGTTCCTGAACCAAATATATCATCAGCAAGATTTTTTATAGCGGGTTCAAGGGTTTTTTGAGCTGCAGTAGCATCTAAGAGAGGAGTACTATCTTCTCCATTTATTTCTCTCCATTTTTTAAAATTTGAGATTTCGGCTTCTTCTGTAGCTCGAAAAAAATCTTGAGGTTCAAGTTCATTAAATGTTTCAGTTAAAACTTTTTGATTTTTTTCTCCTAGGTTGTTCCATGTGTTCATATTTATCATTTGTTTATCAAGTCCAATTCCCCAGTCATTTTGATAACAATGCTTAACTACCTCATAAAACTTTTGAGTAATCATCAGATTTCCAAGAGTAGCCATTCCATCAACAACTCCTTGCTGTAATGCTCCATAAAGTTCATTGAATGGTATTACTGTTGGTTTTGCTCCAACCTGTTCTAGTCCTGCAATAACGCCTTCAATAGAAGGTGCTCTAATTTTAAGACCTTTTAAATCATCAAATGTTTCTAATTTTTGATTTGTAAATAATTTCCATGGGCCAGCCCTAGCAACACTTAAATAGTGCAGTGAGGGATAACGGTTTTTAACTGCAGAATTTAACTCATCATATAACAAATCATTCGCTATTGCCTGTGCATGGTTAGAATTTCTTGCAAAATATGGAGCATAAAAAACATCAAATTCTCTTAATCCTGTATAGGCTCCGTTGTAAAGATTAACTGTGCCTAGTGCTGTTCCATCAAGCACATCTTTTCCACCACCAATAGTACCAGCTTTAATATCAAAGACTAATTCTCCATTAGTTCTTTCCGTAACTAAATCTAACCATTTCTTTGCAAATTTGTTTGAAGCACTATTAATATTTCCAGCATTGCCGTAGATCAATGTCTGCGCTGCCAGAGTTGGTGCTCCAACTCCAACTAGAGCTGATGCTAAACTCATCGCTCCTAAACCAGAATTAAAATTTCTTCTATTTATATTCATAATTTTCTCCTCAGTTTGATTAAATAATAATTAATCCCTGAAAACTAGCTCAGGTAAAAATAAAGTTAATGATGGAACAAAAGTAATGATTAATAAAACTACTATCAAAATTAAAAAATAAGGAATAGCCTGTTTAAATATATTTACTACACCGACACCACCAATCGATGATATAATAAAAAGGTTAAGTCCAATTGGTGGTGTTATCATACCAATCATAAGATTTAACACCATTACTACACCAAAATGAACTTCATCTACTCCCAAACCAGTTAAAAGTGGAAACAAAATTGGGGCTAGTATAAGCATTATGGGTAAAATTTCCATTATCATTCCTAATATTAGAAGTAATAAATTTATTAGAAGTAATAGTACCCAGAGTTCATCTGTTATCCAAAGCAAACCATTAATTAAATATTCTCCAAGGTTTTCTTTCACAGCTAACCAGGCAAATATTTTAGAAGTGGCTACTGTTAGCATTATAACAGACGTAATTATTGCTGCATGTGATGCAGCTTCAATAATTTGTTTTAAGGATAAATTTCGATAAACAAAAATTCCAAGAAAAAGGACATAAAATGCTGCTATTGCGGCAGATTCAGTTGGAGTAGCTACACCAAAAATGATAGCACCTACAATAATGAATGGTGCAATTAAAGCACTTATTCCTTCAAAAAAAGCTACACCTCTTTCTTTACCTGTTGCTTTTTTTTCTAAAGGGTAACCTCGTTTTTTACAAATCCACCAAGTAACTGCAAACATTGCTATAAACATCATTATACCTGGAACTATTCCTCCTAAGAAGAGTTGTCCAACTGAAATATTGACAATAGCGCCCAATAAAACAAAAGAAATTGACGGTGGGACAATGGGGCCAACTGTAGCGGCCGAGGCAATTACAGCACTTGAAAAAGCAGGGTTAAAACCTCTTTTTTTCATTTCTGGTAATAATACTGTTCCAGTAGCAGCTGCATCAGCAAGAGCTGATCCTGAGCATCCAGACATTATAAAATTAGCCGTAACGCCCACATTTGCTAATCCACCATTTCGATGTGCAACAAGTGATGCTGCAAATTTGATTATTCTTTGAGTCACACCGGTAATATTCATAAGCTCTCCTGCAAATATGAATAATGGGATTGCAATTAAAACAAATGAATTTACACCTGAAGTCATCTGTTGAGCAAATAAGACCATTGGTGTTGCATTATCTGAAAATTGGGAAAGAGTTAAATATCCAAATCCAGCCAATCCAATTGCCCAAGCTATTTCCATACCCATCAGAGAAAAAAATAAAAGGATTATAATCATTGATGTTAAAAGCATCTTACCCCTTTTTTATTTCAGATTCTTGAAATGTAATAATTGTTTTTATCATCAATCTAGTTTGGTAAATCACCATTAGTGCACAACCAACAGACATTGGGGCATAAACCCAAACAAAACTCCATCCTGTAGACAGCATTTTTCCACCCAACTGTAACTCGATAACAGGAAAATTAAACCAAACTAAACTAATTAACATTATAAGTACGAGAATATGCATTAAAGTCTCAAGAATCACCCTTGGTAAAGGAGGTACTTTATCAATAAAATGAGTTACACGGATATTTTTACCTTGTTTTGTTGCTACAATAATTCCAATATAAGTTACCCAAAGAAAGAAGGCTCTAGGTGCTTCATCTGACCATAAAGGTGGTTTGCTAAATACATACCTCATCATAACAGAATAAAATATTGATGAAGCCATTATAAGTAGAAGTATACCGGCCAAGTAATATAAGACCTTTTCAAAATAAAAATCTATTTTTGTAAGTACACTATTATAATTACTCATTATAAACGATCGTTTTATTGCATTAAATTTATAAACATTAGATCTTCAAATAATTCAAAAAAATTAAAACTAATATATTATAATTGATAGATTTTATTTGCTTAAGTTTTTAAATTTTTCTATCCTTTTAAGCTATAGATATATAAAGCCTATCTAATGTATTATAATTAAGTCAAGCTTTAACTGTAATCTTTGAGAAGCTATTTTTGGAGATCTGCATTGCGTATGAGTCTCGCACAGAAAATAATATCAAAAGCTGCAAACCGCGAGTTTGTGAGTGTAGGAGAGGTAGTTACTGCTAAGGTTGATTTAGCTATGATACACGATTCAGGTGGTCCTAGAAGAGTTTCACCAATTCTAAAGGATTTGGGAGCAAATCTATATAATCCATCTAAAATAGTAGTTGTTTCTGATCATTTTGTATCTAGTGGAACAGAAAGTGGTGAAAAAATTCTGAATTTTACTAGAGATTGGGTAAAAAAAAATAATACAACTTTTTATGATTCTGAAGGAATTTGCCACGTAGTATTACCAAACAAAGGTCATTTGCGTCCTGGGATGTTTGTTGTTGGTGGCGATAGCCACTCTACTACTGGCGGAGCATTTGGTGCATATATGTTTGGTATCGGTTCTACTGAAATGGCAGGTGTATTAGCTACAGGAGAGATTTGGGTAAAAGTCCCTAAAACAATATTGCTAAATTGGCATGGAAAGTTGTCAAAAGGTGTAATGGCAAAAGATATTATGTTGTATTTATGTGGTAAATTAGGAATGGATGGTGGTAAATATCAAGCGATTGAATTTATGGGTCAAGCAATTAAAAATCTTTCTATTAATGAACGAATGACACTTTCGAATATGTCAGCTGAGCTAGGGGCACAAGTAGGTCTAATAGCTCCAGATAATAAAACAGCTGACTTTTTGACCAATATAGGCGCTAATCCTGGAAACTGGAAAAACTTTTTTACAGATGACAAAGCTACCGGAATTGAAAAACATAACTTTAATGCTAGTATTTTAGAGCCTCAAGTAGCAACACCACACTCACCTTCAAATTCTTTGCCAGTAAGTGAAATTGAAAATACAAAAGTAGAAATTGCTTACATTGGAGCTTGTACAGGTGCAAAATATGAAGATTTAAATATTGCATCTAAAATTTTAAAAAATAATAAGATACATAATAAGATTAAATTACTCGTTGCTCCCGCATCTTTAGAAGAACAAAAAAAAGCAAAACAAAATGGTATTATGAAAATTTTTGAGGATGCAGGTGCTTTTATATTACCAAATTCTTGCGGAATTTGTGCAGGTTATGGTGCACATAGATTAGACCCAAATATTAAATGTATTTCTTCAACTGCAAGAAATTTTAAGGGAAGGATGGGTGACAAGACTTCAAAAGTTTGGCTTGCATCACCTGCAACAGTTGCAGCTACAGCAATTTTTGGTTCAATTACTGATCCAAGAGATTATCTTTTAAATTAAGAAGGTTTAGGATGGCTGGAAAAATATTTCTGTTAGGTAACGATATTGATACTGATCAACTTGCCCCAGGTCGTTTTATGGGGCAGGGTATAAAAAAACTTTCAGAGCATTGTTTAGAAAACGCATACCCAAATTTTCCCAAACTTGTAAAAAGAGGAGACGTAATTTTTGGTGGAAAAAATTTTGGCACGGGTTCTTCTAGAGAACAGGCCGTAGAAGTTCTTAAATTTTTAAAAATTTCTGTTGTCATTGCACAATCATTTGCGGGCATATTCTATCGTAATTCTATCAATTTAGGTTTACCCGCAGTTGTATGCTATGATAATTTGCATGTTCAAGATGGTGAAATAGTGGATTTTGATTTAAAAAATAATCAATTAAATCTCATTGAAAAAAACAAATCAATAAAATTAGAAAGTATACCAACAAACCTAATGGAAATATTAAATGATGGAGGATTAATCCCACATTTAAAAAAGCGTATTAAATAGCTTTTTAATAAGGATGAGAGAATGAAACTAAATTATCTTTTAGAGAAAGAAAATATTTTAATAGCACCTGGAATTTTTGATGGATTATCAGCTCATATGGCAGAGCAAGCAGGTGCTAATTTGGTATATCTTTCTGGTGCATCACTGGCATATACCCGTTTTGGACTTCCAGATATTGGACTGATCAGTATGTCAGAAGTTTCAGAAACTATCTCAGTAATAAGAGATCGAGTAAACTTACCAATTATTGTTGATGCTGATAATGGATTTGGAAATGCATTGAATGTTCAAAGAACAGTAAAAAATTTTGAACGAATGGGGGCAAATGCTATTCAGATCGAGGATCAGATTAGTCCTAAAAGATGTGGGCATTTAAAAGATAAGAAACTAATAGAATGTACAGAAATGGTTGGAAAAATTAAAGCTGCTTGTGATGCACGCAGATGTGCTGAAACATTAATAGTAGCAAGAACAGATGCGATAGCTGTAGAAGGTTTTGAATCAGCAATTGACCGTTCACATAAATATATTAAGGCAGGTGCAGATATTTTGTTTATAGAAGCTCCTACTTCAAAAGATCAAATGAAAAAAATTACAAGTATTTTTAGAAAAGAAGTTCCGCTAATGGCGAATATGGTTGAAGGAGGTATGTCGCCATTATTAAATGCAAAGGAATTAGAAAAAATAGGATATAAGGTAGTCATTTTTCCAGGTGGTTTAGTTAGGGCAATTGCAAAATTATCAAAAAATTATTTTTCTAATCTTCTATTAAATGGTTCAAATTTAAATTTTTTAGATAGTATGTATAAACTAGATCATTTAAATCAAATATTGAATACTGAAAAAATACTTAATAAAGGTAAACAATATGAATAATAATGATCATGCAATTGATCCCGTTACCTTAGCTATTTTGAAGGGTAGATTTGAACAAATTGCAGATGAAATGGATGCAACATTATTTAGGTCGGCATTTAACCCTATTATAGCAGAAGCTCATGATGCATCTCATGGGATTTATGATGCCTATACTGGTGAAACATTAGTTCAAGGCAATTCCGGTCTTCCAATATTTGTTGGGGTAATGGCTTTTGGTGTTAAGACAATTATTGATAAACTTAATCAAATCGGGGAGAAGCCGCAAGATGGTGACGTTTGGATTTTTAATGACCCATATAAAGGTGGCACTCATTTATCTGACTTTCGATTAGTAAAACCAGTTTTTTTTAATAAAAAATTATTTTGTTATATTGCTTCTGTTGGTCATTGGCACGATATTGGAGGCAACATACCTGGAAATTATAACCCAGTTGCTACAGAGTGTTTCCAAGAAGGTATATTAATTCCACCTGTGAAATTGTTTGAAAAGGGGATACTAAAAGAAGAGATAATAGATATTCTTTCTTCAAATTCTAGACTCCCAGTCTCACTTTATGGTGATCTTCATGGTCAAATAAATGCAGTTGATTTAGGAGAAGATCGCATAAAGTCATTACTTAATGAATATAGCTTTGAGACTGGTTTAGCTGCACTATCATCTCTTAAAAAGAGAGCAGAAATAATGATGAGAAAACAAATTTCTCAACTTTCTAAAGGAAAATATTCATCAGAGGATTTTTTAGATAATGATGGTATTTTAGATGAACCATTAAAGATTGCATTAGATCTTACAGTTAAAAAAGATGAAATGATCTTAGATTTTACACGTTCTTCAAAAGCTTGTATGGGACCAGTAAATATTTCTCTTTCTACAACTATCGCAGCCTGTTATGTAGCATTAAAGCACATTTTTGAAGATGTACCAGCTAATGCTGGAGTATTAAAACCGATAAGATTTAAAATCAATAAAGATAGCCTTTTAAGTGTTAGTGCTCCGAAACCTGTTGGTGGCTATACTGAAACAATATTAAGATTAATCGATGTAATTTTTTTAACATTTTCCAAAATTTCTCCTTCAAAATCTATGGCTTGCGCCTATGGAACAATCAATGCTTTATCAATTTCTGGATTCAATAATATTGGGAAAAGATGGGTTATGTTTTCATTTTTTGGCGGGGGTCATGGAGGACATCATAATGGGGATGGATTAAATCATGGAAACGCCCCCATTTCTACAGCCACAATTCCTCCCCTAGAGATCTTGGAAGCTGCTTATCCAATAAAGTTTAAAAAATGGGCGCTGAGGACTGACTCTGGAGGTGGGGGTGAATTTAGAGGGGGATTAGGTGCAACATATGAAATAGAGCTTCTTGAAGATAAGGCCAATGTTTCATTATTTGGAGAAAGAGGAAAATTTCCACCATTAGGTATTATTGGTGGTGGTAATGCAAAAACAAATAAATTTTGCGTACAGACAACCTCTGAATATTTGGAACCTCCAATGGTCTCAAAAGTAGTAGGTATAGAAATAACGAAAGGTGAAAGTGTTTTACTCAAAACACCTGGTGGTGGAGGTTATGGGAATCCATTAAATCGAAAAATTGAGGAAGTGGTTAAAGATTTAGAAGAGGATTATATAAGTTTTGAAACTGCTGAGGAAACTTATGGAGTAATTTTTGATAGTGATGGTAATATTGATTTGGATGGTACAAAAGAAAATCGTACAAAGAGGAAATCTTTTCAATGAGTATTTTAAATTTTCAGGTTGGGGTAGATGTTGGAGGTACTTTTACAGATATATTTGTATTTGATGAAAAAAGTAAATGTATAATGACTGCAAAAGTACCTTCTACGAAAAAAGACCAATCGGAAGGTTTCATAAAGGGAATATCTACTATAGTAGATGATTTTTCAAAAATAAAAAATTTAGTTCATGGTTCGACTGTAGGAACTAACGCATTACTTGAGAGACGTGGTGCTAGAACTGGGATAATTACTACCCAAGGTTTTTCTGACATATTAGAAATGAGAAGACGCGACAGACCAAAGACTTGGGGATTAAAAGGTAGTTATGAACCTATTGTTAAAAAAAAATTTAGGATGGAAGTTTCAGAAGAAGTTCTGTCTAATGGTAAAATAGAAAAACATGTTTCAGAGGAGCAAATACAAAAATGCATCAATAGCTTGTTATCTCTTAAAATTGATGCTGTTTGTATTTTTTTTGTAAATTCTTATGCCAATAACGCAAATGAACATAAAGCTGCTGAAATAGTACGGAAAAACTGGCCTAATGATTTTGTTTCAGTCTCTACTGAGATTTTACCAGAAATTCGAGAATTTGAAAGATTATCCACATCTGTACTTAATGCATATCTTCAGCCTGTTGTTTCATCTTATTTAGATAATTTAAAACTCAAATTAGAAAATCATGGATTCAAAAAAGATATTTTCGTCGTTCAATCAAATGGAGGGACTATGTCCCTAGATATTGCAAAACAGTATCCCATTCGAACTACTCTTTCTGGGCCTGCTGCAGGAGTAATTGCAGGACGCGCTATAGCACTTTCAGCTGGCATTAAGAATATTATTACCTGTGATATGGGTGGAACTTCATTTGATGTTTCTTTAATAACTCAAGGAAGATTAACATTTACCGCTCAAACTTCCATAGATTTTGGCATGACAGTAAGAACACCTATGATTGAAGTTACAACAATTGGTGCAGGTGGTGGGTCAATTGCCAGTATAGATACTAGTGGTTTACTTAAAATAGGTCCAGAGTCTGCTGGTTCTGAACCAGGTCCAGTTTGTTATGGAATGGGAAATAATAGTCCTACAGTTACAGATGCAAATTTAGTATTGGGTAGGATAAATCCTGAGCGGCCAATTGGTGGAAAACTTAAACGTTTGGATATAGAAAAATCAAGAAAATCTATAAAACAAAATATAGCCAATAAGCTAAATTTATCTATTGAGGATGCAGCTGAAGCTATTCTTAAAGTTGCAAATGCCAAAATGGCCGGTGCTATTAGATTGGTTTCAATTGAAAAAGGACATGATCCAGGAAACTTTTTTTTGATGCCATTTGGAGGTAGTGGAGCATTGCATACTGGATCACTTATAAAAGAAGTGGGTTTGAAGTCTGCTATTATTCCTAGGTTTCCTGGGGTTACTTCCGCTTTAGGCTGTTTGGTTGCTGATGTTTTGTATGACCGAGTTCAAACTGTGAATAAATTTTTAAATGGAGTTGATGCAAATGATTTAGCCAAAAAAATGCAAAATTCTGCAAATATTCTTGAAAAACAAGTTCTTGATTCAAATGCTTCAATTAAATCTGTGGAAAGATATTTTGAGTTAGATATGTTATATGCTGGCCAAACTCACACTGTTTCAGTTCCTTTAGCATTTAAAAATACAAATTTAAAAGAACAAAAAATCAAAGAATCCTTCAATGAGGCATATTTATCAAATTTTGGACGGTTGTTAGAAAATATACCAATTAAAATAATTAATTACAGAATTATAGTTTTGGGCAAAAAGTTACCATTTAACATGAAACTTTTTTCACCTTTAGAAGGTAAATCAAAAGAGGAGTGTATATTAGGAGCTAGACAAGTATACTGTGACGGTAAATTTTGGGAAGCCAAACTATATGACAGATTAGAATTGAAAGTTAATGAAAAGGTGGAAGGTCCAGCAATTCTTGAACAATCTGATACAACTATTTTTGTGGATCCTGGATTGTTTGCAAAAGTAGATACAACTGGAAATTTAATAATAAAAGAAAAAGAAAGTTAAAAGCCGAGGACACCAAATGAGTACTTTTAATGAAAAAGGTTTATTAATAATCGATTTACAAAATGATTTCTTACATAATAAAGGAGCTTATGGAAGAGCAGGGCTACAAAATAATCATATAAGCGCATTACCATCAAGAATATCTCCTGTAGTTGAAAGATTTAAAAAAAATGGTTCATGGATAATATCAGCGCAGTTTACTTTAGTACCAGGTAAAAATGGTAATCCTTTTATTTCTAAACATTTAAAAAAAATGAGACCTTTTCTTGGGAAAGGGGATTTTGTTTCTGGTGAATGGGGACACAATTTGGTAGATGAACTTAAGCCTGCAGATATTATAATTGAAAAAGTAGCCTATTCAGCTTTTTATATGACTCGTCTTGAATGGATTTTAAGAAAAGCAAATATAAAACATTTATATGTTTGTGGTATTGTTACTAATGGAGGGGTAGCCTCTACAATAAGAGATGCACATTTGCGCGATATTAGTTCAACATTAATTTCTGATGGGTGTGCTTCTTTTTCAGCAGAATCTCACTCTACGGCCCTTTTGGATATGTCTACAATTGTTCATTCAATTACCTCAGAGGAAGCATCAAGTATTTAAATGAGGCTAGTAGGTTCAATCATTTAATTAAAAAAGAGTACATTTTTATACTATGTTAGAATACGCCCCAAAAGGATTAGTAGGTGTTTTAACTCCACAGGCAAACACAACTGTAGAGGCAGAGTTTTCAATTTTAAAACCCCCAAGTATTGGACTGATAACATCAAGATTGACTAGTAAAAAGCCAACTATTAATTCAAGGTTAATCGAATATATAAATCAAATTGATAATAATCTTGAAGAATTTGCTAATGCACCACTAAAAACGGTTTTATTTGCATGCACCGGTGCCTCTTATTTTTTTGAATCTACTGAAGAAAAGGAATATCTAAAAAAAATTTCTTCTAGACGTGGGTATCCTATTATTTCTGCAACAACCGCTATTTGTGATGCTTTGAATGTGATTAAGCCAAAAAAAATTGGTATTATATCTCCATATAATGATAAATTGCATAACAAAGCAATGTCTTATTGGAAAAAAATTCCATACAATATAAAGGTAATCAAAAGATTAAAACAGAAAAAAAATAATTTTCATCCAATTTACACTATTCAAACAAGTACAACCAAAAATTGTTTATATGAGATTGAGTCAGAAAACTGTGATTTAATTTTATTTTTAGGTACCGGTCTTCCAACTCTACCTTCTATTTTAGATAATAAATCAAATTTGATTGTTATCTCTGCTAACCTTTGTTTGATTTGGAGAACGTGTCTAATTATAGAAAAACAAAAGCCTTCGCAAAAAAATTTAAAGGAGTGGTATACTGGTATTAAATGGAGAAAAAGATTTTTTTCATTAGTTTCTATGTAATTCTACTGACATAAATACCCACCATCAACTAATAGATCTGATCCTGTTACAAAAGAAGATTCAGGAGATGCCAAGAAAACTGCTGCTGCAGCAATTTCACTTGTATTTGCAATTCTTCCAATAGGATGCTTTGATAAGAGTTGATCATTAACTTTTTCTTCTGATCCATAAATATCAATTAATCTTTGAGTTAAAACTGCTCCTGGTGACAAACTATTAACTCTAATTCCGTCTAACGCATGATCCAAAGCTAGTGCTTTAGTAAATTGAATTATTGCTCCCTTTGAAGTACAATAAGGGGAACTATTTCTTGTGGCTACTGAACCTAGCTGGGATGCTATGTTAATAATGATCCCACTTCCATTACTTATCATTCCAGGCAAAACTGATTTAGTAACAATGAATGTTCCGTTAATGTTAACACGTAAGACTTTTTCCCACTCTTTTAATGAAATTTTGGTTATTTTTTCTTTTTTACTAGTAGAAGCTGCGTTATTTACTAAAATGTCTATAACCCCATAACTGTTTTCAACATTATTTATTATCTTTCCCACATCTTTTTCATTTGTTATATCAACCTGAAAACCATAAGCATTACTACCAATTTCTGATAAAGTTAAATCTAATTTTTTCTTGTTTGTATCTAAAAGGACAACAACCGCTCCTTCCTTTGAAAATCTCATAGCAATAGCTTTTCCTATTCCTTGGGCGGCACCAGTAATAATAGCGGTTTTTTTTTTCAAAATACTCATTTTGTTTTCTAAATTTTATAAAACATATAATTAAACCATCTTAAATATAGGTAAACAAATCAAGAATAAAAAAAAGTTCTGAATATAAATATTTGGAGCTTATTTCAGAATTATGGATTTTTCGAATCAGAACAGGGTTTAAAAAAATCAATTTTTTTTAAAAAGAGATTCAGTTTTGGTGCTATAATTTATACAATAAAATTGTTTAATAATGAATTAGTAAAATAAAACTGTTTACTTATAATAAATTGATTATGAAACAAAGCTATTATTCTTTTAAAAATAAACACTTTTTATCTATATTATTAATGAGCGTTGGTTCTATAGCCATTAGCTTTAATGGATTAGTCCTTAGGAATATAGATTTAGCAGATGACTGGACAATAATATTTTATCGAGCTTTTTCCTTTTCTTTTTCTATTTTTTTGTATCTGATTTTTAAATATAGAAATGACGTTTTAAAAAAAATTATTGAAATTAGAATTTATGGGCTCCTTGGAGGAATTGTATTAAGTGCATCAAATATATGTTTCATTTTATCAATGACATCCACAACAGTCGCAAATACTGTTTTTTACTATAAGTCTTATCCCCTTTCTAACTGCTTTTTTTTCCTTTTTAATTCTTAAAGAAAAATTAGCTAAAATTACTATTTTTACAATGTTTTTAGCATTTGGGGGGTTATTAGTAATGTTCTATGGTGTTTTGTTAATAGGGGCACTGTGGGGGAACATACTTGCTCTTTTTGCTGCTATTTGTTTCTCAATCTTTACCATAATTTTGAGGATGAATAAGAATATTGATATGTTGCCATGTTTGTTAATGTCAGGTGTGATTGCTATGGCATTATCTTTATTTCAAAAAATGGGATCATTGCAAATATCTAGTAATGATTTTTTCCTTTGTTTTATATTAGGAGCAGTTCTGTCAGGTTTTGTTAATTTCTGTTTTGTGTTTGCCACAAGGCACCTGATCGCTGCAGAAGTAACTTTATTTTTTTTCATAGAAATTGCTCTTAGCCCATTTTGGGTGTGGTTATTTTTGAATGAATATACAACTTTTAATACTCTAATAGGAGGAAAAATAATATTAATATCGATTTTACTGAGATCGATATATTTACTCCTTATTAAACGTAAAATAAATTGATTGATAACATTAATTGTCAAATGAAATTATAATACTTAGTATTGAATAATGAAAATCAAATTATTATTTCTTTTTTTAATATTTCCAGTTCATCTTAATGCTGAAGAACTTCAAGGAGAGAATCTCCTTTTTAGTCCCCCAGATGGATATCAGATAGGATACAATAGCAATAATAAAGATATTTATATTCAAGAATGGATACCTGATGGGCAGAATATAAAGGATTGGTCGGAAATGGTAACTATTCAAGTATTATTTAATTATCCAATAGGAGATTTGGATAATTTTGTAAATAACTTCATTGAGATGATTGTGGATACTTGTGAAGATGGAAGAGGTTTGACAATAACTGATGGTGTTGAATATGGATATTTATTCAATTATTTCATGACAATTTGTGGAAGAAATCCAGATACACAAAAACCAGAATTTACAATGGTCAAAGCGATTGCTGGAAACGATGCACTTTACGTTGTACAAAAAGCATGGAGATATGAGCCAACTGATATCCAAATACAAGATTGGTCGAGGTTGGTCTCTCAAGTTTTTCTTTGTGATAATAAAAATGAAGCTGTACCATGCCCAAAGCTTTAAATTGACTTAGCGAAAAAATCATAACTTTCTTATATTACATGTGAATAATTTTAATACCTTTACTCGTGAAAACTATATTAAAATTTTTAATTAAATTGATCGATTTCTCTAGAAAATTTTTCAAATAATTTCAAAGCTTCATTTGAATTTAACTTTTTTACTTTACCATCTTTAATATCTTTATTAGTCCACATTGAAGTCATTAATGGATCACCTCGCATTGCCCAATTAGTAAATAACCTTCTTTTGGTAGAGTTATCGCTTAACTTATGTATATCTGTGTGTCTTTTGTCACTTAAAATTTTATTGTAAGTAAATTCTAATTCTTTTTGGGGGCCTTCAAGGAACTGTAAATAAAGGTCCTGACGATATATTAAACATCCAGTGACTTTATTTTTTTTATTATTTATATTGGAGGTTTCTAAAATATTTTTAATATTTTTTTCATTAAACCCGACGGGGTTAGAAACATAGATTAAATTCTTGATCATTTAATCCAGATTATAACACTTAATGCTTATTTTTTAAAGCTCTAAAAATTAATATTCCATAGAACCCAAATATCTTATAATTCATTATGCACTTCTTAAGTTTTTTTAATTTATTCCCCTTGGTAATTTTTTTAATTCGTCATAAAAAGGTAAGTTTACAATTTTACAATCATAAAAATTATTTTCTTTCCCTTTTATCGATAAGGTCTTTTCTACCCAATTGCTATTATGGTTAAACAATACGTAGCCAATACCTTTATTAAGATATGGTGAAAAAGCTCCTACAGTTGTTCTACCAACCATTTGATTTTTATAATATATTTCTGAACCACCAAAAGGAATAAAATTTTCTGATGTTATACCGAAAAGTTTTGTTTTTTTACTTGATTTAAGAAGACTGTCTTTACCAATAAAATAATCCTTAGTTAGATCAATATATGCACCTAGTCCAACTTCAAATGGATTATTAAATCGATCCATATCTGTACCATAATCTAAAATACCAGCTTCTATTCTTCTAATTCCCATTGAATCTAATCCTGCTGTTTTTATTTTATAAGCTTCCCCCTTTTTCATGATATAATCCCATAAACCAAGATGATCATCTTTAGGACCATTACTGTAAACCTCAAAGCCAAGTTCGCCAGTCCAGCCTGTTCTAGATACTAAAAACTTTTGGCCATTAAAATTTAGTATCTGACAGTTAAAATATTTAAAATTTTTAATGTTTATTTCTGGAACACATTCTTTCAAAACTTTAAGTGCTTTTGGACCCTGTATTTGTACTACCCAAGATTTTGGATCCTTAATTTTTACTCTTAAGCCCTTAGAATGAGCTAATAACCATGTTTCAAAATCACCATCAGCATGAATATACCAGAATTTTTTAGTGGTTAATCTAATCAGAACTCCATCCATCATAACTCCACCGTCATGATTACAGGAAATTACATATCTGGCTCTATTTATTTTAAGATCATAAATATTTCTAGTGAATATATTTTCTAATAATATTAATGAGTCAGGCCCACTTATTTCTAGTGGTTTTTCAGGGACGTCATAAAGCATCACATTTTTTTTTAGATTCCAATATGAAGCAGTTGGATCTACTTCGGTGGATAATGGATAAAATCTCTTTGCAGAAATACCGAGAACAATATTTTTATTATAGTATTTATTAAGATATGGACTCAATTCAATACGTTTTGAACTAACAACAAATGGGTCATGTGAAGCTCCATAGTTTTTTTTATTATCATTTACAACCTTTAAAAATGCTATTATTTCCAAAATATTTAATAATATATTAATTTAGATATTCGTTTTTCTCTAGAAATGATGATAATTCTTAAAACTTAAAATTCTTTTATAAACACAAGTTTAATGAGAAATTCGTTTTATCTTAGAAAACTTTATTGATAAGATTCTGTAAAATTGTTTGCAGAATTTCTGTTTAAAAAATTAATTAGGTCCTCTTCCTAGTATTCGATTAGAAATAATTTGAGCTTGAATTTCAGCTGAGCCCTCAAAAATATTGAGAACTCTTGCATCACAAAGAATTCTGCTTATGTCATATTCCAGTGCATATCCATTACCACCGTGTATCTGTAGGGAATTATCTGCACATGACCAAGCAATTCTTGCACATAAAAGCTTAGCCATACCAGCCTCTAAATCACATCTAAAGCCAAGATCTTTATTTTTTGCAGCAAAGTATGTTAGTTGTCTGCCCAAAACGATTTCAATAATCATCATTGCTATCTTATTGTAAACCCTTTCAAAATTAATAATAGATTTGTTAAATTGTTTTCTATTAGAAGCATAAGATATGGCTAAATCGAGAGCATTTTGTGCAACACCTACTGCCCTGGCTGCAGTTTGGATTCTGGCACTCTCAAAAGTTTTCATTAGTTGTGAAAACCCACTATTTTCATTTTCTCCTAAAAGACTAATCTTTTCCACCTCTAGATTGTCCAAACTTAATTCAAATTCTTTCATTCCTCTATAGCCTAATACTTTAATTTCTGTTCCCGATATACTTTTATTAGGAAAAAACTCATCCTCTTTACCTTGAGTTTTTGGGACAAGAAAAATAGACAAACCCTTATGTTTCAATAAAATGTCAGGATTTGTCCTAGCTAAAATAATAAGGAGATTTGATCTAGATGCATGAGTTATCCAAGTTTTATTACCAGAAATTAAAAATTTGCCATCATCTTTTTTTGCTTTAGTAGTTATAGACCCTAGATCCGATCCGCTATCTGGTTCAGTAAAACAAGCAGCTGGTATAGTTTCACCTTTAGAAATTTTTGGTAACCAAAAATCTTTTTGAGTTTCTGTTCCATCGTTTAAAATTAACTCACTTGCTATTTCCGTTCTAGTTGCCAAACTACCAACGCCAATATAGCCTCTTGCTAATTCTTCAGAAACAACACACATTGCAAGTTTATTTAATCCAAGTCCCCCATATTTCTCTGGAATTGTTAAACCAAATACTCCTAGAGTTGCTAAGTCATCTATTATTTTTTGGGGTATAAGTTTGTCTTCAAGGTGCCATTTATTCGCATTATTGTAGATATTTAAGGAGTTAAATTTTTGGAACTGTTCTCTAATTTGCTGATATTCAGTGTCCAATCCAGTATTTTCAAGTGTTATTATGTTATCTTTATTAATTGCAATTTTTACTAAACGTTCTTTTAGTTCATTAATATTGCTAAAATTAAAATTTTCACTAACCTTTAATTCATCATTTTTATTTATACTCTCAAAATCAGTAATTTTAATAAATTCAGTTTGAGACATTGGTATACCATTTAGTATTTGCCTTATATATTCAATAAAAGAAATATCTAAGATTAATTGTTCAAATTCATTTAATTTATTTTTATTTGTTAACTCAATTCCCCAGTTATTTATTTGCCTTAAGGCTTCTATATAAGTAGCAATCCAGGCAAAACCATGGACAAGATGCTGATTTTTTTCCTCCCATACCTTAAAATTTTCCTGACTTAATTCTTTTTTCGTTACTAATTCTTTTTTTATCTTTTCGAATATATTTTCCAAACCTTTAATAATATGGGAATATTTATTAGCGAAAGAGTTTTTTGTATTGTTTGTTTTATTTAACATAATAGGTAATTATTTTATTAGAAATTGAGTATCTATTAATATTTTAGACAAGAATCAAACTTTTATTTTTATCACTAAGCTTTTTAGATTTTTTATTTAGACCTAAATAAATACCTTTTTTTTCTATATGTCTAGATGCACTCCAGCATAATATGAGAGAGTCTAATAAGTCGTCAGGTTTTGCTTTTATATCATGTGATAATTGATTCTTAAGTGAAATTGGATCAAATCCAAGTTTAGTTACAAGATTAAGTCTTTCAAAAAATCCTAAAAGCCCACTTTTACCAAATTTTAAAAAATCTCCTTTTAACTCACGAAAACTACACTCGGGGTGACCTTCATTTAATAAATATCCTTTTTCAATTAGTTTTTGTGTCTCTTTTAATTTTTCATTAATCATCCACGTTTGTTTAGATAATCCATAACTGGTTATTTCTTTATTTAATTTATTTGCAGATGCATAATCATTTTGTAATGATGCTTTTTTGCATGGTGGGGCAAAAATTGAGTGGCGTCTTGGACCAATAAATTCCCTAGCTTTTTTGTCACATTCTCGTATATGTTTTTTTTCTTCAAGTCCTATTGGTATATCAACAATAATTAAGTTTGTTTCAGGAAGTCTTGATATTAGTTCATCAAGAGATTTTGAATAAAGACAAAAACAATTTTCAAAATCAAAAGGTTTGGAATAGCTTGCCAACCATCCATTACTACATCCATCAATTCCTACTGCATACATTTAATATTCCCTCAAACATTGAAAAACTTCACATAATGTTTCTATTTTTATAAATAATGGATTTTTTAGTATTGATGTTTAGATAAATTATTTAGAAACATTCAAAGAAATTAGAAAAAAAAATAAAGCTTACACAATATTTGAAATATTTAAATTCATATTTCAAAGTAAAAATTTCTATTTTTGTTCAATTAAATTTTCAAGCTTTTTTAAAACTTTCTCACTATCATCCTCTAAAGGATATTCTGTCAATATAGCCTGTTTTATAGTATTTCTAGTAAATTCTAAATCAAATCTTTTACCATTTTTATCCATACCTGTATTAACCAAAAAAACATTACAATTATGTTTTTTTATTTTTTTCATCAACATATCACTATATTCTTTTACTTTACGTGGCATAAATGGAGACCCATAACATGGTGAAAATGTTCTTCTGATTTCATCAGTTCCAGCTTCTGTACCGGGCATTTGACTTGTATAACCAGTTTCAAAAAAACGCTTGACAGTATTTCCATTTATTCTACTAATAGCAGGAAAAACACCTTCTGCATCCATAGTTAGAAAAAATATATTATCAGCGTGATCAAAATTACTACGTTTATGATAAGCATTTTCTACACAAGTTATAGGATAACTTAATCTTGCATTTAATGCCTCAGGATTTTCTTCTACAAGTGTATTACGTTTTTTTGCAGTTGCTACTGCATCAAAAATTGTTCTATGAGTATCAGGTGTAAGCCCTTCACTTTTTGCATAACAACCAGTCTCTATCATTCTTATGCCCATGCTTGTCCATGCTACTTCGTCATCACTTATAAGTTTATAATCTGGATCACTACTTAATGTTGTTTTACCTGTACCACTTAATCCAAACATTAAGTTAGTAGTCCCGCCATATGTAAATGCACCACAATGCATGGGAAGTATTTTATACTTTGGCAGCTCAAAACTAACAATACCAAATACGCCCTTTTTGATTTCACCAAGAAAGGTTGTCCCACCTATTAACAATATTTTTTCATCCAGGTGAATATATATCTTTGGATCCATTTTGATTTCAGTATTGTGATATATAGTCCAATCTCCTACTTGATCTTCAGCTGTAACTTTAAACATATTCCAAACAAATTGCTTATGACGTTCATCATTGGTATGTAATGTAAAATTAGTCCCTACTGTTTCGAAATTCATAGGGGATAAATAGTTTTGACTTTTTAGTAATTTTAAAAATTCTTTATAATCTTTTTCCTTACCAATTTTATTATATTTTGGTCTTGTTAGATCTAAAGCTTTGGTTTGTTTTCCAAAGAAAAATTTATTATCTGGACTGCGTCCAGTTGGATTTGTAGTTATACTTATATTAGCCATAGTAATCCTTATGCGTTACGATCTAAATTTCCTGTAATCAAATTAATTTTAATTTGAATAAGTATCACAAGTTTAATTTTTATTTTATTAAATTAAATTATTTTTTAAAATAATTAATTATTATAACATTGAATAATGAATAAATTTTTAAGTCAATAATTAGCATGAAGATATCTAAAGATAATAGTAAAATAATACATGCTTCAAGTGTTGATATTAATGGTAAGGGAGTTGTCATACTTGGAAAATCTGGTGCTGGTAAAAGTAATTTAGCAATAAAGCTTATATCAATGGGAGCAAAATTAATTTCTGATGATCAAACCCACTTCAAGTTAAAAGAAAATAAAATTATAATAAGCAAACCCGAAACTACCCCAAATTTTATTGAGGCAAGAGGTATTGGATTAATCAAGGTTCCTTTTGTTGTTTCAGCTAAATTATTTTGCTTTGTAAAGATTACTAATCTAGAATTAAATCGTTTACCAAATGCAAAAAAGAAATATTGCTTTGGAAAAAAAATAAAAATGATGGAATTTAATCCTTTTTATAATAATGAAAGCGCTCTTTTTATGAGCTTAAGATATGGAGTAAAAAACAATACTATTTAAGGTAAGCTTTTGGAAACTAATCATTATAACCAATTAATCATTATCACTGGCGCATCTGGAGCAGGTAGGACTACTGCAATAAATGTTTTTGAAGATGTTGGTTTTGAATCAGTAGATAACATACCAATATCCATGATAGATAGCTTAGTTTTGAGTAAAACGAGAAATAAAAACTTAGCATTAGGGGTAGATATTAGAACAAGAGAATTTTCTCCTGAAAACTTAAGAAAACTTCTTTCAAAATATAAAAAAATGGTAGTTAAAATAATCTTTTTAGATTGTGATTCAAATAAACTTTTAAAAAGGTTTAATGAAACTCGCAGGAGTCATCCATTGTCTGGAGTTAAATCTTTATCAGAGGCATTAGTTGAAGAAATGGAGTATCTGAAACCTATAAAAGATTTTGCTAACATCATTATTGATACAACTGATTATAGTCCTAAAGATCTTAGAGAAGAATTGCTAAATAATTTATCAATTGCGAAAATAAAAAAATTTAGCATTTTATTACAGTCGTTTTCCTATAAAAACGGGTTACCTAGAAATTTTGATATGATATTTGACTGTAGGTTTTTGAAAAATCCCTACTGGATTTCACACTTAAAAGAATTAGATGGTCGTGACAAAAAAGTACAAGATTTTGTATCTAGTTCTAGAGAATTTAAAATATTTTTTTCTAAAGTATTGAGCTTGATCAATTTTTTGATTCCTCAAGTTCAAAAAGAAGGGAAAAGCCAATTTTCAATTGGATTTGGCTGTACAGGAGGACAACATCGTTCTGTAGTTTTTGTTAATATGTTAAGGAATAAATTAAATAGTGACGGCCATAATGTTCTTTCTAATCATAGAGATCTTCCAAATTAAGTAATGTAGATTTAAAAAAAAGGTAAAAAAATTACTATAAAACTTGAATTAAAAATTATAAATGAAAGAGGTTTGCATGCTAGAGCATCCGCAAAATTTGCAACTATTGTAGATAGCTATAAATCCTTTGTAGAAGTTTCCAAAGATAACTTGGTTGTTCCCGGAAATTCAATAATGGGATTACTTACTTTAGCAGCAGAAAAGGGATCAGTGATATCTATAAAAATTACTGGTGAAGATGAAAAGGTTTTAGAAGCAAAACTAAAAAGTTTAGTAAATAATTATTTTGGTGAGGGTATTTAATTTTCTCTATCTTGTTGGGACTGGTTTTTCTCCTTTGTAATTATAAAAACCTATTTTATTTTTTCTTCCCAACCAATTTGCCTCTACGTATTTAACTAGTAATGGGCATGGACGATATTTTGTATCAGCTAAACCGTCATGAAGAGTGTTCATAATTGCTAAGCAAGTATCAAGACCAATAAAATCTGCAAGCTCCAGCGGTCCCATTGGATGATTAGCACCTAAACGCATAGAATTATCAATACTTTCAACAGTACCTACACCTTCATAAAGTGCATATATTCCTTCATTTATCATCGGCATAAGTATTCTATTTACAATGAAGGCAGGAAAATCTTCCGAATTAGTAGAGATTTTACCAATTTTTTTTACTAGATCTTTTAAGCAATTTGCTGTTTCTTCATTTGTAGCTATACCTCTTACTAATTCTACTAACTGCATGACTGGTGCAGGTTTCATAAAATGACAGCCCATAAATTTTTCAGGTCGATCTGTTCTAGCCGCTAACCTTGTTATTGAAATTGATGAGGTATTGGAGGTAAGGATTGTATGGGGTTGGAGGTGAGGTATTAAATCCTTAAATATTCCATGCTTAACTTTTTCGTCTTCTGTAGCAGCTTCGATAATTAGATCACATTTACCAAGCTGAGAAATATCAAATTCTGATTTGATCTTTTTAACGGAAGATATGCCATCATTCTCATGCAATCTACCTTTATTTATTGCCTTTTTCAAATTTGCTTTGATTACTTCAGAAGAATTTGATAAAGCAATTTTATTATTATCGTTTAGCAAAACTTCAAATCCAGAGGTGGCAAAAACTTGCGCAATACCAAGCCCCATTTGTCCTGCTCCAACTACTCCTATAAGCTTAATACTATTAGTCATTGGAATATTACATTAGTTTAAATTTTATTAGTTAATTCGGGAACAATATTAAATAAATCCCCAACCAAACCAAAATCTGCAACTTGAAAAATAGGCGCTTCTTCATCTTTATTAATAGCTACTATCACTTTGCTATCTTTCATTCCAGCTAAATGTTGTATAGCACCTGAAATTCCTACTGCAACATAAAGCTCTGGTGCGACTACCTTTCCAGTTTGACCTACTTGCCAGTCGTTAGGTGCAAAACCTGAATCTACAGCGGCTCTAGAAGCTCCTACAGCAGCACCAAGCTTACCTGCTAATTTTTCAACTATCTCAAAATTTTCTTCACTTCCTATACCTCTTCCTCCAGAAACTACTATTTTTGCGGAAGTTAGTTCAGGTCTATCATTCTCTTGGATTTTATCTTCGACCCAAGAAGACATTTTATTTTCAGAAATGGAGCAGCTGGTATTTATAATAGAAGTACTATTCGAAAGATCTGGTACATCGAAATTAGCAGTTCTTATGCTAAGAATTTTTTTCTTATCACTACTCTTTACAGTTTGAAGAGCGTTGCCTGCATATATAGGTCTTTCAAAAGTATCTTCATTTATAATTCTTGAAATGTCTGTTATTACCATGACATCGATTAATGCAGCTACCCTAGGTAATATATTTTTTCCAAAAGCACTAGCAGCAGAAACAATGAAATCATAATTCTCAGATAATTCAACTATAAGGGCTGACATAGGTTCTGCCAAACCGTTTTTAAAAAGTGCATTACTTATATTAAGAACTTTATTTACACCTTTGATTTTAGCTGCTTCATTAGAAGCACTTGCTGCATCTTCACAAGCACAAAGTACAGTAACATCTCCTAAACTACTAACTGCATTTACAGTTTTCCCAGTTAGGTCAACAGAAAGTTCATTATTTACGATATCAGCAATTACTAAAACTGTCATTTTAAATTACTCCTACTTCGTTTTTAAGTTTTTCTACAAGCTCATCTACAGAAGAAACTTTAATTCCGGATGGTCTTTCAGGTGGTTCTTTTGTTTCTAAAATCTCCAACCTATTTTTAATTTGAATATTTAAATCTTTTGGAGTTTTTTGCTCCAAAGGTTTTCTTTTCGCTTTCATAATATTAGGAAGGCTTGCATATCTCGGTTCATTTAGTCTTAAATCTACTGAGATTACTGTGGGTAAAGATACTTCTATTACTTGTAAACCCCCATCTACTTCTCTAGTAACAGTGGCTTTATTTGTATTTAATTCTATTCTTGAAGCATAAGTAGCTTGAGATGTGCCCATGAGAGCTGAAAGCATTTGTCCTGTCGCATTCATATCATTATCAATGGCTTGCTTTCCACATAAAACCAAATCAATTTTTTCTTCAACTACTATAGCGTGTAAAATTTTTGCCACGTCTAATGGTTCAATATCACAATTAACATCGTTAGTTGCAACGATCAAAATAGCTCTATCAGCACCCATAGCTAAAGCAGTTCTTAGAGTTTCTTGAGATTGCTCTGGACCAATTGATACAGCAATTATTTCTTCAGCACGATTAGCTTCTTTAATCCTTATAGCTTCTTCCAGCGCTATTTCATCAAAAGGATTCATTGACATTTTGATGTTTGATAAATCTACACCACTACCATCAGGTTTAACTCTGACTTTTACATTATAGTCTATAACCCTTTTAACCGGAACCAAAATTTTCATTTATGCCCTCATTTTCTAATATTATTTTTTCATTAATTCATAAAAAAACATTTAATTAAACACTAATTATTGTCGCACATTTTACTCGTTTTTATTTTTGGATGGAACCCAAAGAATATCATTCTTTCCATTATCATTATATTTCCTGGCTGACACAAAAAACCAATCAGAAAGACGGTTTAAATATTTTAAAACTTCTGAGTTAATATCTTCCTTTTCCATTAATTCGACTACATATCTTTCAGCTCTTCTACAAGTTGTTCTGCACAGGTGCAACTGAGATGACACTCTGCTTCCCCCAGGTAGAACAAATGATTTTATTGGTTCTATGGATGAATTCATTGAATCTATTTCATTTTCTAACCTAAGAACAAAATTTTTTGGAAATCTAAAAGGTAAAAAATTATTATTTTTTTCATCTTTTGGAACACATAGATCTGCTCCTATATCAAACAGATCATTTTGTATTTTTAATAGAGATTTTTGAAGATCTTTATCAATATCTAAAGAAGTTACTATACCAATTAATGAATTAAGTTCATCCACTGTTCCATAGGCAATAACCCTTTTAGAAAACTTTTTAACCCTTTCTCCATTACCAAGTTCTGTCTTTCCGTCATCTCCCCTTTTTGTATATATTTTATTAAGAATAACCATTTTTACCCTCTTTTTTCAAAATAAACAAAGGCAATAATAAGTAATACTGCTACTGCTTGTGCTATAATTCGCCATCGCATGAGTTTGTTAGAATATTTTTTTCCAAAATTTCCACCTTTGGCAAAAGATCCAATTCCAAACATCAGAATAATTAAAACAACAAGACAAGTAATAATTATAATTATGAATAGGATAGAGGACATTTTTTTTTATTTTTAAAATTAATTTTGAGTTATCAGATTTTAAAGAACCAGTCTAGTGTATTAGTTGGCAAAAGTTTAATCATTATTTGAGCAATTTTAGTTTGGATAGTAATTTTGTACCTTGCTTTTGGTTTTTTAGTATTTAAGACGTTAATTAGTATTTTTGTAACTTCATCAGGTTGTAATTCATAGCTATTAAAAGAATCTTTATAGTTATCATCATATAATCTTTTTATCACTTTGTTTTCATAAGTTTTTTGGTGGATAGATTTTTTCCAATCAATCCATTTTTCAAAATGCTTTATAGATTTCTTTTTTATGTCAGTGTTTATTGGGCCTGGCTGAATTAGTACAAATTTAATTTTACTATCATAGTTTTCTCTTCTTAGAGCATCAGTTAGTGCTTCAATTGAATATTTAGTAGCCGAATACAAACCTCTATAAGGTAGTGATATGAAACCTAATACTGACGAACAGTTTATAATTTTTGGATAATCTGAACTCATCATTAGTGGTATGCATCTATTAATTAAATCAATTTGGCCAAATACATTTACTTCAAAAATTTCTCTCATAGCAGACCTAGGTATATCTTGGATCGCACCCGGTATCGCATACGCACCATTATTAAATAATACATCTAGTTGAGATTTAGTTTTTTGTTTTACTAAACTAACTGCACAATTTATCGATTCTTCTTTAAGTAGATCTAAAGGAAAACTTTCGATACCTAATTTTGTAAAAAAAGTACAATCTGTTTTAGATCTACATGTTGCAAAGACTCTCCATCCTTTGTTATGAAGAGTAATGGCAACATTTTTACCAATTCCACTTGAACATCCAGTAATTAGAATATTTTTTGTTTTCATTTTTAAACCTTTTAATTAAAAGCATATGACATAGTTGATGGATTATTTATGACAAATAAAAAAAATTCAAATAAAGAAATAATATTAAATGAAAATCTAGACGTTGCACTTGGTCAAAGATATCTAGAATATGCTCTTTCTACTATAACTGATCGCGCATTACCTGATAGCAGAGATGGTTTAAAGCCAGTTCACCGAAGAATATTATATGCCATGAGGCAGTTAAAACTGGTTCCCTCCGGTTCATTTAGAAAATGTGCTAAAATTGTTGGTGAGGTTATGGGTAATTTCCATCCCCATGGGGATAAAGCCATATATGATTCTTTAGTGCGAATGGCTCAGACTTTTACAACTAGGTATCCACTTATAGAGGGTCAAGGTAATTTTGGTAATATTGATGGTGATAATGCAGCAGCACAGCGATACACCGAAGCTCGCTTGAGCGAAATCTCTATGATAATTTTAGATGGGCTAGATGAATCTGCTGTTGATTTTAAAGATAATTATGATGGGTCGGAAAAAGAACCCGAGTACTTACCCGCCTTCTTCCCTCAACTTCTAGCAAATGGTGCTTACGGGATTGCTGTAGGAATGGCTACTAGTATTCCACCACATAACATTTGTGAAATATTGGATGCTTCAATAAAGTTAATTCAGAATTCAAAATTAGATGATTCAGATCTTATGAAGATAGTAAAAGGTCCTGACTTTCCCACAGGAGGTGTATTAGTTGATTCTAAAAGTACGATATTAGAAAACTATATTTCAGGGAAAGGAAGTTTTAGAATCAGAGCTAAATTCATTCAAGAGTTTTTATCTAGGGGAAGGTGGCAAATAGTAATTACAGAAATACCATATGGTATTCAAAAATCAAAATTAGTCGAAAAATTAGCCGAACTTATAAATGATAAAAAAACAAACCTATTAAATGATTTAAGAGATGAAAGTGCTGAAGATATTCGGTTAGTACTTGAGCCTAAATCGAAAAATATTCCTCCTGATATACTCATGGAACATTTGTTCAAAAAAACCGATTTAGAATCCAGATTTTCTCTCAATATGAACGTTTTATTTGATGGTAAAATGCCTAGAGTTTCGAGCTTAAAAGACTTATTACAAAATTATATTGATCACTCTAGAAATATTTTAATCCGACGATCAAAATTTCGATTAAGAAATATAGATTCTAGGTTACATTTATTAGAAGGTTTTATAGTAACCTATTTAAACTTAGATAGAGTAATAAGTATAATTCGGTATAAAGATAACCCTAAATTGGATCTTCAAAAAGAATTTGACCTCTCTGAATTACAAGCAGAGGCAATTTTAAATATGAGATTAAGATCTTTAAGAAAACTTGAGCAAATTCAGCTTGAAGAAGAAAAAGACCAACTTTTAAAAGAGCGTTTAGGTTTAGAAATGCTTTTAGAAGATGAAAATAATCAATGGCAAAAATTGTCTAAGGATTTTGAGTTATTAAAACTCAAATTAAGTTCAAATACTATGTATTTTAAACGAAAAACAATAATTGAAGAAAAAGGAATATTAGAAAATTTAGAAATTCCTGAATTTATTGAGGAAGAAGAAGTTACGGTTATAGTTTCAAAGCTTGGTTGGATAAAATTTGTAAAAGGAACAGTAATCAACACTGAAGAAATAAAATATCGTGAGGGAGATGAGGAACGTTTTTTAATTAATGCAAAAACTTCTGATAAAATTCTTATTTTTGGAAGTAATGGCCATATCTACTCTCTACAAGTGAATTTACTTCCAAGTGGAAGAACTAATGGAGAACCAATAAGGTTACTTACTGATTTACCTAATCAGATAGAAATAGTGACTGTTATAGTTTTTGAATCAAATCTAAGTTCACTTGTTACATCTAATATTGGGGATGGCTTTATAATAAAGCATGAAGACATGTTAGCACAAACAAGGTCTGGCAAAAAAATAATTAATTTAAAAACTGGCATCATAGCCAATTGTTTAAAAAATATTAAGGGTGATTCAATTGCTACAATTGGAACAAATAGAAAACTTTTGATTTTCAAAATAAATGAATTACCTGAACTTAATAAGGGTAAGGGTGTGAGGTTGCAAAAATATAAAAATGCATATCTCTCCGATATAACTTCTTTTGATTCAGAAACTGGCCTTGTTTGGTTTGATAAATCAGGTAGGAAAAATGTTGTAAACAATTTTGAAAATTGGGTAGGTAAAAGAGCCCAATCAGGTAAAATTGCACCTAAAGGTTTTCCAAGAAATAACAAGTTTAATTTGCAATAATATTCAAAAATGACTTAATATAGTTCAGCAAATTAATGATTTCTATCTTTGTCTAATTTAAGTTGATAAAATTTCAGTTGCAAGCTTATCTAATACTCCGTTAGCTAATTTACACTCTTTTCCATTCGGGAAAAATGATTTTGCAATTTCTAAAAATTCACTAATTACAACCTTGGGGGGAGTTTTTATCAAAAATTCAGCAGCAGCTGCTCTGAAGATAGCTCTTAAAGTTGGATCAATTCTTTCCATAGCCCAGTCATCTTTTATTGATTTCATTATATTCATATCAATTTTTTTTTGATGCTTAACTGTTGTTTCAATTATTTTTTTAAAAAAGATTAAGTCGGACTTAGAATAGTTATTACTATCAAGATTTTCTTTTTCTCTATAATTTTTAAACTCTAAGACAATTTTTTCTACAGAATTGTTATTTGCTTCAATTTGGAAAAGTGCTTGAACAGCATATAGCCTTGAAACACTTTTCTCTTTGATTTTTTGTAATTTTGTAATTTTTGAACTTTCCAAAATCTAAAAATGAATTAAAATTTTATTTATTAGAATTATAATTCTGCTTGATTAAAAGCAAAGAAATCAATGCTTTGGCTACGTCTTTACCTTTATTTTTTAATTTTGGATCAGATCTCTCTATTGCTTGTTCAATGCTATCAACTGTAAGTATTCCGTTACCAATACAAATACCATCCAATCCTAACTGAGATAGTGCTTGAGCACTATTTTCTGCTACGATATCATAATGACTTGTTTTTCCCCTTATTATACAACCTAAAGCAATGAAACCATCAAAATCTCTTTTAACAAGACTGATGGCTGTAGGTATTTCTAAAGCTCCTTCTACATTTAGTATATCCACATTGATATTGTGGTTTGACAATTCACTTAGTGTGCCATTCAGAAGGTTATCATAAATTGATTTATAATAAGGAGAACCAACAATTGCAATATTGGTATCAAAATTAAGTGCAAAATTTTTAACGTTTTTATTCATATTTTTTAATAGGTATAGTTTTTAATATTTTGAGACCATAACCTTCTAATCCAATTAATTTTGGCGTGCCAGAATTAGTTAATAACTTTATATTATTTAATCCCAGAGCTTTTAAGATTTGAGCTCCAATACCGTATCTACGAATAGTATTGGAATTTTTATCTTCTTTATTATTTGTTTGATTACTAAAATTTAGTAATACTAGTACACCTCTCTCTTCCTCGCTTATTTGTTTCATAGAATCACTTATTTGATTTTGTCGTTTGGGTTCAATTCCAAGCAGATCTTGAAATGTATTTGTAACGTGCATTCTTACGAGTATACCTTCATCTGATCTAATATCACCTTTGGAAATTGTATAATGTAATGAGTTACTAATCTCATCAATAAAAGTTTTTAATTGCCAATTACCTCCAAAAATTGAATTTACTTTTTTGCTTTCAATTTCTTTAACTAAATTATCATACCTTCTTCTGTATGCAATTAAATTTGAAATAGTCCCAAGTTTTAAATTATGCATTTTAGCAAATGAAATTAAATCAGGCATTCTAGCCATAGTTCCATCTTCATTCATAATTTCACAAATTACTGCTGAGGGATTTAAGCCAGCTAATCTTGATATATCCACAGCGGCCTCTGTATGCCCTGCTCGTACAAGAACACCGCCTTCTTTAGCTTTTAAAGGAAATACATGTCCAGGTGTTGCTATATCACTTGGCCCTGATAAAGGATTAATTGCTGTTGAAATTGTTAAGGCTCGGTCATGTGCAGATATACCTGTAGTTACACCTTCTTTAGCTTCAATAGAAACTGTAAAAGCAGTTTCATGTCTTGATGAGTTTGAAGCTGACATTAATGGAAGATTCAAAGTTTCTATGCGTTTTTTAGTTAAAGATAAGCATATTAAACCTCGTCCATAAGTGGCCATAAAATTTATTGCCTCTGGCGTAGCCATTTGTGCAGGAATTATAAGGTCTCCCTCATTTTCCCTATCTTCATCATCTGCAAGAATAAACATTCTTCCATTTCTAGCTTCTTCAATAATATCATTAATTTCCGCGATGGCATTATTATCATTATGTTTTTGAATACGCTTTTCTTTATTCTTAATATTCATTTTATTTCCTACCCGCTTGCAATCTATCCATGTAACGAGCTAGTAAGTCTATTTCTAAATTAAATAGATCTCCAGTTTTACAATCTTTCCAAGTAGTTACTTGTTTTGTATGTGGAATAATATTTACCGTGAATAGATTTTTACTTACATCGTTTACGGTTAGAGAAGTTCCGTTTAAAGCAATTGATCCTTTCACTGCAATGAATTTAATAAGTGCCTCCGGACACTCAAATGTTAATTTATGACTTTCATCTATTTTTTTTGATTTCATTAGTTTTACTACACCATCAACGTGACCAGTAACTATATGTCCACCTAATTCATCACCAATTTTAAGGGATTTTTCTAAATTGACTTTTTTACCAATTTTCCAAGGTTCGTTTGATTCTATGATATTTGATTTTGAAATTGTTTCATTAGAAACTTCAACTTCATAAGAAAAGCCTTCTTCTTCTTTTCTTTTATTAAAAATTGTTAAGCATACCCCATCATGGCATATAGAGGCACCTTCGGAAGTTTCAGAAAAATTATAATTACAACTTATTCTTGCACTAAAGATTTTGGATCTACTAACTCTTACTAATGTTCCAATATCTGTTATTAAACCAGTAAACATATTTTTAATCTATTTAAAATTTAATTGAATAATTAGGAATATTTTGTTGATAATTTTACTAAGAAATCTTACTAATGTTTATTTTGTAAAACTTCAAACATTTTTTAGTAAAATCAATATATCTAGGTTTTTATTTAGTAAAATTATTTGTGTTTAATTATTTATATTCCAAAAGTGAGCGACATCATTTCCAATCGTTAACGATTTATCAAGATCATATCGATTATAATTATTTAAATTTATACTTTCAGGTATTGATGGTTGAAAACCATCAATACCATTTTTGTCTAATATAATTCCTGCAGTAAATAATATAAGTTTGTCTACCAATTCAACTTCTAATAAAGAAGTTGCAATTTTTCCTCCACCTTCAACTAAAACACTTGTCAGCCCTAACTCTGAAAGTTTTTTAAAAATTTCATCTAAATTTAAATTGCCGTTTTCCAGGGTTGATACACCTATAGTTCTTATACCTTTAACTTTCATAGATTCAATTTTATCTTTTTTTAAATTTAAATCATGTACAAAAAATAATTTCTCAGTATCTTTAGATCTAATTAAGTTCATTTTTTTTGATAATTTCAGATCTTTATCAATAATGATTTTAGCTGGTTGAGGAAGGTCTGAAAATTGATCTCGTAGATTAAGTCTAGGATTATCCCAAAAAGCAGTCTCTGTACCAATCATGATGGCATCATACTGAGATCTTATAAGTTGAACAAAATTTCTAGACTTTTCTCCAGAAATCCAATTACTTTTTTTAGTTTGAGTGGCTATTTTCCCGTTTAAACTCATAGCTAACTTTAAAGCTATGTAGGGCCTCTTTTTTTCTATTGATGTAATGAAACCCTGATTTAGTTTTTTAATTTCTTGTAGTAAAATAGGAGAGTTATCTACAATTATTCCATTCTTTCGAAGAATTTCGAATCCTTTACCATTTACTCTAGGGTTTGGATCTTTTAATGGACAAACTACTCGCTTTACTTTTGCTTTAATAAGTTGTGTTGTGCAAGGAGCGGTCTTGCCGACGTGAGAACATGGCTCCAAAGTAACATAAACGGTAGAATCTAAAGCCTCAGATTTTGCCTGATCCAATGCTATTTTCTCAGCATGTGGTCGCCCTTTAACTGCAGTGTTACCAGTTCCAACAATATGTTGATTTTTAACTATCACACATCCTACTGATGGATTGGGCCATGTTTGTCCTATGCTTCTGTAACCCAATGAAATAGCAGTTTTCAAAAATCTGAAATCATTTTTTGTATTTTTTTCTTGATTGTCCATCAACAAAAATGACTATTTTATATCTGGTCTTAACTCAGATACAAATTCTTCAAAATCATCAGCTGCTTGAAAATTTTTGTAAACAGATGCAAATCTTACATATGCAACTGTATCTATTCTAGCCAATGTCTCCATAACAATTTCCCCTACCTTATCAGAGGGAATATCTGTCTCCCCTAAGCTCTCCAATCTTCTAACTATACCAGTTACCATTTGTTCTATCCTATCAATATCAATAGGTCTTTTTTGTAGTGCAATTCTGACTGATCTTTCTAATTTATCTCTATCAAATATTTCTCTTCTATTATTTTTTTTTAATACAATTAAATCTCTAAGTTGAACTCTTTCATATGTTGTAAATCTTCCCGCACATGCAGGACAAGATCGTCTTCTTCTTATAGATACATTATCTTCTGCTGGTCTACTATCTTTAACTTGAGTATCAGTGTTTCCACAAAATGGGCATCTCATGACGTTCTCCTATTGTAGTATTATGTATCGAGAAAACTTCTTAATTTTCTTGAACGACTCGGATGTTTTAATTTTCTAAGTGCCTTAGCTTCTATTTGTCTAATACGCTCCCTAGTAACACTAAATTGTTGTCCTACTTCCTCTAATGTATGATCAGTATTAACACCAATACCAAATCTCATTCTGAGAACTCTTTCTTCTCTTGGAGTTAAGCTAGAAAGCACACGAGTTGTAGTTTCTTTGAGGTTTCCTTGTATAGCATTTTCTAAAGGTAGAACAGCATTTTTGTCTTCAATAAAATCTCCTAGCTGGCTATCTTCTTCATCTCCAATAGGTGTTTCCAAACTTATTGGTTCTTTTGCAATCTTCATAACCTTTCTGACTTTTTCAAGAGGCATTTGAAGTTTAGAGGATAGCTCTTCTGGTGTAGGTTCTCTACCTATTTCATGAAGCATTTGTCTTCCAGTACGCACAAGCTTATTTATGGTTTCTATCATATGGACTGGAATTCTAATTGTTCTAGCTTGATCAGCAATAGATCTTGTGATTGCTTGGCGTATCCACCAAGTAGCATAAGTAGAAAATTTATAGCCCCTTCGATATTCAAATTTATCAACAGCTTTCATTAGACCTATATTACCCTCTTGAATTAAATCAAGAAATTGTAGACCTCTATTCGTATATTTTTTAGCTATTGAGATTACTAACCTTAAGTTGGCTTCTACCATTTCCTTTTTGGCTGATCTTGCTTCTTTTTCACCCTTTTGTACTTGTTGAACTATTCTTCTAAATTCACTTATATCTATTCCGATATATTGACCAATTTCAGCAATTTCAATTCTTATTTGATCAATTTTATCTCCAAAATTTTCAGCAAAACTCTCCCAACCCCTTGATTTAAATTTTGAAACTCTTTCAAGCCATACTGGATCAAGTTCTGACCCCTTATAGTTTTGTATAAATTCTTTTCGGTTTATTCTGGACTTATCAGCTAATTTTACTAACTCGCCATCAAGTCCCATAATTTTTCTGTTTATTCCATATAATTGATCTATTAATGCTTCGATTCTATTATTATGTAAATGTAAAGAATTAACTAACTTTACTATATCATTCCTTAAATTTTGATATTTCTTTTCTTCGCTTGCTGAAAACGCCTTTTTTTCTCTAATTGCAGCAAGCATTCTATTGTTTTGAAGAGAAGAAAGTTTAGAGTAGGCATCTGCAATTTTCTTGAGAGTTTTTAAAACTTGTGGTTTTAGAGAACTCTCCATAGCAGCCAATGATACATTAGCATGATCCTCTTCAAAATCTTCATTTTCCTCGTCTTCTGAGAGTTCTAGATCTCCCTCTTTATCATTAGAATCATTATATGATTTTTTTTCTTTAGTTTTATTAAATTCTTCAGCTAAATTTTCTTTTAAATTATCATGTCTTATTTCTGATGTCGGATTTTGATTTTCAAAACCTTCTATTTTTACTTCTTCAGGTAGTTCACTTTCAGACATACTACCAAAAGTTGCATCAAGATCTATAACGTCTCGCAACATAATTTTCTCATCTAAAAGCTCTTCACGCCAAATGGTAATTGCTTGAAAGGTAAGAGGGCTCTCACACAAACCACCGATATAGGTATTTCTTCCAGCTTCAATTCTTTTGGCAATAGCAATTTCACCTTCTCTAGATAGAAGTTCTACGGATCCCATCTCCCTGAGATACATCCTAACAGGGTCATCGGTTCGATCTAAATTATCTGAAGCTGAAGAAGCTACTACTAATTCTTTAGTTTCTTCTGTTTCTTCAGTTACGTTTTCTTGTTTAGTTTGAGAATCATCTTGTTCATCTTCACTATCAATTAAAGTAATGCCCATCTCTGAAAGTGCAGTCATTATATCTTCAATTTGTTCAGAACTCATTTCGCCAGGTGGCATAGTTTCATTTAACTCTGAGTAAGTGAGGTAACCCTTTGATTTTGCATTAGAAAGAAGTTTTTTTATGGAACTTTGATTTAAATCTAACAAAGGTATACTGGCATCTTCTTCTTTTTGATTTTTTGAATTTTCTTGTTCATTTTGCATTGAGTAACCACCTAAAGTGTAAAAATTAGAATCACTTATTTATTGATTCGTTTTTAGTAGTTTTTTTTAATCCAGATTTTATCTTTAATCAAATCATTGATAGAGTTTAAATCATCATTAAGTCTATTTTGTTCATCATGATTATTTTCATTTATGCCACTAATTGCTTTATTTAACAATTTATTAGCTTGATCTATTCTCCAAGTTAATGTTTCTTCTTCATTTTTAAATATATTTTCCCTTGCTTCATTCAACTCTTGGTCTATGTATTGACGTGCTATTTTTCTATTTAGCACATCATTAAGACCAATTTCAGCTTCTTCAAAAGAAATTTCTTCATTGAAAAGAGGATTAATTTTTATTGGACCAGCTGAATAAAGTTTTTTATATATATCCTGCCCAAAGTTAACATTTAATTCTTCTATAATTTCTGTCTTTTTAAAAAGACCTTTTGAATTTAAGTGTATTAAAACTTTGAAAATTTTCTCAACATCTCTATTTATAAAAAAAATTTCATTTAATTTATTCGCGAATTTTACAATAAAACTGGGGTGATTAATAAGTAAAAGTATAATAGCAGTTTCCTGTAGTCGGGACTCTACTTTATTTGGATCATCAGTATTAGCAATTAAAGTATTTTTTGTTTGTTCATTTGGTGATGAATTTTTTTTATTTGTTTTTAATTTACTAGTGTAGCCTTTCTCGTCAGTTTCATTATTGAAATTTTGCATAATATTGATTTTTTTTTCGAATAATCCAAATAACTCTAATTTTAATTTATTAAATGCTTGTGAATAATGATAACGTAAACTTTTTTCTTTTATTTGGTTTAAAATAAAATTTATTTTATTCTCTAATTGTACACGCTTTTCAGGTGTGGAAATGTCAATATTTTTTGTCAAATTATCCCACAAAATTTGAAGTAGAGACTTGGGCTGATTTATTAATTCAAGAATGGATTGGTTACCAAATTTTGAAATCAAATCATCCGGGTCATGATTATTTGGCAATGAACACGCTTGAATTGTATTTTCTGCTGAAATGTATGGAAGTACTAAATAGGTTAAACGTTCAAGCGCTTTTTGCCCTGCATTATCCCCATCAAATGCAAAAATTGGAGATTTTGAAATACGCCAAATTCTATTAATTTGATCAATTGTTACAGCAGTACCTAGTGGTGCAACACAGTTTGTCAAACCTACTTTGCTAAGAGCTATGACATCCATGTAACCTTCAACAATTATTAAATTTTTATTTTTAAAGTCTTTTTGACAATTATTTTCATTGAATAAAAGTTTACCTTTTTGAAAAACTTCTGTTTCGGGCGAATTTAGATATTTTGCACTTGCAGATGAATTCAAAGCTCTACCACCAAATCCTACAACTTTATTACTGGAGTTAAAAATTGGAAAAATTATACGATCTCTAAATCTATCATATATATCACCCCTGTCATTTTTAGCACAAAGACCACTTTTAACTATCATATCTTCTTTATATCCTTTATTTGAAAGAAGATCATAGATAGCTTTATTCTTTTCAGTAGCATAACCTAATTTAAAGTTATTTATGATTTTTTCAGAGGAAATTCTATTTTTTATAAATAAAGAAGCTTTTGAAGAAGGAGTATCTCTTAAGCAATTTGTGAAATACAATAATGCTATTTCTTGAATTTCCAATATTTTTGAATACGATTTTGATATATTATTGTTGACATTTTTACTTCCAAAATTAGTAGGTATTTTTAATCCAATTTCAGTTGCCAACTTTTCAATAGCAGTTAAAAAGTCAATATTTTCTTTTTTCATTGTGAAAGAAATAGTGTCACCTTTTTCATGACATCCAAAACAGTAAAATAAACCTCTGTTTTGATCTACTTTAAAAGAAGCTGTTTTTTCATTGTGGAAGGGGCAACAAGACCAGTAAACACCATTATTGGCATTAGTTTTTTTATTATCCCAAGTTACCCTTTTCCCGATTATATCAACAATAGAAAGTTTTTCTTTAAGTTGATTAATAAAAATATCGTTTTTTAGCATAAAATGATGTCTTAAATTTTTAATTACTTTTATCTATATCTATGTACTTTCTTGATGTTTCTAAACCATTATCAAAAGTTATTATTATTAACTTTTGTGTGCCATCATCTAAAGTTACTACCATACTAATATTATTATTTTTTAAATCAATTGATTCTAAATTGGATGATTTAGGTATTTTAATTAATTCAGGTAATTTAAATTTATCATTTTTATTCTTGGGATCTAAAAAAAACTCTTTAATAATTATAAATACTATAATAATCATACCCAAAGTCATTACTATAGTTAATATATTAACTAAAGTTTTAAGAAAATTTAAGTTTAATTGAGAATTAGTTTCCCCATTTGAAGGTTTCTGTTCCATGGTTTCCTCTAATTTAAAGACTGCAAAAAATTTTAAATTTAAAGTAAGAAAAAAATCAGGCAGATTAGAAAAGATAATTGCAGAATCTATACCCAAAGGATTAGGCATATCTCGCACTCGTGTCAAAAACTTAATTTCAAACGGATTAATTTTTAGTACTATTTCTAATAGACCAATTAATTTAGATCATAAATTATCAGACGATGAAACTCTAATCTTGGAACTTGATTTAGATAAAAAGAAGGTTTTAGTCAAAGAGAAAATGGAATTAGACATAATTTTTGAAGATGAACATTTGCTTGTAATTAATAAAAAATCAGGATTAGTAGTTCATCCTGGTTCTGGAATTGATAGTGGAACCTTAGTTAATGGATTATTGTATCATTGTGATAGATTATCGGTTTTGGGAGGGAATTTTAGACCAGGTATAGTTCATAGATTAGATAAAGATACTTCAGGATTACTTGTAGTTGCTAAATCGGATCAAGCTTATTTAGGTCTAAGAGACCAGTTTTCTAAACATTCTGCAAGAAGACATTACATAGCCTTAATATGGGGGCTTCCAAACATAAATGATAATTATTCAAAAAAAAACTTAGTATTTTGTTTAGAAGAAAATAAAATCTTTAAAATAAGCGGTAATATTGGGAGACATCCTGTTGATAGAAAAAAAATGGCGATTAGGAATAATAATAATGGTAAACATGCTGTAACTAGGTTTAGAGTAAATAATCAATATAAATTTAAAAATAAGGTAGTTGCATCGTTAGTGGAATGTTGGCTTGAAACTGGTAGAACTCATCAAATCAGAGTCCATATGGATTCAATTAATCATGGTATAGTTGGTGATCAAACATATAGATCTGGGAAAAAAACAGATACTGAACTTATTAATACATTAGGTAATATTTATCTTAATTTTAAAAGACAAGCACTACATGCTAGAAACTTATCTTTTGTTCACCCTATAACTTCGGAAAATAAATCTTTTCAAACTCCTTTACCATCAGATTTTCAAAAATTAGAAACATCTTTTTCAGAATTATATTAATTAAAATAAATATATTGAATTTTTTTTAAAAACTACTATATCAATATCTGAAATGTGAGGATTGAATGTATAAAAGTAATTTACCAGCTTTAAGCGATGGAAGTTTATCTGACTATCTTAATGAGATTAAAAAATTCCCTATGCTCAGCTCTGAAGAAGAATTTATGTTAGCAAAAGCGTGGGTTGATCATGATGATAGAAAAAGTGCTCATAGGTTAGTTACGTCACATCTGCGACTGGCTGCCAAAATTGCACTTGGTTATAGAGGCTATGGATTACCAATCAACGAAGTTGTTTCAGAGGCAAATGTTGGTTTAATGCAAGCAGTGAAAAGATTTGATCCAGATAAAGGCTTTCGGTTAGCAACATATGCAATGTGGTGGATTAAAGCCAGCATTCAAGAATATATTTTGAGAAGTTGGAGTTTAGTTAAAATGGGTACAACAAGTGCTCAAAAGAAGCTTTTCTTTAATTTAAGAAAGGCAAAAAATAGAATTGGGGTTATGGAAGATGGAGAGCTTCATCCAGATAATGTAAAAAGCATTGCTGAAAATCTGAATGTAAGTCAAGATGAAGTTATTTCAATGAACAGAAGAATGGGTGGGGGTGATGCATCCTTAAATGTCTTAGTTAATACAAATAACGAAGGTACATTGGAATGGCAGGATTGGATTGAAGACGAAGATTCTGATCATGCAGCCAAATTTGCTGATAAACAAGAATTAGATAGTAGAAGGGTATTGTTAAAATCTGCACTTACGTCTCTTAACCAGAGAGAGTGTGAAATTTTAACAAAGCGTAAATTAATAGATGATCCTTTAACATTAGAAGAATTAAGTAATGAATATAATGTTAGTAGGGAAAGAATACGTCAAATAGAAGTTAGGGCTTTTGAAAAGCTTCAAAAAAAGATGTACGAATTAGCGCATAAAGAACCCGCATAATTATCATACTATACTCTCTAACTCATCAATTAAATTATCTATTACACTTATACTTTTCTCCCAAAAATCCTTTTTAGAAATATTTAGGTTAAATGGCTTTAAAAGTTCTTTATAGTTTTTTGATCCGCCCGCTTTGAGTAATTTGATATACTTTTTTTCAAAATCACAGTCTTTATTTTTATATTTTGAAAATAGCGAATTAACCATCCCATCTCCAAATGCATATGCGTACACATAAAAGGGAGAATGGATAAAATGAGGAATATATGACCAGAAATATTTATAATTATTGTCAAATTCAAAACTATCACCTAGGCTTTCTTTAGATATATTCATCCAAATTGCTGAAATATCTTCAGAAGTTAACTCACCTTCTTTTCTTTTATCATGAATTTGTGTTTCAAAGTCGTAAAAAGATATCTGTCTTATTACTGTATTTATCATGTCTTCTATTTTTCCTGCTAATAAATATTTCCTTCTGGTGATATTCTTCTCAGCATTTAGTAGTCTTTCAAAAGTAAGCATTTCTCCAAAAACTGAAGCGGTTTCTGCTAAAGTGAGTGGTGTATTTGATAAAATTTCACCTTGTTTGGATGCAAGTACTTGATGTATCCCATGACCCAATTCATGTGCTAGAGTCATTACATCCCTACTTGTTCCAAAATAATTTAATAAAATAAAAGGGTGGACGTCTGTAACGGTAGGATGGCTAAAGGCACCAGAGGCTTTATTTGGGTTTGGTTTAGCATGAATCCAATTATTATCAAAAAATTCTTTACCTATTTCTGAAATTTTGGGATCAAAATCATAATAGGCTTCTAAGACAATATTTTTTGCATTATCCCAATCAATCTGTGGTTCTTTTCTTGATCTAATAGGTGCATTTCTATCCCATAGTTTTAATTTTTTTTTATTTAATATCTTTGCTTTAAGTCTGTAATACCTGTGTGAAGTATTTTGGTAAGAAGCTACAACTGTATCTCTAAGATTTTGAATAATTTTTGGATCTACATTATTAGCAAGATGTCTTGACGCTGCAGGACTATCAAATTTTCTTTTCTCGTCTTCAATTTGTTTTTCCTTGGCTAAGGTATTAGTAATCCTACTAAATAATTTAATTTTTTTCTGTAAAACTTCTGAAAGTCTTGTACCTGCCATGGCTCTTATTCTTGAATTATTATTTTGTAATAGATTCAAACTTTCTTCAAAAGAATACTGCTTGTTAGATACTGATATACTTAACTCTGATATTGTTTCATCAAATAATTTAACCCAAGAAGATCTAGACGATGATTTATATTCATTTAATAAATTTTCTAGTCCTTCAGAAAGTTGGTATGGTTTAAATAATCTCATTTTTTTTAAAAATGTTTTAAATTTATAAACTTTGCTTTGCTTTGAGATTAAACTTTTAAACTTCTTTTCATTAAGAGAATTAATTTCTAAGGACAAAAAAAGCATTCTGGATTCAAATTTAACAAGCTTTTCTTGTATGTAGGAAAGAAATTTATTCTTCACCTCACAATTAACTTTTTCGCAGTAATTTAGATAAGCAAAAGAAATTAATCTACCACTCAACTTTTCTATTATTTCTAAACTTTTGAAGAGATCAAAAATTTTTTTATCATTTAATTTATATATTCTTCCTTTGTATTTTTTATTAAAACTAATAGTTAGTTTTTCTAATTTATCTAAATCTTGATCTATTTCAGAACATTCAGTTGATTTATATAAATCAGAAAGATCCCATGAAGGGAGTTCTTTTTTTTCTATTATTTTTTTATCCATGATTTACCTATTTGAGTATTATTTTAAATTTAAAAATAATTTAACATAATTTATTTGAAAACAATTCTTTTATATTATTCTGTTATGTTTTATCATTTCCAATGCTTTGTTAATTTTTAAAAGTCGGTTACTTGCTAAAGCTGATGCCTCCAAAGGCAATCCTTTTACAAAGTATTTGTCTGTATGGCATTCACGAAATAGTTCCTTCTATTTTTTCTTAATTACAGAGATATCCCAGTTTGGATTGGCTCCTAGAACCATAAAAAGATCTATAATTTCATTTGGTAAGTATCTTGATTTTAAAACATTTAATTTGTTATGGCTAATCTTAAAGATTTTAGCTACAGTTTCAATAAATTGATTTTCTAATGTATCATGAATTCCGTCTGATGTTGCAATATGTAGAAATCCTTCTAGTAAATCTTCTAGAACTTTATTATTAGAATATAGCATTTTGTTTACCTTATTTGCACAAATTTCAAATCCAGCAACATCTTTTCTTGCTAAATAAAAAACCAAAGCGGCGTATTTTTCTTTACTGTTAGGTATAAAAAAACTTGTCTAAATGCTTTGATTTCTTCATTTTTTACTATCCCATAAGCTTTAGCCATTTTTGCACTAAGTGCAATGACTGCAATGGTAAACCCAAAAGTTTTTTTAGAAGGTGTTTTTAACTTTTGAAAAATTTTACTTAGTTGTTCTCACTTTTTTTGAGATTTTAGAAATTAATTTAAATATAGCTGACCAAATTGACATATTAATTTGAGTTTAATTTTCATTTTGAGTTTTATATGTATATTATAAAAATTAAATGTATTTAGTCATTCTTAAAATTTTATCATGGGGAATTTAATGTCAAAATGGAGCTTTTGGATAGATAGAGGGGGAACCTTCACGGATTCTATAGCTTTAGATCCAACCGGGAAGTTATTAATTTCTAAACATCTTTCTATTAATCCTAGCAAATATAAAGATGCAACTATTCATTCTATAAAGCAGTTCTTAAGTATCCCAAAAAATAAAAAAATTCCAACCTCTCTAATTTCTGAAATAAAAGTAGGTACAACTGTAGCTACAAACGCTTTACTGGAAAGAAAAGGTGCTAGAACTGTTTTAGTTGTTACTAAGGGATTTGAAGACCAACTTAAAATAGGTTACCAAAATCGACCTGATATATTTGCAAGAAAAATTAATCTACCTGATCAGCTCTATGAAAAAGTGGTCAGTGTTGAGGAGAGAATACTAGCAGATGGAAAAACAGTAATAGCACCTGATGTCTCTGAATTAAAAAAAGAATTAATAAAGTGTATAAAAAAAGGTATTACCTCTTGTGCGATTTTGTTAATGCACGGTTATAAGTATATTAATCACGAAAAAACAATATTAGAATTAGCCTATTCTTTGGGGTTTAAACAAGTTTCAGCAAGTCATGAAATATCGCCTCAAATAAGATTTGTAGAAAGAGGAGATACAACAGTAATAGACGCCTATTTAACACCAGTGCTTAAGAAATATGTTGAACAATTAGTTGAGAATTTTTCTGGCGATTTAGGTAATAAACTAAAATTTATGCAATCAAATGGTGGTTTAATATCTAAAGACTTATTTCGAGGGAAGGATGCTGTTTTATCTGGTCCTGCTGGAGGCGTGGTAGGAGCAGTAGAAGTAAGCAAAAAAATAGGTGAAAATAGAATAATTGGTTTTGATATGGGTGGAACTTCTACAGATGTTTGCCATTTTTCAGGAAGTTATGAAAGAACTCATAGAAGTCAAATTGCTGGCGTGAGGTTAGCTTCCCCCATGATGAATATAAATACTGTAGCAGCAGGTGGTGGAAGTATACTTTCTTATAGGTTAGGCCGATTGCAAGTCGGTCCTGAAAGTGCAGGCGCTTATCCTGGTCCCTCTTCTTATGGCAATGGAGGACCTTTAACTGTGACAGATGCTAACTTGATTACGGGAAGATTAAGGCCTGAATTTTTTCCAGCTATTTTTGGAAAAAATGGTAAAAAGCTTTTAGATCAAGCAACCCCTAGAAAAGCCATTCGTTCAATTGCTCAAAAACTAAATCAATCTGAAGAGAGTTTAGCTGAAGATTGGTTGAACATAGCATCTCAGAATATGGCAAGTGCAATTAAAAAAATCTCAGTTCAAAAAGGATATGATCTCAATAAATATTGCCTCACAGTTTTTGGTGGGGCAGGTGGCCAATTTGCGTGCTCAATTGCTGAGAATCTCAATATAAAAAAGTGTTATATCCATTCAAAAGCTTCTTTGCTTTCAGCATATGGAATTGGATTAGCTAATGTTAGAAGTTTGAAAAAAGAGACTATTGAAAAGCCTCTAACAAGAGCAAATTTAAAACTTTTGAAAAATTCTCTTAATAGATTAACTGATGAGTTAAAACATGAGCTTATTGCTCAAAAAATAGAAAAAGACAATATTGGGATATATGAAACAATTTTTCTAAGATTAAAGAACTCTGATACAACTTTTCAAGTAAGATTCAAGTCTTTTGATGATATGAGAGAAGATTTCTATACAAATTTTAAAAGAAGGTATGGATTTAAAATATCAGATGATCCAATTCACATTGATTCAATTGCAGTAGAAGTATTCCAATCAAAAAATAATGAAATTAGGGATAAAAATAATCAAAAACTACATAAAGATTTATTTAAAAAAGATTACTTTAGTGATCAGATATTTATAGATGGAAAGTGGCAAAAGTGTAAATTGGTTCAAAAAAAATACCTTTATATAAACGAAAAAGTAATTGGACCTGCCATAGTAATAGATGAATTTACTTCGATTCTAGTCAGACCAAATTGGCAATGTGAGAAATTAGAGCATGATGACGTTATTTTGAAAAGTACAAGTGAAAAAAAGTATAAAATTAAGAATTTTGAAACTTCAAAACCTAATCCAATGATGTTGGAAGTATTCAATAATATATTCATGTCAGTAGCAGAACAAATGGGGATTGTTTTAGAAAATACGGCACAGTCTGTTACAATAAAAGAAAGATTAGATTTCTCCTGTGCGGTTTTTGATAAGAAAGGAGATTTAATAGCCAATGCACCACATATGCCTGTTCATCTAGGTTCGATGGATGCTTCCGTTAAAGCTATAATCTTAAAAAATAAGAATATTAAAAAAGGAGATGTTTATGCTCTGAATGCACCATATCATGGTGGTACACATCTCCCAGACATAACCGTTATTAAACCGATTTTTCATCCCTCAAAAGATGAAATTTTGTTTTTTGTTGCTGCAAGGGGTCACCACACTGATGTAGGAGGACTTACTCCAGGTTCTATGCCTCCAGATAGTAGAGAAATTGAAGATGAAGGTGTTTATATTGATAATTTCAAATTAGTACAAAATGGGAATTTTAAAAAAAGAGAAATTTCAGATCTTTTACTAGGAGCAAAATTTCCTGTGAGATCCCTTTCAAAGAATCTTGCAGATCTTAGAGCTCAAGTTGCGGCCTGCGAAAAGGGAGAATTAGAATTAAGAGATTTGATTAATGAGTATGGTGTCACTTTAGTAAAAAAATATACAAAATTTGTGAATAACAATGCATCTGAAATGGTAAGAAGTATTCTGAAATCAATTAAGAAAGGATCGTACATTTATTATATGGATGACGACATTGATAATAAAAAGAGAAAAATATGTGTTTCTGTGAGTACCACCAAAAACCCAGAAAAAATTGTAGTTGATTTTTCAGGGACAACATCCCAAACTGAAACAAATTTTAATGCTCCGCAACCAGTAACCCGAGCTGCTGTGTTATATGCCATTAGAATTTTAGTTGGTGGAAAAATACCAATGAATGCGGGTTTAATGGAAAATGTTAAGTTAGTACTACCAAAAGGTACTATTCTTTCGCCAGAATACCCTGCTGCAGTAATCGCTGGAAATGTAGAAACAAGTCAAGCAGTGACATCGGCTCTATTACTTGCTTTTGGTGTACAAGCTGCGTCTCAATCCACTATGAATAATGTTACTTGGGGGAATAAAAAATACCAATATTATGAAACTATATGTGGGGGAACAGGGGCAGGTATTCTTAAGAATGGAGAACTTTATGAGGGGACATCTGGAGTGCATAGTAATATGACAAATAGTAGGCTAACTGATCCAGAAATACTTGAATCAAGATTCCCCGTAGTCTTAGAAAACTTTTCAATAAGAAAAAATTCAGGAGGAAGTGGGATTGCAAAAGGGGGAAATGGTGTAATTAGAAATATTAGATTTCTTCAAAAAATGAGTTTGGCAATTATTTCAGGCCATCGTCAAGTTCCACCACCAGGTCTTAATGGTGGTGGAGCTGGAAAAGTCGGAAAATCAACTGTTTATAAAAGTAATGGAAAAAAAATAATTCTTAAACCATGTGATAAAATTACTTTAGACAGAGATGATATTTTACAAATAGAAACTCCTGGAGGAGGAGGTTGTGGTATAATTTAATTTTCAAGAATTATTTATTAAATGCCGCTTCAAATAATAATTTAGAATATGCACTCTCTGGTTTTTTAAAGATATTTGAAGTCAAACCTTTCTCTACAACTGTTCCTTGATACATCACTAATAGTTTATCTGTAAAAAATTTCATTAATCTTAAATCATGGCTTATAAAAAGATACGCCATATTATATTTATTCTGCAGTTTAGCTAAAAGCTTTAAAATTTGTAATTGTATAGTTCTGTCTAAAGCTGAGGTAGGTTCATCTAAGATCAAGAATTTTGGTCTCAGTATAATTGCCCTAGCAATAGCAATTCGTTGTCTTTGTCCACCTGAAAATTCATGTGGGTATCTACTTAGTATGTCAGTAGGTAATTCTACATTTTCTAGACTCTTCTTAACTTTTCTCATTACTTCTGTTTTTGAAAAATATGGATAATGTTCATTTAGTCCTTCAGCAATAATTTCGGCTACACACATTCTTGGAGATAATGATCCATAGGGATCCTGAAATACTATTTGAATATCTTTTCTGATTTTAGTTAATTCTTTACCCTTTAAGTTTCTAATAGATTTATTATCAAAAAAAATTTCACCTTCAGAACTTATTAACCTAAGAATTCCCAATCCTAAGCTACTTTTACCAGACCCGCTTTCTCCTACAATCCCTAAAGTTTCACCAGCAACAATTTTGAAACTTACATTCTTTACCGCTTTAAAATTTCTTTTAACCCTTTTAAAAATACTTGTTCTTATTGGATAATTAACACTAATGTTTTTTACCTCAATAATAGGAATATCACTTGATTTCTTTTTTTTAATTATCTTTTCAGGTTCTGAAATGAGTTTACGGGTATAGACCATTCTGGGATTATTTAGGATATTTTTAGTTATTCCCTTTTCAACAATTTTACCTGATTGCATAACTACCACGTTATCAGCAATTTTTCTTACAACATTGAGATCATGCGTAATAAATAAAATGCTCATGCCAAAACGACTTTTTAGATCTTCTAATAGATTTAAAATTTTGTTTTCTACTGATACGTCCAGAGAAGTAGTAGGTTCATCTGCAATTAAAATTTTAGGATTATTACTTAATGCCATAGCAATCATAGCTCGTTGTCTCTGGCCACCAGATAATTGGTGTGGGTAACTAGGTGTGTAATTGTTAATTTTTGAGAGTCCTACCATTTCCAAAAGCCAAATAACTTTTTTAGAAGCTTCATTTTGATTTAACTTTTGGTGAAGAATTATGCTTTCTTTAATTTGGTGTTGAATTGTCTGTAACGGGTTAAGAGATGTCATAGGCTCTTGAAAAATATAAGAAACTTTATTGCCACGGATCTTTTGAAGTTCATTTTCTTCTTGGTTTAATAAGTTTTTATTTTCAAAAAAAATGTTACCCTCTATTTTAGCATTATTTGGTAATAAGTTCATACAAGCTAGAGCCGTTATTGATTTACCTGAGCCACTTTCTCCAACAAGTGCTAATGTCTCTTTTTCATTAAGCGAAAAAGATAAATTTTTAACTACCTTTTTATTTTCATGAAAAGATATTGATAGGTTTTGGAATTCTAATATTTTTTCTCTCATGTAAAAACTTTTCTAGGATCAAAAGCATCCCTTATTCCTTCAAAAATAAATACTTGAAGTGATAGCATCACAGTAAAAGTTAAAAAAGCTGAAATACCTAGCCAAGGTGCATTTAGTTGATTTTTTGCTTGAAGGGCTAGTTCACCCAGTGAAGGATAGCTGGCTGGTAACCCAAAGCCAAGAAAATCCAGTGTTGCAAGAGTTGCAATAGAGCCTGTTATAAAAAATGGTAATAGTGTTATACTTGCTACCATAGCATTAGGGATGATATGACGAATTATAATTTTAAAATTAGAAACTCCAAGTGCTCTTGCAGCCATTATATATTCAAAGTTTCGAACTCTTAAAAATTCTGCTCTTACAACACCAACTAGTGCAGTCCAACTAAAAAGAATAACTATAAAAGTTAGCAACCAAAAATTCATAGGAAAAACTGCAGCTAGAATAATAATCACGTATAGGTAGGGAAGAGAAGTCCATATTTCTATGAATCTTTGACAAATCAAATCGGTCCATCCACCAAAAAACCCCTGAATCGCTCCAGCACCTATTCCAATAATTGTTGAAAAGATTGTAACTAAGAATGCAAAAAAAACTGAAAGCCTAAACCCATAAATTATTCTAGCAACTACATCTCGTGTTTGATCGTCTGTTCCCAGTAGGTGATTGTTGTCAGGTGGACTAGGAGCTACATCAACGTCGTAATTTACTGTATCAAATGATGACTTTATGAGTGGCCAAAGGATCCAATTATTCAAATTCAATTCTTGAATTTTACTTATTATTTTTCTCGGATTATCTAGGCATTCTTCTAGCATACCTCCACTCAATATAAGACATTCTACTTCAATAGTTTTGTACTCAGCCTCAGTTTCAAATTCCCCCCCAAAAACACGCTCACTATAATTCTTAATAATTGGTGAATAAAATTCCTTATTGTAATAAATCACTAGTGGTTTATCGTTTGCTATAAACTCAGCGAAGATTGATATAAGGAAAAAAATAGAAAAAATTAATAAGCTATAAATAGCACGTTTATTTTGTTTAAAATTTTGCCAACGTCTTTTATTTAATGGACTCATGTATTTCTACTTTCAAAATCAATTCTAGGATCAACAACTACATAAACTAGATCTGATATTAGACCAATAATTAGTCCTAATAGACCAAAAAAATAAAGTGTTCCAAACATAACAGGATAGTCACGTGTCAAGGCAGCTTCAAATCCTAAACGACCTAGTCCATCCAATGAAAAAATTGTTTCAATTATGAGTGAACCTCCAAAAAATACACCTATAAATAATCCTGGAAATCCTGCAATTATTATAAGCATGGCGTTTCTAAAAACATGACCATACAACACTCTATTTTTTGGAAGTCCTTTTGCCTTGGCAGTTATCACATATTGTTTTTTTATTTCATCAACAAATGAATTTTTTGTTAAAAGAGTAAGTGTAGCAAAAGATCCTATTGTTGAAGCTAAAACTGGAAGAAAGATATGCCACAAATAATCTAAAACTTTGCCTAAATTTGTTAGCTCGCTCCAATTATCTGATGTTAAGCCTCGCATTGGAAAAATTTGATAATAACTTCCACCTGCAAAAAAAACTAAAAGAATTATTGCAAATAAAAAGCCAGGTAAAGAGTAGCAAATTATTATAATTCCTGATGAAATTGTGTCAAAAGATGAGCCATCATTAACTGCTTTTCTGATTCCAAGTGGTATAGAAATGAGATAAGCAATAAGAGTAGACCATAGCCCAAGTGTGATAGAGACGGGCATTTTTTCTAAAACTAAATCAATAACAGAGATTGATCGAAAATAACTTTCTCCAAAATTAAAAGTTAAATAGTTTTGTATCATTATAAAGAAGCGCTGACTTGGTGATTTATCAAAACCAAATTGTTTTTCCAAATCTTTTATAAACTCTTCAGGTAAACCTTGAGCTCCTCTATATTTTGAGTCATTTTTTAATGATTGATTTTGATCATTTTGTTGGCCAGCGTCTGTTCCACCCCCTCCAACCAATTCCAAATTTGAACCATTTTCGAATTGGTATATCATTTGCTCAACAGGACCACCAGGTACAAATTGAACCAATAAAAAGTTAAGGAACATTATGCCTAACAATGTTGGAATAATGAATAAAATTCGCCTAATGATATAATCAAGCATGCGTCTTTATTTATTTTCTAGAATTGCTGCTTTTTTTGCATCAAACCACCAGAAGTCAAAGGCGCCTAATTCAAAAGGAGGAAGATTATTTGGGTATGCATACTGATTTCTATAAGCAATAGTATGCACATTTTTATACCATTGCGGGACCCATATGTGTAAGGATCTTAGTGATCTATCCAAAGATCTTATAATAACATTCAGATCGTCTCTCGTTTTTGCTTTAGCAGCTAATTCAATTAGCTTATCTATGCCTTCATTTTTTAATCCTACCACATTTCGAGAAGGTACATCAGCAGTTTTAGAAGAGTATTGTTGTATAAGTTCCAAGCCAGGTGTTAATGAATTACCATAAGTTGATGTTATAATTTCCCATTCAAAATTTCTCACTCTCTCGGTATATTGAGTACCGTCTATTCTTGTATGTTTTGCATCTATTCCTAATAACTTAAGGTTTTCAATAAATGGGTTTATAATTCTATCAAATGCAGGAGAATAATTTAAAATTTCTAAAGAAAATTTATCACCATTTTTATTTTTTAACTTTCCGTCTACTAAGTCCCAGCCTGCGTCTTTTAACAATTTTGTAGCTTTTCTCCTATTTTTTCTGTCTACTTTATCAGGTTTAGATATAGGAGGAATGAAAACGGTATCATCAAAAACACTTTTAGGTAAATAATTTTTTATAGGACTAAGTATGGCAAGCTCTTTTTCCGAAATTTTACCAGAGGCTTGCATTTCGCTATTTTCCCAAAAACTAGTTACCCTATCATAGAGCCCAAAAAAAAGTGTTTTATTTGACCATTCAAAATTAAACATAAGACCTATAGCTTCTCTTATTTTTGGGTCTTTAAATTTATCTAAACGAAGATTAAAGAAGAATGCCTGAGCGGAACCTAAATTTCCATCCGGAAGAGTTTCCTTTTTAATAATATTCTTTTCAATAGCTGGAAAATTATAATCTTGTGCCCACTTTTGTGATGAATTTTCAGAACGGAAAGTATATTCGCCAGCTTTGAAACCTTCGAAAGCCGCAGTAGTGTCAGCATAATATTCGTATCGGATTTTTTTAAAATTATTTCTACCCTTATTAATAGCTAAATGCTTTCCCCAGTAATTATCATTAAGCTTATAGACTAACCTTTTGCCAACTTCAATTTCATCTAAAGTATACGGCCCACTACCCAACATAGGTTCAAGACTGCTCTCTGCAAAATCTCGAGAAGAAAAAAACTTTTTAGAAAAAACACTTGATGAAGCGGCTAACATTAATAGTTCGTTATTATCTGATGGTTGTTTAAAACTAAATTTTACCCTTGTAGGTGATAATTCCTCAACTTTTTCAATATCGGCAAAAAGTTGTTTAAGAGAAGGTATTCCTTTTTCTAATAAAATATAATGGCTAAAAACAACATCAGAGGCTGTCACTTTAGATCCATCTGAAAATTGGGCTTCAGGTCTAAGATTAAAAATTATAAAAGATCGATCCTGAGGATACTCGATACTTTCTGCTAGTAATCCATACATAGAATCGGGCTCATCAGCAGTTTCTGTCATTAACGTTTCGATGAAAATATTGCCAGATCCAGCGGCATTTCCTTTAACTATATACCTATTTAAGGAGTCAAATGTTCCAAATGCCCAAGTAGATATTTCTCCATCTTTGGGTGCTTTTGGATTAACATAATCTAAGTGGGTGAAATTATTTGAATACTTTAGATTTCCAAAACTTGAAATACCATGAGACTTGATTAGCGTTTCAGAGAAACTAAAGCTAGAAAAAAATAAAAATCCAATCAAAAGAAAAAATTTAAAAAAATTATTAAAACTAATTTTTTTCATAATAAAGGACCTCATTAGTGTTAAAATTGTTTTAAATGATAGTTTAATTACTTTAGACTTTAATTTAATAAAATTATAATTTTTTTTAAGGTAATCCTTAAATTATTTATTAATCGTTAAATCATTTATTTTGTGCTATCTTCCAAATAGGCAATTAAATTTGCTCTGTCGGTTGCTTTTCCAAGACCAGCGAAATTCATTGCTGTACCTTTTATATAATTAGACGGTTTGGTTAGAAATAAATTTAGTTCATCAATAGTCCAATTACCTTCAAGACCTTTAAAACTTGATGAATATTTAAAATCTGATATTAAAGCCATCTCTCTTCCAATTATTTTATGAAGATGTGGGCCGGTTCCATTTTCACCATCTCCTAATTTATGACAAGCTTTACATTTGCCAAAAACTTTTTTCCCTTTTGATAAATCTGCACTTGCAACTAATTCAACAAATGGAGTCTCTTCTTCCTCTTTCTCAACCTTAGTAACTTCTTCTTCGATTTCTAAAAGGTAAGCTACCTCTTTATATTTATAATTGCTATGATGGTAAATTTCTTCTGCTGTCCATTGTATAAGTAATAGTATTAAAAGGGACCCACAACCAGCACCTATAATTTTTGTCCATGTCATTGTATCCATCATAATGTCCTTCAAATATATTTAATTTTATTTTCGTATTGTACTTTAACTACTTCTATATATAGTTTTCAAGGTGTTGTTTACGCGACAAATAGAACAAAAGGAATTTTTTTTTGAGAATATCATTTCAGGGTGAACTCGGATCGTATTCACATCAAGCTTGTAGTGAGGCTTTTCCAAATGCTGTTCCATTACCTTGTTCTACTTTTGAAATGGCAATGGATCAAGTAAAAGAAGGAAACTCACAATATACGATTATACCGGTAGAGAATTCTACCTATGGTAGAGTTGCTGATGCTTATTACTTACTTCCTAATTCTGGTCTGTTTATTATAAAAGAACATTTTTTAAGAGTTCATATAAACCTTCTTGCATTGCCTGGTGTTTCTTTAAGTGAGATCAAGACAGCAATGAGTCATACTGTTTTATTGGGACAGTGTAGAAAATTTTTGTCGAAAAATAATATCAAGCCATTATCAGGTATTGATACAGCGGGATCTGCTAAAATTGTTTCAGAAAGCAGTGATAGGTCCCAATCGGCCTTAGCTTCTCCTCTTGCTGGTAAGATTTATGGACTTGATGCGCTAGGTGTTGAAATAGAAGATATGAAAAATAATACAACTCGTTTTTTAATAATGGCTAATAAAAAACAGGATTTAGATTTATCCAAAAATGCTAAATTTATGACAACTATTGTTTTTCAGGTTAGAAATATACCTGCTGCTCTTTATAAAGCAATGGGTGGTTTTGCTACAAATAATGTTAATATGGTAAAATTAGAAAGCTATATGGTTTCAGGATCTTTTACATCTACTCAATTTTATGCAGATATAGAGGGTCATCCAGATGAAGAAAAAGTTAAACGCGCACTCGATGAATTAATTTTTTTTACAAGTATGTTTAAAATATTAGGTGTCTATGAGTGTCACGAATTTAGAAAATTTAATTCGTGATAACTAGATTTCATTTTTTACCCATTTTTCCAAAAGAAATCTGGCTATTGTTCCTTCTCTTGCTGCAATAATATTATTATTCTTTCCATTAAGCACTTGTTTTAGTTCCTGTTTTGAAATCCAAAAAGCATCCTCTATTTCATTTTTGTCGACTTTCAATTTTTTATTTTTAGCTTTAGCAATCAAACCAAACATTAAGGATGATGGAAATGGCCAGGGCTGATTAGTAATAAACTTTATATCATTAATATAAACACCAACCTCTTCTAGTATTTCACGTCTTGCAGCAGTTTCTAATGTTTCTCCAAGTTCAATAAAGCCAGCTAAACAAGAATAAAGTTTTTTTGGGAAGTGATGAGATCTTCCGATAAGTACCTTGTTACCTTTTACTACAATAACAATTATGACAGGGTCTACTCTTGGAAAATATATTTTTTTACAGGCTATACATTGGGTCTCCCATTTGAAATTGATAGGGTTTGCAAATTTTTCTCCACATTTTGTACAAAATGTATTTGTTAACTTCCAGTTAATGAGAGATTTAGCAATGCCTGCAATAGAAGAATCTTTTATACTCAAATTTGCAAAAATTGTTCTTAGGTCACTGAAGGAAGACCTTGATATTTTTTCTTTTTTAATTTTTTTGTTAAAAAACTTTACTTGCTTCAAACTTGTTTTAGTTTTTTCTTCAAGAGAAATGTTATGAATAAAAATATGTTTATCTTTAAATTTACCAAAATAGACTGTTTTATTAATGTAATTAAATAATGAATTTTTTTTGTTAAAGAAAGTTATCTTAAATTTATTTTTTATTTTTTTTGTTAGGATTAAACCCTCACAAAAAAATATATGATAATTTTCAGATTGTTTGAAAATATTTTTTTTATTGTCTGGATATATTTTAGTTATTTCTTTTGTATCAGTAAAAGAAAGGTTTATATCATTTTTCATAAATAAATTCATTATTATAGAATCAAAGACTTGTAAAATTCGAAATAAAAACTTACTAGTTTAATTGAGAGGTTGTTTTGGACAAGTACGTCGCCAACCCGGTCAGGTCTGAAAGGAAGCAGCCGTAACGAAATTACTTGGGTCAATATCAATCTCTCGCTTTTTTATATTAAAATTTAAATTTTGATACTTATTTATTGAAAATATATGGCTTATACTGTTCTAGCTAGAAAATATAGACCTCAAAAATTATCAGAATTGATAGGCCAAGACACACTTGTTAAAGTTTTAACTAATTCATTTAAACTTAATCGTATAGCACATTCTTTTCTTTTAACTGGGTCAAGAGGTATAGGCAAAACTTCTACTGCAAGGATTATTGCAAAAGGTCTTAATTGTTTTGCATCTTCAGCTAATAATCTTCCAACTGTTGATCCTTGTGGAGAGTGTGAATCCTGCATTTCCATAACTCAAAGCCGTCACATAGACGTTATTGAAATGGATGCTGCCAGTAGGACTGGTGTTTCTGATGTAAGGGAAATCATTGATAATATTGATTATAAGACAGTTTATGCTCGTTATAAAGTTTATATAATTGATGAAGTTCATATGTTATCTAATTCTGCTTTTAATGCTCTTCTTAAAACCTTGGAAGAACCACCAGCACATGTAAAATTTATTTTTGCTACCACTGAAATCTTGAAAATCCCAACTACAATAATTTCAAGATGCCAACGTTTTGATTTAGAAAGGATTGATAATCATTTAATAAATAACCATCTATCTGATATCTGTAATAAAGAAAAAATAACTTTCTCAGAAGGTGCTTTAAAAATGATTTCTAACGTTTCAGAAGGTTCTATTAGAGATGCATTATCTATATTAGATCAAGCAATTATATATAGTGATGGCAGATTAGAAGCCAATCATATTATAGAGATGCTTGGATTATTAGATCAGAATAGATCATTTAAATTATTTGAGTTAATTTTTGAACAAAAAAATAGTGAGATGCTATCAGAATTAGAAAAAGAAATAAAAGATGGGATTGATCCCTTTTCAATTCTGAACGGATTAATGGATATTAATTGGAAATTAATGGTATCAAAAGTTAAAAAGGAGGAATTTTATACACACGATCTATCAGATGATAATTTAGAGTTACTACAAAATTTCTCCAAAAAAATATCTACTGCTATATTATCAAGGTGTTGGCAGATTTTATTGAAAATTCACGATGAAATGAAATATGCACCAGATATTTTATCTACATTACAAATGGGTTTGCTAAGATTAAGTTTTTTTTCAAACTCCCCTGACCAAGATGAATTATTAAAAATATTAAATAATTTAAAAAATCCTTCAGAAGTTCATTCTAATAATGTCAACAATAATAATATAGAGAAACAGTACGGGTCTGATGCTAATTTAACTTTAGAAAAAAAAAAAATAGAAATTAATAATTTTGAAGATTTATTACTTTTATTAAAAAAAGAAAAAAAAATACCGCTCCTTGTAGAATTAGAAACAAATTTTAAAGTACTATCTTTCCAACCTGGTGAAATTCGCTTCGATTTAGCACCAGATGCTAGTAATGAGTTAGTGTCTAGTTTATCAAAATTCCTTAAAAATATTACTAATATAGAATGGGATTTGATACGTTTAGAGAATACCAATGCAAAAACTTTTTCGAATTTAAAAGAAGAAGATGATATTAAATTAAGAAAATTAATTGATCAAAACGATATAGTTCAAGAAATAAAAAAAATTTTTCCAGGATCAAAAATAGCAAAGTCTTCTTTTCATTAATTAAATATTCAGTTATCAATAATTTATAGATTTTTTTAAATATAATTTTAACAAAAATGGGGAAAGAAATGCTTAAAGGTTTAGGTCAATTAGGAGATATGGCCAAGTTAATGAAACAAGCGCAAGATATGCAGTCAAAGATGTCTGATATCCAGAAACAATTAGAAGAGCTAAATGTAGAAGGGGAGTCTGGGGGAGGTCTAATAAAAGCTACTGTAAATGCTAAAGGAACCCTAAAGAGTTTAAATATTGATGAAAGTTTATTTAACCCTTCAGAAAAAGCTGTAGTTGAAGATCTTATTGTTGCAGCTATTAGAGACGCTCAACAAAAGTCTGGTGAAAGGGCTAAAGAAGAGATGGCAAAAGTCACTTCAGATTTAAATTTGCCTGCTGGTTTTAAGTTACCATTTTAATACATAGGTTCTTTTATAATAATATGAAATTTCATAATCATAATGGTGAAAATGAGGTTGAAACATTAATAGCAATTATGGCTAAACTACCAGGATTAGGACCTAGGTCAGCAAGAAGAGCAGTCATAAGAATGTTAGAGAAGAAAGAAATTATCATGGAACCTCTAGCTAAAATATTAAATTTAGTAACTGAGAAAATCAAAAATTGTAATCAATGTGGTAATTTTTCTATAGATTCTGTTTGTACAATTTGTTCAGATAATTCTCGAAATAAAAAGATCATTTGTGTTGTACAAGATGTAGCAGATTTGTGGGCGATGGAAAGATCTCAGATATTTGATGGTGTATACCATGTTTTAGGGAACTACTCATCTTCTTACATAGGTATCAATCTTGAAGAATTAGAGATTGAAAAAATTTCTAACAGAATTGAAAAAAATGGTGTAAAGGAAATTATTTTAGCCCTAGATGCAACTATTAATGGTCAAACTACTGCTAATTACATAATAGAAAAACTTAAAAATACTCCAGTAAATTTTTCTTCATTAGCACATGGAGTCCCTGTTGGAGGGGAATTAGATTATTTAGATGATGGAACGATTCGCGCCGCTTTTAGTGCTCGTAAGCCTGTTTAGTGCCAAAAATCATTTAGAAACCTAAAATTTTTGGTATATTTTTGTAAATTTTTAATGGAATAAATAAAAAATTAAAAAAAAAACTATTTTTTTAATTATTTTAAATGTTTTTAATTGCTTGAATAAAAAAAAAATGTCATAAGCAAACCTTATGATTAATTGGAGGATAATATGTTTTCAGGTCTTGATATTACTGTAAATAAAAGTGATCAAGGTGGTAGAGCTCAAAGATTATTTGCAGCTGTAGTTTTAGCAGCTTTGGATGATGCTATTGCTGATGATAAAAAATACGGCAATGGTGCTGAGCAAATCGCAAGATGGGCTAGGTCTAGAGATGGTAGAGAAGTATTAATGTGTGCAGGTATTGACCCAAACGAGAGATGTGTAAAAGGAATGATTGAATTTGTTAAGAAAGGTGTAAGAACGTCAGTTGCGTTATCAAGAGAAGAAAGTGATAGACAAGCAGAAGCAGCTTAAAGCATTAGATTTTCCTAATTTTTTTTTGATAAAACTGGAAAATTTAGATGAAAAAAATTGATAATGAACTAACAAAAAATTCTGCTAATTATACTCCATTAAACCCCACAACATTTTTAAAAAAAGTTGCATTTAATTTTCCAAATAGAAAATCTATAATTTACAATAATAGGTCTTATAATTGGATTGATACATATCATAGGTGCAAAAAATTTGCGTCAGCATTACACTTATGTGGATATGAAAAAGGCGATATTATTGGTTTTTTGGCGATGAATACTCCTGAGTTGTATGAGGCTCATTACAGTGTCCCTATGGCTGGTATGATTCTAAATGCCATGAACTATAGATTGGATCATAAAACAATAGCTTACATAATTGATCATTCTGAACTTAAATTGCTTTTTGTAGATTTAGAATTTTTAGAAGTTGCAAAAAAAGCTGTTTCCATAAGTCAAAAAAACCCAGAAATTATAATTATAGAAGATGAAACTGAAGGACTAAATAACACCTCGAATTTTATAAGCTATGAAGATTTTTTATCAAAAGGAAATACCAATTTTGAAGAAATTTCTTTAGAGGATGAGTGGAATACAATAGCTATAAATTATACTTCTGGTACTACAGGAAACCCTAAAGGTGTTCTTACTCATTATAGAGGAGCTTATTTGAATGCGCTTGGTAATATAGTAGAGTGGAATATGGAAAGTCATCCGATATATCTCTGGACGCTGCCTATGTTTCATTGTAATGGTTGGTGTTTCCCATGGACTATAGCTGCAAAAGCAGGTACTAACATTTGCTTAAGAAAAGTCTCTTCTGAGGCTATGTATTCCGCTATTGCAAAACATAAAGTGAACTATTTATGTGGTGCACCTATTGTTTTAGGTATGCTTGTTGATTCTAATATTCGAGAAAAAATAGAATTTACTCATTTATGTAAAGTTATGACAGCGGCAGCACCACCTCCTGCAGCTGTTTTACAGTCAATGCAGGAAAGTGGCTTTGAAGTTACCCATGTTTATGGATTAACAGAAGTATATGGTCCCTGTGTAGTATGTGCTTGGGATCCTGAGTGGAATAATTTATCTTTGGAAAAACAGGCAGATATAAAATCACGTCAAGGAGTTGCTTATATTGTTCAAGAAGGAATTAGAGTTGTAAATCAGAAAGATTTTTCAGATGTACCAAAAGATGGTGAGACAATTGGTGAAGTCTTGTTGAGGGGTAACATTACTATGAAAGGTTACTTAAAAAATATTAAAGCAACTGAAGAAGCATTTTCAGGAGGATGGTTTCATACTGGAGATCTAGGTGTTATGTATGAAAATGGATATGTTCAGTTAAAAGATAGGTCCAAAGACATCATAATATCTGGTGGAGAAAATATTTCATCTATTGAAATCGAAAATTGTATTTACGATTTAGATTCGGTCTTATCATGTGGAGTAGTAGCAATGAAAGATGAAAAATGGGGAGAAGTTCCCTGTGTTTTTATAGAACTTAAACCAGATGCCAAGCTTTCTAAGCAGCAAATAATTAAACATTGCCGATCAAATTTAGCTAGCTTTAAAATACCAAAAGAAGTAATATTTTGCACAATTCCGAAAACCTCTACTGGTAAAATTCAAAAATTTGAATTAAGAAAATTAACACCACGCTAAACAATGACTTTTGCATTAAAGCCTTTTAGCATAACTATATAATATTTTCCTTTGAAAAAGCGTTTTATAGAGATATGGGTATATGTGAATGCCAAAATCAGAACCAAAATTAAAGTGGATTTCAGAGTTAGGAAAAAATCCTCCTATAATTGCAGCATCTTGTGATTTAAATGGCATATGGCGGGGAAAAAGAGTACCTATAGCTAATTTAGAAAAAGTTTTAGATGAAGGTATTAGGATTCCTTTATCAGCCTCATGTTTAGATATTTGGGGATCAGATTTAATAAATAGCCCCTTTCTTTTTGAATCTGGTGACGCTGATGGATATGGATTACCTACTGAAATTGGTCCAGTTCCTTTTTTTTCTAATAAAAAAGATTCTGTCCTAATACCACTTTGGTTATTTGATAATAAAAAAAATATTTCGCCTATAGATCCTAGACATATTCTTAATTCAGTATGTAAAAAATATGAGGATTTAAATCTTTATCCTGTTATAGCTTTTGAATTAGAATTTTATTTGCTAAATGAAAATAATTTTAAAAATATAAAATTTGAACAGAATGATTTTACAAATGTGCTTTCAATTACAGATATTGAAGACCATGAAGTATTTTTTGATGAACTTCATGATTTGTGTGAAAAAAATAAAATACCTATGGACGGAATATCGTCTGAAAATGCTCCTAATCAGTTTGAGATAAATCTTAAACATACTGCTGATCCTTTACAAGCAGCAGATCAAGCAATTCTTTTCAAAAGATTTATAAAAGGAATTGCCAAAAAACATGAAAAAAGAGCTACATTTATGGCAAAACCTTTTCCAAATATTGCTGGAAGTGGGATGCACATTCATTTTAGTTTATTAGACAAAAACAAAAATAATGTCTTTAATAATAATTCTGACATTGGTTCTGATATTCTAAAAAATGCAGTTGGAGGGATACTTGATAGCCTTAAAGACTCGACACTGATCCTTGCCCCTCATTATAACTCTTACAAACGTCTTCGTCCTGGAAGCCATGCACCTATAAATATTTGTTGGGGTTATGAAAATAGAACTGCTTCAATAAGGATACCTGGTGGAGATTACTTGTCAAAAAGAATAGAACATAGAGTTGCTGGTGCAGATGCAAACCCTTATTTAGTATTGTCTTCAGTTCTTTCTTCTGCACTTTATGGAATTACAGAAAAAAAAGAACCACCCAAACCATTGATTGGAGATACTTACCAGAAAAAAACAATGCAAATAGCCCAAAGCTGGGATCAAGCTATCAATGATTTTGAAAAATCGAAAAAAAATAAAAAATTTTATTTTGATACTTTTTGTGAGGTATTTAAGAATTGTAAAAAACAGGAATTAGAAGTATTTAATTCTAGAATTGAAAATTACGAATTAGTAACATATTTGGAAGAAATTTAATCACTTAAGTCGGAAATGATTTCATTAGCAGCATTAACTCCAGAAATATATGCACCGTGACAAGTACCATAATAGCTCTTTATGGTAGCTTCTCCTGCAAAGTATACTTTTTTTTCTAATGACTTTTTTAATAATTCTCTTTCTGAACTATGTCCTGGTAAAGCAAAAGAATAAGAACCTTTAGTAAAAGGATCTTTCCCCCAACTTGTATGAATTATTTCTATAATATTATTTTCTATATGATTTCCAAATTGATTTTTTATGAATGCAGTAATTATTTTATAATATTTATCTGGAAAATTTTCGACATCAAATCCCTTTTCACCTCCGAAAAAGAATATCATATGTTCCTTTTCTCTTTTTCGTATCTCAAAACTAATTAATTGAGAATTATCATTATCATTCGTATCTGTTAATGCTACATACCAACCTATATCATTTTCTTTAAAAGTCCCTTGTTTAAAAAGAACACCAATTTTATTTAAAATTCCCATTGGCAAATTATGGATTGCTTGTATTTTATAATTTGGTAGTTGAGGAATAAAGGTTATGTCTTCATTTTGTAAAATTCCGTTAGAGACAGTTAGTAGTACTGATTTACAGATATATTTCTTTGATTGTGTATATATTTCAATATAATCTTTTTCCCAATTTATTTGGGTAACTGGAGTATTTAAAATTGAATTTATACCTTTTGCCCATTTATCAATTAGGTTAGCTAGTCCGCTCTCTATAATAAAATCTTTACCATCATTAACTGATGCAAAATCCACAGCAGAAACTAGGTTGGCTTCAATACCATTTAGACCAGTTAAATAATCAAATAGGATAGGGTAGTACGGGTCACATATATTCAAACAAGAAGAAAGAGAACTATCCTCAACTTTATATTTATAAAAGTTTAAATTTTTTAAAAATTTATCATGAGATTTTTTTAAAAGATGATTATTTTTAGATAGAAATGGCTTGTTTCTTCTGAGATATTTTGTTTTTTCAATAGAAAAAATATCGCCATTTTCATAGTTAATTGGTACTTTTAGACTTTCGGCTATAGATGTCAGAGGATTAATTTCTCCTTCATGCAAATAAGAACATCCCAGATCAAACCAACTACCAAATGATTTTTTAGCTTTTTTTGCTCTTCCACCTAATTGGTTATTAGCTTCAATTACTATGTTAGATATATTATTCTTATCTAATATTTTTGCTGCAGATATGCCAGCAATTCCAGCACCAACAATTATAACTTCACAATTAAATATTTTATTATTTGACAAAAAATAGCTTTCAATTGATTAAGACAAAATTTAATATAATTTATTATTCAGTTTTATACACTTAAATAAGTTTATTTATGAAGATAGGTAAAATTTTTATTAATATTTATTGAAAATTAAAATTAAGGAAAAACTCTTGAAAAATAATAGTTGGCGGAGAAATGGCTTACCTGGTTGGACTTATCAATCGGATGCTTTATTTCAATTAGAAGCAGAAGAATTATTTAGAAAACATTGGCAATTTGTTTGTCATATTAGTGAATTAAATGAAGTAGGTTCATATAAAACAATAGATATTGTTAATGAAAGAGGATTTGTTATCAAATGTGAAAAAAATGAAATAAGAGCTTTCCATAATTTATGTATGCATAGAGGTTCTAGAGTAATTGCTGAAAGAGAAGGGATATGTAAAAGAGCTATTGTTTGCCCATTTCACGGATGGTCCTATAATTTTGATGGTTCTCTTAGGGGTGTCCCAAATAAAGATTCTTTTGGTGAAACTGATTTTTCAGAAATGGGCTTAAGACCCTTAGAAATTGAAATTTGGCATGGACTTATCTTTGTAAGATTTAAGAAAAGTAATCAAAAAAATATTTCTGAAATTTTAAAAAGATTCGATTGCGAAATTAGTCATTACAAAATGGAAAATATGGAGCCTGTTGATGGAAGTAATTGGACTGATATTTTAGATGCTAATTGGAAATCAGTCAGAGATGTTGATAATGAAGGATATCATGTCAGGCAAGCACACCCTTCTTTGTTTGATTTATATGGACAAGATTACAACGATGAACCTTTTTTCGAAGGAACATCAAGATCAGTAGGTACTTTTAATACCAAACCTTCCAAAAAATGGAGTGTAAAAAGATATCGTAATATTGTAGAAAATAATAATTGGTTAAAATTACCCAAACTTCAAAGTAGATCTTGGATATATTTTGGTATGTTTCCAAATTTTGTTTTAGGCTTATATCCAGAATGTATCATTTATTATTATGAATATCCTTTAAGTAGTACAAAAACAATACAAACTGGTGGGGTTTTAAAGCATAGAGGAGAAAGCAGAGAAAAAAAAATAGCAAGGTATTTGAGTGGCCGTATAGACAGGGATACGGCAAAAGAGGATCAGATGCTTGTAAAGTGGTCCACTGAAGCAGTAAAATCGTCGGCTTTCAATGGTTTTTGCTTATCTGATTTAGAATACGGTGTAAAAACTTACCATGATCATTTGAGAAAAATAATTCCTGTAGTGAACTTAAATTCTGAACCAATTGATTATTCACTGAATGAATTTAATAATAAGCTCTTGGCTAAAAAGGAAAATTAATTTGAAGGCAACGGTTATATTTAAATTTAATAGATAAATTATGTACTTATCAGAACAAAATAGAAAAGGTTGGAGATTACTGGGGGTACCATTTTTATTTGCAATTTTTTTACTGGCAGTTCCTATTGTAACTATGACTGCTTTAAGTTTCTGGACACAGGACTATCTAACATTAATAAAAACAATAACTTTTGAAAATTATAAACAAGCTTGGTTTCAACCAGTATTTCAGACATTATTTGCTAGATCTTTAATAATTTCTTTAACAGTTACTTTTTTTACAATTTTGTTTGCATTTCCTATTGCTTATTATATTTCTTTTTATGGGGGTAAGAGAAAGGCTTTATGGTTATTTCTTATAACTATACCATTTTGGACAAGTTATCTACTAAGAATGTTTTTATGGAAGGTTATTTTAGGATATAATGGAGTTTTAAATTCTTTTTTTGATTGGTTAGGAGTAATTACTGAGCCCTTAACATTTTTATTATATAATACTAATGCAGTTATATTAGCACTAGTGCATGGTTGGGCACCTTTCGCAATATTACCAATTTTTGTCTCTTTAGAGAAAATTGATAGATCTTTGTTAGAAGCGTCTAACGATTTGGGTGATAACTCTTTCAATCAATTCTTCAGGATTATTTTACCATTATCAATGCCAGGAGTAATTGGAGCTGTCTTGATAATATTTATTCCTTGTATAGGAGATTACATAACTCCAAAATTAGTAGGTGGTCCAGAAGGTCTAATGATAGCCAATATGATTCAGGTTCAATTTTCTAAAGCTAACAATGCTCCACTAGCAGCAGCACTTTCAGTTACATCATTATTAATTGTTGGAATAATTGCGATGGCTTTTGTTTTTTTTAATAGAAAATACTTAAGAAATTATTGATATGAAAAAGTCGAATAAAATATTTAAATCAATAGTAATATCATTTCTTATCTTTTTATATGCACCCGCACTTTTGCTTCCAATTTTTTCTTTTAACAATAGTAAGGTTATAGCTTTTCCTTTATCAGGTTTTTCTACAATTTGGTTTGAAGAGCTTCTTTACGAAAATACTTTACATAACGCTTTATTTAATTCCTTAGTAATTGCAATATCATCAACAATTTTAGCGACTATTCTTGGAACTTTAGTTGCGAGAGCTTCAACTAGATATATTTTTTATGGTAAGAAAATTTCCATCACTTTTATACTTGTGCCTTTAATTTTACCAGAAATCATACTAGGAGTTTGTCTTTTAACAGTACTAATTCAATTGGGGCTGGATTTAAATTTATGGAGTGTGGTGCTGGGACATACTTTATTAATAACTCCTTTTTCAACCTTAATAATGGTGTCAGCTTTTAATAATCTTGATATAAGTTTAGAGGAAGCGTCTCTAGATCTTGGGATGTCATCGCTTCAAACATTTTGGATAATTATTTTACCTATGGTTTCACCTGGATTAATTTCTAGTTTGTTAATTGGTTTTGTAATTTCATTAGATGAATTTATAATTGCTTTTTTTCTTACTGGTGTTGAACCAACTTTACCAGTTTACATCTGGTCTCAATTTAGGTTCCCTGCAAAATTACCAAGTACAATGGCATTAGGAACAGTTCTTTTAATTGTTTCTCTAATTTTAGTTTCTTTATTTGAATACTTTAGAAGAAGAATGGAATTATATAATAATTATGGCGTGGAGTTGGATCAAAAATGATCAAAAAAAATAGTATTAATAACGAAAAGATAGTTGATCTTATATCTATAGTAAAATCTTTTGATCATGTTAAAGCTGTAAACAATGTTAGTTTAGGAATAAATGAGGGTGAATTTTTTTCATTATTAGGCCCATCTGGATGTGGTAAAACAACACTTTTAAGAGTAATTGCAGGTTTCGAAAAACCTGAAAATGGCAATGTATTTATAAATGGAACAAATGTTAATTCTGTTGCTCCTAATAATAGACCTACGAATATGGTTTTTCAAAATTATGCAATTTTTCCTCATTTAAATGTATCTGAAAATGTTGGATATGGACTGAGAAATACAAATTTAAGTAAGGATCAAATATTAAAAAAAATAGACGGTGCGTTAAAGTTAGTAGGTCTCAAAGGATATAATAAAAGGGCATCTTCTGCTTTATCAGGTGGACAAAGACAGAGAGTAGCGCTTGCACGTGCATTGATTTTAAAACCCAGAGTACTACTACTAGATGAACCACTCTCAGCATTAGACAAAAATCTGAGGGAGCAAATGCAATTTGAATTAAGACAACTTCAAAAATCAGTAGGTATTACATTTATTTTAGTAACTCATGATCAAACAGAAGCACTTACAATGAGTGATAGAGTTGGTGTTATGTTTAACGGGAAAGTAGATCAAGTTGCCACACCTGAACAGATCTATAACAAACCAGAAACAAAAATGGTAGCAGCATTTATAGGTAGCATGAATTTTTTTGAAACAAAATGTTTAGAAAAAAGTTCTAAAACAGTTACTGTTTTTCATAAAGATTTGGGTAATGTTAAACTTTTGAAAAATAATATTTTTGGGGTAGAGAGCACTAAATTGACAATTGGTATAAGACCAGAAAATTTAAAAATTATTTCTGATAATCTAAAAATTCAGTCAAAGTCCTTTACAGCAAAAATAGTAGAAAAATCTTTTATGGGAGATACAATGTTATACAGTATAAAATTAAATCAAAGTGAAAACAATAATACTTATAATATTTCTATATCAGATATTAAGAATTCTCCTAATCCTAATATTGGTGATAAAATATCAGTCACATTTGAAGAAGCTGATGTAGTTGCTTATTATGAGGAATAGGTGAAAATTATTCACCTATTCCTCATTAATGATTTAAAAACCAGATTTAATGAGTTCAAATTCTTTAATCATTCTTTCTCGAAGTTCTGGAGCCGAAGGCTTCTGGAAAAGGGATCCTTCAGTATAACTTTCTAATGGTCCCCAACCATTTTCCTTACCAACTGTAGCCATAACGTCCTTGTTGGTATGACCATAGCCCCATTCATTTAGCATGTAAGCTGCAGAGTCATCTTCAAGCCAAGCATCTAAAAAATCGTAAGCTTTTTCCTCTGAGCCCGGAGCATCTTTCATCATAGTATATCCACATACCCATGTTGATGAACCTTCTTTAGTATCTCTATTAAAAACTACTTTCGGTGCATTCTCCTCAAATCCCATTGTAAAAGCAACTTCGTTCCAGGTCCATTCCAAAAGAATTTCTCCTGTCATCATTAATGCAGATCCTTCTCCACCATCAGCGTGATACTGTCTTACATTTTTATGAACTTTTCTTAGAAAATCAGAAGCTTTTTTAAAGTCCTCATCGGTTGCCTTTGTCCAATCTTTAACACCAACAGCTAAAAACCCTAGTGCGTAGGCATCATCTACGTTGTCAATTAAGGATACCCTCCCTTTAAACTTTGGATCAGCAAAAGCTTGAAGTGAACTTGCATCTTCAGCTGATACTTCATCAGCATTATATGTTAGAGCAGTTGCACCCCAGTCCATTGGTAAAGCCCATTGTACTCCATCTACCTGAAAACCCTCCATTTCAGCAAATCCAGGGTCTACTTTATTCCAATTTTTTAGTTTACTAGTATCTATGGGTACAATGATTCCAGCATTTCTCCATTTTACTACTGATTGCGAACAAGGATGACCAAGATCAGCTCTGAAACCAGCCCTTACCTTTTGAAATGCTTCCTCTTCATCAGAAAAGAAAGAATATGTTGGTGAGTCCCCATATTTTTCAACGTAAGCACCAAAAAAACCAGGATCTTCGTATCCACCCCAGTCAAAAACAATTAGATCACTGTCTGCTGCAAGAGATATATTTGCAAAAAACAGTGAAAAAACAAATGCAAAAAAATTAATAGGATTTAATTTCATATTTTTCTCCCTCATAAAATATAAATAAATTTAGTTATTTCTATGTATTAAAAGTGTAAACATTATTTTAGATTTTTTTCAACCTCTGACACCGCATCATCTAATATATCAAACATTAAATCAATCTCTGATTTAGTTATTATAAGAGGTGGAGAAAATACACACATATTTATAATAGGTCTTACTAACAGGCCTCTTTTTTCTGCTGCCTTATCTATCAAAGATCCAAAGTGATGATCAATTTCCAGACGTTTTTTCTCATCTAGCGAGGGGTTGCTGTAACCTTCTAGACATCCTAATAACCCAATTCCTCTTGCATCACCAATACAGTCATATTTTTCCCCTAATTTTTTTAATTTAGATTGGAAATAAGGAGTAATATCTCTAACATGATCAAGAATTTTTTCTTCTTCAATAATTTCAATTGTTTTTAGGGCTGCCGCAGATGCAATAGGATGTCCTGAATATGTAAAACCATTTGAGAAAAGCAGATCATTGGTATGGGTACTTTTTTTTATATCCTCAATTAATGAATCCGAAATAATCGTAGCTCCCATAGGAATATATCCAGATGTTAACCCTTTTGCACATGTTATAATATCGGGTGTAAAATTAAATACATCCTCTGAAGAAAACCAATGACCTAGCCTGCCAAATGCTGTAACAACTTCGTCAGAAATATATAATACATTATATTTCTTACAAATTTCGTAAGTTTTTTTATGATATCCTTTAGGGGGTATAATGACACCTCCTGATGCCAATACTGGCTCTGCCACGAAAGCTGCTACCTTGTTTGGTCCAATTTCTAAAATAGTATTTTCTAATTCTGATACTTTTTGATGGCACCACTCCTCTTCCGAACATTTATCTCTAAGATTGGGATTTACGTCACTGAGGAATTTTATACCACTTACTATTGTATCTAGAACTCTTTTATCTCTTTCTTTTCCAGAAATACTAGCCGAAAGCAAGGTTGATCCATGATAACCTTTTTCACGAGCTATAATTGTTTTTTTTTCACTTTTATTTAAACAATTGAAATAGTAATGAACAAATCTTACTGCACTATCTAACGCTGTAGATCCACAAGTTGTAAAAAAAACGGTGTTTAAATCTTTTGGAGTAAGAGTAGCTATTTTTTTTGCTAATAAAGCTGATGGTTGTGACGTTGCAAACCAAGGACTAAAATAAGAGAGTTTTTCACATTGTTCTGCAATTTCTTTGGCAATTTCTTTCCGCCCATATCCAAGATTTACGCACCACATACCACCTGGGCCGTCAATATATTTTTTTCCATTTTCATCGAATAAGTAAATTCCATCTGAATTTGTTATGATTTTATACTCAGAATTATCAGTTCTACAATCTTCCCAAGGATGCAGGAAGTGTTGATTGTCACAATCTTTGATGAAATTATTATTTAAAAAAGAATTCATATATACCTTTTTATTAATCGCATAGTTAAACCATATCTTGTTAATAAGATAAAAGTCCATTAGATTTATATATAATTATTATTTTTTATAAAGTAATCGAATATAATTTAACTTTTTGATAATGATATGGAATTTTTAAGCCATGACTAAACAGGGCGACCAAACTTTTAGAGTTGATAGTAGTAAACAAAAATGGAGTGAAATGACTTATGGAGGTGTTCTAAGTTTTTTGAGAAGACAATATTCTAGAGATTTAAGTAATGTGGATATTGTAATATCTGGTTTGCCTTATGATGCTGCGACTACCAATAGACCGGGTGCAAGATTTGGTCCTAGAGCTATTAGAGAAGCTTCAACTCAATTAGCAGAACTCAAATCCTTTCCATTTGGTTTTGAAGTGACAGAAATACTCAAAATTATTGACTGGGGTGATTGTTTTATATCACCGCATAAACCAGATACTATAATTTCAACAATTACTAATCATGCAAATAAAATTTTAAAACAAAACTGCAAAATGTTGACTTTTGGTGGCGATCATTTTGTTAGTTATCCACTTATTAAAGCTCATGCTGAAAAATATGGTCCAATAAGTTTATTACAATTTGATGCTCATTGTGATACATGGGAGGATGATGGTTATTCTTTAGATCATGGAACAATGTTTGCTAGAGCAGTAGAAGAGGGCTTAATTGATGTAAATTCATCAACTCAAATTGGACTTCGAACATTTAATGATGACGACTATGGATTTGAGATTTTAACAGCTCCATGGGTTCATAGGAATGGGATCCAAAAAAGTTTAGATATAATAAAAAAAAGAGCCCAAAATAATCCATTATATATTTCTTTTGATGTAGATGGATTAGATCCAGCTTTTGCTCCTGGCACGGGGACCCCAGTATCTGGTGGATTGGCTAGTTGGCAAGCTTTAGAATTAATTCGTGGGTTACATGAATGTAACTTAATTGGTTTAGATATAGTAGAGGTTTCACCACCATATGATCATGCTGAGATTACCTCTATTATAGCTGCTACAATTGCATATGATTGGTTATGCATATTAGCAAAAAAAACTGGAGTAAAAGAAAATAAAATTGGCCGAATATGAAGAGGTATTATGCTAAAAAAAACTCAAAGTAAGTTTCCTAAGGTTCTACAGGGGTGGTTAGGTCATAGAAAAATTGAAGAAATAGAATGTGTCATTTCTGATATGGCTGGAGTTGTAAGAGGAAAAGCAATGCCACTTTCAAAATTTGAAAAATTAGAAAATGTGTACATGCCTTTATCAATTTTTTATCAAACAATTTCTGGTGATTATGTTGACCTACCTATCGTTGATCAATGGACAGAAAACGATATGGTACTTACCCCAGATCTTTCTACGGCTGTTTGTTCACCATGGGCTGAAGATATTACAGTTCAAGTAATTTGTGATGTAAATGACTTAGCAGGCAATCCTATTGATATTGTCCCACGAAATGTACTAAAAAAAGTAATAAGTCTTTATAAGCAAAAAGGTTGGAATCCTATAGTTGCGCCTGAGATCGAATTTTATCTAACCAAACCAAATCTTGACCCTAGTGTTCCAGTAGAACCCACATTAGGAAGAACTGGGAGGAAAGTAGCTTCTCGTCAGGCTTACAGTATGACAGCTGTTGATGAGTACGGCAGAGTTATAGATGATATTTATGATTTTGCCGAAGCGCAAGGTTTTGAAATTGATACAATCAATCAAGAGGGAGGAGCAGGGCAAATTGAAATAAATCTTGTTCATGGTGACCCTTTAAAATTAGCAGATCAAGTATTTTACTTTAAAAGAATGATCAGGGAAGCTGCATTTAAAAGAGACTGTTTCGCCACTTTTATGGCAAAGCCCATGCAAGAAGAACCTGGGAGTGCTATGCACATACACCAATCTATTTGCGAAATTGATACAAGGCAAAATATATTTATTAATAAGAAAGGAGAACCTAGTAAGTATTTTTATAATTTCTTAGCTGGTCAGCAAGAATATTTACCAAAAGCTATTTGTTTATTAGCACCATATGTAAACTCCTATAGGCGATATGTTGCAACTGGTTCCGCTCCAATAAATTTGGAATGGGCCCGTGATAATAGAACTACAGGTTTAAGGATTCCAATTTCCTCACCCAACAATCTTAGAATTGAAAATCGTGTAGTTGGAATGGATTGTAATCCTTATCTAGGCATTGCTGCCTCTTTAGCATGTGGATTACTGGGAATTAAGAAAAAATTAAGGCCAAGAGATGCCTTACAAGGAGAAGCCTATTCAATGCCCCGTGCCCTTCCACAAGGTTTGATAGAAGGATTAGAATTATTTAATCAAGCACCTGAATTAGAAAGCATATTAGGTAAATCTTTTTGTTCAATCTATAAAGCTCTAAAGAGATATGAAGCAGAGGCTTTTTTACAAGTGATAAGTCCTTGGGAAAGAGAACATCTATTATTAAATGTCTAAAATAGACCTACTACAAATTAATGATCCAAAAGGTGAGCTACCTGATAGTTTTTATAAATACTCTATAAAAAAAGAGATTAAGTATCCTACCTTAAGTAAAAATTATAAATCTCAAATCTGTATAATAGGTGCTGGGTTCACGGGTCTTTCTGCAGGATTATGTCTGGCTGAATCAGGATTTGAGGTCATAATTTTAGAAGCCAACAGAGTTGGTTTTGGCGCATCCGGTCGAAATGGAGGTCAAGTTGGGTCAGGGCAAAGATGGGATCAAGAAAAAATAGAAAAACATTTTGGATTTAAAAAAGCAAAAATATTTTGGGAAATTTCACAAGATGCCAAGAAAGAAGTAATCTCAAGAATGAAATTACATAATATTGACTGTGATTTTTCTCCTGGAATTATAAATGCGACCATAAATAGAAAAGATACTAATAATTTATTTGATGAAGTAAATAATCTAAAAAAAAAGTATCAGTATACTAAAATTCAAAAACTCTCATCATCTGAACTTTCAACAATTATTGATACAGAACTCTACTATGGTGGTTGCCTAGATTTTGGAGCTGGGCATATGAACCCACTTAAATTTGTACAAGGCTTAGGGACTGCTGCAAAAAAAAATAATGTACAAATTTTTGAAAAATGCTGTGTTGAAAAAATTGATTATGGTAAGAAAAATACTATATCTATCTCAAATGGCTATACTGTTGTTAGTGATTATCTCATAATTGCGTGTAATGGCTATTTAGGCAATTTAGAACCAAATATCTCTTCAAGAGTTATGCCTATAAATAATTTCATTCTAACTACAGAAGTTTTAGGAAATAATTTACTAAATTCCTTTTTAAACAATAATTATGCTGTGGCTGATAATAAGTTTGTGCCAAATTATTTTAGACCCTCTCCAGATAACAGACTAATATTTGGAGGTGGAGAAAATTATACGTATCGTTTTCCAAAAGACATAAAAACATTTGTTAGAAAAAAAATGCTAAAAGTTTATCCACAACTTGAAAATACTAGAATCGATTTTGCATGGGGGGGCACTTTGGCTGTAACTAGGAATCGTCTTCCTTATTTTGCCAAAATACAACCAAATGTTTTCTCAGCTTCTGGATATTCTGGGCATGGAGTAGCATTATCCGTTTTAGCAGGAAAGATTATTGCTGAGTTAATTGAAGGAGATTCAAAAAGATTCAATTTTATGAATAACATCCCAATAAAACCCTTCCCTGGAAATTCAAATTTTCAATGGCCTTTATTGGTTTTAGGAATGCTATGGTACTCTTTAAGAGATAGATTTAAGTAAAAAACTTTTTTTTAGAATACTCATATTGACTTTCAAATCAAATACGTCATAAGGCGTATATCGAATTATCTACTGGAGGAATGTGATGACTATTAAGGTTGGAATAAATGGTTTTGGTCGAATTGGTAGAAATGTATTAAGAGCAATTCTAGAATCTGGTCGAACAGATATTGCTGTAATTGAAATTAATGATTTGGGTCCTGTAGAAACTAATGCTCATTTATTAAAATACGATAGTATTCATGGTAGGTTCCCTGGCAGAGTAGAAGTTTCTAACGGTAAAATTGATACTGGTTTAGGGTTAATAAACGTTTCTTCAGAGAGAGACCCAGCAAATTTACAATGGAAAGATGTTGATATTGCACTGGAGTGCACAGGAATTTTTACTGATAATGAAAAAGCATCTTTGCACTTAAAAAATGGATCAAAAAGAGTCCTAGTTTCTGCTCCGTCCAACGGTGCTGACAAAACAATTGTATATGGAGTGAATCACAAAAGCTTAACTTCAGACCACATAATTGTTTCTAATGCTTCATGCACTACAAATTGTCTTGCTCCTGTAGCAAAAGTTTTGCATGAAAATTTTGGTATTACAACAGGATATATGACAACTATTCATAGTTATACGGGCGACCAACCTTCATTAGACACAATGCATAAAGATCTTTACAGATCAAGAGCTGCAGCTTTAAGTATGATTCCAACTTCTACTGGGGCTGCGAAAGCAGTTTCTCTTGTCATGCCTGAATTAGAAGGTAAAATGGACGGTGCTGCAATTAGAGTTCCTACACCTAATGTATCTTGTGTTGACTTAAAGTTTTTGACTGAAAAACCTGTTTCTGTTGATGAGATAAACAATGTCATCAGGGAAGCATCAGAAGGATATTTGAATGGTATTTTAGGATATGATGAAAATTCTTTAGTCTCTGCTGACTTCAATCATTCTCCACAGTCATCTATTTTTGCCGCACAACAAACAAAGGTGTTATCATCAGGGATGACTAGGATTTTATCCTGGTATGATAATGAATGGGGTTTTTCTAACAGAATGGCCGATACAGCGGTAGTTATGGGAAAATTATTATAGAATGAAAGGTTTTAATTTTTATTTTTTGTAAATAAAGTATCGGTTTATGATATATATAATATTTATTAAGCTTAAAATATAAAATCTTTTTTGTATAATTAATAAGGTTTAATTTCAGTTAATCTAACTCCACAGTGATGATCATAATTTTTCTGGTTATAGTAAGTATGAAAATTCCAAGCCCCTGCATAGATATTTGTAAATACAAATTCAAACACCATTGTATTGGTTGTTCAATGACAAAAAATCAAAAGAAGTTATTCAAAAAATTAAAATCTAACTATAATAAGAAGAAATTTATCAATTTAATTTATAGCCAACAAAAGGCTTTTGGTAAATTTAAACACTGGGAAAAAATTTACCAAAAAAAATGTGATAAAAAAGATATAAATTTTGAAAATTTAATTATTTCAGATGAGCACTAAGTAACCAAGCAAATTTTTCATGGACTTGCCCTCTAGTAATGGCCAAGTCCTGAGTTAATAAATCACCATTTTTCTCTGCAACTGCTGCAACACCACTTAATGTAGAAGATACAGTTGTCTCAGCTTCTGCTAAGATTTTGATCATTTCTTTATCGCTTATTTTACCATCACTTTCCAAAACTTTTGAGTCAGCAACCATTTTCCCCAACATACCATTAGCATGTCCTCCAATTGCCTTAATTCTTTCTGCTAACTCGTCCTGAGCTTCAAAGTGATCTTCATATATTTTTTGGAATAATTCATGAAGTGGACCAAAAGCCATTCCAGTAACATTCCAATGAAAATTTTGAGCCATCATTGTTGTTACTACCAATTCCGAAATACTCTGGTTCAGTGCTTCTGAAATTTCATTTTTTGAGTCAACACTTAAAACTCTTTCTGTCTGTCCCATTGGCATCTCCTTTATTGCTATAAAGATCGGAGGTCCTTTACAAGACCATCGACTAAAAAAGATATATAGGACCTTTTGTTCAAATTTTCTACCCTACTATTAATTAAAAATTTTATACTTGTTTGATCATTCGATAGATAACTATTTATAAGACTAGCTATCCATTGTTCGTCAAAACTTAGGGTTTGCTCGCCTGGATTTCTAAAAACAGGTTTTTTTCCAATAACCTCTTCAAGAGTTCTTAAAATATTATAAGCAAAATAATTAGCTGATTTTTTCTTATCTATTTGAATCAATTTACAAGCTTCATCGATACTAATGCGTGATTCTTTTCTACAATCAATCATTAAAAAGCGTAACTTATTTACTACATGAATGATTTCTTCTTTTTCACAAAGATTAAATTGTGAATTTCTTTTTTCTATAAAATTCTCAGATAAAAGCATATTTTTGAAGCACTCCCCACAATTAATATAGTATCAGATTTAAAATACATCAAATAACTTTTATCAAATAAGATTATTTATTTTTTATTTACAAAATTTTCTTGTAATTTTTTTAATTTATAAAGTAACCTAATCAAGAATAAGTAAATAATTATTTTATAACTAATTATTCCTAAAAGGATAATAAAATGGGTAATAAATCAAAAAATAAGAAAAATATTATAAAAAAACTTTCAAAAAAAGATTATGAAGGTGAGTTGCAACGTCTTCATTTCGAGTTAATAAAATTACAGGAGTGGGTAAAAAAAACTGGGAAAAGAGTAGCCATTATTTTTGAAGGTAGAGATGCAGCTGGTAAGGGTGGTGCAATTTCTCGAATAATTTCCCCACTTAACCCAAGGCTTTGTAAAGTTGTTGCTCTTGGTACTCCAACTGATCGAGAAAAAGGACAGTGGTATTTTCAAAGATATATTCAGCATCTTCCAACTGCAGGTGAAATAGTAATTTTTGACAGAAGTTGGTATAATAGAGCTGGAGTTGAGAGAGTTATGGGTTTTTGTTCTGAAGCCCAATACAATAATTTTTTAACTTCTTGTCCAATTTTTGAAAATTTATTAATACAAGATGGGATCAAATTATTAAAATATTGGTTTTCGGTAAGTGATGAAGAGCAAGAAAAAAGATTTCAGGAAAGAGCTACTAATCCATTGAAAAATTGGAAATTAAGCCCTATGGACTTAGAATCAAGAAATCGATGGGTAGAATATAGTAAAGCTAAAGATTTGATGTTTGAACATACTGATACAGATAGAAGTCCATGGTGGGTTGTTGATGGGGAGGAAAAAAAACGAGCAAGATTAAATTGCATTAAGCATTTGCTGAGTCAATTTGAATATGCAGACTTTAAGAAAACAAAAGTTAAATTACCAAAAAGAAGAGAGATTAAAAAACTATCTAGGCCTCCAATTGACAGCCAAAAATTTGTTCCTAAAGTTTGGTAGTAAATTAAGGTTAATTTTTATAAATATGCTTTTATATTTACCAAGGTATCTCACTTCCATCATAATTTAAAAATTGTCCGCTATTTTTGATGTTAGTATTAGAAATTACTGACATCATACCGTTTATACTTTCATCAACTGAAATTAATGCATTAGGTCCTCCCATATCGGTTCTTACCCATCCTGGATGAAGTGATATAACTGATATTCCTAAAGGTTTTAAATCTATTGAAAGTGATTTTACCACTTGATTAAGAGCAGTCTTAGATGATCTGTAAATATACATACCTCCACCTCTATTATCATCTATTGAACCAACTTTTGAACTTATAAAATATATCTTTTTATCAACACTTATTTCAATATTTCTTATTATTGATTGTGTTATTAAAAGAGGTGCTATTAAATTAATTTTCAAAACCTCTAACCAGGAATTGGATGATACTCCTTTAAAATGCTGATTTGAATCTCCAATAATTCCAGCGTTATTTATAAAAATATCGATAGGTCTATCATTTAAGAAATTAGTTAAAACATTAGATGAATTTTCTGCTATTAAATCCAGTTCACAAATTTCCAGATAATTAGGATATTTTTTTTGGTATTCCATTAAGTCATTTGATTTAGAAATATTTCTAGTTGTACAAAAAACTTTTACATTTTTTTCCAGAAATTTTTTAGTAAATCCCAAGCCTAAGCCTCTATTTGCACCAGTTATAAGAACATTTTTCATTATATTTTCTTTCCAAAAAATTAAAATTTCTTCTTAGGAAATTACTACACTTTTACAATAAAAAGAGAATTTTCTTTGCTTTGAAGGGTATTAGTTTTTGAGTATTTAATTTATAAACTACTACATTTGATAATATATATAATCTACAATCATTCAAATGGTAAAATCTGGTAGGGTGAGCATGAAAGAAATTTCTGTTTACTTAGGACACAAGTCAGTTAATGTGACAGGAATAGTTTATGCAAAATAATTTCCATATTTATGATTAAATGATCGAAGTAAAAAAAATAACACCTACAATTGGAGCAATCATTGAAGGTGTTAATTTTTCAGAACCTATAGAGAAAAATGTTTTTGATCAAATTTATGAGATTTTAATTGAAAATCTAGTTATCTTTTTTAGGAACACCAGTATCTCTCCGATGGTGCATTTGCAGTTTTCAGAGAATTTTGGTGAATTAGATGAACCTCATCCAGTTTATCCCAGTGTTGAAGGTTTTAGTAGAATAGTTAAACTTGAAAATGATAAAAATTCTCCACCTGACACCGATGCTTGGCACACAGATCTAACTTTTAAACAGGAACAGCCGTTTGCTTCAGTACTGGTTGCCCGTTCTGTACCAGAAATAGGTGGTGACACACTTTGGTCTAGTTGTTATGCAGCTTATGAAAGACTTTCTTCTGGAATGAAAAAAGATTTTGAGAAGATTAAATGCATCCACGACATGGGGGACTTTAGAAACACGTTTGCACAATCTTTGGATGGTAAATCTGGTGTTGAGCGTTTAAATGAAGGAATGTCTAAATTTGGTCAAAACATACGTAGTCTAATTGAGAAACATCCAGCTAGTGGAAAAAAATATCTTAATTTTAACGAGACATTTGTTTCACATATAATTGGAAAGACTATTAATGAAAGTAATGCAATAAAAACATTTTTAACAAATCATATGAATAAACCTGAGGATCAAATTCGCTGGAATTGGAAAACAGGTGATATGGCTATGTGGGATAATAGAGTTACAATGCATTACGCCATTGCTGATTATCTTCCTAATTATAGGTGCATGAATAGAATAACAATTATTAAAGATAGAAGGTGCTAGATAGTTAAAGTTTATTTACTGTAATATGTTGAGCATATGCGAAATACTCTACCAATTTTATGAAAGAATCTGCTAGTGTGATCGGGGATTTTATTTCTTGAAACAAGTGCAAATAGCATTATCTGAGAAATGGGGCGAGTTTTTCACCTAATTTATTGATTTTAAACGATTTAATTGGTACGCCCTAGGGGAGAGTTTATGTAATGATTTCAATGACTTAGACGAGTTGACTCGCCCACTTTGTTTCAAAGTGTTTCACTTTTCTTGAAATAGTATAAAATTTATCTTTTGAGGATATTATTATGAGATTCGTTTTTATTTTCTTTTTATTTTATAGCTCAATGTTATTTGCTGAGTGTAATAAACTTTATGATTATGATTTCTGGAATCCTGATGTTCAGATTTCCGATATTGAAAATGAACTGGAAAATTTTGACTTAAATGTGTTATGTGGAGAAGATGATAAACTTATTATTCCATTAATTCCTGCATCATTGTTAAGCACTAAAGCTAATGTTGAATTTTTAATATCTAAAGGAGCTGATGTAACATTAGCATCAGCAGAAAATATATTTCCAGAAAGCGGAGGTACTGCATTGCATGCAGCAGTTATGAACCCTTTCCCGGAACACCAGTCCGATATTGTTTATACCCTTATAATGAATGGGGCAGATGTTAATGCAAAAAGAAAAGACGGTAGAACACCATTTCATATGGTAAGTGGTATAACTCCTGAGACTGTGACACATTTATTAGCAGCTGGTGCAGACATATTTGCAAAGGATAAAGATGGAAAAATCCCTTTAGATTATCTATGTGAATATGGTAAGTGTGAAAATAGACACTTTTCTGAAGGATCTGCAACCGCTGAATTATTTAAACCTAAGGAATGATTCTATTTACTAATCAAAATTAAAAGCAATACCACACTTATCTAAATTTTTAGTTTTTAGTGAATAAACATTTCCGTCTATCGTCATGATTTCACCACTGAAATCACAGCCTTCTGGATTTTTAAAATTAGCTACAGTTTTTCCACTGAATCCAGTATAAAGTGCTTTCCTTCCTATAGGACTATAGTCATGCTGTGAAAAAATACTGGTTATATAAATAAATGAAGAACCGTCTGCAGTATTAACTCCACCAACTTGGGCAAAACTATTCTTTATATTTTCAATGCTATTTTCATTTCTAGTATCCCAATTATCCCAGTCATACGTTAAATCTACCAAATCTGATGCTATTCTCATTTCCATTTTGTCTGGAGATGAGATAATTTTTAGAAATTCAACAGCACGACTTTCTTGGTATGCCAAATCTTTTGATTTAAGGAATTGAAACCCTCCAAAAATTATTGCTACTAATATTATTAAGACTACAATTATGGTTAAGAGACGTTTCATTTTATACCTCATTCATTTAGAGCTAAAAAATTTTACTACTAATTAGTATTAATTTTACAAAATATATTATTTGTAAATTTATATATTATCCACAAGTAATTCAAATGGTAAAATCTGGTAGGGTGAGCATGAAAGAAATTTCTGTTTACTTAGGACATAAGTCAGTTAATGTAAC
>CACFXF010000004.1 GCA_902570265.1 uncultured Alphaproteobacteria bacterium | reverse complement strand
TGAGATAGGCGTATTTACGGCATCAATTAAACTAGTCAGGGATACGCGTGTTGGTGATACAATAACTCATCAAAATAAAAGTTGCACAGAACCCCTAGAAGGATATAAACCTGCACAGCCTGTAGTATTTTGTGGTCTATTTCCTGTAGATAGTTCTGAATTTGAAGCACTAAGAGAAGCAATTGATAAATTAGCTCTAAATGACTCTTCATTTAGCTATGAAATGGAAAGTTCGGCTGCATTAGGTTTTGGTTTTAGATGTGGATTTTTAGGATTACTTCATCTGGAAGTAGTTCGTGATAGAATAGAAAGAGAGTATAGCATTAATCTTATTACAACTGCTCCATCCGTTATTTATCATGTTTTAAAAACAGATAATGAAAAATTGGAAATTCATAACCCCGCCGATTTACCTGATGCAGTAAAGATTCAACATATTGAAGAACCAAGAATTAAGGCAACTATTCTAGTACCTGACAATTACCTAGGGGAAGTATTGAAATTATGTCAGGATCGTCGAGGGATACAATTAGATTTAACATATGTAGGTTCAAGAGCTATGGCCGTATATGATTTACCTCTAAATGAAGTAGTTTTTGATTTTTATGATCGTTTGAAATCTGTGACTAAAGGATACGCAAGTTTTGACTATGAAATTACAAAGTATGTTGAGGACAATCTCGTAAAAATGCAAATTCTAGTTAATGATGAACCTGTTGATGCACTTTCAATTATTGTTCACAGAGATAGAGCTGAAATGAGGGGCAGAAGCATGTGTGAAAAATTAAAAGATTTAATACCCCAGCATTTATTTAAAATACCAATTCAAGCTTCTTTAGGCGGTCGTATAATTGCACGAGAAACAATATCAGCTTTAAGAAAAGATGTAACAGCAAAATGTTACGGTGGAGATATTACTAGAAAGAGAAAACTACTTGAAAAACAAAAAGCTGGAAAAAAAAGAATGCGCCAATTTGGGAAGGTTGAGATTCCACAAGAAGCATTTGTAAACGCTTTAAAAATTAACGATTAGTTTTTTGGTTATTTATATACCTATTGGATGTGGATGAAGATGGAAGGGTTTTTTACTACATAGATAAATTTTCCCAATTAAATATGTAGAACTATTATATTCCTTCATTGTTGAAAGTGATATAGCGTTACCACCTATTATTAGTGCACGATTTTTTAGTTCCATAATTGTTTCAGCATAATTTTTTGATTGTACGATTTGTATACGCATAGCTAAATCACAATTTGTATTTATTTTTAATAGCTTGTCAGGATGTACTGAAACTTTAGTAAATCCTCTAAGTGGTGTAGTCTCATTTGGAGTAGTTCCATAAACAGAAGTGCTCGTAGGTATAGTGTTACAGGAAGAAAAAAAAACAAAAATGGAAAATGTAAATAAAATCCTTAGCATATATTAACACTAATCTGATTCTATCTAGATATTCAATAATAATTTTATTCTACTAATTTACCTGTAATTACATATCTGAAAATATCTAATAATTCTCTGTTGTTTTTTACAGTTGCCAAAGCAGATGCATCAACTTCTTTAAGAGCATGTTGGTAATCATCTTGATGCATTATTATCAATGATTTTCCTAGCGCAGCAGCATAACCAGCATCGAAAGCAGCATTCCACTGCTTATACTTCTCTCCAAATTTTACAACTACGATATCAGATTCTTCTATCCCTTTTCTAGTTCTAATAGCATTTATTTTAGCCCCTTTATTATCATGCCAATACTTAGTCTCTTCATTACCTAGAATTTTTACTCCACAATCATCTGAAGCGGCATGATCAGTCACCGGGGCAAAAAACTTTATTGGTAAGTTTTCCTTTTCAGCTGCAGCAATGATTTCTTCTCGCCAACTTGTATGAATTTCACCAGATAGATAGATTTGCCAATGCATGTTAAACTCCTTTAAATTTATCTTGTTATAAGAAAAAAAAATTTGTTATACAGAAGAGATATAGTTTTTAATTTTTTTTTAAAGGTAAAATATGTTAACTCGTAGCCCAGGAAAGAATTGGCCAAGAATTTCTGCTCTAGGTATTGGAGCAATGTCATTTAGTGACTTTTATGGTCAAACAGATACCAACCAGTCATTCGAAATACTTAAAACTGCTATGGATTTTGGCGTGAATCATATCGATACCGCTAATATGTATGGTATGGGGATTTCTGAAACTAGAATTGGTAAATTTCTTTCTTCAATTGGAAAAAAGGATCGTAATTTTTTTCATATTGCTACAAAAGGAGGTATAAAAACAAAACCTGGTGGTCCACCAGAATTTGATAATACAAAAGACTATCTCACTTCAGAACTTGATAAATCTCTACAAAGACTTGGAGTAGAAAATATAGGCCTATATTATATCCATAGAAGAGATGGAAAAACTCCAATAGAGGACGTTGTAGAAACATTACTTGAATTTAAAAAAGAAGGTAAAATTAATCAGTTCGGTTTTTCTGAAATTTCACCAGTTTCACTAGAAAAAGCAAATAATATTCATCATGTGGGAGCAGTACAATCTGAGTACTCTTTATCTACGAGATTTCCAGAACTTGGCCTTTTACAAAAAACTAAAAAATTGGAAACAGCATTTATAGCTTTTTCCCCAGTTGGTAGAGGATTATTAACAGATAAACCACCCACCCCTGAACGAGTTAAAGAAAGTCCTTTTTTAAAAGTTAATCCTAGATTTCTGGAACCAAATCTTAGTGAAAATATTAAAGCAGTGAAAGGCTTTAAAAAGCTAGCTAAAGACTACGGACTTAGCACTGCTGGATTAGCAATTGCTTGGTTAATTGCAAAAGATGAGCATATCATCCCTATTCCTGGAACTAGATCTACTATTCATTTAAAAGAAATGATAAAAGGTACTGAAAAGAACTTAAATCAAACTGATATAGATGAAATTGAAAAAACTCTTCCTGTCGGATGGGCACATGGTGATAGATATTCAGACATTCAATGGATTGGACCTGAAAGATATTGTTAATTTTGTATTGCAACCAAAGTTTTATTACTTTTTCCTTTAAACATTAAATAAATTATTAAAAGAATATTAATAAAATTCCAAATAATACCATTTAAAAAAGCTAAACTATAAGAACCAGTTAAATCAAAAATAAACCCTGAGACCCAACCACCGAATGCCATTCCAAAAATAGTTGCCATAAGTACTATTCCAATCTTTGAAGCAATATTTTGAGGAGGCAAATACTCTCTTAATATTACAGCATAGCTAGGTACAATACCACCTTGTGCTAACCCAAAAATAAGACTCACTAAATATAAAGATGTTAGACCATCGAAAGGTAGATATAAAAATAAAGCCAGGCATTGCAAACTGGATCCAGCTAATAAAACCTTGAAACCACCAAAATAGTCAACGGCTACCCCTGAAATTATTCTTGAAATGACTCCACCTGCTAACATTAAAGAAAGCATATTAGTTCCAACGATAGGGCTAAAACCAAGGTCTACACATAAAGCAACTATATGTATTTGTGGCATTGACATGGCAACACAACAAGCAATGCTTGCCAAAATCAAAATAATTAATAGTAACCGAGGAGAAATAAATTTCTCCGTCAGTTTTTGGTTGGCCTCAGTAGTTTCTTTATCTAAGATGCTTTTATCAATTTTTTTTCTTAATAAAAAAGAAAGTGGAATAGTTAAAATTACGGCTATTATTCCAAATAAAACATATAAAAATCTCCAATCAAACGAATTAATAAAAACTGCAGAAATTAAAGTTGGCCAAATAATACCTGAAAAATAATTTCCAGAGGCTGCTACTGATACAGCTATTCCGCGTCTTTTAGAAAACCAGAAGGATATATCTGACATAAGTGGTCCAAAACCAGCTGCTGTCCCAAAACCAATCATAACATGACAAAAACTAAGTAAAATTAATGAGTAACTAAAAGCTGAAATTAAAAAACCTAAAACTACTGTAAAAGAAGCAAAAAGTAGTGTGAGTATTATACCATAATTATCAACCAATTTACCTAAAATAAAATTTCCTAATGCAAACCCCACCATAGTAAATGAAAATAACACTGAAACCTCACCACGATTAAAGTTAAATTCTTTTTGAATATCAGGGAGAACAATTACAATAGCCCACATACCTATATTTAAAGATGTTCCGATAAGGAATGTTATTAAAAGTCTAAACCAGGAGTAATGAGAGTCCTGTGAAAAATTTTTGAACAAATTATAAATCCTTTATTTTGAATTTATTTTTATAAGAAGGAAATGTATCAATAGGAGAATTTGAAGCATGATATACACCACGTGCAATAGATCTTGATACACATAGAGCTGCAGCTTGGTTGATATAAAGTAGATCATTAAAATTCTCTTCTAATTCTTTTTCTCCAGTTGAAACAGAAAAAATCAAATCACCGTCAAAGGTTGTATGTGATGGGAAAACTGCTCTTGTAATACCGTCATGTGCAACAGTAGCTAATGCTTTGCATTGAGCTTTAGACAATTTGGCATCCGTGGCAACAACTCCGATGACTGTATTTTTCTTAAAATCATCTGGTGAAGCTCTCTCTACTTCTTTAAAAGGTTCAAATTTATTTGAACTTCCAAATCCTCCAAACTCATTTTCATGTTCAAAAGGAGCAGCCCAAAAATGTGGTGTATCATTCACAACGACACTTCCAAATGAGTTAACGACTATCAATGCTCCAACAGTATATTTATTGTCTATCACAAGAGAAGCCGATCCTAAACCACCTTTTATACTGCCTGCAGTAGCACCCTTCCCAGCACCATAGGAGCCTAATTTAAAACTGGAACTCAAATCATTATATGCTTGGATAGCTAAATCAGTATAAGGATTTTTTTCCCAAGTTTTTTCTCCTCCATTCATCAGATCAAAAATTATTGCACCTGGAACAATTGGTATTTTATTATTACCTACTACATAGCCTTTATTATCTTTCCGGAGAAGATTCACAGTTTCAGATGCAGCCTCTAACCCAAAAGCAGAGCCGCCAGATAAAACCAAAGCATCAATTTTTTCTACTAACTTATCTGGTTCCAGTAAATCAGTTTCTCTTGTTCCTGGAGCTCCACCTAAAACCCTGTAACTTGCAGTAAATCTATCACTACAAGATAAAATTGTAGAACCAGTATTGATCAATTCATTTTCAGAATTTCCTATGAAAAGATTTTTGACATCCGTTATTAAGTTTTTTGATCCAGGTTTAAAAAAATTCATTAAATACAGCGTCCTCCATCTACTTCCAAAATGACCCCAGTAATCATAGATGCTTCCTCTGAACATAAAAAGCATGCTGCATTACCCATATCATCTGGAGTTGAGAACCTACCAATTGGAATTGTCGATAAAAATTTCTCTCTTTTTTCAGGCGTATCACCACCCATAAAGCTTTTTAATAACGGGGTTTCACCTGCTACAGGGGCCAAAGCATTTACTCTTATTTTTTTTGGAGCTAACTCTATAGCCATTGATTTAGTTGCACTTATCATCCAGCCTTTAGTGGCGTTATACCAACTTAGGTTAGGACGTGGTGAAATACCGGCAGTTGAAGCTATGTTTAGAATATTTCCACCCCCATTAGAAGTCATTAATGGAACAAGATACTTGGCACATAAAAAAACTGACTTTGAGTTTACTGAAAATATTCTATCAAATTCTTCTTCACTGATATCTTCCATTTTTTTTGGGGTATGAGTAATACCTGCATTGTTGACCATTATATCAATTTTACCAAATTTTTCCAAAGTGGTACTTACTAAATTTTTAAAACTCAGTGAATTAGATACATCTACTTCAACAGCAACACCTCCAGCTGCATGTGCTACTTTCTTTGCATTTTCTATTTGTATATCTGCAACAATTACTTTAGCACCCTCTTTAGCAAATTTTCTTACAATACCTGATCCAAAACCAGATCCTCCCCCTGATACAATGGCTATTTTATCACTTAATCTCATAATAATATATTCACCTCCCTATTCATGCATTGCGGCAATTGTTTTTTAAAGTTGAAAACCCATATAAAGCCTCAAATCCTTTTTCTCGACCATGTCCAGAATAGCCTGACCCTCCAAATGGTAGCTCTACACCACCTCCCGCTCCATAATTATTTATAAAAACTTGACCAGATTTTATGGCTTTTGCAACCCTCATTTGTCTTGCTCCGTCTAAAGTCCATATTGAAGCAACTAGTCCATACTTTGTACTATTAGCAATTTTTATAGCATCTTCTTCATCTTCAAAAGGGATGATTACTTGAATTGGACCAAAAATTTCCTCCTGAGCAAGTTTATGTGAGTATTTAACATCTCCATACAATTTAGGTAGTACATAATGGCCTTTTTTAGGTAAATCTCTATTAAAATGACCTTCTGCAAAACATTCTAAATCTTTAGAATAATTTAAGTAGTTTTGAATTACTTGTTTCTGCCTGTTTGAAATTACTGGTCCTAAGTCTTTGTCCTCAAGAGCCTGGCCTACTTTTAATTTGGAATAGGATGAAGACATTTTTTCTACTACTTCTGAATAAATTTTCTTTGAAACCAAAATTCTTGAAGAAGCAGAACATGTTTGTCCCGCATTCTGAATACCTGCGTTTATTAAAAAAGGTAAAGCTTTATCTATATTTGCATCCTCGAATACAATCTGAGGAGATTTTCCTCCAAGCTCCAGTGTAACAGGAACTAAATTTTTTGCCGCTTCAGATTGTATAGTTTTTCCAATTTCAACAGAACCAGTAAATGATATATGAGCAATGTCTGGATGACTAATCAGACTTGCTCCAGCTTTTTCACCAAGACCCGGAATTATATTTATTGACCCCTCTGGGAAACCAGCTTCATTTGCCAGCTCTCCAATAGCAAGTGCAGTTAAGCATGCTTCTTCAGAAGGTTTTAAAACACATGCGTTACCCATTGCAAGAGAAGCACCTAAAGTACGACCAATGATTTGCATAGGATAATTCCAAGGTATGATGTGCCCCGTTACGCCATGAGGTTCTCTTAGTGTATAGACTGTGTAATCTTTTAAATAGGGTATAGTTTCACCCATTATTTTATCACATGCACCTCCATAAAATTCAAAATAACGAGCTAATGCAACAGCATCATTCTTTGCTTGCTCTAGTGGTTTACCAACGTCAAGTGCCTCAATAAATGCAAGATTATCCAATCGGTTTTTGACTAATTCAGATAATTTAAACAGTAGCCTTCCCCTCTCAGTGGCGCTTAAATTACCCCAAGAACTTCTTAGTGCATTAGAGGCAGATTTTACTGCTTCATCGACATCTCTTTCATCAGAATCTGTGATTTTAGCAATGATCTCACCATTAGAAGGATTCTCTAAAAAAAGTGTTTTTTCTGAATAACAATCTTTCCACTTACCATTTATAAAAATTTTATCAGTTGGGTACCATAAATTTTCATTTAACAATTTGGCCTCCATTAAGTAGTTTTTTTGATATCGTTGGTATTGCTTCCACTAAAGTTTTAGTATAGCAGTCTTCTGGATTTGATAATACATGCTTAGCTTTTCCCTCCTCAACAATTTCACCCTTTCTGATTACAATTACTCTATTAGCAATATTTTGTATAACAGAGAGATCATGACTAACAAACAAATAAGTCAAAGTATGTTTATCAGCTAATTCAACTAGTAAATCTAAAATTTGAGCTTTAATTGTGACATCTAAAGAGGAAACAGCTTCATCTAGAATTATAAGCTTAGGTTTGATAATAAGAGCCCTAGCTATAGCTATTCTTTGTCTTTGTCCCCCAGAAAATTCATGAATAAACTTATTAGAGTCGTTTGGACTTAAACCCACTTCTTCTAAAGCAAGACAAACTTTTTCGTCAATATCTTTTTTTGTAGGAATTGTATTAAGAAGAAAAAAAGGCTCTGCAATCAATCTTTTTATTCGATGTCTTGGATTAAAAGAACCATAAGGGTCTTGAAAAACTACTTGCATCATAGAACGAATTTTAAGATCGTTAAATTTATTTGCTTCTACTTTTCGATTTTTTATTAAAATTTCGCCTTTTTCAATATTTTGCAATCCTAAAATTGTTTTTACTAGTGTTGACTTACCTGACCCAGATTCTCCAACCACTCCAAGAATTTCACCTTCATAAATTTTGAAACTAATATCATTAAGAATTTTAGAAGTATTTTCCTTTTTGAAAAAAAGACTTCTACTATTATAATAACTTGTGCTTATAGAGTTAACAGATAGTAAAATTTTTTTTGATGCTGTATCTTTTTTTATTGGAGAGTAATTAACAGAATCTAATAATTTTCTGGTATAAGAATGTTTCTTCGTTTTGAAAATTTTCTTTAAATCTCCAATTTCTAGAATTTCTCCAGATTTCATAATAGCTACTCTATCTGCACTTTGGGCTAGTACAGCTAAATCGTGAGTTATCAGCAATAGAGATATGCCATTTTGATTAACAAGGTTTTTTAACAAATCTAAGATACCTTTTTGCGTTGTAACGTCTAAAGACGTTGTAGGTTCATCTGCAATTATAATTCTTGGTTTTAAAACAAGACTTTTAGCTATCAAAACTCTTTGCTGTTGACCTCCCGATAATTCATGAGGATAAGTATTATTAGCTATTAAATTTCTTGGTAATTCTACTTTTGCCAGATAATAAGTAGCTATATCTAAAGACTTTTTCTTTGAACAATTCCCATGAACCATTAGAGGTTCAGCAACTTGCTCTTTAATAGTTTTTAAAGGGTTCAATGCTGTCATTGGTTCTTGAAAAATAAGAGAAATTTCTTTTCCTCTAATCTTACACATTTCTCTATCATTGAAATTACTGATACATTTATTATCAAAATATATAAAACCATTTTTCCTAGAATAATTTGGAAGTAAATTTAGAATTGAAAGTGCAGTAAGGCTTTTACCTGAGCCAGATTCCCCAGCTATGCCTAATACTTCTCCTTGATTTAAATCAAATGAAATATCATGAAGAATTTGTTTTTCTCTTATATATAAATTGAAATCCTTTATAGACAAAATACTCATTTTATTTTGTCCTGTAATCTAGGATCAATCAAATCCCTTGTTCCGTCGCCTAATAAATTTAAGCCCAAAACTGCTAGTATAATTGTGATGCCTGGAAATAAAGCTAGGTTGGGTGCAAATGATATCATAGTTTGACTATCAGCTAACATTCTTCCCCATGAAGGAGCTGGCGGTTGCACGCCCAAACCAACATATGATAAGCCAGCTTCTGCTAGAATTCCTAAGCTAAATTGTATACTTCCTTGTACAATAAGCAAATTCAATATGTTAGGTAAAATATGTTCTAAAGAAATTCTAAAAGATCCTTTACCAGCAATTCTTGCTGATGAAATAAAATCAAGTGTCCAAATAGATATTGCAGCACCCCTTGTTACTCTTGCAAATACTGGAATGTTAAAAATTCCTATAGCTATAATTGCATTTAAAGCGGAAGGGCCAAACACTGCAGTAATTAAAATCGCGATAACTAATGATGGAAAAGCAAAAATAAGGTCATTTCCTCTCATAATAATATCATCTATTAATGAACCTCGCAATGAAGCAGAAATTAACCCCAGAGGAACACCTAAAATTAGTCCTAGACTTACTGCAATTAGAGCAACTGATAAAGAAGTCTGTCCTCCAATCATTATCATAGAAAAGATATCTCTTCCAAAATGATCCGTGCCCAAAAGATTTTCAAAACTAGGTTCCTTGAGCCTATTTGCTATATTTAAAGTCTCAACGTCATGGGGTACCCAGAAAAAAGAAATAATCGTTATAACTAAAAAAATTAATGATAAAAAAAACCCTAAAATGAAAGAAATTGGAAATTTCATTTTTTGACCCTCAATCTAGGATCCACATATAAGTAAGCCATATCAACTAAAAAATTGACAATTATAACTGAAAAAACCAAAAGCATAACTAGACTTTCAACTACTATTAAATCCCTCTGAACAATACCTTGGAAAATTAATCTACCAATACCGGGTAGAAAAAAAACATTCTCTATAATAATGGCTCCTGCAATAAGAAAAGAGAACTGCAATCCAATAATTGTTAAAACTGGAATTAAAGCATTCCTAAAAGCATGCTTTTTTACAGCTTGAAAAAAAGTTAAACCACTTGCTCTTGCTGTTCTAAAGTAATCCTGACTTAGAGTTTCAATTAAAGCAGATCTCATAATTCTAGCCAGTATAGAAGCTTGAGGTAAGGCAAGAGCAAAAGCTGGTAGTGTTAAAGCTTTTAAATTAATGAAAAAACCTTCATCCCAACCTGGAATCCCTCCAGCTGAAAACCATTTAAGATATATTGAAAAAATAAGAACTAAAACCATTGCAAACCAAAAATTAGGAATAGCAATACCGAGTTGAGTAAATCCCATAAAAGACCAGTCTTTAAAACTTCCATGATTAGAAGCTGAAATGATACCAATTGGAATAGCTATAAGGGTCGATAATAAAATTGCATACAATGCAAGTGGTATCGAAACACCAATTCTAGCCATAACTAATTCTGAAACAGGAACCCTGTATGTGTATGAAACCCCGAAATCTCCAATAAACATACCTGTAATCCAATTATAATATCTTTCTAATGCTGAAACATCTAAACCAAGCTCTTTTTTTAAAGCATTAATGGTATCGGGTTCTGCATTAATTCCAAGCATGAACGATGCTGGATCACCAGGTATGATTTCAATCATAAAGAAAATAATTATAGATGCAAAAAACAAACTAAAAATTAAAACTTTTAATCTTGAAAAAAAATATGAAAACATTTTTGATTATATAATTAGTTTTTGGTTTAACAAATACTTGAGCTAACTAATAAAAATAATTAGCTCAAGTTTTACTCAAATTAACAATTCATTTGAGTTAATTGCTCCAACTTACTCCTGTTAAATCATTAGCTTGAGTAGGAGAGTTTTTCCATAAGCCAATTAATTTAGAATTGGCAACACCTGTTTTGGCAAGTTGAAATAAATATCCATTTACATAATCATCAGCAATTAATTTTTGAGCATTTTTTAATATTTTACTTCTTTCCTGATCATTAGTTTCTAAATTTAGAGCGTTCATAAGATTTCTAAACTCTTGACTATCATACTGAAAATAATAACTGGGATTTCCATAAATACCTATATCCATTGGCTCAGTATGGCTCACAATTGTTAAGTCATAATCTTTTCCTTTAAATACTTGCTCTAACCATTGCGCCCACTCTAAATTTTCAATTTTAGTTTCAATACCAACTTCTCTTAATTGAGAGGCAATAATCTCACCGCCTCTTCTAGCATAAGATGGAGGAGGGAGTTTTAAGGAAAGCGTGAGACCATCACTTACCCCTGCCTCTGAAAGAAGAGATTTTGATTTTTCCGGATCATAATTTGACTGAGCAGTTAAATCTATATAATCAGGATGATGGGGAGCAAAATGAGTTCCGATTGGTGTTCCAAAACCAAACATAGCTCCATCTACTATTGCTTGTCTATTGATAGCATGGGCAATTGCTTTTCTTACTCTCACATCTTTTAGCTTTTCAGATTTATTATTTGTAGAGAGAATTGTTTCTCCTTCAGTAGAACCAACTATAACATTAAAATTTGGATCCGCTTCAAATTGTGCCAAAGTTTCAGGAGCAGGATATACAGGAAATGCATCTACATCACCTGCCATTAATGCTGCAAAAGCAGCAGTTGGATCAGAAATAAATTTAAATGAGGCTTTTTCTAAAGCAATAGCTTCACCCCAGTAATCATTATTTTTTACTAATTCAACTCTATCTCCTTTTATCCATTTTGAAAACTTAAATGGTCCAGTGCCATTTGGTTCTGAGGCAGCACTATCTGCAGTGTCTGGATCTAAAATAATTGCATCACCCCAAGCCAAGTTTCTTATGAAACCTCCATTAGGATTTGAAAGCGTAATTTTTACAACACTTGAATTAACTACATCAACCGATCTTATGCCCTTAAAAAGACCCTTTTGAGCATTAGTTGAATTTTCATCACGAGCCCTATTAATTGAAAATTGAACATCAAATGCATCAAAATTATTTCCATTATGAAATTTTACATTTTCTTGAAGTTTAAATGTATACACTAACCCATCGTTTGATATAGTCCATGACTTAGCTAAACCTGGTGTTACAGATCCGTCTGCCCTGAATCTAGTTAAACCTTCATATATATTTGAGTAAACAACTTCATCTATTGCAGCTGCAGCTCCACCAGTTGGATCCAAATTAGGTGGCTCTAATTGCATTCCAATAACAACAGAATTTTTCTCTGCATAAAGTGGGCTCAACCACATTACCGTTAGTAATATTGTAAGCAACGGTTTCAATATTTTCATAATAACCTCCCTTTTTATGATTAATTGATAATATTCTTATTTAATAATTTACTAATAGTCATTGCCATTATTTTTGCTGAATCCATCATATCAGAAATTAATATAAATTCATCAGGCTGGTGCGCAAGTTCCAGTATTCCAGGACCATAAGCAATACAGTTCTTTAACTTACCAATACGATCAATATGTTTTTGATCATATGATCCTGGAGAAACAACATGTTCTGGTTTTACACCTAAAATTTCAGAAATTGAATCTTCAACTGTTTTCACTATGTTAGATTTAGGATCAGTGAAGGATGGCTTAACTTCAAAAAGATCTTTAACTGAATACTCTAAGCTTGGTCTATTTTTTTTGACTTTTTCAAGGATTTCATAAATCTCTAACTTTACCTCATTTAATGTCTCTTCAACTAGATATCTTCTATCAAGAATCATTCGACAACTATCTGCAACTAAGGGTGCTGGTAAACCATTATAAGTTTCATTCACCTCTTCTAACCCTCCATGAATAGAGTTAATATTAAGAGTAGATTTTTTTGCTTTTTCTGGAACTACCGGCATCTTTGTTTTTTTTGTATTAAGTTTAGGTAGTAAATTGTTTTCAATTTCTTCCAATACTGCACCCATATGCCTGATAGCACAATCCCCTAAGAAAGGCATAGATCCATGTGCGACTCTTCCTTTAGTTTCAATTTCTGTCCACCACACTCCTCTATGTCCTAAACAAATTCTATCTTTATTTAATGGCTCTGGAATAATGACGTGCTGGACTTTCTTAGGACTAAAATGGCCTTTTTCTGCAAGCCAGGCAACCCCTCCATAACCCCCGGTTTCTTCATCAGCTGTTGCTGATATTTCTATTGCCCCATAATAATTCGGAAAGATTGCAATAAAGGCTTCAGCTGCAACAATACTGGAAGCTAATCCTCCTTTCATATCACATGAACCTCGACCAAAAATCTTATCACCCTCTATTGTTCCACCAAAAGGATCCCTGGTCCATCCATTACCTGCATTAACAACATCTATGTGGGAATTAAAATGAATACATTGACCTGAATAAGTACCTTGATGCCGAGCTATAAGGTTGTATCTAGGATATTTATCTGAATCTGCCAATGCTCCTTTAGCTCTGAGAATATTTACATGAAACCCTGACCTTTTAAGCCTATTAGACAAATACTCACAAATTTCCCTATAATTTTTTCCGGGTGGATTTACTGTAGGTATTTTTATAAGTTCAGAGGTTAGCTGAATTATTTCAGATTTTCTATTTTCGATTTCTTTTAATAATCTTGGAATAGTCATCCACAATCTCATAGATTTAGATATTAATAATGATGATAGCAAAGTTTGAAAAGTAACAAAGTTATTTTTAATTTATTTAAAGAATTTTTTTTACTACAAATATTTTATAAGATGCTTAAATAAAGGTAATGATAAGAAAAATAAAATGTAATCTCATTTCGGTTCTTGTTTGCATTTCATTGCAAATGTTTAGTACCTCATATGCACACGAGATAGATCTTAAGGAAATTTCTATTAAACATCCCATGATTCCAATTTTTAATTCAAAAATGAAAACAGCTGCTGGCTATTTCACAATAGTCAATAAGAGAAATAAGACTGATGAATTAATTATGGTAAAGACAGATTTTGCTAAAGCAATGATGCATCTAAGCAAGATTGATGAAAATGGAATTGCTAGCATGGAGCATGTAAATAAAGTAATAATTCCTGGAAATAGCTCTGTAGTTTTTGAGCAAGGTAGCCTGCACATTATGTTTACGCAACTAAAAGAACCTCTAGAAGAGTATATGGACCAAAAGGTAACTTTAGTTTTCAAAAATTTAGGCGATATAGTAGTAGATTTTCAAGTTGAAAGGGTTACTCAAAAAATGAATATTAATAATAACCACGACCATTAAATTTAATATTTTTTATTGCTGAAACTATCTCTTATTGATGCAAAAAAAATAAACCAATAAAATCTTAAAAGATTATAAAAACCTTTTTTATTTCTTAATTCTTCATATTTATTTAAACCACACTCTGTTTTTATAAATTTCCTCAAGATACTACCCTGACCTTTTAATCGTTAAGTTTTTTTTAACATAATAACTTAATTTATTTTTTTAAGTATTGCATATTAGTAAAGCCGTATAATATAAAAATATCGTGCACCGGTAGCTCAGCTGGATAGAGTACCTGACTACGAATCAGGGGGTCGGGGGTTCGAATCCTCCCCGGTGCGCCATTTTACTAACTTTTTCTGAATATATTCAATGATATGAGTGGGTTGGACCATTTTTTGGGACCGCGTTTGGGACCACTAACACAGTTTTTGCGGGAAAGCGTTAGCTAGAATGAAGCCGTTTATTATGAGCTTAAGGTTGATTATTAAAAATATTTGGTTAATTTTATTTTGCCTAATTGGAGTTCAACTTTAAGCCTATTCATAATTTCAGGATTGCAATATACTAAAAACCTTTCCACTACAGATATTCTCATTTAAATTGATTAGGCATGTACGGCGCTAATCCAGCTAAACCACTTAAGCTCTTAAAGGAAATTTTCATGCCGAATGATTTTGCAAACACCCAATCAACTGACGCTAAAATGATCCCTGTGATCGACGTTTCAGGCGCGATTTCCGGTGATGGCATCAACAGCGTTGCTGACGCGATTTACAATGCCGCGATAAATCATGGATTTTTTTATATCTCGAACCATGGGATAGATTCAGTCCTAATGGAACAGGCGTTTGCAGTCTCCAAAGCATTTTTTGAACTACCCGAGGTCGAAAAACAAGCCGTCGCTGTGGACAGAAATCAACGCGGCTGGCTGGCGCAAGGGATGTCGAGGCTGCAAGGATCAAAGACCCATGACCTCAAAGAGGTTTTCTTTTGGGGTCCGCACACTGAGGCCGATGATGTGGACGTGCAAGCATGTAAGCCACTATGTGCTCTGAACCAATGGCCGAGAGATTTTCCTCGCCTTTATGAAGATTTAACTCCCTACTACGATGCCGTTTGTCAAATGGCTCGCCGCGTTATGGCGGCAGTGGCCGTGAGTCTTGATCAGCCCGCCAACTTCTTTGATAAAGCCTATGCCAAACCCCTTGCACGCGGGCAGATGGTTTATTACCCTGCGTCGACGCCACAAGACCATGCAGAGGCCCGCTTCGGCGTTGCCCCCCACACGGATTTCGGAGTGCTTACCGTTTTGTTGCAAGACAGCAGTGGCGGACTACAAGTGCGAGCGAAATCAGGAGACTGGATCGAAGCGCCACCTATTCCCGGCACGTTGGTCTGCAACATCGGTGATCTGTTGGCGCGATGGAGCAACAAACGATTTGCCTCAACTATACATCGCGTCATCAACCGTACCAGCCACGCACGCTATTCCATACCCGTGTTTTTTGACCCACATACAGATACAGTTATTGATCCGGTCGATCTTGGCGTATCTGCCAATAATAGCCTGTTCGAACCAGTCTGCACCGGGGAATATATCATGGGACGAAATATAAAGAGTTTCGCACAATATAAAAAATAAGGTATGTTTTCCATCGCAGGGGACTGGCTACACTTAAGGTTAATAAATTCCTAGTTAAAGGTAGCTACTAAAAAAAAAGAATAAAAACCTCGTGCCGATCCATATTTTTTAATTGGCACATATTTTGCTTCAAATTAGTTCATTATTTACACAATAAGTAGGTATTCTAATGCAAGAGATCGAGAGTAACATTTTAGATACTTTAAAGCTTGATGCAGCACTTAGATTGGCAAAACAAAAGTCTAAAGAAGGCTCTTTTGTTGAAGCTAGAACTATATATAAAGATATACTTTACAAGTTCCCAAAGAATAAGAAGGCTATTGACGGTATAAAAGCTTTATTAGGTAATACTATTGGTAAAGCATCTGATGTCCAAGATCCGCCCCAAGATAGACTCCAGATTCTGATAAATCTATATGAGCAAGGTCAACTTGAGCAAGCATTAATTCAGGCAACGAGTTTACTGCGTAAGTTTCCTAATTCAGTTATGCTGTATAATATTAGTGGCATCGCTTATCAGGGTTTAGGACAACTAGATACCGCCATCAGTAACTTTAAACAGGCGATATCCATCAAGCCTGGTTACGCAGATACATATAGCAACATGGGTCTTGCTCTACAAGAGAAAAACAAGCCAGAAGAGGCTATAGAGGCTTATAAAAAGGCCCTCGCAATTAAACCTGATTATGCTGAAGCTTTTAGCAACATGGGAAATGCCTTTCAAGATCTAGGTAAGCTAGAAAAATCTATAGCAGCTTATAAGAAGGCCCTAAACATCAAGCCTGATAATGCTGACACACACTACAACTTGGGTAATGCCCTGCAAGATCAAGGCAAACTGGAAGAGGCAATACAGGCTTACAAGAAAGCTTCATCCCTAAAGCCTGATTACGCCGATACATATAGCAACATGGGAGTTGCTCTACAAGAAAAAAAGAACCTAGAAGAGGCAATAGAGGCTTTTAAGAAAGCACTAGCCATCAAGCCTGATTATGCTCCAGCCTATCACAACATGGGTTCTGTCCTTAATGATCAAGGCAACCCAGGGGAAGCTCTAGTAGCTTATAAGAAAGCCCTAGCCATCAAACCTGATTATGCTGAGTCTTATAACAACATGGGTTGTGTTCTTGATGGTCAGGGCAAACCGAGGGAGGCTCTAGCAGCTTATAAGAAAGCCCTAGCCATCAAGCCTGATTATGCCGACGCACACTACAACTTGGGTAATACTCTCCAAAGTCAAGGCAAGCCAGAGGAAGCTCTAGCAGCTTATAAGAATGCTTTGGATATAAATCCGAACTTTTCAAATGCAAGTGCGGAGATGGGTCAATGTATGTTAAAGATTGGCAAGTTTGAAGAAGGTCGATCTTTAATCCAAAAAACTGAAGGAAGTATAAGTTTATAAATAGGTTTAATTAAAAAGGATAACAGAAAATGATGCAAAGAATTGAAACTTCAAATAGCTCTAATACGCCGAATTTTATTGGCTCTTGGATTCTTAAAGACACAGATATTTGTGATGAAATAGTAAATTTTTTTGAAGCAAACCCTGCAGATCAAGGTGCTGGGGTCATAGGTGTAAGCATAGATGAAAGTAAAAAAAAAACAACGGATATTCCTATTAAACCAAAACAACTGGAACAAGAAAAGTATAAAATCTTCAATACTTATATAAAAAATGTTGTAAATTGTTTTAATGATTACAAGGAACAATGGCCTTTCCTGAACACAATAAAAGGAATGGAAATAGGTACCTTCAATTTACAAAAATATTCACCTGGGGGTCACTTCAGTGCTGTACATACTGAGAGAGGTAGTTCCTCTACTATGCACAGAGTTTTAACCTTCATGACTTATTTAAACGATGTAGAAGAAGGTGGAGAAACGTCATTCCATTATTATGGTATAAACGTCAAACCTAAAAAAGGAAAAACTATAATTTGGCCTGCTGAATGGACTCATGCTCATTCTGGAGGAATCGTTAAGCAAGGATGCAAGTATATTGTGACGGGATGGATACAATTTGCCTGAAAAATTATATTTAGCAATTTTTGTTACGAAATAAAAAATGTACACAAACCTCTTAATTATTATAAACTAGCTTTTTATTACATTAGCCTAAGATTGGACTACTCACAAATGAGTAATTCTAAAGAACTATAAAGGCATAACTATTGATATAGGCTTTGCCAGCAGACATAAAATGTAGTGGTCGCCTATCAAGCTATTATAGACAATTATTCGCTTTAATTTAATGAACTAAGTAATGCTACAAGTAATGATGTCAGAGTGTTAGCTCAGAGCACAATGCACCAGTATATCATTGCTACTCAGTGGTATGCCAGATTATATTAAAGTTTGGAAATAAAAACAGTTTGCTTTTGAATAGGACTTTCTAGCACTGTCATATGTTTCCATTAAAACTTGCATTTGTCTAGGTGTTAGAACTCCAAATTCTGTAGTTTTAGGAAAAGTAGAAGCACTAGGATCAACTCCTGCCCAACATGTCTGAAGTTCTCCAATAGCAGTTTTGGTTTTTTTACCAAATACTCCATCAGGTGAACCTGCATTAAATCCAAAAAAGTTTAAAGATTTTTGTATTTTTACACGCTGCTGTTTACTAGAAAGCGTTTTAGTTACGTCAGAAGTAAAAGCAACTTGATATCCGTTCCAAACAAATATGGGCGCTGTGTCACAAAATCCCCACCTTCCTTCAAATTTTCCTTCTGAAACCATCTTAAACCAAACTTTTCCATAAAAGCGGCTTCCATCAACAATGCTACTACATTCCTGACCACTTTTCTCTTGAACCCAATAACCTTCAAAAGAAGCTCCTCCATCTTTGTAAGAACCAATAAATCGGTTTCTTTTATCATTTGCATAGTGACCTATTTGGCTATTAACCTTAGTTGCTAAAGAAGCTGTCTCAATAGGCGTTGTACTCTTGCAATCTCCATAAAACCATTTTTTACCTTTCCAGACAGTATAGAGTTGATCTTTTTCCTCATAATGAAAATCCCAAATGTCATTAGTTGTAGCTTTATTTCCATCTAACATATCATCTTGAACTGTAACTATACCATCTTTGCTCGACTTTATTTGAGCTATTGAGCTTCTTTCTTTGATTGAGTTTTTATTCTCCCACCGGGATTTTAGTTCATTCTTTTCAAGATCAAGTTCCCAATTAATCCATTTGATATATTCACTAGGTCCACATTCCCAAGTTAAGATAGAAGCAGTCTGAGGTACATCATAGGTGGTCGTATTTTTGCAATCCCCATAATTGTATTTCTCACCCATGAAAATAGTATATAGCTGATCTGACTTATAATTAAATTCCCAACTCTCGGAATTCCATTTTTTTTGTTCCTCCGAATAATCTTGAACAAAAATACTACGATCACCCTTGGAATTAATCCTGGCAACTTGAGTCTCTTGATTATTAGAGTTCTTGTTTATCCATTTTGACCTTAATTCATTCTTTTTTAGATCAAGTTCCCAATTAATCCATTTAATATACTCACTAGGTCCGCATTCCCAAGTTAGAATAGAAGCAGTCTGAGGTACATTATAGTTGGTCGTATTTTTACAATTTTTATAATAGTATTTTTTTCCTTCCCAAATGGAATAAAGATTATCTGACTTAAAATTTAATTCCCAAATTTTAACCTTATCCTTATCGATCATTTTCCCATCTCTTAGATAATCCTGAACTATAATACTACCATCTTTAGCTGACAAAATTTTATCAACAGCATACGGTTTATAATCACCAGAATTATGATTTTGCCACCATGACCTCATTACATTTTTTTCAAAATCAATTTCCCAATTTACCCATTTAACATTTTCATTCATCCCACATTCCCAACTTAAAAGTTTTGGAGTACTTTGAGTTTTTGCTTCTTTTATGCTATAAAATGTTGCTGGAGACTTACTCTTGCTTCCATCAGGATTAGTCCATTCTGTCATGTATCTCGCATCAGCATTTAGAAACTGTGTAGAGATATTTACAATAAATATAATACTAAGAAATAATTTCAAAAAAGACATTTTATGGTTTCCAATTACTATTTTATTCTAAATTAAAAATCCTTCAAAGAGCATTTTTTGTATTTACTTTCTTTACAGGTGTCTGAAAGAATGTTTGCAAGTTGAATTTCTTGAAAAGTTAAGGCGTCATTTAATTCATTTAAAATTTCAGTTGCTTTTTTATATCCTTTATTAGACGAAATTTTTAACCACATATATGCATATACATCGTCTTTTTTTAAACCCGAACCTTCACGATATTGATTTGCTAACCTAAACTGAGCTGTAGAATTTCCTCGTTTGGCCGCTAGTTCATACCATTTAACAGCCTCCTTATTATCTTCAACTACTCCATTTCCATTGTCATACATATATCCTAAATTGTATTGACCCCAGGAATAATTATTTTCGGCTGATAAACGGTACCATTTTACAGCTTCTTGATAATTTTTTTCAACACCCTCACCACGAAAATACCTAATACCAAGAGCATTTTGAGAGCGAGAATTTCCTTTGTCAGCTGCTAATTTATATAATCGAACTGCTTCTTGAAAATTTACATTTACACCTTTCCCGTCATTATACATTCCTGCCAAATTATGCTGTCCCCAAGTATGGCCTTGATAAGCCGCTAATTTATACCACCGAACTGCCTCTTCATAATCTTTCTCGGTACCTTTCCCTTGATAATATTTATTACCAACTGAATTCTGGGCTTTAGCATTTCCTTGCTCCGCAGAAAGTAAATACCACTTTAAAGCCTTTTTATCATCCTTAGGCACACCTTTACCTGTAGCAAACATATATCCTAAATTTCTTTGTGCTTTATCGTTTCCTTGTTCGGCACTCAGCATATAGTATTCGACTGCCCTTTTATGGTTTTTTTCAGTCCCTTTACCCCAATAATATTTATTCCCAACTGTATTCTGTGCTTTAGCGTGTCCTTGTTTGGCAGCCAGTAGATACCATTTAAATGCTTCTTCTTGATCTTTAGCAACACCTTTGCCTTTATCATACATAAACCCTAAATTTCTTTGAGCTTGGTCGTACCCTTGTTCTGCACTAAGACGATAAAAATTGAAGGCTTTAGAAAGACTTTTTTCTACACCACTACCATTATAATAACTATTACCAAGGGAATTTTGTGCTTTTGCAAAACCTTGATCTGCAGAAAGTTTAAACCATTTCACAGCTTCAAAATCGTCTTCTGATACCCCTTGTCCCTTATCATACATAAGACCAAGTCTATATTGAGATTCAGCAATTCCCTGGTCTGCTGCGGCTTTGTATAATTTCATCGCCTCAGTATAGTTTTGAACAACGCCTTTGCCATCATGAAACATTTTTGCAAGTTCATTCTTTGAATAGTTATGGCCATCATCTGCAGCTCGCTTATACCATTTGGCAGATTCCTCAAAATCCTCAGATACCCCTTTTCCTTCATAATACATTTTTCCTAAATTATATTTTGCGTAAGTATTATCCTGATAGGCACTATTTTTATACAATTCGAATGCTTCAGGATAATTTTGAGCAACACCTTCTCCATACTCATACATCAAACCCAAATTATTCTGGGCATTAGAATTACCTTGTTCTGATGCAAGCCGATACCACTTAACGGCCTCTTCATTATTTTCATTAATACCAAGACCATTATCATACATTAGTCCGAGATGATATTGGCCTTGAGGATTCTGCTGCTCCGCACTTAGGCGGTACCACTTGATAGCTTCTTGATAATTTTGAGGTACACCTTCTCCATGGTGATACATTATTCCTAAGGAAAATTGAGCTTCTGAATAACCCTGCTCTGCAGATAATTGGTACCACTTGACTGCTTCAATATTATTTTCAAAACCACCCAAACCATTATCATACATATATCCTAAATTAAATTGACCAGTCTCATCCCCTTGTTCTGCGCTCAGTCTAAACCATTTTAAAGCCTCCGAATAATTTTGAGGGATACCTTCACCAATTTGATATAGTTTTCCTAAATTATTCTGTGCATCACTATAGTTTTGTTCTGCGGATAACTGATACCACTTGGCAGCTTCTTCTTTATTTTGATCAACTCCTTTACCATTATCGTACATCCAACCAAGATTAAATTGGCCTGTAACATCACCCTGTTCCGCACTCATGCGATACCATTCAACTGCTTTTTGAAAATTTTGGGGAACACCTTCACCAAAATGATACATTGCACCAAGATTATTTTGAGCATCACTATCACCTTGCTCTGCTGATAATTCATACCACTTGGCAGCTTCTTCATTGTTTTCATCAATACCAATCCCATTATCGTACATTACACCAAGATAATATTGGCCTGATGAATTATCCTGCTCTGCACTTACCATCAGCCATTTCAATGCCTCTAGATAATTCTGAACAACTGATTCTCCTTCAACAAAATACATTCTTCCAAGATGAGCTTGAGCCTCAACTACACCACTTTCAGCAACAATTTTAAAAAGATTTAATGCCTTCTTATAATCACCTTTTTCATAGGTATCCCACGCAACATTTAATAATTCTGTTTTATCAGAACTTGTTGTCGATCCATTTTTTGATTTCACAATAGGTTCAAAATCACACTCACCAACGGCTTCTCCATCAGATAACAAAAGTCCTGAAGATACACTTAATTGGTCACTTTTGTTCTCAGGGTTCGTCAAATATCCTGTATTCTTATCAATAAAATAATCATAATAAGCGATCTCATCTATTTCTTCTGGAGAAATAATTATTTTTTGTTTTGTGACAACTAAATCTAATATTCCTGCACCCGAAGATTCTGAATTCTCAAATATTTTACATTTTCCTTCAATACCAGTACCAATTTGATTTATAGTGTCAAAACTTTCTGAAATTTCATTTGAAGGTGAGGCTGAAGCTACTTCAGCAATCTTAACGTAATCAGATTCGCACTGTAAAAATTCTTCTTCATTCCATATTTTTCCTGAGAGGACATCAAAGCCGGATAACACTTCTGCTTCTGGATTAACCAGCCACCCAAAATCAGGATCAATCGTAAAAGGAAATGTAAAAGGCTCACTTCCATCTGAACTATCTGAACTTATTAAGGTGATTTTTCCGTCAGACACAACCAACTTGAAAGGAGTTTCATCTGGTGGAGAACATAGCCACTGTAAACCCTCATTATTCGTTAAGACTTCTTTTGCTTTAACAGCCGGAGATAGAAGATTATAAATCTCGGAACCTTCAGGAAATTTTTCTTTGTCTAATTTCCAAAATGGTATCTCTCCATCATTGTTTTCAGCCAGAATATTAGCTCCTAATGAAACTAGAGTTTTTACACCATCACTCTCGCCAAACTCTGCCGCGTCATGTAGTGGTGTAGAACCATCTAAATCTAAACTATTCAAATCAGCACCTAATTTAACCAGCGTTTCGATTTGTTCTGAAGACCAGAAATATTCGTGTAATAATGATCTTTTATAATTATCTACTTGATTGATGTCAGCTCCGTTTTCAATCAATACGTTTAAGATTTCCAAAGCTAAAGGATTGTCAAAGTTAATTAAAAGTAATGGGGTCAAGGCCTCCATATCCTCACCCAACCGAGCCTTCATATCGGCCCCTTCTTTGATTAGAAATTCAACAATCTCTGCCGATCCATACATCACCGCATAATGTAATGGGGTCACTAGTTCTTCATTTTTACCTTTGACTGGGTAACCAGCAGCAACTTCGGCTTTAACATCGTCTAAAGATACTCCTTCGAAATCCTCACCTTTCCACCAGCTTTCATCACATAAATTCATACAAGCCAGGACCCATTCGGCATTAGCCTCACATTGCAAGTCACCAAATTTTCCTGAAAAAATATTTAATCCTCCTTCATCTGGATATTCAGGATCAATTAGTTCTCCAGTAAGTGGATGAATTTCATAGCTCCATCCACCAGTTTCTCCATTTTTTAAGGTAAAATTAATTTTACCCTGAGAAACAATTACCCTTGCATCACCTTTACGCTTATCGTTGCAAACCCACTGTAATCCCTTACTGTTGGTTAAGACTTCTTTTACTTTAGTGACCGGATTTAAAATTTTGTAGATCTCAGATCCTACTGGATACTTTTCTGGATTTAATTGCGCAAAAGGTGTTTCACCATTATCATTTTCAACCATAATATCAGCTCCGTTATCAACAAGAGCCTTGATTGTTTCTGTAGATTCATTTTGTACTGCCAAATGCAAAGCAGCTTGGCCCATCTGTAATTCGCGAAAATTTAAATCAGCCCCTTCATTGATTAAAAATTCTACGATTTTAGTGTGGTCTAGGTATGTAGCCCACCATAGTGGAGGGTGTCGAAACTCATCCAAATCTGAACCATTAACGGGTTCCCCGTCTTCCAGTCGAGCTTTTATATCACTAATGGAAATCTCTGGTTTACTGTACCACCATTCACTATTACATAAATCCACACAATTTTTAACCCATGTAGCATTGGCATTACATTCTAAGACCCCTTCATCTGACCACATTTTTCCCAATAATACGTCGAAACCACCCTCTGGGTTTTCTGGGTTGATTAGCCACCCCCAATTAGGATCAATTTTATATTTATAATCATATTGATCTCCTGATTTATGAGTAATATTTATTTTACCTTCAGAGATGCTTAACTTTACAGGATCTTCGCTGGGTGGACTACAAACCCATTGTAATTCTTTGTCACTTTGAAGGACTTCTTTAATTTCATCTAAATTAAATAATAATCGATCACACTGTAAATCATTTTCCCCTGATCCCTTTATTTCTCCAATTTTTCCAGAAACAACGTCAAAACCACCATCCTCTTCTTCTCCAGGTTTAAATAACCACCCTGTTTCAGGCTCTATTTCATAGTCGAATGAATAAATTTCTCCATCAGAAAAAACCACATTGACTTTTCCTTCAAAAACTTTCCAACGTAAAAAACCTCCCCCAGGTTGAGCACAAGTATATTTTAAATCTTTGTTTGTGTTGAGAAAATCCTTAGTATTTTTGCATGTATCACCACATTCGGCGAAAACTTTAGAAGAGAAAGCAACCACAAATACGATTATGAATTTTAGTATCGGTATAAATAACATTTCAATTTAACAATTTCGTACGAAATATTTTGAAGATATTTTTTTTTTTTACAAGAAAAAAAATTTTGATTTATGAATTCTTAAGAATTATAAAATTCGTTGTATTAAGTTAGGAATCAATTAACCATCACCTCAAAAATAACTACTGATAGATTTTTAAAATGACTCCAGAAAGCTTTAAAAAAATTCCAGCTGTAGTTGAAGCTTTAAAACAACCTCATTCATCTCGAAGTATTTTAAACTATATGTGTGCATGCGATACAGCTAACCCTGAAGATCGATCAAAATTAAATAATGAAGAAATAGTAGGACCTTTGCTAAATATTTGGTTTGCTAGTGGCACTTCACTAGATGACTTTTGCAAGCCTTTTGCGAAAGTTGTAAGAGAGCTCAAAGCAGATCCTCCAACTTTGATTGGTAAAGAATGGGAAACTTTAGATGGGAAAGTAGCTAAGGTTTTACTTGCAGATCAACTATCTAGATCTTGTTTTAGAGGTACGTCTGAAGCTTTTTCTTTTGATCATATTGGTAGGGAATTAGTTCATGAACTAATTAACAAAACCACAATAGTGGATACTCTTAAGCTTCCAGCTGCATTTCTTTATCTATTGCCTTGGGCATTAGCTCATTCAGAGAAATTGAAAGATCTAGATCTAGCATGTGGACTAATAGATAAATTCATTATAGCTCATCCTAATTTTAATTTGTTTGAGGGAAGAAATAAACAAGCAGTTAATCAGCATCGACAAGTTTTGGAAAAATTTGGGCGATATCCACAGAGAAACGCTGAGTTTGGGAGGCAGAATACAGTTTCTGAGCAGGCATGGTTAGATGATAAGGAAAACCTACCCATGTGGGCAGGTGGCAAACTACCATTTGATAAAAATATCAAATAACACTAATAAATTTCGCCTTAAATAATTGTTATGATTAATTTTTTTTTACAGATCAGTATTTTAATGTTTAATAATGTTTAAACCCTAGATTTATATCTTTATTCTAATAATTTAAGATAACTAGGCGTTTAAGATTTTAAGGTCAGAAGTGGTTGATTTTGTGAAATAACCTCATCCTTTTTAGTGAAAATTTCTTCAATTTCACTATCAAAAGGAGCTTCTATGGGAATTTCCATTTTCATGGATTCTATAAACAAAAGACTTTCACCTTTTTTAACTATATCGCCTTTGCTAAAGCATATTTCATTAACTACCCCAGCTACATCAGATTTTATAATTGTTTTTTTCATTTTCATAAACCTCTTTGATAAAAAGATATAACTTTTAAAAAGTAGTAGGCCAATTACTCATACTATGGTTTGGTATCTTTTTTTCAAAAGTTTCTAAAGCATTTATCAAATACTGTCTTGTATTTCTAGGATCAATAATATCCTGAATTCCAAATGATCTAGCAAGTTCAAGGGCTGAATTATCATGTGTCATCTTTTTGATATAATCATTATAATTAGAATCTTTATCATGAATTTTTTTATTATTAACTACCCAGACACCTAATTCAGGAGAAATGAAACTAACCTCCGCAGATGGCCACGCAATTACTAAGTCAGAATTACTTCCTCCTCCCATATTGAGATAAGCCTGTCCATAACTTTTCCTCAAAATGACTGAAATTTTTGGTACTGTACATAATTGAAGTGCAGTCATGAAATTCATTATTTTTCCAGGTGCTTTTTGTTTTTCTCCTTCTACACCGATTAAAAAACCAGGTGTATCTACTAGCAGTATAATGGGAATATTGAATGAATCACAAAATACTAAGAAACTAGTAATTTTATCACAAGCATGCGGATCCATAGCACCCCCATTAAATTTTGGATTACTACCTATAAATCCTACCGTTTTTCCATTAAGTCTTGCTAATTCAGTAACTGCAGATTTAGCAAAGTTGTGCTTCATAGGAAAAGAAGTATCATCATCAGCAATTAAATTAATCACTTCTCTCATGTCATAAGTTCTTTTGGAATTTTCAGGGATTACTGACAGAATCTCATCGATTTTTTTTAAACTGTCTTTGGTATCTTTTCTGTAAGGAGGAATTTCATTATTATTACTAGGAAGATAGCTTAAAAAACTTTTCATCAAAGCAATGGCTTCGTGATCAGTATCAACTATTCGATCTGCAATTCCTGTTGTCTGACTATGCATCTCCCAACCACCTAATTCTTCAGGATCGACAGTTTCATTTGTTGCCAGAGATAAAACTTTTGGACTAGATACTGCAAGAACTGAACCTCTGCGCATAACTACGAAGTCTGATAAAACACTATACCAAGCGGAAGAACCATAGCATGGACCTAAAATAGCAGAAACCCAAGGTGCTCTTCTGGTTCTTATATATTGAGTATTATCTTGGCCTGCTTGGCTCATACCTTTTGCGCCCATAATATCAGGCATTCTAGCACCAGAGGATTCACCAAAAAATGCTATAGGCATGCCAAGCTTTTCTGCTGATTTTTTGATAAATGATATTTTTTTTGTATTCATATTCGAGCTAGAGGCTCCTTTGACAGTTAAGTCATTAGAAATTACTGCAACTTTTCGATTTGAGACTTTTCCATATCCAGTTATTTTACCATCAGCTGGGGTTTTATCTTTATCTTGATCATTAGATGAAGTCACAAACTTACCAATCTCAAAGAAAGTTCCTTTATCAAAAAAAAGATCAATGCGTTCTCTAGCGTTTAAATAACCTGCTTTCTTTCTAACTTTTAATTTTTCAGACCCACCCATTTCCTCAATTTTTAAATTAAGTTTTTTTAAATCTTCAATTCTATTTTTATGAGTCATAAAACACCTAAGAATTTTTTTTGATTATATTTAAAAAAAGTATGTTTTTTATAAGCTATTATATTTGGAAATTTACATTTACTATTTTAACATCAATATTAAACTATTAAAGTTTTTAATACTTTTTTATAAATGATAACTTTTAATAGTGAGAATTATTTGATAGCTGGTCACGAAATATATTGGGCGTCCAAACAATTCAAAAAAAAAAATATGATTATTTTTAGCGATGCACAATATAATGCCTCAGAAATAAATACTATAAGTAATCAATTAGCAAATGCATTAATAGAACAAGGTCTAACAAAAACCGATAGAGTTGCAGTTCTCTTAAAGAACTCCTTAGAGAGTGTTATTACCTTATTTGGAATACAAAAAGCTGGTATGATATATGTTGGCTTAAATGAGAGATATTCTTCAAATGAATTAACTAAAATAATACTTGATTGCAAACCAACCATAATTTTCACAAGTAAGGAATTTAAAGAAAAAATAAAAAAAACAATGAAAAGTGTGTCGTTCCTAACAAAGGTTATAGGAATAAGATGGCAATATAAAGATTTCATTACTTATGAAAATTTAATTCATAACTCAAGAAAATATCCTCCAAATATTTTTGTAAATAAAAATGATATAATGAGGATCCAATATACCTCTGGAACTACAGGAGTTCCAAAAGGAATTGTATATAGTTGGAAACAACACCAACATAGACTTACTAATTTTTTCTTGGCTTTAGAAAGTAGTTTAGATATTTCAGATTCAATTGTTCATATGGCTCCATTAACTCACGCATCAGGGAATTTTTTACATCCTTTTTTTATTAGGGGAGCCACAAATATAATAAGTGAAGAATTTAATACTAAAAAATTACAAGAAATCATTAGTAAAGAAAAAGTAACTTATCTATTTCTTGTACCTACAATGATTAAAAGATTGATAGAAGACTTAAATAAAATAAAATTTAATTTGTCTTCTTTAAAAAGAATTTTTTATGGAGCTTCACCTATTCCAACCAATATATTAAAAGAAGGAATAGAACACTTTGGTTATATTTTCAGACAACATTATGGAATGACAGAGGTACCACAACCAGTTACTGTTCTTTATCCGAATGAACACAAAATATCAAAATCTAGAAATAAAAATATACGTCTTTCATCCTGTGGTCGAGCCAGCATTAATGTAAACATTAAAATAACTAATGAATTAGGAAAAAAAGTAAAAATAGGACAGGTTGGTGAAATATGTATAGAAGCTAAAGGAGTCGCTTCTTTCAAATATTGGAATACTGATAACCTACAAAATGAAAGCATTAAAAATGGTTGGTTTCATACAAACGATCTCGGTTGGATGGATGGAGACGGATATTTATACTTAACTGGAAGAAAAAGTGATATGATTATATCAGGTGGTTTTAATATATACCCAAATGAAGTGGAAAGTATTATTTTGCAACTTAAAGAAATTTCAGAAGTGGTGGTAATAGGTATACCTCATGAAATATGGGGAGAAATTGTAACTGCCTTCGTTGTTTTTAATAAAGGTATGAAACTAACTCAAAGCCAAATTTCAGATTTTTTATCAAAAGAAATCTCCTCTTACAAAAGACCAAAAAAAATACATACTGTTAAAAGTTTACCTAGAAACAATAATAAAAAAATAGATAGGAATTTTCTAAAGAAAAACTGGAGAAACCTAATCATCAAATAATACATTTGATTTATGATTTATAAAATCAAAAAAAATGATAGGCCAATAATGTGTCAAAAATTAATAAAAATTTTAAATCGTTCGAAGAGCAATTCCATTTTCTAAATTCTAGAAGATTTATTGCACTTCCTCATAGAGGTGCACATTTTTTTTCCAGAAATAATTCTAATCAATATTTAGAAAATACACATTCAGCATTTACCAAGGCTAGAGATTTGGGTTTCACACATATTGAGACTGATGTTCATGCTAGCAAGGACTCTATTCCTTATATTATACATGATCCCACTTTAAAAAGATTGACTGGAAACGATGTAGCTTTAAAAGACCTAACTTCTAAAGACATTGAAAAAATACGTTTAAAAGGAAGCCATTTAATTCCAAAACTAGAAGAAACCCTTGAAGAATTTCCTTCAACTTATTTCAATATAGACGCGAAGTCTTGGAAAGTTGTAGAACCGTTAGCAGATGTTATAAATAAAACCGAAACCTTTGATAGAATATGTATTGCCAGTTTTAACGATCAAAGAATTTCACATATTAGAAATCTGATAAAAGGATCTATATGTTTTAGCGCTGGTACATTAAAGTCTTTAAGTATTATGATTTCACTTAGATTAGGGGTTATTTCTGATATAGATGTTCCTTGTCTTGAATTACCTCTTTTTTATAGAGGTATAAAGGTCTTAAATAGATCTTTAATTAAAAAAATAAAACAAACAGGAACTAAAATTATTGTATGGGTTATTAACAAAGAAAACCATATTAATGAATTAATTGATTTTGGAGTAGATGGGTTAATTGTAGACGATTGCTTACTTTTGAAAAAAATACTTATTAAGAAAGGTTTATGGTAATGACAAAGCTTACCATAATTGGCGCAGGTAGTACAGTATTCACAAAAAATATTGTGATAGATCTATTAACTATTGAGCAATTTAAATCAATAGAAATTGCGCTTATGGATATAGATAAAAATCGATTGATAAAAACCAAAGAAGTCTTAGAAATTATTGCAACAAAAATGGGAGTAACTCCTAAAATAACCTTACATACAAACAGAAGAGAATCTTTATTAGATACTGATTTTGTTCAAACAACAATTCAAGTGGGTGGATATAAGCCTTCTACTGTTATTGACTTTGAAATTCCAAAAAAATTTGGTTTAAACCAAACTATTGCCGATACGCTAGGTATAGGTGGAATTATGAGAAGCTTAAGAACAATACCTGTACTTTTAAATATAGCTGAAGATATAGAGCAAGTTTGTCCAAATGCTTTATGGATGCAATATGTTAATCCTATGTGTACAAATATGATTGCCATTAACAAGGTTTTTCCAAATATAAAAAAAATTGGACTTTGCCACTCAGTTCAAGGAACAGCTGAAATGCTAGCTGAAGATCTTCAAGAAAACATAAACAATATAAGTTATCAATGTGCAGGAATAAACCACATGGCATTTTTTCAAAAATTTGAAAAAATCTCAACTGGTGAAGACCTATATCCGAAATTAAAACGATTAGCTAATCAAATTTTAAGTGATGAAAAAATTTCTAGTAGAACAAAAAAGCAAGAATACCCTGGAAGAAATTTACATGAAAAAGTTAGATACGAGATATTAAAGCGTTTTGGTTTTTTTGTAACTGAATCTAGTGAACATTTTGCAGAATATGTTCCTTGGTTCATTAAGCCAAATAAAGAAGAATTAATTGAAAAATATAAGATCCCTGTAGATGAATATATTTTTCGATGTGAGTATTATTCTGAACTATGGAATGAATTAGATAAAGATATTTCAATTATTACTAATGAAGAAATTAAAAGAAGTCATGAATATGCTTCTTATATAATCGACGCTATAGTAAATAATAATAAATTTACTGTATATGGGAATGTTATGAATAATGGTTTAATTGAAAACCTACCCAGTAATTGTTGTGTGGAAGTTCCGTGTGTTGTGAACGATAAAGGTTTCTATCCGCAAAAAATTGGTAGGTTACCTGAACAACTCTCAGCACTTATGCGAACTAATATTAATGTACAAATTCTTACAGCAGAGGCTGCATTAACTAAAAAAAGAGAACATATATATCATGCTGCTATGTTAGACCCCTTAACTGCTTCTCATTTATCTATAGATGAAATTTATGCTTTGACGGATGAAATGTTGGAAGCACACGCAGATTACCTACCAAAATATAAATGAGTTGCTTCAAAAAAAATAATTTATTGTTTAACTGAACCTAATGTTAGACCAGCAATAAAATGCTTCTGCATTAGAAAAAACATGACTACTGGAGGTATGGCGGCACATAGAGAAGCTGCTGAAACTAAGTGCCAATTATTTACATATTGGCCATTTAATGATCTAACTCCAGCTGTAATAGGTTTTACACTTTCTCCTTGTGTTAAAACCGTAGCCCAGAAAAAATCATTCCATACAAAAGTAAAAATCAATACTGCTAAAGCTGCAAGAGCAGGTCGAACTAGTGGTAGAACTATGAACAAAAATATCTTAGCTTCACCTACTCCCTCAATTCGCCCACTTTCAATAAGCTCAAATGGAAGAGCTTTTATAAAATTTCTCATGAAAAAAGTACAAAATCCCGTTTGAAATGCGGCATGAAATAAAACTTGACCAGAAATTGTATTATATAAACCAGTAGATACTGACATATCCCTTACCGGAATCATTAAGATTTGAAAGGGTATAAAATTGCCAGCTACAAATATAAAAAAAAGTGGCAAAGCCCATCTAAACCTATAAATAGCTAATGCATAACCTGCCAAGCAAGCCAGAGATACTGAAAGTATAACGGTTGGAATAGTTATTAAAAAAGAATTTTTTAAATATAAAATAGCCTTTGAACGCTTAAATACTTCTGAATAGTTTTCAATTAATAAAAACTGAGAAGGCCAACCAAAGACATTACCTGTATTAATATCTGTAGCAGATCTAACAGAAGTCAAAAAAATAGCGATTAAAGGTAAAAGCCATATTATTAATACAATAGGTAAAACAATTTTGTATATTAATTGAAATTTTAGGGGAAAAGTATGAATCGGTTTAGGAAACATAATTTATACTTCTCTTTCATTTTTATATAAGCGCCACAAAAAATAACCTATATAAACCAGCATTATAAAAAATAGCACAGTAGCTATTGCAGAACCATATCCAAGTCTAAATCCATACTCTGAAAGAGCTGTCTCATACATATAATATGCAAGAACATTAGAAGAGCCATAAGGTCCACCTTCAGTCATAATTGCAACCATATCAAAAGATCTTAACGCGCCGATTACAGTAACTACGACAGAGATAAATGTTGCAGGTCTTAGTTGAGGTAAAACCACATGCCACAACATTTTTAGTCCCTTTGCTCCATCTAATCTTGCAGCCTCCATCAAATCTTTAGAAACATTACTTAAGCCTGTTAAATAAAGAATCATACAGTATGCTATTTGTGGCCAAAGACCCGCGAAAATAATCCCATAGGTTACTAAATCCTCATCAGATAAAACAGCAATTGGTTCTAAACCAAAGGATAAAAATATAGATGCTAATAATCCAAAATTAGGATTATAAAACCATGAGAAAATTAATCCGACAACTACTTGAGATATGACAAATGGAAAAAAGAATAAAGATTTATAAAACCTTATTCCAAAAACAACTTGATTTAAAAATAAAGCAATAAAAAGTCCCATAGGAACTGCTAGTAAATACATTATTAGCCATATGAAATTATTTTTCAAAGAAGTGTAAAAATACTCATCATCAAAAAGTTCGACGTAATTTGCTAAACCAACCCATTGTGCTTCTCCAAGTCCATCCCACTCATAAAAGGATATCCAAACAGATTGAAAAATGGGAAATATCACATAAATCAGAAAAAAAATTATAGCTGGTAATAAAAAATACCATGGAGCAAAAGCTAATTTATTCTCAGAATAATTTCTTTTGTTTTCATTAAAACGAACTATTTGTTCCAAGGGTTATAACCTATCAAATTTAGGTGAGATTTTAATGGGTGAGGTATACCCACCCATTAAATATTATTTATAAACTTTTGCTTGGATTTTATCTAATCTCTTCAAAATTTTATCAAGTCTGTCTGGTTTCATCATGAATTCTTGGAAACCTTCCATACCTGCTGCAGCCATTTCAGCTACGGCATCTCTATCGTAAAACTGAGCTAGTCCAGCAGCACTATTTAGTGTCTCAAAACCCTGCTTAATAAATTTATCATCAGCCACTTGAGCTTTTGAGTTTATGGGTAATTGACCAATTGTTTTATTCCACTCAGTTTGCACATCTGGACGTGCTACAAATGCTAACCACTTTTTAGCATCTCTTTTATTTTTTGCATTAGTTGGAATAAAGAAAGCGTCAGCTGGTGCTTCTTCTGCACGAGGAACTCCTGGTGTAATCTTAGGAAACGGGAAAAAGTCAATTTGTTCATAAGAAAGACCAGCATTTTTATATGCATCTACTGAAAAATTACCCATTACATACATAGCCGCCTCTCCATTAGCAAAAGGAACAACAGCATCTTGCCAAGACATACTTGAGTGGTTCTCTAAGAAATATCCAGCATTAACTAATTCAGCCCAATATTCAAAAGTTTTCTTAATTCTAGGATCTGTGTACTTAATTTTTCCAGCAGTTAAATCGTTGTGAACTTTATATCCATTTGTTCTTAGGTTTATATAATCAAATACTCCAGCTGCTGTCCAAAGATACTTTGTACCAATTGTTATAGGAGTAATACCATTTTCTTTTAATTTATCACATACGTATTTAAACTGAACCCATGTATTAGGTTCAAATAAACCTAGCTCATCAAATATGTCTTTTCTGTAATAAACACCCCACTGGTAGTATGAGTAAGGGACCCCCCACTGTCTTCCACCTATAGACATAGTAGGCTTAATAGCAGCTAAATCTTCGTGAAAGTTATTAGCATCCCATACATCAGATACATCTTCAAAAAGACCAGCTTTAACAAATGGCCTCATCCTATTACCTGGGTACCATGAAGTAACATCAGGTGCATCTGCAATTAAAAAATTTCTAATTGCGGCCTTGTGCTCTTCTCTATCACCATTGTTAGCTATAACATTAATATCTGGATTTTCTTTTTGAAATTTAGCTATAGCATTTTCAAATGCAGCTTTTGGTCCTGGGTTCATGTCATCAAAAGTAATAACAAGATCTCTGGCAAATGATGCCGAACTAATTAGAATTACTGAAAGTAAACTAACTAGCGTCAGCTTAATTTTATTATACATTTCTCCTCCAATCATAAATGCAGTTTAGTAAGAACTTCAATCCTTACTTACATTGACAGATGTTATTATTTAATTGAGTATTGTCAATAACTTGAATATAAAATCTAAATAATATTCTTACAGAGCTTATAGTAAATAGAAAGCATAAGTCAAAATGACTGAAGTAATTTTAAAAGAGGTCAATAAAAACTTTGGAAATTCAACAGTTATAAACGATGTTTCCATCAAAATTAAAGAAGGTGATTTTTGTGTAATTGTGGGACCATCTGGCTGTGGGAAATCAACTTTGCTGAGGATTATTGCAGGGTTAGAAACACCAACTAGTGGTTCAATTATCATAAATTCTAAAGACGTTACAACAGTAGATCCTGCAAATAGAGGAATTGGAATGGTATTTCAAAATTATGCCTTATATCCACATATGACTGTTGAAGATAATATGAGTTTTGGATTAAGAATGAATAATGCTCCTAAGACTATGATTAAAAAAAAGGTTGGGGATGCTGCCAAAATTCTTCAGCTTACTGAATTGATGAAAAGAAAACCAGCATCTCTATCTGGGGGACAAAGACAACGAGTGGCAATAGGACGTGCAATAGTTAGAGGTTCCAAAGTATTTCTTTTTGACGAACCACTTTCTAATTTAGACGCAGAATTAAGAGTAGAGATGAGGATAGAATTAACCAGGTTACATAAAGAGTTGGGTGCAACTATAATTTATGTAACACATGATCAAACTGAAGCTATGACAATGGCTGATAAAATAGTAGTATTAAAGGATGGGTGCGTTGAACAAGTTGGTGAACCACTTGAGCTTTATGCTAATCCGGATAATAAATTTGTAGCAGGTTTTTTAGGATCACCAAGTATGAATTTTGTTGAGGCTAAATTTGATGGAAAGGATCTAAAAGTACCATCTCTAGAAAATATTAAAATCAAAAAATTTCCAAGTTTAAGCAAAGAAAATCCAAAAGTAATTATTGGCGTTAGACCACAAGATGTTTTATTGAAGAAGTCCACTAAAGGTAAAAAGATAGAATTTGTTGAAAATTTAGGAAATTTATCCATTTATCATACAAGATTGGATAAAAGTCATTATTTGTTATCAGAATCTAATAATAAAGGAAATCTTCCCCCAGGAGAAACCATTCAAGTTACCCTTAATGAAAAATCATTGTACTTTTTTGATCAGAATTCAGGATTGAGAATTAGATAGCGATACAAATCGTCTTATTTTTTTAAAAAATATCCAACATAAAAACTAATAACCATTTATTTTGCAAAAATTGAAATTTCTTTTTGTGGAAAACGAACATTTTTAATTGAGATTTTTATTATTCCTGATCCTATAGAGCGTATCCAAAATCCAGCAGATCCTGCCACTAATGGTATTGAATTAGGACCAAATAAGATTACTTGACCAGATACATTTATAGATAGTGTATCATACAGATATCTCATTTTATTACCCACCTGGTCTAAAGCACGAATAATAACCCGAACGTCTGTTCCAACGCTCACTTCCTCTAAATCTGGGACTATTTCAAGGTTAGTTGGAACAGGGTCAGCAACAAATTTTTTACTCTTAACTAATTTTCCATCAGTGTAACCATCAATTTTTACATTTTGCCAATCTGTTCCCCATGTGCCGAACACATTTTCTGGAAAGTGTTCTGCGTTTACTATAATAGGAGGATGGGGTAAATTTGGAAAATTTTTAAAATCAGGCTCTACAGCAAATTTCTCCTCATTTTTATTAAATAAAAATTCAATATAGTCACAATTAGTTAAAATAATTAATGGTAAAACTCCTTGAATATTTCTTTCACCACGCGCCCAAACAGTAACTGGTTCTAGAACTATTCCATTCTTTGCATCATCCTGACTTGAATAGACATAACTAGCAAATTTTGGTTCTCTAAACATATCCATAACTCCGTGATAACAAATACGATCACCCGAACCAAAATCCTTATGAGTATTATAATCAAATGCACACCACCCAATTGCACCAGCATTATTACTATCACCGTAAGCTGCATTTAAAACTTCAAGGTGTCTTAAAACATGTTCATTTTGCCTTAATTCATTGTCGTAAGATTTGGTTGGAAACATATGTCCATTAAATTCTGTAACTATATATGGAACATCATAATTAAATCCTGTGCATTCACGTTGAGGTCTTAAAGGAATTCTTCCTCTGTTTCCTCCTAATTCTTCTTCACCTAAAATAAAATCATTCATAGTGTAAACATCCTCAAGAAATTCACCTTCTACAAATTTTCTAACTCCTCCTGTTTGACGAGTGCTATCTAGCTGATGCGCAACTTGATTTGTCTTTAAATAGAAATCATGATTGTCTGGGCTCTCATTGATTCTAACACCCCATAAGATAATTGATGGATGATTCCAGTCCCTTTCAATCATATTTTGTACATTCTCTATTGATTTATTCTGCCAATTTTTATCCCCTAAGTGTTGCCAACCAGGTATTTCTTCAAAAACTAATAATCCAATTTCATCACAACGATTTAAAAAATGTTTGGATTGTGGATAATGAGAAGTTCGAACTAGGTTAACCCGCAAATCAAATTTTAATATTTCAGCATCTTTATGCTGTGCTGATTTTCCTAAAGCATAACCAACATAAGGATAACTTTGATGACGATTCAGGCCTCTAATTTTTAATGAATTTCCATTAAGCATAAATCCATTTTTATTAAATTCTGCTGATCTAAAACCAAAACGTTCATTTATATTGTCAATGCCATGAGGTGTTTCAACAGAAATATCTAGCTCATATAATGACGGATTATCAATATCCCATAGTTTAATATTCTTAAGATTATTTATCTCAAAAAAAATGTAATTTTCATTTATTTCATACTTAGTAGTTGATAATATTTTTCCTTCAGAATTAAGCAAATTTGCAGTCAAGAAACCTGATAAATCAAGTGCTTTAGGATTAAGTAACTCAACTCTTACTTTCAGGGACTTTTTTTCTTCTAAAACATTTGGAGTTTCAATTTTTATATTATGGATAAATATTGGAGAAGTAACTCGCAGATGTACATCTCTATAAATTCCTGCATAGGTCAAATAATCTATTCTACCACCAAAAGGAGGAATAGATGGGTTTTCACTTCCATCAATTTTAACTCTTAATATATTCTCTCCCTTCTCAAGCTCATCGGTCAATCGGGCTATAAAAGGTGTATAGCCATCAGTGTGAGAAACAATTTTTTTATCATTAAGGTATACGTGGGCATTTGCCATAATTGCTTCGAACACAAGACAAACTTCTTTATTATCCCAACTTGCTTCTGATTTAATAATTTTTTCATAAATAAATTCTTTTTGATAAATGTTTTCATCAAAATAATTGAAAGGTAATTCAACTGCACTATGCGGTAAACAAACCTCAGAATTTTCAAAAATCCAGTTATTGTTAAAATTAAAAGTCTCACGCACGATTTTAGCCTAGTCTTTCTTTGTTATTACTATCCTAAAAATCAAAATACTTTATAATCTATAGGTTTTGTTTTATCTATAAAGTTTGAAACTTCAGGAAGTGGGTATTTTAATCCTGTAGCACAATTAAATAATACAACACTTTCGTCCTTGGATATAATTCCTGAGTTAAGTGATTTTTTAAAAGCTGAAAAAGTTGCTGCTCCTTCTGGGCATAAAAGTGTACCCTCTGTTTTAGAAACTTCGTCTCTAGCTGAAATAATTTCTTCATCCGTTACAGATATTGAAAATCCATTACTTTCATTAACTGCTCTAATTATTAAGAAATCACCGACAGCTATTGGAACTCTTATTCCAGCAGCAACTGTTTTTGCATTTTCCCATAATGGAGCAAATTCTTTTCCTTCACTCCATGCTTTGTAGATTGGAGCACAACCTTCTGCCTGTACCGCAACCATTCTTGGTAATCTATCTTTTATCCAGCCTAACTCTAGTAATTCATTAAATGCTTTCCACATACCAATTAAGCCTGTTCCTCCACCAGTTGGATAGAAAATAACATCAGGAAGTTTCCAATTTAATTGTTCCGCCAACTCTAAACCCATAGTTTTTTTACCTTCAATTCTATAAGGTTCTTTAAGAGTAGAAACATCGAACCACCCAGCTTTTTCTTTACCCTCAAGCACAATTTTTCCACACTCATTTATAAGACCATTAACCATATATGTATCTGCTCCTAAACGTTCTATTTCTCTTATATTAATTTCAGGTGTATCATCAGGACAAAAAACTGTGGATTTTATACTAGCCTTTGTCGCATATGCAGCTAAAGCAGCACCCGCATTTCCATTTGTAGGTATAGCTAGATGCTTGAGATTTAACTGCTTTGCCATTGAAACGGCCATTGCTAAACCTCTTGCCTTGAATGAAGAAGTTGGTAATAATCCTTCATCTTTTATATGGACTGTAGAATTAAAATTAAATTTTTTAACAGCTTCTTCTAATTTAATGAGAGGGGTAATTACTTCTCCCAAAGAAATTCTATTTTCCTTTTTTTCGACAGGTAACATAAATGAGTACCTCCAAAAACCGGGCTCACTATTTTTACCAATATCTTCTCTTGAAATAATCTCACCCATTTTTTTTAGATTATACCTAACGAGAAGTGGTTTTCCTTCCTCTGATAAACCATGAATTTTATTTTTCTCATATTTTTTCCCAGTAAGTGAACACTCCAAATGAGTTACAAAATTCGATTCTTTTGACATATGCTATTGCCTTTATTTTGGTTAGAATAATTTTTGTTATATAACGTAAGAGTGAAATATGATAAGGCTAGTAATCTTTATTTTGAAAGATGAATATCAATTTTTTTTGCAATCATTTCACTTACCCTTTCATTAGATTCTTTTGTTACCCCTCCTATATGTGGAGTTAAAATTAGATTATTAATTCCTTCAAATTTTTTTGCACACTCTTTATTGACTGGTTCTTCATTAAAAACATCTAATGCCGCTCCTCCAATTTTATTCTTTTTTAGCAATTTAGCTAATTGATTTTCATCAATGACCCCACCTCTTGCAGCATTAATGATTACAGAAGAATTCTTGATCAGTCTTAGTTTCTTTTCGTCAATTAAATTTTTAGTTTCTTTACTAAGAGGTATATGAAGTGAAATAATATCAGAAATTGAAAGAAGATTATCTAGATCTAGATTTTTAGTTTCTTTCCATACATTACTATCCTTATCCAAATAAGGATCACAAGCAACCGTCTTCATTCCTAAACCTAGGGCTAAATCTCTAGTTTTCTGTGCGATATCCCCAAAACCAATTAAACCAAGTGTCTTACCATAAACTTCTGAACCAGAACTTTCTTGTCTTGGCCAATTGCCAGCAATCATTTCATTTTTTTTAAAATAAGCTTTTCTCAACAATAACATTGAGGCACATATAACATATTCAGCAACACTATGAGAGTTAGCACCTAAGGCTGGATAAACTGTAATATTTTGTTCTTCACAAGCATTAAGATCGATATTGTCTAATCCAACTCCTAAACGACCTACACAAGTCAGATTTGGTGCATTTTCAATTAACTCTCTAGTTACTAGAGTCTTATTACGAACTATCAAAGCTTTCATTTTATTTATTAGTTTTACTAATGAATTTGAATCTTCTGCCAAAGAGCTATCATAATAGACATTATATTTTCTCTTTAACAAATCAACTGCAGACTCATCCATAAATTCAGTAATTAAAATCATTTTGACCTTTCTAACTAAATATATAAAATGGGGAGCTTCAATTCTGAAGCTACTTCAGATAGTAACTCAACATGGTCTCCGTAAGTTATGGCAATATGATGTTCAAGACCATAAGAAATAATTTTATTGAGAACATCTTTTGTATCATTATCAAAATTTATTACTCCTGAAGTTCCTGTAAATGGTAGTGGTCTATCAATCATTTTACCCTTAGAAACTACCATTTTTTGCTCTCCAAAAGACTGAGAAATCCTCATCATTGTTACAATACCTTCTTTTAGGGGGAACTCGAATAATAATGGCATTTTTCTATTAGAATGAATAGTCGCAGTTGGTTTGATTTTAGGATTACACATAGATATTGGTGCTTGACCACAATGCCAAAATACACCGGAATTATCATCTAAATCAATATCAACAATATCTGTTAAGAAAACAGATTGTCCCGAAACTTCTTGTAAAATTAATTGTGTAACAGCTCCATACACATCAGCCTCACAAGCACAGGGCACTTTATTTTCCGTTAACATAGATGCAGGAGCACAAATAGCTCCTCCATATTCAGTAAACATTTCTGGCCAACATCTAATAGCAAAAGCATTATATGTACCATCTTCTTTTAATTTTTTTAATGATTTTTCTAACTTTAAAGAAAGTATAAGTTCTTTTTGATTTACTTCTCTTATGGAAGAAATTGTTTTTTTTAGTTTATTTAATGTAGGTTCTATTTCTTCAGATTTTATATTTTTGGAATTATTTAAAAATTTTTCTATGTCAATTTCATCAACTGTTATCCCACAAAGACCAAAGAGTTTTTTTTGATCATATTTACAAGTATCAAATCCATCAGGGTGAGTTCCAATCTTTCCTATTTTTAAATTATGAATTTTTTCTTTTACTGATTTCGCCTTTTTAGATCCCAAAGATGGAATTTCCAATATTTTTTTTGGTCTTTTTGAGTTGTTACTATTTATTAAAATTTCAAATTTTGTATCATTCATGTTTTCAGGGTTTTCATAAATCCATGAAAAAGGAATATTATTTAATCCTAAGGTATGTGAAGCCAAATTTAGTCCACAGAATGCATTTAATCTTAATCTACCTCCAAGGCGTGGTTCAGGAAAAGCCCAAATTCCTATCTGTTTTTCTAAACAAGTAGCAATTTTAAGAATGGTAGAAGAGTCCGTGAATGTTACTTGAATAATAATGACGAAATCTAAATTTTCCTTTCTTAATTTATTTATCTCCTGGAGTGCATCTTGCTCATTTAATAATAATTCACAGCTTCCAAAAATATTATGATTAGTAGAACTGAGAAACTTCAAACTTGTAGTTAGTCTTTCTTTTGCATATTGAACATCAAATGTGGGACGACCAAGTGCAAGGATACCAATTTTCACGTTTTCAAACCTTCCACATACATATGCCTAAAATCAGAAGTCCTGTAGGGAAAAAGGTTCCCACCATTTGAAAAACATTGATTCTCATACCATGGAAGAGCCTGTTTTTTTGCTAAATTGGCTATCTCATTCAAATACTTTGCTGATGAATTTTTAAGTATATAATTAATAGCTTTCCAATCAGGATATTTTGAAAGGGCTTCTAACCAAATTGCTCTTCCTGCCAAAAAACCTGAGCAACCAGCCTTAAAAGAAAGAGATAAAACTTTTTTAAATCCCTCTTTGCCAACACCAGCTGAAAGCATTACCCATGGACGGCCAGTCAATTTGTCCATTTCCTTAAATGATATAAGATCATCATCATTTATGGACTTTACATTTACAGGACTTTCTAACTTAAAAACATCAACTCCATATTCATTTTTTGAAAATTCCTGAATAGATTGTAAGACATGATCAGTTTTTTTATTTTTCATTTCAAGATACTCATCAGTATAATTTTTTTCATTCATAAAAGGATAAACTAATAATTCAAAAAGAAATAAAATATCATATTTTAAACATTCTTCTCCAATCTTTTTTACGTAGTCTTTTTGGGATTCAATGATCTTTTTGTCTGCGTCAGGCCTATACCAAGCCAATACCTTTACGGCATCAGCACCCATTTTTTTTATTTTAGCAACTGACCAATTATTAATACTTTTAGAAATTCTTCCACCAGTTCTTTCTTCAAAAATTGAATCTTCTAATGTAACTATAAGTCCCTTTCTAGGATTCAAAATATCCATAGAAAAAGGTAATGCATAATGAGGATCTAAGAGCAGTGCACTACTTTGTTCCTGTAAATTATCAATCAGACATTTTTTGAAGTTAGCTACATCTTCCCATGGAGCTTCTGATTTTTTTAAATAATTAGCTATAGGTTTTTTTATGGGAGGCCTTTGGTCTACAGCTGTCATAAGAAAAATACCATTACTGTCAGAAAGTCTTTTCATGCCCAAAAATTTACCAGGACTTAATTTCATATTTTTTCCTTTATAAAACTCTAAACTTGAGAACTACTGGAAAAATAATTTCTACCATAATAATTTCTCTTATTACTGACATATTAAATATCTAATCAACTTTTATTCCACTAGGTACTGAAATTGGTTTACCTAAGGGTCTATCATTTTTACTTTTTCCGGTTAATGAATGAAGAAAGCTTACCAATTCATTAATTTCATTTTCATCTATATTTACAGGGTTTATATCAATTCTGGAAAGAAGTCTTTTTTGTTCCCTTTCATCCTCAAAAACAACAAAATCGATTTTTTCCAACCATTTTGCTTCTGGCAAATTAGCCATACTTTTATCCCAATTCTTATACATTTGTAAGGGATTTAAATGATGTTTAACTATTCCTTTTAAAGTAGGATAAGCACCATTATGACCATATGGAAAAGTTAAGGATACATTTCTTAAAGAAGGTGTTTTGAATTTATACATATCTTCAATTATATCACTTTCACCCATTCTTCCTACATCCCTAGTATATGGATCCATTCTTCTTGTCCTTCCAGGACCAAATTGCGGAATAGCTAGTGCGTAAAATTTTTGATCCGTAAATAAAATACCTGAATGGCAAGAAGAACATTGAGCTTTTCCATAAAACAAATCCATCCCTCTTTTTTGAGTTGGAGTGAGAGCATTAGTTTTTCCATTAATAAATTCATCAAATGGTGAATCAAAAGATGTCCATTCTTTTATAATAAAGGCAGAAATTGCATTTGCTATGTGTGTAATTTTTATATCCATAGGATCACTAATATCCTCATAGGCATTCATGAATTTTTGATGATATTCAGGAATACTTCTTATTTTATTTTCAATAACCGGCCATGCTCGATCAATTCTTCTGCTATCCTTACCAACTTTTGAAACCAAACCAATTATTTCATTTTCACCAAAGTTACCTGCCATTTCAAACTGCCGTGTCATGGGAAAGAGTGCTTGAACAGAAAGAATATTATCTAATCCTGAAGGAAGCCACTCTTCAGCAGGTGTATTAAATCCATTTCCAAATGTGTTTGATTTACTTATTCTTCCATCGTGCATTAAAGTATGAATCTGCTTAGCTCCCAAATTCCAAAGACCTGGTGCGTTTCTGGGTATTCTTTTTTTAATCTTATTTTCGCCAAATCCAGGAGTCCTATTTTTACCAATCCCTGATCCACCTTCGCCTATACCCAAAGATAATCCATCACTTCCTCCCAAATCATGGTGATGACAAGTTCCACAGGATATATTATTATTTCCTGATAAAACTTTGTCATAAAAAAGTAACCTCCCTAATGCTGCTTTTTTGGGATCAGAATAGTGAAAATCATTTGTTGAAAGTGGCTCAAGTAATTTTTCTGCATAAGAACTATTTGTATAAAAAAATGATAAGGACAAAATAAATAAGGAAATAAAATGTTTAAATATATTTATATTTTTATACTTATACCAACACTTATATTTGGTGAGATTGAGCATGCTCGTGACTTGATGGAAGAAGGTAAATTTGAAGAGGCTATGAAAGAACTTCTTCCAGCAGCTAGATCGGGAAATGCTGACGCTGAGGAACTTATAGGAATTATGTATGCAATGGGACTTGGGGTTCAGAAAGATGATTTTAGAGCTTTTGATTGGTATCTTAGATCTTCTATGAAAGGGCATCCAGGTGCCCAATCTGGTGTTGGTTGGTACTATGAAACAGGTAGAGGTATGCCTGCTCCAGACCTTGTCAGAGCATATACCTGGTACGTTCTTTCTGCTATTGGCGGGGATCCTGATGCCGCTATTTCTCAAGAAGAAGTAATGAAAAAAATGACCCCTGAAGAAATTAAACAAGCACATGTTCTTATCAATGATTATAAGTCTTGGATTTATCCATTTAGGTAATCAGGGGCAGTATAAAACCACCCCTGATAATTATTTTTAATTTAGATCTTTACCATAATCTGAAGACATCCTGCCCTCAGCATCTGCAACAGCAGTAGTTAAAGCATCAAAAACTTCAGATCCACCTTTTACATTGGCCTTAAACCAGTCATAAACAGGAGCGGCTGCGTTCTTAAACATCGCCTTTTGATCCGGACTTGGTACATAAAGATTTCCACCACCAGCTACAAAATCTTCATAAGCTTTGATTGATTTTCTTTTTGGAGATGCAAAAGTGGCTTGCTGAAGAGCATAAAAACCATCCGTTATCACTTTTCTAATGTTATTAGGCATGGATTGATATTTTGCATTATTCATCCACCATAGTGCACCCATATAGGCATGCCCATCCAGTGTAACATATTGAAGACCTGCATCTGGAAACTTCATATTCATAATATCGGTGATACCATTTTTGGAACCCTCAACTACTCCAGTTTGAAATGAAGAAAATAACTCAGGCCATGGAATTGGTGTTGGGGCAGCACCTAAAGCTTTTACTAATACTTGTGGCAAATCAGCTACAACTGTTCTAATTTTTAATCCTTCCATATCAGATGGTTCTTTAATTGGTCTTTTTGTATTTGCAAAATTTCTCCAACCACCTGTATTTCCAATCGTCATTAAACGAATTGTATTTCCAGAATCAGCCAATGCCATTTTTCTAACTGTTCTGACAAAATCACTTCGCATTACATCCTCAGCAATTCTATCATCAGACATTAAATACGGAAGATCTAATACTTGAACGTATGGAAAAACACCTGCAGCACCACCTGATGTTGAGATGTAAATATCTATACTTCCATCAGATACACCTTGTAAACATTCTGCACCCTTTGAACAAAGCTGAGTTCCAATAAATAGTTCAACTGACACTGCCCCATTAGAAGCAGCTTCAACATAATTTTTGAAAACAACTGCACCGTCATAATCTTCATCTTGATCGTTTGAATTTGCAGTTAATCTTAAATTGTAATCAGCAGCAAAAGCTGCAAATGAAAAACCTACTATTAAAGTAGATAAACTCATCGATTTTAATAACTTTGAAAAAAACAAAATTTCCTCCCTAGATTTATAATTTATTTATTCTGCCTAGTACTTAATTATAAGTTCATAAGCAAAATTATTGATATTTCACAGCTTACTTAGCAAATCCAGTCATCAATGGAATACTCATAGATAGAGCTGGGAAATATGTAATTAAAAATATAACCACAATTTCTACTGCTAGAAAAGGTAAAATTGCACGTGCAATAGATTCAACTTTTTCTCCTGAAACGGAGGAAGCAACAAATAATACTAAACCCATAGGTGGAGTTGCTAATCCTACGGTAAGATTTACAGACATTATGATAGCGAAGTGTACAGGGTGAACACCTAAATCTGTAAAAACTGGTCCCAATATTGGACCCAAAATAATGATTGCCGGTCCAGCATCTAAAAACATACCGACAATAAATAATAAAATATTAATTAGAAATAAAAGTATATATGGATTATCACTTAAACTTAGAACGAAATCAGCTAAATGTTCTGGAGCATGGGACAGACTAACTACTGTTTTGAAGGCCATGGCTGCTCCAACTAAAAGTAAAACCACAGATGATACCAATGCTGCTTTGGTTAAAACTTTTGGAATATCTCTCCATTCAAGAGACTTTAATACAAATAAACCTATAAAAAAAGCATATGCAGCAGCTACTGCAGATGCTTCAGTAGGTGTAAAAATACCACCCAATATTCCTCCTAAAATTATAACAGGAGTCATCAAAGGAAAAAATGCTTTTAGAGATGCTTTGCCCCTAATTTTCCAAGAAGATTTTAATGTTGCTTTAGGAAGATCATACCTATTTGCTAATAATCTTACCATGACCATTAAACTGATACCAACCATTAATCCAGGTATAATTCCAGCTAAGAATAAAGCAGCTACACTTTCTCCCATTACATAAGCATAAATTATCATGATACCTGAAGGTGGAATAATTGGACCAATTACAGAACTTGCTGCAGTAATTGCAGCTGCAAATTTTCTTGAATATCCTTGTTTTTCCATAGCAGGAATTAACATAGAACCAATAGCTGAGGTGTCAGCAACAGCAGATCCAGAAAGCCCCGCAAAAAGTATTGATGAAAGAATATTTACCTGAGCTAAACCACCCCTTAGGTGTCCCATCATAGCTTGACTAAATTCAACCAATCTAAGAGTGATACCACTCCTATTCATTAACTCACCTGCTAACATAAAAAATGGTATTGCCATCAAAGGAAAACTATCAATACCATTATATATATTTCTATAAAGCATTGCCGCATCACTGGCTTGCCCATTCAACCAGAGCAAAAGGCCAGGTGCTGCTAAAAGACTAAAAAAAACTGGTAATCCAATTAAAAGAAAAACCAGAAAAAGAGGAAGAAACCAAACTAGCATAGTTACACTTCTAAACTTTCTTTATCAGGGTCTGGTTTTATATTCCAAAGAGGATCACAAATTGAGATTACCCTAATTAAAATAAGTTCTAAATTTACCAAAATTAACAAAAATATCCCTATGGGCAGTGACATGTACATCCATGCAAGTTTAAGAGGTTTAGACTGTTCACCAATAATAAAAAGCGGGATTTTGATGGATGAAGAGTTAAAAATCCAACCAACTTTAATATGATCTAATCCTAATTTAAAACCTATAATCAAAATAAAAAAAGAAAGCATGAGTAATAATAAACTGATTAGATTACCAATTAATTTAGTGAAAGAACCTATTATCATATCAATAGAAACAAAACCTCCCCATCTGTAGGCCGATGGAGCTATTAGTGCAGTCATCCATAGCATTAAAAAACGAGCTACCTCGTCTGGCCAAGGAAGTGCGTTATTAAGAACATATCTAAAAAAAACTTGAAGAAGAATAACCATTACCATTAGCAAAATAGCTATCCATGCTAATTGTCTACCGATACGCAGAAAAAATGTATTTAAATATTGCAAAATATTTAATAAAAATAAAAGAATGCTAATTTCCATCTCCTTTACCTGAAATAAAAATTCTATCTATAAGTTATATCAGATTTTTCAATTTAAAAGTAAAATAAAAGGATAAAGATAAAAATGGGAGTAATAAAATATGCAATTATTGGTTCTGGCACTATGGGAAGGGAGCATATTAGAAATATTAATCTATTAGAAGATTCTGAGGTAGTGGCTTTATGTGACAATCACAAGGTTTCCATAGATGAGTCACGGAAAGACTTAAAAAATAACCCCAGAATTTTTTCTAATCATAACGAATTAATAGAAGCTAAAATTGCAGACGTTTATATAATAGCAACTCCTAATTTTAGTCATATAGATATTCTCAAAGATATAATAAAAACCAAAGCACATCTTTTAATAGAAAAACCACTATGTACCAATGTTAGAGATTGTATTCATTTCAAGAAAATTACTGAAGGGTATCCTGGTATAATTTGGACTGCTATGGAATACAGATATATGCCACCAGTAGCTAAATTTATTAAAGAAATTAAATCTGGAACAATAGGAAATCTAAAAATGTTTTCAATAAGGGAACATCGATTTCCATTCCTAGTCAAAGTAAATGATTGGAATAGATTTTCAAAAAATACAGGGGGTACTCTAGTTGAGAAATGCTGCCATTTTTTTGATTTAATGCGTTTAGTTACTAACAGTGAAGCAGTAAGTGTGTATGCAAGTGGTGCTCAAGATGTAAATCATTTAAATGAACGATATGATGGAAAAAAACCTGATATAATTGATAATGCTTTTGTTATTATAAATTTTGAAAATGATGTACGTTGTATGCTAGATTTATGTATGTTTTCAGAAAACTCTAGACTCCAAGAAGAATTATGTGCTGTAGGAAACATAGGTAAAATAGAAACGGGTGTCCCTTCATTTCTATCAGGAAAATCAAGCTCAGACTTATCAATAGGATTGAGGAAATCTAGTGACATTCAAATTGAAAATATTGAAGTTGATGAAACTATTCTAAAAGCAGGACACCATCATGGATCAACTTACTATGAACATATAGAATTTCAGAAAGCTATTAAAGAAAATTTAGGACCACAGGTATCTTTAGATGATGGACTTAAAGCAGTTGCGATTGGTCAGGCTGCAGAATTATCAATAGTTGAAAAAAGAATAGTAAAATTGAATGAAATCTTAAAAGGTTAAATTGAAAAAAATTAATGAATAAACTCTTTGGTTCTTCTACCTGAATTGTTTAATTTTAGATTTCTCTTTTTTCATCGTACATTCTTCAGTTTTATCTAATACATTGAGTGCTTCCTCAAAAGATAATCCTTTACTAATTGACTTAAGCCAAACCCTTTTTACAGATAAAGGAGACCATGGTAAAATAGCCTTATTTAGCCATTGCCTTAAAGGTCGAGGTAATTTATCAAATTCATTCATTGGATTACCAATTCTTTTTTTACGTTTTAGATTGGTCTCCCCAAGGTTTTGTTTCATATTTCATTTTCTGGATCAAATATAGGATCAGTTACAAAAACAAATCGTGTTTCACCAGTCCCTTCAATAGGAGGAGACCGATGTAAAATCATTTTAGGGTTATCTTCGATCCAAAGTGTACCCTTAAGTAAAATTGGTGAACTTGTAGGTGTAGTCTTAAAGTGTTTTGGATCAATACCATCCATAGACATTCCATACTGTGTACCTAGTCCACGATAGGTGCAAATTAATCTAGCTTTTACAGCATCTATGTGAAACTTTCGGCAAGAATTAGTTGAAATAACTTCCATTCTTAACCGAATATAATCGACTTTCATTAAGCTTGAGAAAAGTTTAGATAATCTTGTTATATCTTGTATTAACCAATTAATCTGTGTGTCTTTACTAAGAGAATTCTCAAAAATTTTGTTTATACTTTTTCTTACTTCATTCTTATGAAAAATGTGTCTGAAACTTGGAATTAATTTAGGGTCAATTTTATTTAGCCAGTCCTGAATATTTACTGGTATATGCCTGTCCCAGATAACACCATAGTAAGATTGCTCAACAAAATCTGATAAATAAGAAACATCATCAATAGTATGTACTTGGTTAGATAGTTCATCTAATGGTATTTGGTAATTTAAATTCATTTATAATTCCAAAAACTTTTAAACCAGCCTACTAGAATGCAGGCTGGTTTTTTTATTAAATTTAAAAACATTTAGATAAATTTGTTGCCAAATTACGAATAAGTTTATCATAAAGTGTAGGGCCAGCTTCTAAACCGACACCTAAAGGATCAATTACAGCCATATTCGCGTGAGTTCCCTCAATAACTGCTTTTACTAAGCCGACTTTATATTGAGGTTCAGCAAGAACGCAATGAATATCTTCGTTTTCAACTCTATCTTTAATTTCTTTAACGCGTGCTGGACTAGGGTCAGAAGCATCACCTAAAGAAATTGCACCAGAAGCACTAATATTAAAGTGTTTCTCAAAATACTGATAAGCATCATGAAAAACAACGAATTTTTCATCTCTAATGGGATCTAAGATATCATTAATTTCATCTGATAAAGCATCCAAATCTTTACTGGCAGAACTAGCATTTGAAAAATAAGTACTAGCATTGCTAGGATCTTTTTCAGATAGTTTAGATGCAATTACATTCAACCAAACTTTTGCTATCCCGGGTGATAACCAAGCATGTGGATCGTGCTCACCATGTGCATGATCGTCGTGATCATCGTGGTCATCTTTTTTCTTATGCTTTCCATGGTCGTGATCATCATGATCGTCGTGATCATCGTGGTCATCTTTTTTCTTATGCTTTCCATGGTCGTGATCATCATGATCGTCGTGATCATCGTGGTCATCTTTTTTCTTATGCTTTCCATGGTCGTGATCATCATGATCGTCGTGATCATCGTGGTCACTATGGTCACTATGGTCATGAGCCTCAAATAAAGCACTTTCTCTAAAATCAAGTAATTCAATGCCATCTACTTCTAGTAGAGTTGTAATGGATGCGTCTTTTGGTAAGGTTTCTAAACTTTTTTCTAACCAAGGTGTTAAATCTTCTCCAATCCAAAAAATGACTTTTGATTCTTGAATTGCCTTGGCATCAGATGGTTTCAGTTGATATTCATGAGGTGAAGCTTCTGAAGGGATAATTAAATTTGGTTTTCCTAACCCATTCATCACCTTTGAAACTAATGAATGAACAGGAGCAATGTCGACAACAACTTTAGGGACATCTGCTGATGCAACCCCAACTGTTAGTGCTAATGCCGATGTCAATGAGACAAATTTATTAGACATTTTTATCTCCTAGTAATAAATTAATGTTATAATATAACATTGACTTATAGCCATTATAAATTATGTTCAAGAGAAAATTTTTTTAATTATGAAAAAAATTCAAATCAAAAAAGAAGTCTCAAAAAACTTCAAAAAACATAATCATAAATTATGTTATGAAACCTCAATGAAGGCTTTTCATAAAAATTGTCTGGAAAAAAATCTTAAATTAACTCCTTTAAGATTAAAAGTTTTTGAATTATTACTAAAAGATCACCGCCCTATTGGGGCATATCAGATCCTAGATATGTTAAGTAAAGAAGGTTTTAGCTCAACACCTCCTATTGCCTATCGCGTTCTTGATTTTTTAATTGAACAAGGTTTTGCTCATAAAATTGAAAGATTTAACGCATTCATAGCTTGTTCTCATCCTGGGAGTAAACACTCTCCAACATTTATGATTTGTAGAAAATGCGATAAAGTAGCAGAAATGTGTGAAAAAGACAGTAGACTAAAATTAGATAAAAAATCATTATCAGAGTTCCAGATAGAAGAATCAATTATTGAGATTATTGGTATCTGTAAAAGTTGTAATCAGTTAGAAACCATAAAATGCTAATCGAAATATCTAAATTAGAAGTAAAATATGGCTCGAAAAAAGTACTTCAAAATATAAATCTTACATTAAATGCTGGAGAAATTGTAACCATGGTTGGCCCTAATGGTTCAGGAAAAACTACTCTTTTTAAAGCTATTATTGGAGCAATCCCATTTAGTAAGGGGAAAATAAAAATTAAACCTAATTTAAGAATTGGGTATGTACCTCAGCAACTAAAGGTAGATCAAACCTTACCAATAACTGTAGAACGATTTTTGAAACTTGCCACTAGAGATAATAGTGATTTAAAAAAAATGGTAGCCTTCCTTGGTTTAAAAAATATTTATAGAGAACAAATAAATAACTTATCAGTAGGTCAAATGCAAAGAGTTCTTTTGGCAAGAGCACTTGTAGACGCACCTGAAATTTTACTGTTAGATGAAGCAACAAGGGGACTTGACCAGCCTGGCATTGCAGCATTTTATCAAAAAATAGAAAATATTTCTAAAGAAACAAATTGTGCTGTCCTTATGATTAGTCATGACCTGCATGTGGTTATGCGTGCATCTGACAGAGTAATTTGCGTTAATGGCCATGTTTGTTGCGAAGGAACACCAGAGAATGTAGCAACTTCACCAGAATATCAAACACTTTTTGGTTCAAACATAGATGGTGCATTCGCCTTATATAAACATAAACATGATCATAATCATGATGTTCAGGGGAAAAGTAGGGTATAGTGCTAGATGATTTTATGACACGCGCAACACTTGCTGGAATTGGTGTATCCCTTGCAGCCGCACCTCTAGGATGCTTTGTTGTTTGGAGACGTATGGCCTATTTTGGAGAGTCAACAGCCCATGCTGCGATGCTAGGAATTGCACTTTCTTTAACTTTCGAATTATCTGTGTTGGCGGGGGCAGTATTAGTTTCTTTAATAATGGCATCTTCCGTAACTCTTTTGGAGGGTCGATCACTTTTTATGGATACACTTTTAGGAGTAGCAGGACATAGTTCAATCGCGGCAGGGCTGGTAATCGTTTCTTTTATTTCAGGAGTAAGAATTGATCTGATGGCATATTTAATTGGAGATATATTAGCTGTTTCTAAGTTGGATCTTTTAATGATTTGGATAGGGGTGGGTGTCATATTTAGTTTAATTATATGGCGCTGGTCTCCACTATTATTGGTGACTCTAAGTGAGGATTTAGCATCTGCTAACGGTTTCAACCCAAAAAAAGAAAACTTTATAATTACGATTTCTTTAGCAATAGTTGTAGCTGTTGGAATTAAAGTTGTAGGTGTGTTATTAATAATTGCATTACTTATTATACCAGCTGCTTCAGCTCGCTTTATAACATTAACGCCAGAGTCAATGGGATTTATAGCTTCAATAATAGGGGTTTTATCAAGCATATTAGGTCTTTACGCTGCCTATTTTTTTGATACCCCTACAGGTCCCTCTATTGTATGTGTTGCCTCTTTATTTTTCTTTTTATTTTTGATGTTAAATATCATTTTGAAAAATAAAATTTAATCTCATTTAAAATAGGGAAATTAAATGAACCAAATTACTCAGATACCAGTCACCGTAATTACAGGGTTTTTAGGAAGTGGTAAAACTACTTTACTATCTTCCATACTGAAAAAGAAAGAAATGCAGAAAACTGCAGTAATAATTAATGAGTTTGGAGAAATTGGTCTAGACCATGCTTTAATTGAACATACGGATGAAAATATTGTAGAGTTACAAAGCGGATGTATTTGCTGCACAATCCAAGGTGATTTAAATAAAACCTTAATTGATCTATTTGATAAAATGATGAATGGGAAAGTATCTTCATTTAATCGTGTTCTTATAGAGACTACAGGACTTGCCAACCCAGTCCCAATTATACATACATTAATGAGCTCAATAGAACTAATAAGAATTTATTCACTCGACGGAGTTATTACTGTAGTTGATTCTGTAAATGGAGAAAAAACACTTGATTTACACGAAGAGTCATTGAAACAATTAGCACTTGCAGAAAAGATTATTTTAAGCAAAACAGATATAATAGATAAAGATGAGATTAAATCATTGATTTATCGTGTAAAAGAAATCAATCCGGTAAGCCAAATTGTTTATAGTAAATTTGGAAATATCCCTCTTGAAGAAATTTTTGGATTGGGCGCTTATGATCCATATAAAAAATCTGTAGATGTAAAGAAGTGGTTAGCTGCAGAAAAATATAAAGATAAAAAACATCATCACCATCACGACGTTAATAGACATAATGAGAATATTAGAGCCTTCTCAATGATGAGCGAAAACCCTGTAAACATGATTGCGTTCAGCTTTTTTCGTGATATGATTACTGCTGCTTTAGGGGCTAATTTATTAAGAATGAAAGGTATTATAAATATTGCAGGGGAAGAACGTCCTGCGGTAATTCATGGAGTGCAACACATTTTTCATCCTGTTCAGTGGCTTGAAACGTGGCCTGATAATGACAGAAGAACAAAACTTGTATTTATAACTCAAAATATTAAAAAAGAACAAATTGAAGATTTCTTTCGCCCTCTTATGGGTTTAGACACAGAAAAAGGAATTCCTAAAGAGATTTTTGAATTATGAATGAAAAATTAATAAAAATTATTAAATTTAATAAAGATGGATTAGTTCCTGCCATAGCTCAACAGCATGATACAGGAGAAGTATTAATGCTAGCTTGGATGAATAAAGATTCTATCCAACAAACACTAACTACTAATCAAGTATGTTATTGGTCTAGATCTCGAAAAAAGCTTTGGCGCAAAGGAGAAACATCCGGAAATACACAACGACTTATAGAGTTTCGTTATGACTGTGATGAAGATACTATTTTATTAATAATAGATCAAACTGGCGCAGCTTGTCACACAGGTAGAAGGAACTGTTTTTACAGAGTTGCAAAAAATGAATCTGGCGAAATAGAAACAACTCTGACTGAAAAGAAAAATATCACCCAAAAAAGTAAATTTGATACCAATTCAAATAAAAAATTAAATCCAACTGCGATTAGAGAGGAAGATGTTTTAAGTATTCAAAAGGAATGGGCAGATTCTATTATTTCAATTGGAAAGATATTTTTAAATAAAGGTAATTACAGACTGGAAGCAGAAAAAACATTAAAAAAACTATATGCATTTGATATAAGTAATGTGCTTTTCAAACCAACTTTTGCTTCTCAAAATCAATTTCGTAATAGTTTTGAAGATGCTTTATCTTATTTCGTTGGTGGAAATATTGAGGAAGATAATGGTTTTGCCATTAAACCATGGTTCAAAATAAGATTTTCTGAAAATAAAATTGTTATTTCTCGTGATAATGCCATTGCAATGGGAAATTACTATTTTACTTCAGTAGAGGATAAAAAAAATGAAACTAAGGTAGAATATACCTTTGGATATATAAAAGATAAAAAAGGCAATTTACGAATTAATTTACATCATTCATCAATACCTCATTCTAATAATTAAAATAATTAATTTACAAAAAGAAGATTTTTCTTTTAAAACATTATGTTGATATTTAATTACAAAAAAGAATGTAGCGTTGTCAGATTTTATTTAAAAAAGCTTCTGTTAAAACTGGAAAACTTGTAAAACCAAATCTACCTTCTTTCTCGGCATGATTAATTTGCTCTTTCCAATCATTGACCTCTGTTTCAGAAATTCCTTGTAATTTTACAAAAAAAGCAATCACATCTTCTGCGTATTTTGCAGGTGAATTTTGATCTCTGTGAGTAATAACAAATGAGAGCGATTTATTCTTTATATTTGTAAATCCAAGATTTGACAATTTTCCAGGCAACTCCATAGGTAACATCTGATGACTACAATGTGCTTTAAATGCATCATGGATTTTTTCATTTAGTTTTTTTTCAGCACCATAAAATCGAAAATAATCCCATAGAACTGAGATATTTACAAAAGAAGAACCTGATTTGAGAATTCTTCTTGTTTCCATAAGTGCGTCATCAACATTTTTTATATACTCAAAAGTTTGTGTTGATGTAGCTAAATTGCATGTTTTGTCTGGTAAATCAATTTTATCTGCAGTACTTTTGAGAAAAGTAATATTTTGAAATTCAGCACACTTGACATTTGCATTAGTTATCTGATCCTTACTAGGATCTAACCCATAGATATGACCATCATTGTCAACTGCTTTAGCTAGATGAATTAAAAGATCTCCTGCTCCACAGCCAATATCAATAATGTGATCATTGGGTTTAATTATTAATGTTTCTAGAACAGCCTGACGACGGGATATTCCAGCAGAACTAGCTGAAACCAACCTTTGAAGTTTTCCTATTTCGTTTTTGAATTCCATAAAATAAATAATTTTTTAAATAATACACTTTATTACTAAGAATGAGTTTAATAAACCAGTAACCTAACGTCATTCTTTTATAAAATTATTCTTTATATTTATCCATAAATTCTATGATCCTTTTAATACCTTCTTTAATTTCATCTGTCGTACGGGCATATGAAAAGCGAATAGTTTGTTTACCTCTTTGACTATCAAAATCTAATCCTGGTGTAATAGCTACACCTGCTTTTTCAAGCATACTCTTACAAAAAGAAAGACTATCACTTGAGAACTGGCTTATATCTGCATAGACATAAAATGCACCATCTGGAGGAGCAAATTTATCAAAGCCAGCTTTTTTTAACCCATCGATTAATAATTCTCTGTTTATTTTATAAACCTCTAAATTTTCTCTAAGCTCTTTTCCAGAACTAAGAGCACCTAATGCAGCAATTTGACTAGAGTGAGGTGCACAAATAAACATATTTTGAGCTAAACGCTCAACTTGTCTTATGTGAGTCTCAGGTACTACCATCCATCCAACTCGCCATCCAGTCATTGAAAAATATTTCGAAAAGGAGTTTATTACATAACAATCATCTGTAATCTCCAAAGCAGAAACAGCTTTCTGGTGGTACTCTATTCCATGATAAATTTCATCGCTAATAAAACTAATATTGTTATTGTGACACTTATTTATTAATTCTGTTAATTCATTTAAATCAAGCATTGAACCAGTTGGATTTGCAGGAGAGGCCACTAAAAGTCCATCTAATTCATGACTAATAATACTTTTTGGTGAAAGCTGGAATTTATTCTCTAAACTTGTTTCAATAATTACAGGCTCAATATCTAAAGCTTTTAAAATTTGTTTATAGCTAGGGTAACCAGGTGCTCCAATGCCAACTTTATCAGAAGTATCAAAAAGAGCAGTAAATGCTAAGATAAAGGCCCCAGATGATCCAGATGTAACAATCACACGATCCGGATTTATATCCAAACCATACCAATCTTTATATAAATTTGAGATTTTTCTTCTTAGTTCAGGAATACCAAGAGCAACCGTATATCCTAAAGGTTCAGAATTAATTTTTTTAGCCAATTCTTTTATAGCATTTCTTGGAGCTGGAGTACCTGGCTGACCAACCTCCATATGAACTATGTCTCGACCTAAAAGCTCCTCCTTTCGGGCCTGCTCCATTACATCCATAACTATGAATGAATTTATTTTACTACGTTTAGAAAATCTCATGATGAATAGATAATACTTTAAATATAATATTTAAGACTGTTGCGTTAACCAGACACCTAAAGACATCAAAGCTAAACCGATCGCTCTGGTTAATGTTAAGGCAGAGCCTGAAGATCCAAATAAGGCAAAATGATCAATAACCGCAGCGCTAATAAGTTGTCCTAACAAAACAAAAAAAATTGCATTTCCAACTCCAAAATGGGGAGCGATAGCTGTAACAGATAGCATATAAAAAACTACAAAAAAACCAGCAATAAAAAGATGTTTTGGTGCATCAAATAATCTTGCTATTGGAAAGTTACTAGTTGTAAGAGAAATTAAGCATATTGTTGAAAAAGCCACACCTAAAAGAACAACAACAGCAAAAATAGGAGAGCCTATAAATTGTCCTAATGTAGCATTAAGTGATGCTAGAATAGGAATACCAAGACCAGCAGCAAGCATAATTAATGCAGAAAAACTATATGACATGACTTTTTCCTCTCTAATAAATACAATTAATTTATAAATCCAATAAACTTTTTGTAAATTTAATATTCTTTTATAGAATTATTTTCTTTTAATAATTTAAAAAGATTAAAAATAAACAAAGTAACAATAATTAGTGAACCACCAATAATAGCCCAATAACCTGGGAATTCTCCAATTACAAACCAAACTACTATTGGTGCAAATACAGTCTCCAATAAGATTAACAAAGAGACTTCTGGTGAACTCAAATATCTTGGCCCTAAAGTTAATAACCAACTAGCAATTCCGATAAAAATTCCGTGACATAAAAAAAGTAAAAACTTTTCATTTAAATCTGCAAAGGGAAAATGAAAAATTGATATAATCAATGCAGAACCCAAAAAAGCTATGGGGACTGTTGGAACCATGGATATCTCCTTAACTTTTCTTAAAGCTGTTAGTGCTCCGGCGTAAGCGGCCGAAACGTATAACGCCCATAGATCCCCCTTCCAGGAAGAAATCTCTGAGTTTTTTGAACCATAGGCAATAATAGCTAAGCCAATGATTACAATAAAAGAAGTAATAAGTGTTGATAATAAAATTTTCTCGCCAATAAAAATATAACTAAAAACTAAGGCAAATATAGGTATTGATGCAAATATAAAAACTACATTTGCAACACTAGTAAATGTAACAGCTAAAACAAATGCTGGAGTAGTTGACCCAATTAAAAGTATGTAAATTATTCCTGAGTAACCACTCCCCATCACAGGCTTAAAAACACTAATACCCTTTGAGAATATTAGGACAAGAAAAATCAAACTTCCACCAATTAGACCCCGCCAAAATGCAGTAGTCATAGGATCACTATCTATGAGTCTAACAAAAAGTGAATCTGGTACCACAAACAAGACACCTAGAAAAGTAATTAATAACCCTTTGGAACGCTCAGTCATCGAACCTACATATTTTAAAATAAAATAAAAAGATATCAGTTTTTTATTTTTTTTAGATTGTATTTCTTGACAGTGTTTCTTTTTAAATTTTACTATTAATTATATTGTTTGGGGATTAATAAAATGAAGTCACATTATAGAGTAGTAGTTATTGGGGGTGGAGTTGTAGGAGCTTCAGTAATATATCATTTATCCAAATTTGGCTGGAAAGATATTTGTTTGCTTGAGCGATCAGTTTTAAGTGCGGGTTCATCTTGGCATGCAGCGGGAGGAATTCATGCACTCAATGCAGACCCAAATATGTCAGCACTTCAGGCATATACTATTGACTTATTGCCTCAGGTTGAAAAAGAAAGTGGTGAGAAAATTGGTCTACATATGACTGGAGGTCTAACTATGGCCGGGACGCCAGAGCGGTGGGAATGGTTACAGTCAGCTTATAGAGTTTATCAATCAATAGGTATTGAAGATTGTAGATTAGTTACTCCAGAAGAAGCATCAAAACTTAACCCCATAATGTCTACTGAAGGCTTGCTTGGCGGTATGTGGGCTGATCGTGAAGGATATCTTGATACTACAGGGACGGTAAAAGCTTATGCAGCTGCTGCCAGAAAGCAAGGGGCTGAGTACTATGAAAATACAAAAGTAGAATCTCTTTCTCAAACAAACGAAGGATGGCAAATAGTTACAGAGAAAGGTATTATAAATTGTGAGCATGTAGTTAATGCTGCTGGTCTATGGGCAAAGCAAGTAGGAAGAATGGCTGGAATTGAACTTCCTGTTTCCCCACTAAAACATCATTACCTAATTTCAGATAGTATTCCTGAAATTGAACAACTTGATTTTGAAGTACCAATGACAGTTGATCTGGAAGGTTTTACTTATTTGAGACAAGATCAAAAAGGTGTCCTTTTAGGTATATATGAAATTAATCATGAACATTGGGCCATGGATGGAGCACCTTGGGATTATGGAATGGAGCTTTTTCAAGAACAGACTGATCGTATTGAAAATGAAATTACCTTAGGTTTCCAGAGATATCCTTGTTTACAAGAAGTAGGAGTAAAAACTTGGGTAAATGGAGCTTTTACATTTTCCCCTGATGGTAATCCATTAATGGGACCTGTACCTGGTAAAAGAGGTTATTGGTGTGCTTGTGCTGTTATGGCAGGATTTCTTCAAGGTGGTGGAGTCGGAAAATCATTAGCAGAATGGATAATTTATGGTGAACCAGAAGCTGATGTTTTTGGAATGGATGTAGCAAGATATGGTAAATACGCAGAAAATAAACAATACATTAAAGAAACAACTGGCCAATTTTATTCCCGAAGATTTGTAATGACTTATCCAAATGAGCAACTACCAGCAGGTCGCCCATTGAAAATGTCACCAGCCCATGATGCGATGACAAAGAATGGGTGTCAGTGGGGTGTCAGTTGGGATCTCGAAGTTCCACTGTATTTTGCTCCTAAAGATTTTAAAGAAACACCGTCATTAAAAAGATCTAATGCTTTTGAAATTGTTAAAAGTGAATGTTTGAAAGTTAAGAATGGTGTTGGTCTTTTAGATATTTCAGGTTTCTCAAGGTTTGAAGTAACAGGTTCTAGCTCAGAAGAATGGTTAAATAAAATTTTTTCATGCAAACTTCCAAAAGTTGGTAAAGCTTCATTAGCACCAATGTTAAGCTCATCTGGGAAATTAAAAGGTGATCTCACTATTTTCAACTGGGGTGATGGATCTTGGTGGATCATGGGTTCTTATTATCTAAGAAACTGGCATATGAGATGGTTCTCAGAAAATTTAATTTCCGACGTTTTTATAAGAGATTTGGGTGAAGATTATTGTGGATTTTCAATATCAGGTCCTAAATCAAAAGAACTTATAAGAAATCTTACAGATAGAAGTATTGAAAGCCTTCCTTTTATGGGGTGTGGAAATTATGATATTGGTTTAATTAGAACCAAAGTTGGAAGATTATCAGTTGCTGGTGAATTGGGATATGAAATCAATTGCAGAATGGGTGACCATATTGCTTTAAGAAGAATTCTTTTAGAAAACGGACAGTCTTTTGGCATCCATGAATATGGGTTCAATGCGCTTTTATCAATGCGTTTAGAAAAGAGTTTTGGTATTTGGTCTGCAGAATTCACACAAGGTTACACTCCTGGAATGACAGGTCTTGATAGATGGATAAGTTGGGAAAAAAAAGATTTCATAGGAAAAGAAGCTTCTCATCTTGAAAAAACAGGGAATGGACCAGATCAAAAACTAGTTACATTAGAAGTAGATACCAATGACTCAGATGCAAGTGGATTTGAACCAATTTGGAAAAACGGTAAAAGAGTTGGATTTATAACTTCAGGTGGATATGGTCATAGAGTGCAAAAGTCGTTAGCTATTGGATTAATAAATACTGACCTTGTAGAAAATGGTCAAGAAATTGATGTTCATATTGTTGGAAAAGAAAAGAAAGCTAGAATAATTCCAGCATCCCCATATGATCCAAAGGGTGAACTGATGAGAGCTTGATCATAAGAATGGTTAAATCTTTTTTTATCATATAATTAAATTATTTTTTTGACTTTCGCCAACCATTCATCTGTGCTTCCTCTTCTGAACAGAACCATCTTTCGCCTTTATTTTCATTAATCTTTGTCTTTTCATAATTTATATTTCCTGGAATATGATAAATTTTTTGACCTTTAGAAGATATATTACCCTTGATTTCACAGTTTTTATTTTCTGAATTAAGGTTATTCTTAAACCTATTACCTCGACGCCATTCCCAAGGATAAATAAACTGACCCTGCCATAGTCCTAACTCATTTTCTTTAGCTTTTTTCTCATCATTAGAAAATTTATTACTATACTTGAGATAAGCTAGAGCATATCCATTTCTTACTAACCATGAATTTATTGAAATCTTACCAATCCAGCACTCACTAATGAGTCTCCCATATTGATCAATATCATGATCAGTACATTTTATAGATTTACTACTATTTAATTTAATAAATTTAATTAATTCTTTAGTAGAATTTAAACCACAGCTATATTTGATTTTTTTTTTGTCAAAACAATATTGATTAGTCTCTGGAGCGTCTATCCCAAAAAGTCTTATCGTTTTGGTTTTAAAAACAATTGTATCACCATCAATAATCCTTAAGTCTGCAAATAGACAATGAGAAATTAGTAAAAAAAAATTGTAAAAAGAAATCTTTGCATAGTTTAGTATTTCATTAAAAATATCTTTAATAAAATAAATTATATCTTCAATTATAAAAAATCAAAATTAAATTATAAAGAATGTTCGCATTGTAAATAGTAATATCGAATAATCTAAAAAGGGTTCTGAGCTTTGAAAAAATTTATTTTTGTTATTTCATTTCTTTTTATAGGAATTGTAACCTATATATTGATTACCAAACCTATTGAAGTTAAAAAAATACAAGTAAATGATTTTAAATCAAATCTAGAAAATGGCCGTCATATATTTCTGGCTTCAGGATGTAATAGTTGTCATATATCTGAAGGTTCAGAAAATAAACTGTTACTTGCTGGTGGACAAAAATTTGTCACTAATTTTGGAACATTTTTTGCTCCTAATATTTCAACAAGTGAAATTCATGGAATAGGATCTTGGAATTTTTCGGACTTTTATTATTCAATAAAATTTGGGCAAAGCCCCTCAGGTAAAAATTATTTTCCAGCTTTCCCTTATAATTCGTACCAACACATGAATGATAAGGATATTTATGATCTATGGACATATTGGAAAACTTTACCTAGTGATGAAACACCCAGTCAAGTACATGATTTAGTTTTTCCATTTAATGTCAGACGTAATATTGGAATTTGGAAAATCCTCTTTATGAAGGATAAATATTTCGACCAAACAATAGATCAATCAACTTACCTAGTAGAGGCTTTAGGTCATTGTGCAGAATGTCATACACCAAGAAATTATCTTGGTGGATTAAAAAAATCAGAGTGGATGAGAGGTGGAATGAATCCCGGTGGAAAAGGTAAAATACCTAGTATTCATCCATCTGATTTAAAGTGGACTAAAGACGAAATAATGGAATACCTTTCATCTGGATTTACTCCAGATTATGATATGGTAGGTGGAAAAATGGCATCTGTTGTTGAAAATATATCTCAATTAAGTGACTTAGATCGTGAATTAATAGCTGATTATTTGTTAAGGATAGAATAAGTTCATTTTAGAAATTATTTATAATATTTTAATTTGGATATAATTATTAGGAGCCTATAAAAATGCTCATAAATACAAAACCACTCCATCCAACTTTTGGTTTAATCATTGAAGATCTAGACCTTAACCAAGTCTCTAAAAACTTTCTTTATAAAGAAATACGTGAATTATTTGAAAATTACTCAGCTATTCTTTTTAAGAATCAAAAAATTTCCAATGATGCCCATATCAGTTTTGCAAAATTATTTGGAGAATTAGAAAATAGAGAAGCAATAGCAAATAATTCAGATGTAGAATTTGAATTATCATTAGTAACTAACCAAAAAAAAGATAAATCCGTTTATGATGAATTTGATATAAAAACGTTAGATTTAAAAGCTAATATGCTATGGCATACAGATAGCACTTTTTTGCCAATACCAGCTCTTGCAAATATAATTACTGCTAAAATAATTCCTTCTTCAGGAGGAGAAACAGAACTAGCATCAACTAGAGTTGCACTTAAAAAACTACCCAAGGATCTTTACTATTATATCAAAGATAAGAAAATTTGGCATAATCTTTCTCACTCAAGAAAACAAATAAATAAGCAACTAGCTGAAGAAACCTATATCAATAGGTGGCCATCACAAAAGTGGGATGCTATTTTAAAAAATCCAATGACTGGTGAAAAATCAATATACATAGCCTCTCATTCTTATCAAATCGAAGGAATGAGCGAATTAAACTCCCAAAAAATTATTACTGAAGTAATTAATTTCTGTACTCAGGATGAATTCGTTTATTCACACAGCTGGTCACTAGGTGATGTTTTAATTTGGGATGAAAGATCCATTCTTCATAGAGGACGTCCATGGCCTTATGAAGAACCAAGAACAATGGCAAGTATTTGCGTTTCAATTGGCAAAAATGATGGTTTTAAAATTTAAATTATACAGTAATCATTCTATAAATGATGGTTCTATAACTCACTTTTTTGCATGATCTGCTACAAATAATTCACCTCCATCTGTTTCAGCTATACCAAAAAGACGGAGCATTTTATTTTTTTGCATTTCTTTTAACCAAGAATTTAACTGTTTAGATCCAAATCCATTATTTTCAAACATAGTTACTACAAGGCCATTTTCCAAACAAGAAATGATTAAGTCATCATCACTTCTTATTTTTTCTACAGCCTCAGCTAACAAATCTACTAACTCTAATCCTGTTGGTGAAACATCTAACCCGCTTGCCAAATAATCTGCTTTAGCGGTTGGGTGTTCAATCCCTCTTAATAGTGGAATTTCTGCATCATATATGTTGGCTAATAGTCCAGGAAAAGCAACTATCGTATTTATTTCACAATCTAACATCATATCTTTAACATTTTCATCATCAAAAGGTAACTGAGACTCAATGAGATATGATTTTATAAATTCTTTTCTAAAATTAAAATTTGTGAATCTTGATCCTAACCACATCATATATGGTAAACCAAAGTCCATAACAGCAGCACCCACTTGAACTAAATCATAATCTATTGCTGTAAGTTCTTTTGTTTCAGGATCATATAATATGTTATCAGGTTTAAAATCATTATGAACAACAACTTCCCTTTTTGCTGCATCAGAAGTTGGAAAAAAAGCTGAGCACTGCATTACTTTTTTATAAACTCCAGTTTTTATCTCTAATTCAAATATTTTTTTTGCAGTCTCTGTATTAGGATTACCAACACCTAATACCGGCATTTGAGTATCAAAACCTGACCAAGGCAAACACCAGCATGGTGCAAATGCTGGCATTGGCTTAAGTATAGAATAAATATCAGGATCTTGTTCTAGGAATTCATTTTTTAAATCTTGATACCAATCTATTGGTGTAGAATGTAATTTAGCTAATAATTTAGCTACCTTTTCTGGAGGAGCTATTTTTTGGTTAAAATGAAAAAAATCTTCCATAACCGAAATACCTGCAGATCTCTCAATATGAAAATCAGCTCCATGTAACACTATTGGAGGAGCAATTCCATTAGAACGAAGAATTTCTGTTGCAGCTAATACTCGTTTAAAAGTATTTGAGTGAGAACTCATAATACTTTCATTTCCTTTTACTTTGACTATACATTTTGGAATGTCACCTTCTGAACAAATAAATGTTTTTGCACCACTATTCCCAGAGACATCCCTTATCGAAAGAATTTTTTTTTCAATTTTATTTTGATATATAATATCACTAGCCACTTTAGCTATTTCTTCAATGGATGCATCCTTTAAGTATAGTTGTGAATGAGACATTTATTCCTCTTTTGTTTAATCTGTAAATTTTTAAATTTATAAAAATTACAGCATTGTTATAAATCTGATCCACATCCATACGACTATAGCCGTAGCGGGCACCCAAATAAAAGATCGTACTGGATACCCTCCCTTAATAATCAAATTGTTGAAAAAGATATGATAAATTGAGTGGATTAGTCTTAAATAAAAAAACCAATAAGCTAACATTATGAAATAATCATCAACTTTATTAGTGATAAAAATACAAATACAAATAACATAAAACAAAATTGGAAATTCTAGGAGGTTGGCAAGGTTTCTTTGGGTATTTTTTAAAGTAATACTACCTGTTTCAAATGGAGGATGCCTAAATTCCTCTCCATCTACTCCTTTTTTTTTAAGTATTTTGTCGAGATATATTTCCTTAAGTCTAAGAGATGTAGCAAAAAGAAAAACAAAAGTTGTCAATAATACTAGATAAAACATAGGTAAAAAAATTTCAGTCCCCATAGAATTCTCCTATTAATTCGGATCAATTAAAAAATTTCTGATCCTATTAAACATAAATAAAATAAACTATTTAAATTGGTGCTTTTTCAAAAAGATCACCAGATGCTTTAGTGACAGCATCTATTTTTCCAACCTCATTACATATTCTTAGGATAGTAGGACAGTCTTTGAATGGATCACCACTACAAGATTCTCTTAGAATACCAAATCCACCTGTTTCTTGAACAGTCCGAACACAAGTGTATAAAAAAATATCTGCATAAGAACAACTTGATCCAGTTAAAAAGGATCCAGTTTCTTTTGAAGATAAATGTTTTTCAAGGAACCTTGTCCTTGTATTATGCAGTTTTGTTAAATTAGAAATCCCAGTTTCCTTACCGCCATCAGCAAGCGTATCAGTGAGGCGTAAGTTTCTCCAAAAGGGTTCATTGTGCCCTGTAATAATATCATGAAAAGGAGATAATACGAAAGAATAATAATCTTGTGCCCAGGCCCAATACATATTTACTATCGCTGATTCATCTGAATTTTGAGGTGTTAAAGGCCCAGGATATTTTGAGACGAGGTATAGAACAATAGCCATTGAGTCATTTAACTCTAACCCATTATTGTTATCTTTCATCCAAGGTATGGTACCAAAAGGAGCCTGATTATCTTTATCAAAATCTTCACCCATTGGATTAGATAACATATAATTGACACCAATATTGTGCATTTCACAAATAATTTTTATTTGCAAACCTCTACCCACTACAGGTAGATATGCTAAATCTATTTTATTCATATTTATATCTCCTCAATTAATTATATAAAATCCTAAGTTCTAATTCATCTATTATCAATGAAAACCTGCTTTGATTTACCTTAGGTAAAACTTAATAATGGCGCACCGAGAGGGATTCGAACCCCCGACCACCTGATTCGAAGTCAGGTGCTCTATCCAGCTGAGCTACCGGTGCGTTATTTAAGAACTAACTATAGCTTTTAGGATAAGCAAGAAATTTTTATAAATTATAAAATTAAAGTTTTAGTAAATTAAATTTCTTCAAAAAAATAGGTAAAATAGAAATAAGACTAAGTATCAATAGACCAATCATAAATTTTTTTTGTTCAAAAATATTCAAATTTAAATCATCTTTTTGATTTACAATATCTTCAACTCCAGATCCAATCATTATGATAGATAATGTACCAGGCATAATGCCAAAAAAAGTAGTTACTAAATATGGAAAAAATCTAACACCTAGTATGGCTGGAGCAATATTCACAAACCAGAAAGGGAAAACAGGAAAAAATCTGATGAAGAATAAATAACTCCAAATTTCTTTCTCAATTCCTAATTTAATTTTATTTAATAGTCCAGGTTTACTTTGAATACTTTCTAAGCTTTTTATAAAACCAACTTTAATTATTAGGAATAAAATAACTGCTCCTAAAGTTGCACCAATCACAACTAGTAAGAATCCAATAAAAACACCAAAAATATAACCTCCTAAGAAAGTAAGAACAGTTCCAACAGGTATAGAAAGTGCTGTGGAAACTACATATAATATTGTAAAAAAAATTAAAGATAAAAGAAATTTATTTTCTACAAAAATTAGTAACTCTGATAGATTATTTAAAGTTAATTTTAAAACAAAATTCCAGTAATCAAAGAAAAGACTTGAAAATAGGATTGTTAAAAGAAAAATTAATAGGATTAGATATCTAATCATCAATATGTTGAAAAAATTTATAAATTAAAATTATACATATTTGAATTGTTATCTAATGTAAAACTATAATTCAGATATAGTTAACAATTGACACCGTACAATATGCATAATAAAAGAACTATGTTTTAAATCTAAATGAAGGTGCAATATGAAAAGGACTTTTCAACCAAGTAATCTTGTTAGAAAAAGAAGACATGGTTTTCGTTCTAGAATGGCTACTTCAAATGGTCGAAAGATCATTAATAAAAGAAGAGCACAAGGACGCAAAAATCTTTCCGCTTAACTCTTCGTTAATAATTAAATAAAAATATTATATTTTGAGAATTTGTATCTAACTATTTTTTCTTAAAGTTGGGTGGCTAAAATGGATAGCTCAAAACCTATACTTGGTAAAATCACAAAAAAAAGTGATTATTTAAAAATGAAAACAGGATTAAAATTTGTTACACCTGGTTTTATTATTCAAGGAAGAAGTAGAAAGAAAGAATGCAATTTTGATCCCTACCAAATTAGATATGGTCTCACTTGCTCAAAAAAGGTGGGTAATGCAGTAAAAAGAAATCGAGCAAAGCGAAGACTTAGAGCCTTAGTAAAAAATATCATTCCTATTGAGGGCTTAAAAGGCTGGGATTATGTTTTGATTGGAAAAGAAAAAACTACTGAAGAAATATCGTTTAAAATTCTTGAAACAAATCTAAAAGATGCTTTATCTAAATTACATAAAATGGAATTAAAAAAGATTGAAAAAAATTAGAAAATTAATAATCATCCCAATTTATCTATACCAAATTTGTATTAGTCCTCTTTTAGGACGTAATTGTAGATTTGAGCCCACATGCTCACAATATTGCAAAGAAGCTATACTTGTTCATGGTATTTTTTTAGGTTCATTATTAAGTTTGAAAAGAATATTAAAATGCCATCCGTTTGGTGGATTTGGCTATGATCCTGTCCCAAAAAAGAAAATTAATAATGATTGATACAAAAGAAGAAATACATCCCATATTTTATAATTGCCCTGATAGTCTTGAATTTCGAAAATTGAGAAAACGTATTGTTAGGAAAACTAAAGATATAATTTATGATTTTAAAATGATAGAGAAAGGTGCGAAATGGTTAGTTTGTCTATCTGGTGGTAAAGATAGTTTTACATTATTAGCTTCCCTAATTGAATTAAAGTGGCGAGGACTGTTACCAGTAGAAATTCTGGCCTGTAATTTAGATCAAGGTCAACCAAATTTTCCTAAAACAGTATTACCCAAATTTTTGAAAAAAATAGGAGTGCCTAATCGAATTGAATATCAAAACACCTACTCTATTGTTAAAGATAAAATTCAAATAAATAAAACTTACTGTTCACTTTGTTCAAGATTGAGGAGAGCACACCTTTATAGAATAGCTAGAGAAGAAAAATGTACAGCGGTTGTCCTGGGACATCACCAGGATGATATTTTAGAGACTTTTTTTCTCAATCTTTTCCATGGTGGAAAACTATCCTCAATGCCCCCAAAATTAATTAATGATGAAGGCGATTTATTAGTTTTAAGACCCTTAGCAAATATAAGCGAAAAAGATTGTGAAAGATTTTCTAATCATATGAAATTTCCAATAATTCCATGTGATCTTTGTGGCAGTCAAGACGGTTTGGAAAGGAAAAAGATAAAAAAAATGCTTGAACAGTGGGAGTTAGATTTTCCAGGAAGGAAGAAAATAATGTACAAAGCTTTATCAAATAGTAGACCTAGCCACTTGTTGGACAGATCACTATTTAATTTCGCTAATCTTGACAGAAACAGGTTGTAAATTTTTATTAAATCTTTATTTCGTAATAAATAAAAAATTTAGATGAGTATTTTATGGATGAACAAACAAAAAATCTAATATTAGCTACAGCGCTTAGCTTTCTTGTTTTACTAACTTGGATGTTTCTATTCCCTCCAGAGCCTATTCCTGAGGAGATAGGGACATCAGAAAATCAAACCAGTCAAACTATAACTGGAAGTAATAAAAAGTTATCGAATGAAGAAATATCGGAATTAAATAATAGCACATCCCAAAACTCTGAAGAAACATTTGCACCTAGAGTAGAAATTTTAACCAAAAATCTTAAAGGCTCTATTTGGTTAAAAGGTGGAAGAATTGACGAACTTAGCTTGCAAAAATATCGTGAAACTTTAAATGAAAGTTCTAATAATGTCACCTTATTGTCACCTGATGGAACTAAAAATCCATATTATGCTTTTCATGGCTGGGCTGGAATGAAAGGTTTAGACGAAGGTGAAACCCCAAATTCTAGCACTATTTGGACCTTAAAATCTGGCAGTATTCTAACAGAAAATTCCCCAATAACTTTAAGTTGGAAAAATAATAAAGGTGTTATTTTTGAAAAAACTATATCTATTGACGAAAATTATATGTTTGAAATTTCTCAATCTGTAATCAATGGAAGTTCTGAAAATATTCAATTGTATCCATATGGAAATTTAACAAGAAACGGTCAACCAGATACTATTGGTTTTTATATTCTTCATGAAGGTGTTGTTGGGATGCATGATGGAGAACTAATAGAGACCAATTATGGAGATATTGAAGATCTTTCAAGAGAAGAAATTACTCGAGAAATTCAACAAAATGGATGGATAGGTTTTACTGATAAATATTGGATGTCCACTTTAATTCCTAAAGCGGGTCAAACATTTAAAATGGACCAAAGATATTTTCCTTCCTCTGATAATTTTGAGGTATGGATGCGATTACCTCCTTTACAAGTTAACATTAATGAAAGTGCCTCTGTGACAACCAACCTATTTGTTGGTGCAAAAGAGGTTAATACTATTAAGTCTTATCAAAAATCTCTAGATATTGAAAATTTTGTAGATTCAGTTGACTGGGGCTGGTTTTTTTATCTAACTAAACCAATTTTTTTCCTCTTAGATTGGTTTAATAGTTTCACTCATAATATGGGATGGTCAATTATTCTATTAACTCTTTTTATAAAAACTTTATTATTCCCACTTTCATATAAATCATTCGTATCAATGTCTAGAATGAAGCACTTACAACCTCAAATGGAAAAAATTAAGAAAAATGCAGGGGATGATCGAGCTAAATTACAGCAAGAGTTAATGGCTTTATATAAAAAAGAAAAGGTTAATCCTGTTGCTGGATGTTTACCTATTTTATTACAAATACCCGTATTTTTCTCTTTATATAAAGTTTTGTTTGTTACAATAGAAATGAGACATGCACCATTTATTGGTTGGATAAAAGATTTATCTGCGCCTGATCCTACTTCATATATGAATTTATTTGGCTTATTACCATTCTCCCCACCTGATCCAACAAGTTTATTTTCTATATTTTCTATAGGTGTTTATCCTATTCTGATGGGTGTAACAATGTGGTTGCAACAAAAACTAAATCCGGCTCCTACTGATAAAACACAAGCAATGATATTTGCTTGGATGCCATGGGTTTTTATGTTTATGCTAGGTCAATTTTCAGCAGGATTAGTGATATATTGGGTTGCAAATAATCTAATTCAATTTGGACAACAATATATTATTATGTACTCACAAGGAGTAAAACCAGATATTTTTGGAAATATTTTAAAATCATTTAAAAAATCTGAATAATGTGATTACGGAAAAACAAGAATTCCAATTTTATATTGGAAATGATATTATAGAAGATAAAGAAAAGAGCTATAATAAGCTTTTTACTGCACATATTGATTTTGTTAAAGGAATAAAATCATTTCATGATATGCCCAGTGGAGATTTTATAGAAATTTGCTTTTCAGGCAGATCAAATGTAGGTAAATCTTCACTGATAAATTATTTAACTGGTAGAAAATCAATAGCAAGAACATCAAAAACTCCTGGCAGAACTAGAGAAATAAATTATTTTAGAATTGGAGATGATAAGCACTTAGTTGATTTACCTGGTTACGGCTATGCAAAAGTATCAAAAAAAGAAAGGCAAGCATGGTTTAAAATGGTAAAAGATTATTTTTTTTATAGTAATAACTTGAGAAGAGTATTTCTATTAATAGATAGCAGGCATGGAATTAAACCAAGTGATTATGATCTTATGAAAATTTTAGAAGAGGCGGCAATAACTTTTCAGGTAATATTCACAAAATATGATAAAATCAAACCAATGGAATTTGAAAAAATCAAAAAAATCACTTTTACTAAGCTATCCTTATTTGCAAATGCTTTTCCAGAAGTTATATTAACCTCTACTAAAAAAAATATTGGGATTGAAACTTTAAGAATGTCAATTGGTAAAATTTTCAGTTAGACATAATAAATTCTTACAAGGGATTAATAATGCAGGATTATGACAAAACCGACTGGATAGCCTCAGCAAAAACTCTTTCTGAAGCACTACCATATTTAAAAAGATACGACTCTGCTACAATAGTTATAAAATTAGGTGGTGCTGCAATGAGTAACATTGAAAATCTGTCCTCATTTGCAAGAGATATTGTCTTAATGAAGCAATGTAAGGTTAACCCAATAATTATCCATGGTGGGGGGCCTATGATAAATAGTGCCCTAGAAAAATGGGGAGTAAGTTTTAATTTCATTGATGGAAAACGTGTAACTGATGAAAGTGCTGTTAAAATAGTGGAGATGGTTTTATCTGGTGATCTGAACAAAAACATAGTCTCATCGATTAATAGTCAAGGAGGCAATGGCGTTGGAATTTCAGGAAAGGATGCTTCTTTAGTAATTTGTGAAAAAGATCACCCAAAATTGGGATTTGTTGGGAAACCAATTCTTATAAACACTAAATTAATTACCACTTTGGTAGAGAATGACTTTATACCAGTGATCTCTCCAATCGGAACAAATGAGAAAGGTGAAACATTTAATGTTAATGCAGATACAATGGCAGGAAGTATAGCTTCTGCCTTAAAGGCAGATAGATTACTTTTATTAACGGACGTTGAAGGAGTAAAAGATAAAAATGGTGAAAAGATTGAAAAAGCCCCTTTAAAAGAAATTAAAAAATTAATAAATCAAAATATAATTAAAGACGGAATGATACCAAAAGTTAATACTGCTATTGACGCTATTGAAAAAGGCGTGAGAGCAGTTGTTATTCTTGATGGAAGCATACAAAATGCTTGTTTATTAGAACTTTTTACAGATCATGGGGTTGGTACATTAATAAGAGAAGAAATAGACTAATGACCTAGTATTTGGCTTAGAAATAACTTCGTCCTGTCAGATTGAGGTTTATTAAAAAAGCTTTCAGGTTCATTTTGTTCTACTATTTGCCCATCATCCATAAATATGACTCTATCGGCAACTTGCCTTGCAAAACCCATCTCATGCGTTACACAAATCATAGTCATGCCATCTTCTGCTAATTGTATCATTGTGTCTAAAACTTCTTTGATCATTTCAGGATCAAGTGCCGAAGTAACTTCATCAAATAACATTATTCTTGGCTTCATACATAATGATCTGGCTATTGCAACTCTCTGTTGTTGCCCCCCCGATAACTGACCTGGATATTTGTTAGCTTGTTCAGGGATTTTTACTTTTTCTAACATTTCCATTGCAATTTCCTGCGCCTCTTTAGCTGGAGTTTCTCTTACCCAAATAGGCGCTAGTGTACAATTTTCTAATGTAGTTAAATGAGGAAATAAATTAAAATGTTGGAAGACCATTCCTACTTCTGAGCGTATCTTATCAATATTTTTTAAATCAGTAGTTAATTCAGTGCCATCAACAATAATTCGACCCTTTTGATGCTCTTCTAACCGATTAATACATCTAATAAGTGTAGATTTTCCAGAACCAGATGGCCCACATACTACTATCCGCTCACCTCTCATTACTTCAAGGTTAATATCCCGCAAAACATGGAAATTTCCATACCACTTATTCATTTCTGAAATGTGAATAGCAACCTCATCAGTGATATTTATTTTGGTTTTTTCCATTTTTATATATCCTTCTAAATTAAAATTACCATTCTACTACTTATCTGTCTTTAATTTACGCTCTAAATATTGAGAATACTGTGACATACCAAAGCAAACCACAAAAAACATTAAACCGATAGCTACATATAATTCCCAGTAAATACCATTCCATGTTTGATCCGCCCTAATTGTAGAAGCTAAACCTACAGGATCTCTTAAACTAATAATTGATACGAGTGTTGTATCTTTAAACAAACCTATAAATGTATTCACAATCCCTGGAATAGAAATTTTTAAAGCTTGAGGCATAATAACTAGACGTTGAGATTGCCAATATGTTAATCCTAGGGATGCAGATGCCTCATGTTGTCCTAATGGTAGTCCTGCTAAACCTCCTCGAATTACTTCAGCCATATAAGCTGCAGAAAAAAGCGTTACCATAATTATAACTCTTAAAACTATATCAAAGTTAGTTCCAGGTGGTAAAAAATAATTTAGTAAAACAGAAGCAACAAAAAGTAAGGTTATTAAGGGTACTCCTCTAATAAACTCAATAAAACCTACACATATCATTTTTATAATTGGCAAATTTGACTGCCTTCCTAGTGCTAGAAGAATACCAATTGGGAAAGAAGCAACTATACCAGTTATTCCAACTATCAAGGATAACGTAAAACCTCCCATTTTAAGAGACTCTACAGGAGGTAATGAAATTGGGATGATTATATCTAAAATTTTAACAAGATAATTGGAAAAAAATATAAAAAATAAAATTACAAAAAGAATAGAACTAATTCCAGCAATAACCATATTTTTGGTAATATTTCTCAATAGCAAAATAAATAATAAAACTCCTAGAAAAAATCCAATATAAACTATTCCAACACTCCATATGGACCCACCCCAAAGTAACCAAATAGCTAATCCTGGATAAATTATTGAAAACCAAAAAAAACGAAAAAACTTTGGAAACAAAATAGGGATGATTGAAAAAATTAAGAGTATAAAAGTGACTGTTGGGCGCCAATATTCTTCAGCAGGATACAACCCAAAAAGCAATTGCTTCCATCTTGCAGTTAAGACTGAAAAACAGGCTACGTCAGGATTTAAGTCTAAACATTCTCTTAGAGATTTTGTATCCCAATGACCACCCCACGCCCAAGGAATAAAATCTTTTAGAATAATAAAAAGAAAGTAAATAGATAGTAACGTTAGTAAGGTATTAAACCAACTTGAAAATAAATTTTGTTTTAACCAACCAATAACACCAACTTCAGATATAGGTGCTGGAGAAGGTGGTATTTTATTTTTTTGAACAAAGGCTAGTTTAGACAACTTATCTCACCACTATTTGAAATGATCTATTATAGTAATTAATTACTGATGAAATTAGTAAAGATACACACAAATAGAAACCCATTAACAACAACATCGATTCTAACTCTCTACCAGTTTGATTTAAGGTAATACCACCAAGAGTACCTCTTACATCCATATAACCCACAGCAATTGCTAGTGACGAATTTTTTGTCAAATTCAAATAATTTGATATTAATGGAGGAACTATTATTCTGAGTGCTTGAGGTAAAATTATTAAGTTCATAATTTTATTTGGTCTTAATCCTAAGGAAGCCGCCGCCTCAGTCTGCCCTTTGGATATGGCTAAAATACCTGCCCTAACTATTTCAGCGATAAAAGCAGAAGTATATAATGCCAAAGCCAAAGTAAGAGCAAGAAAAGAATTTCTCAAATGTATTCCATCTTTAAAATTAAAACCTTTAAGATAAGGATATTCCAGAGAAATTGGTTTCCCTAATAAAAAATAAAAACCTAAGGTTGGCAAAATAATTATTAATATGCTTATCCAAAAAGTTGGTAAATTTTTACCTGTTTCGTTTTTCTGTTTATTAGCATACTTTTTTATAAAAATTACTATGAGTACAGATAATATAAAGCTTAAGAGTAACCAAAATGATCCTTCACCAAATATAGGTGCCGGAAAATAAGTACCTCTATTAGTTACTGCAATACTGTCAAAAAGTAACATTGTAGCTTGTGGATCAGCCCCCTTAAATGCCTTTGGAGCTGGTGTAAATTCCGTTAGAAGGGCAAAAATCATTACAATCCAAAGCAAAACAGGGACATTTCTAAAACCTTCAATGTAAATTGACATTAATTTAGCTACTAACCAGTTTTTTGAAAGTCTTAAAATACCAACAAACAAACCTAAAATTGTAGCAAAAAAACATCCTACTAAAGCTACCAGCAAGGTATTTAAAATTCCCACAAAAGCTGCCCTTCCGTGAGTACTATCACTATTGTAAGGTATTAAACGCTGATTAATATCATAACCCGCTCTCAGGAACAAAAAATTGAAGCTTACATCTTTGCCTAATAATGCTAAGTTTTTTAAAGTATTATCAACCAACCAGAAAAATACAGCTACAAAAATTATAAAAGTAATTACCTGAAGAGACGTTCCCCTGTATCGGGTGTCACTAAGTAACATACTTAATTTAAAGCTTTCAATTTTTGGTGGCGCAGAAGCTTTCATAAATTCACATAATTTTGATCATGAAAGAAAAAAGGGGCGACTTTATAAGAACGCCCCCATCGATTTTATATATTATCTAAATGGTGGTGAATAAAGAATTCCACCTTTAGTCCAAGAAGCATTAACACCTCTCTCAATATTAATTCCACTTGTAGCACCTAGGTTATTTTCAAAAATCTCACCATAGTTACCACCAGCTTTGATTGCATTGTACATAGCATTTTTAGGCAGACCTACCATTGCTAAAATATCATCATCACCAGTACCAAGTAATCTGTGAATTTCAGCGTCTTTGGTATCTTTCCAGCTATCTATATTAGATTGTGTAATACCCTTTTCTTCAGCAATAATAAGAGCATTTAATACCCATCTACCAATATCAGCCCAGTTGTCATCACCATGTCTTACAAGAGGTCCAAGAGGTTCTTTTGAAATAATTTCTGGTAATACAAGGTGATCATCAGGATTTTCTAAGTTTACTCTTGTTCCATGAAGTGCAGAAGCATCAGTTGTATAAGTATCACAAGCACCAGCTAAATACTGCTGCTGAGACTCAGCGTTGTCAGCTGTTGGCACAGGTTCGTAACTCATTCCATTTTCTTTGAAATAGTCGGCTAGGTTTAGTTCTGTTGTTGTTCCAACTTGTATACAGACGGTTGCACCATCTAATTCTAGAGTAGAATTAACACCAAGATCCTTCTTAACCATAAAACCTTGACCATCATAATAGTTGACACCTAAAAAAGTTTGCTTAAGGTCTGTATCTCTACTGTAGGTCCATGTTGTGTTTCTAGCAAGAATATCTACTTCACCAGCTGCTAAAGCTGTAAATCTCACTGCAGATGTTAATCCTACAAATTTTACTGCCATTGGATCACCAAAAATTGCAGCTGCTAAAGCGCGACAATAATCAACGTCAAATCCTACATCTTTTCCAGAATCATCAATTGTAGCAAAACCAGGAGCACCCGTTGAAACACCACATAATAAGTTTCCACGTGCTTTGACATCATCTAATGTCACAGAATGACCGCCAGAAAAAGCAGCCTGTCCGCCTACAATCAAAAGAATTGAAGACAAGACCATAAAAAGTGATTTTCTCATAATTTCCCCTTTTAAATTAAAAAAAATTTTGATTAAAGTTAGTACCAAAATAAGTTGTGAAAATACTGCATTAAACAAACTTTTTCTACCCTTTATTTGATATTTATTGAATTAATAAAAAATGTAAATAAAACAGTGGGTTAACAATATTTAAATATAATATTTAAGGATAATAAAAAATTTAAGGATAAATATTTTTAAATTAAGTGATTCTTAATTAAGTCAATTTAATAAATTGATAAGTTTACAAGAGATAAAAAATTTATTCTTTTTGTATTCATCATCTTCCACTTGCTCCGGAAGAGTCCCCCACTTTGAGCGTTGCCATTCTTCATCTACTTTTGCTAAAGACCAAGCTTGCTTTGATATAATTTTTTTCTTTAATAGCAAAAGACCAAGTATTAAAGAACCTGATAATGTTACTATGTCACTTAAAGCTGTTAATGAGATACAATCTAATTTCTCAAGTTCATTAAAGAAAGTATTATAGTTTTCTTTTGGTTGCTCAACAGGCATTATTCCGTTAACGATTTTAAAATCTAAATCCAATTCATTTTGGATCCAATCTAATAATTTATCCCATTTTTTTGATTGTAACTTTTCCAATTCTGTCCCAGAAGTATCCCTGTAAAATAATAAATCAGTCATCCCATATTCTGTAAGTTTATTCAGTAGAATTATTTTTTCTTTTCCTTTTCTGTCTAAAGAGGCAAAACAAATCTGAGTAACAGGCATATTATGAAAATTTATGTCATCCTGAATGGAGGACCATTCTTTTAATAAATCTTTTGCTATTCTGATGTTTGATATTAAACAATCTTTTTTTTGAGGTGTCTTGAGTAAATTTTTATCTAAAAGAATCCCAAATCTAGATTCTTTCTTTTTCAATTTAACTGCCGTCCAAAATTTCTTTTTCTTCAACATCATTTTTTAAATAAATTTGATTAGAATTTGTTAATTTCACCTGTGTTCAAAAATTCCTTCATATGATCAGGGGGCGAACATTTTACTTTTATTAATTTGTCTGTTATTGGGTTTTTAAATATTATCTCCCTAGCATGCAGTTGAAGTTTTTCTTTTATGTTATTTCTCAAAATTTTTTCTTTTTGACCATACTTATCATCCCCAATTATAGAACAACCAATATAAGCAAGTTGTTTTCTTAATTGATGTTTTCTACCAGTAATTGCCCAAAGCTTTAGCCAAGAAAAATTATCCTGAATCTTTATTTCTTTATAGGTTGAAACAGTTTCCTTGTTTTCTGAATTTAAAGTAAATAATTTAGCTTTAATGAATTCTTTATCTAGACGATATTTTTCAATAAGATCTTTTTTTAATAAAAATTTATCTGATGATGGATTATATAAGATTCCTGACTTACTTTTGGGTGTAGAGGTCACCAATGCCCAATAAGATTTTAAGATTTTTCTATTTACCATTAATTTTGAAAATTCACTTGCACTTTTGGAAGTTTTAGCAACTACTAAAGTACCCGAAGTTTCTTTATCCAAACGATGAACTAACTTGGGTGGAGAAAATTTGTTTTTTGAAAACAAAGGAAGAATCCCATCTAAATGAACGTTACCTAGTTTGGATCCCCCTTGTACCGCCAAACCAAACGGCTTGTTAAAGATTAAGAAATAATCATCCTCATACACAATGGCTTCTTTTAATTTATTAAATAAATCAGTATCTTTGTTTGTAAAAACTTTATCTATTTTTTTGTTATTATATCGAATAAAATTTGGAATTCTTATTAACTGGTTTTCAAATAATTTAATATTAGGTTTTACCCTTGCACTATCAACTCTAATTTGACCTGTTCTACATAACTTCTCTACCATAATCTTAGAAATATTACTAAAATGAAACTTTATCCATTTATCTAATCTCTGACCTGCTTCCTCAGTAGTAACAATCAATGGTTTTACCTTGTTACTCATTTTTAACTATATTCTTTCAACTTAATTGCCATTATTTTGAAACTTATTTCTTAGTTTTGAAAAATATGTAATTCTTTTTTTTAATTCTCTTTCATAACCTCGCTCAACAGGATAATAAAATATCGGTCGCTTAAATCCATCAGGAAAATAATTCTGCCCTGAAAATCCAACTTTTGAATCATGATCATACTCATAACCGGCACCATAACCAAAACGATCCATTAATTTGGTTGGAGAATTAAGGATATGTTTAGGTGGTTGTTCTGAACTATATTTTTTTGCAAATTTTTGAGATTCTTTATCTGCTAAATAAACAGCATTAGATTTCGGTGATAATGATAATAGGATCACACTCATTGCTAAAGAAATATCACCCTCTGGAGATCCTAATTTTTCATATGTGTTCCATGAATCCAAAACTAATCTTTGAGATTCAGGATTTGCAAGACCTACATCTTCTATTGAAATTCTAAGTAGTCTTCTAAAAATATAAAAAGGATCTTCACCAGCATTAAGAGCCCTTGCTAACCAAAATAACCCTGCATCAGGATCAGAACCTCTAATAGATTTGTGAAGAGCAGAAATTAAACCATAATGGTTATCCCCAGCCTTATCGTGCTTTGGTATATTTAACGAAAGTATTTCATTCAAATCCTTGGAACTAATTTTCCTATTAATATTAAAAACTTGCTCAATTAGATTAATTAAAACTCTTGCATCCCCACCACTCATTTGAATTAAAATTTTTTTACCCTCATTATCTAAGGGTAATTTATTTTTTAAAAATTTTTCAGATCGCAAAATTATTTTTTTAAGAGTATCTTCAGATAATTTTTCGAATTGATATACCAGAGATCTAGATAAAAGGGCTGCATTAAGTTGAAAACTGGGGTTTTGTGATGTAGCACCTATTAATCCAATAGTTCCTTCTTCAATATAAGGTAAAAACATATCTTGTTGTAATTTGTTAAAATAATGTATTTCATCAACAAATAGAATTAATTTTTTACCACTCAATGATATATCTTTACCTAATTTAAATAATTCCTTTAAATCACTTGTTCCTGAAGAGACAGCACTTATTTCATGAAAATGACTATTCATTAATTCTTTTGGTATAGTTCTAGCTATTGAAGTTTTACCTGTACCAGGAGGGCCCCAAAAAATTATGGAAGACAAGTTGTTATTTTTAATTATTGAATTTATAGGTCCAGTTTCACCTGTAATATGGTCCTGCCCTAAAATTTCTGTAACAGATTTTGGGCGCAATCTATCTGGTAAAGGTTTTAATGAATTATTAATATCTTTTTTTTCTTCAAAATCAAATAAGTCGCTCATTATAGATTATATTATATACAAAAAATATAATCAGTGTTCGATTTTTTTGAACTTTATTAAAAACAAATATTATTCTTGAGGTTTATCGTCTTTTATTTCTTCAAGCTCTTTATCTTTAGCACCTTTAGCAGAGATGTCGCGATCTATTAACTCAATTACTGCAAGTGGAGCAGCATCACCATATCTGAAACCGGCTTTTAAAACTCTTGAATATCCCCCGTTTCTTTTTTTGTATCGTGGAGCCAGGATTTCAAAAAGCTTTGTTACTGCTGAATTTTGTCTCAAACGAGATATAGCCAGTCTTCTTGAATGAAGAGATCCTTTTTTTCCAAGAGTTATGTATTTATCAATAATTTTTTTTAGCTCTTTTGCTTTTGGAAGTGTGGTTTGAATCTGCTCGTGCTCAATCAACGAACAAACCATATTTGCAAACATTGCTTTACGGTGTTCATGTGTCCTATTTAACTTACGATTACTGTTGCCATGTCTCATTTTTTTATCCAAATAACTAAAAAAATATTTTTAGACTTTTAACATTCTAAAAGATTTTATCAACCCTCAAAATTGATCTTCATATTTTTTTGATAATTCCTCTATGTTTTCTGGTGGCCATTCAGTAACATCCATTCCTAAATGTAATTGCATACTTGTAAGAACCTCTTTTATCTCATTCAAAGACTTTCTTCCAAAATTGGGAGTTCTTAACATCTCTGCTTCTGTTTTTTGGATTAAGTCTCCAATATAGACTATATTATCATTCTTTAAGCAATTAGCAGATCTTACGGACAATTCTAATTCATCAACTTTTTTAAGAAGTAATGGATTAAATTCTAGCTCATCTTCGTCTTCATCACGTATGTCAGCTTCAGGCTCATCAAAGTTAATGAATACATCAAGTTGATCTTTCAATATTCGAGAAGAAAATGCTAGCGCATCTTCAGGAGTGACTGAGCCATCAGTCTCAATATCCATAGTAAGTTTGTCATAATCTAAAACCTGACCTTCTCTTGTTGGTTCAACATTATATGAAACTTTTTTTACCGGAGAAAACAAAGAATCTATTGTAATTACTCCAATTGGATTATCTTCAGAAACTTGCTTATCTGCAGCTACATAGCCTTTTCCCGTATTTACAGTTAGCTCCATCGAAAAAGAAACTCCATCATCCAAGTGGCAAATAATATGATCCTTGTTTAATATTTCTATTCCATTTGTTTCTTCAATATCTCCAGCAGTGACAATTCCAGGCCCTTTTACATTCACAGATAATCTTTTTGGTCCTTCAACTTCCATTGATACAGAAACCCCTTTTAAGTTAAGAATGATGTCAGTTACATCTTCCCTTACACCAGCTAATGAAGAAAATTCATGCAAAACACCATCTATTTGTACTGAAACAATTGAGGCACCCTGTAATGAAGATAACAATATTCTTCTAAGTGCATTACCTAAAGTTAGTCCAAATCCTCTTTCTAAAGGTTCAGTCACAATAGTTGCTTTGCTCTTTGGATCATCACCTGGTTTAATTGAAACACTAGATGGTCTAATCAATTCTTGCCAATTTTTATGGATCATAAGTTCCTCCATTCCTGTAAAAAACCTAATCCAGAAGTTTTTTACGCCCGAGGGTTTAAATTATAATAATTTTAAAAAAGTTTAACTTATATGAAACATATATTTCAAACTCTTCTTCTCTTAGGTGGTCTGCAGCCATTATGAGCCATTGGTGTAACATCTCTTATTGAAGTAACTATCATACCAACCGCAGACAAGGCTCTCAAAGCTGATTCTCTTCCAGAGCCAGGACCTTGTATCTCTACTTCTAGTGTTTTCATTCCATGGTCTTGAGCTTTTTTACCAGCATCTTCGGCAGCCATTTGTGCAGCGTAAGGAGTCGATTTTCTAGAACCTTTAAAACCCATAGTCCCTGCTGACGACCAAGCTATAGCGTTACCTTGTGCATCAGAAATCAAAATCTTTGTATTATTAAAGCTAGAATTTATGTGAGCAACACCAGTAGAAATATTTTTTTTAACTTTCTTTTTAGTTCTTGATTTATCAACAGCCATAGTTTGTCTATCCTATTTTTTCTTTCCAGCGATAGTCTTCGCAGGACCTTTTCTAGTTCTAGCGTTAGTATGAGTTCTTTGACCTCTAACAGGAAGACCCCGCCTATGCCTTAAGCCACGGTAACATCCTAGATCCATTAATCTTTTAATGTTCATGGATTTTTCTCTTCTCAAATCACCTTCTACCATTAATTTAGAGTCGATATAATCCCTTATTGATGATAATTGTATATCATCAAGTTCATTTAGTTTAGTTAAAAAAGGTATTTTAAGTTCTGTACATATTTTTATGGCAGTATTTGTTCCTATACCGTGTATATAAGTTAAAGCGATAGGAACTCTTTTACCCGTAGGTAGATTTATACCAGCTATTCTAGCCAAATTTTGCTCCGTTTTTAAATTTTAAGAATTAACTAAAAATTGTTAAGTTAAATTATTCAAACATTTTTGCGGATTATATCCAAGGAATTCACTTCGTCAAGTTCATAGTTATGAAATTCTTTTAAAATTATGATAATATATTCCTTATCTTAGATTGAATTTCATCAACACTTCCAAGACCATTAACTTTTCGTAATTTATTATGTGCATGATAATATCCAATCAGCGGGGAAGTATCTCTATAATAAGCTAGCAATCTAATTTTTAAAGAATCTTCATTATCATCTTGTCTATAGTTAAATGTGTCTTTACTACCGCATATATCACATATACTGGGGTTTTTAGGAGGTTTGGTAGTTTTGTGATATAATTCACCACAAGATGAACAAGTAAAACGTCCAATTATACGCTGAACTAATTTTTCATCATCCACATATAATTCTACTACATGATCCAGTTTTTGACCAATTGTTTCCAGCAAATCTCTCAAAGCGTCAGCTTGTGCTAGTGTTCTGGGAAATCCATCAAAAATAAATCCTTTGCTATTTTCTTCATTTGTAAGTTTTTTTTCGATAAGTCCTATCACTATTTCATCTGTAACCAACTCACCTCTTGCCATTATGTTGGCAACTTTTTTTCCTAGTTCAGACTGATCTTTCTTGGCTTCTCTCAACATGTCTCCAGTTGATAATTGAACAAATCCAAATGCTTCACATAAATTTCTAGCTTGAGTCCCCTTTCCTGCTCCAGGAGGTCCAAGTAGAATTAAATTCTTCATCTCTTTCCTTTCTTATTTCTTTTAGTAGACCCACGTATCTTTGATCTTTCTATCAAACCTTCATATTGGTAAGCTAACATATGAGATTGAATTTGAGTAATAGTATCCATAGTAACAGAAACAACAATTAAAAGAGAAGTCCCTCCAAAATAAAAGGGAATTGCAAATTGAGATCTCATAACTTCAGGTAGCAAACAAATTGCTGCAAGATAACCTGAACCTAGCACAAGTGTTCTTACAACTACATATTCTAAATATTTAGCTGTTCTTTCACCAGGTCGTATACCAGGAACAAATCCTCCCTGCTTTTTTAAGTTATCAGCTACATCATCAGGCTTAAATGCAACATTAAGTGTATAAAAATATGTAAAAAATATTATCATTCCACCAAAAAAAACATAATATAATGGCTGACCAGGACCTAAATATGCGGCTACATAAGATAAGAACCCATCACTATCATCTCGAGCAAAAGTAACAACAGTAGTTGGTAACAATAAAAGAGATGAAGCAAAAATTGCAGGAATTACCCCTGAGGGATTAAGCTTTATTGGTAGATTTGAAGTATCCCCACCATACATTTTCATACCTACTTGTCTTCTTGGATATTGAATATTTATTTTTCTCAAAGCACGCTCTAAATAAACAACTAAACCAATTACTACAATAACCATAAGAATAACTGAAAGAATTACTACTGGACTAATAATACCTGATCTACCAGATGCAAAAAACTGCGCTAGCGCTGATGGAAGTTCTGCGACAATGCCAACAAAAATAATTAATGATATACCATTTCCTATACCCCTAGCAGTTATTTGTTCACCAAGCCACATTAAAAACATAGTGCCTCCAACAAGTGTAATTATGCAGGATGCCCTAAAATACCAACCTGGATCAGATGCTAAGCCTTGACTTTCTAATCCTACTGAAATTCCATAAGCTTGAAAGAAAGCAAGAACAACAGTCCCATACCTAGTATATTGGTTTATTTTTTTTCTACCCTGTTCCCCTTCTTTTTTTAATTGCTCCAATTGGGGAACCATTGATGCTAAAAGCTGCATAATAATTGAAGATGTTATATAAGGCATTATACCAAGAGCAAAAATAGCCATTCTTCCCACAGCACCGCCAGTAAACATATTAAGCATACCACCAATACCAGTATTCGCTTGTTCAAAAAAGGATCTGAGTTGAGATGCATCAATACCTGGAACTGGAATATATGTCCCAATGCGGTAGACTATCAAAAGCCCTAAAGCATAAAAAATTCGACGTTGAAGGTCTTTTGCTTTACCAAAAGATCCCCAACTCAAGTTTGCTGCCATTTGTTCTGCTGCAGAAGGCATTTATAATCCTGTTTAACCTTTTTTCTTTTTAAATTCCAAGAAAATTAAAAATCTAATAAACCTTTAAGATAATTTTGTAAAAGTTCCACCATGCTTTTCTATAGCAGAGATTGCACCTTTAGAAGCTCCAGTAAGCTTGACAACAATTTTGGTTTTTAGTTCTCCCTTAGCAAGAAGACGAACACCATCAAAATTCCTTGATATAACGCCAGAGGAACATAAAGTCTCCTCATTAATCTCATTTTCTGGATTTATTTTTTTTCTATCAATAAAGTCTTGCAGTACCCCAACATTAACTACAGAATATTTTTTTGCATTGGGTACATTGAAACCTCTTTTAGGGAGTCGCATGTATATTGGCATTTGACCACCTTCAAAACCATTAAGAGAAACTCCTGACCTAGACTTTTGTCCCTTAAGACCACGACCACATGTTTTTCCTACACCGGATCCAGGACCCCTACCTACCCTTTTTTTTGTTTTAAAAGCGCCTTTTTTTTCTCTTAATTCATTCAATTTCATTTTGATATCTCTAAATTTAAAATTATATTTTCTTAGCTGAAGGTTAAATTACCAAATAATTATTTTTCCACAACTTGAACCAAATGACTTATTTTATTAATCATTCCTCTAACAGAAGGTGTATCAATTAACTCAGAAATTTTATTCATTTTATTTAAACCAAGACCTTTAAGTATTTTTCTTTGGACACCAGGTCTTCTGATTGGTGATCTAATCTGTTTTACATAAATTTTATTTACCATAATTTTACCCAACTTTTAAGTTATGCTGATAATTCTTTTTGCTCTTCATTTTTCACAACAATTGAAGAAAGTTTTTTACCCCTTCTACGAGCAATAATCCTTGGACTTACTTCTTTTTTTAGACCATCAATAGTTGCACGAACCATATTATAAGGATTCTGTGAGCCTATAGACTTTGCTACAACATCTTGAATACCCAACATTTCAAAAACTGCTCTCATTGGACCTCCAGCAATAATGCCAGTTCCTGGTGGTGCTGTTCGCATTACAACAATGCCTGCCCCATGCCTACCATTTACATCATGATGTAATGTTCTACCTTCTTTAAGAGGTACTCGCAATGTTTGTGTCTTTGCTTGATCAGTAGCTTTCCTGATAGCTTCTGGAACTTCCTTTGCTTTTCCTTTACCGAACCCAACACGGCCTCTTTGATCACCTACAACAACCAGAGCTGCAAAACCAAAGCGCTTTCCGCCTTTAACTGTTTTTGAAACCCTATTGATTGCAACTAATCTATCGGAAAATTCCGATGAGTCTTCCCGCTCTTTTTTATCTTTACGATTAGAATCCCTTGCCATATTAATTTTCTCCTAAAATTTAAGGCCACCTTCTCTTGCAGCATCAGCTAAAGCTTTTACTCTACCATGGTAAAGAAAACCACCCCTATCAAAATACACTTCTGATATTCCTGACTTCTTTGCTCTCTGGGCAATTTCTTTTCCAACTAGCTTTGCTGTTTCCTTAGTGTTTTTCATATCTTTGCCCAATACTGACATTCTAGAAGACGCAGACACTAAAGTAGTACCAATACTATCATCAATAAGCTGAACATAAATATTTTTAGAAGATCTATGAACACTCATTCTGATTCTTTTGCTTGTAGATCTTTTAATTTTATTTCTATTTCTTAGTCTTCTTTTTTTAAACAAGTTTAATTTTCTATTCGACATCTAAAAGTTCCTACTTTTTCTTACCTTCTTTAGCAAAGACATATTCATTTCTATATCTTATGCCTTTACCTTTATACGGTTCTGGTTTTCTTTTTTCTCTAATATTGGCAGCCACTTGACCAACTATTTGCTGATCAATTCCATTTATATTAATTTCAGTTGGCTTGGGAACAGTAATTTTTACATCGTTAGGTATTTCAAAATCAATTTCATGAGAATAACCCAATGACAACTTTAAGGTGTTGCCCTGTAAAGATGCTCTGTAACCAACTCCGTTCAACTCTAAATTTTTAGTAAAGCCAACTGTGACACCTTCAATTAAATTTGCAATTTGAGTTCTATTCATTCCCCAATGCTGCCTAGATTTCTTTGACAAATTCTTTGGACTTACAACTATTTGATTTTCTTCCAGCTTGACTTCAACTTCTTTTGATGTATGAAAATCTCTTAAACCATTTGGTCCTTTTATTTCAATTTTATTACCATCGATATTGGCAGTAACATTTTGAGGTACAATGATAGGTTTTTTCCCAATTCTAGACATTCTTTTATCCTTTAAAAAACCGTACAAATTATTTCGCCACCTACATTAGTAGCTCTCGCTTTACTATCAGACATAACTCCTTTAGGAGTTGATATGATAGCTATACCTAAACCTTGCCTTACTTTTGGTATATTTTTAACGTTAGTGTAAACACGCCTACCAGGTGTGGAAACTCTCTTCAATTCCTTTATAACTGGCTCACCATCAAAATATTTTAAATCAATAACAATATTATTCTTACCATCTTCGCTTTCTACTGCCTTATAACCCCGAATAAAACCTTCCGAATGAAGAACATCTAATACCCAAGCCCGTAGTTTGGATGCAGGCGTTATAACGTCATTTCTGTTTCTCATTTGAGCATTCCTAATCCTTGCAAGTAAATCACCAATTGGATCATTCATAACCATTCGATTCTCCTCATTTACCAACTAGATTTAATCATACCAGGAATTTCACCTCTAGAAGCTAAATCTCTAAGAGCAATTCTAGACATTTGTAATTTCCTGTAAAAAGCTTTTGGTCTACCAGTAACTTTACACCTATTATGCAGTCTTGAAGGAGATGAGTTTGGTGGTAATTTAGCTAACTTTATTTGAGCTTTGAATCTTTCTTCCATTGGTAAATCTTTATCTTTTACAATTTTCTTAAGCTCTATTCTTTTATTATAAAACCGCTTCACTAATTTTTGCCTTTTTAATTCACGATTTATCATTGACACTTTTGCCATCACAATCTCCAACACTAAATTAATTATAAAAAGGCATATTAAATTCTCTTAACAATTCTCTTGCCTCATCATCACTATTAGCACTAGTACATAAAACTATGTCTAATCCCCAAATGGAATCGACTTTATCAAAATCGATTTCTGGAAAAACAATATGCTCTTTTATCCCTAAAGCATAATTACCTCTTCCGTCAAAACTCTTGGGTGAAACACCCCTAAAATCTCTTATTCTAGGCATTGCTATAGTAATCAACCTATCTAAAAACTCGTACATTTTATCTCTTCTAAGAGTAACTTTAACACCTAGTGGCATTTCCTCTCTAACTTTAAAACCTGCTATAGATTTTTTTGCCTTTGTTATTAATGGCTGTTGCCCAGATATAATTTTAAGGTCTGCGTGGGCGCTTTTGATCTTTTTACTATCCCCAACTGCTTCACCAACACCCATATTTAATACAATTTTCTGTAATTTAGGTATCATCATATCGTTTTTATAGGAAAACTTTTCTTTTAATCCGGTACGGATTTCTTTTAAATACTTCTCTTTAAGTCTTGGAACATAGTTAGCCATTAATCAGTTCTCCAGATTTTTTAGCAAAACGAACCTTTTTTCCATCAACTAACTTAAATCCAACCTTTGTAGCAATATTATTTTTAGGATCCATCAAAGCTAAATTTGAAATATGTATTTGAGCCTCTTTAGGTATTCTACCACCAGCATTTTTCTCTGATTGCTTTGTATGCCTAATAGACATATTAATGCCTGAAACTAAAGCTCTGTGGGATTTGGTAAAAATCTGAATGACTTCTCCAGTTTTTCCCTTATCTTTACCTGTTAATACTAATACTTTATCACCTTTTACAATTTTAGATGGCATTAAAGAACCTCCGGCGCTAAGGAAACAATTTTCATAAAGTTTTTTGATCTTAATTCTCGAACTACAGGACCAAAAATTCTAGTTCCAATAAGTTCACCAGCGTTATTTAGCATAACTGCTGCATTTTTATCAAACTTAATTGTACTACCATCAGAACGCCTAATTTCTTTGGCTGTTCTAACTATAACAGCCCTTCTAACGTCCCCTTTTTTTACTCTTCCTCTAGGGATTGCATCTTTTACTGATACTACTATAACGTCACCGACAGAAGCATATTTTCGCTTTGCTCCACCTAGGACTTTAATACACTGAACTTTTTTTGCGCCGGAATTATCGGCGACATCCAAATTGGTTTGCATCTGGATCATTTTTTTTCTCCCGACCTTCGAGGCTATTCCTCACGGTTTCGATTTAACTTAATATAAAGTATTTTTAATTTGTCAACACTTCCCATCTTTTTGATTTAGAAAAAGGAGAACATTCTTGAATTCTTACAATATCACCATTTTTAAATTTATTTGATTCATCATGAGCTCTATATTTTTTTGATTTTCGAATTGTTTTTTTTAGAACCGGATGTGTGAAACGACGCTCTACTAGTACAGTTATTGTTTTATCATTACTGTCACTTGTAACTTGTCCTTTTAAAATACGTTTTGGCATCTAATTAATTCTCCGACTCATTTTTAATTTTATTATTGATAAGAGTTAATACTCTAGCAACGCTTCTTTTAACCACTGTAACTCTAGCAGTATTTTCCAATTGACCATTAGCTTTCTGAAATCTTAAATTGAAAGATTCTTTTTTTAAATCAATCAAAATACTTTTTAACTGATCTAAAGTTTTATTTTTAAGTTCTTCAATCTTCATAGGGTATCCTACAACTACCAATCTTCACGTTTTACAAATCTAGATTTAACTGACAATTTCATAGCAGCTAATCTCAGTGCTTCCATTGCCACATCTTCCGCTACTCCGTCAACCTCAAACATTATTCGTCCTGGCTTTATTTTTGCAACCCACCTATCTACAGATCCTTTACCTTTTCCCATTCTAACCTCAATAGGCTTGGCGGTTACAGGCACATCTGGAAAGATACGAATCCAAACACGACCTTGCCTTTTCATATGTCTAGTTAAAGCTCTTCTAGCAGCCTCTATTTGTCTTGCATTTACTCTATCAGGTTCAATGGCTTTAAGTGCATAATTACCAAAGTTAATTTCATATCCACCTTTAGCATTACCATGTATGCGACCTTTATGTTGTTTTCGAAACTTTGTACGCTTGGGTTGAAGCATCTTTTTCTCCTAAAACTTTATGCTTAACTTCTAATACCTGAAGAATTTTCTTGAGCTTCACTAATTCTTTTATCTCTTCCTGAGGGATCGTGTTCCATAATTTCACCTTTAAATATCCAGACTTTGACACCAATAATACCATAAGCAGTTAATCCTTCAGCCAAAGCATAATCTATGTCAGCTCTTAAGGTATGCCTTGGAACTCTTCCTTCAGAATACCATTCCGTTCTGGCAATTTCTGCACCACCCAGCCTTCCGGCAATATCTACACGAATTCCAAGGGCTCCCATTCTCATAGCATTTTGAACAGCTCTTTTCATAGCTCTCCTGAATGATACTCTTCTTTCCATCTGTTGCGCTATACTTTCAGCTACAAGTGCAGCATCAATCTCAGGCTTTCTGACTTCTACAATATTTAGGTGCAATTCACTTTTTGTTAATTTTGCAACTTTATTTTTTAGAGTCTCTATGTCTGCCCCTTTTTTTCCAATTATAACACCAGGTCTGGCAGCATATATGGTTACTCTGCACTTTTTGTGTGGTCTCTCTATTATTACTCTACTAATACCTGATTGTGCACAATTTTTTTTAATAAATTTTCTAATTTCTAAATCTTCATGGAGCAAATCACCATATTCTTTTGTATTAGAAAACCATCTACTTTCCCAAGTTCTATTTACCTGAAGTCGGAGACCAACAGGATTAATTTTTTGTCCCATTATGCTTTCTCCTCTTCTTTACTATTTGCCAAAATCTGCTTGACCTTTATGGTTAGTTGACTAAAGGGTTTTAAAATTTTACCATAACGTCCTCTGGCTCTCGGTCTACCCCTTTTTAAAACCAGGTTTTTCCCAACATATGCTTCACTAACCACTAATTCATCTATATCTAAATCATGGTTATTTTCTGCATTAGCAATTGCTGATTCTAAACATTTTCTTACATCCTTGGCTATTCTTTTTTTTGAAAATTTAAGCTGTGCTAGAGCTATATTGACAGGTTTGTTTCTGATCATTCTAGACACTAAATTTAACTTTTGAGGACTAGTTTTTAACATTCTAACCTTAGCAGTAGCTTCTAATTTTTCTTCTTTTAAATTTGTTGATACATCTGTCATTTAGTTAACTTCTCTTAGCTTTTTTATCTGCGGCATGACCATAATATGTTCTTGTAGGGCTATATTCTCCAAACTTTTGACCTATCATTTCTTCACTTATTAAAACTGGAATATGCTTTTTTCCATTATAAACACCAAATGTTAAGCCAACAAATTGAGGAAGAATGGTAGATTTTCTAGACCATATTTTTATAACTTCATTTCTACCAGACTCTCTTACTTTTTCTGCTTTCTTCAAAACATAACCTTCAACGAAAGGTCCTTTCCAAATAGATCTTGCCATTTATTTTCGCCCTTTTCTGTTATGTCTAGACCTTAATATATATTTATCAGTTGATTTATTAGTTCTCGTCCTAGCCCCCTTAGTAGGTTTCCCCCATGGAGTTACAGGGTGCCTACCTCCTGATGTTCTGCCTTCACCACCACCATGTGGATGATCTATTGGATTCATTACTACACCTCGAACAGATGGTCTTATGCCTTTATTTCGATTTCTACCGGCTTTACCAAAATTTTGATTTGAATTATCTGGGTTTGATACTGCTCCAACGGTGGCCATACATTCTTGACGAACTAATCGCATTTCTCCTGATGAAAGTCTTAATTGTGCATAGTTACCATCTCTACCTACAAATTGAGCATACGAACCTGCAGCTCTAGCAATTTGACCACCTTTTCCTCTCTTCAACTCAACATTATGCACAATAGTTCCAATTGGCATACCAGTAAACGGCATTGCATTACCAGGTTTAATATCTGAACTTGATGAAGAAATAATAGTATCTGAAACTTTAATTCTTTGTGGTGCAAGAATGTATGATTTTTCTCCATCTTCGTATTTTACAAGGGCGATGAATGCAGTTCTGTTAGGATCATACTCAATTCTCTCAACAGTTCCTTTTATATCTAACTTATTTCTTTTGAAATCTATTAATCTATAAAGACGCTTAGCACCTCCACCTTTGCGCCTCATAGTAATTCTTCCAGAGTTGTTTCTGCCACCTTTTTTATTCAATCCAAAAGAGAGTGACTTTTCAGGTCGACCATTCCATAGTTCAGATCTATCAACCAAAACAAGATCTCTTTGGCCCGGAGTAGTAGGTTTATATGATTTTAAAGGCATAGTTTATCACCAACTTCAATTACAATCCTGTACTAACATCAATAGTATTACCTTCTGCAAGAGTCACATATGCTTTTTTAAGGTCACGCCTCTTACCTATCTTTCCACGAAATCGCTTAACTTTACCTTTCACGATCAATGTATTTACTGCCTCAACTTTTACGTTAAACAAGTTTTCAATAGCATCTTTTATCTGTTTTTTTGTACTCTTAATTGCAACTTCAAAAGCCATAATTCCATGCTCTGAGGCCATCGTTGCTTTTTCAGTAATAATTGGTCTTCTAATAATATCATAAGATTCACTTGTTGCTTGATCTTTCATGATAATCTACCCTCTAAAGAATCAACTGCTGCTTTCGTTAATACTAATGTATCTCTTCTTAACACATCATAAACGTTGATACCATTTACTGATAAAAAATCTAACATAGGTATATTTTTACTAGCATTAAAAAAATTTAAGCTTTTTGGGTTGTCTTCTCTACCAACAACTAGGACACGACCCCATTTTAGTTTTTTTATTTTTTTTGAGAAATCACTAGTTTTTTGATTATCAATTTCAGCTTTATTTAAGATAATTAAGTTACCACTTACATATTTGGATGAAAGAGCATGTTTAAGGCCAAGTTTTCTAAATTTTTTTGTTAGAGAAAATGCATGACTTCTGGGCTTAGGACCTTTATACACACCACCTTTTCTAAAGATTGGTGCTCTTCTTGAGCCGTGGCGTCCACTACCTGAACCTTTTTGTCGTACAATTTTTTTTGTGGAATAAGAAACTTCCGATCTAGTTAAAACGGAATGTGTTCCTTGCTGACGCTTAGCCAATTGCCATCTTACAACTTTATTTAAAATGTCTGGACGAGGCTCAAGCCCAAAAAGCGAACTGTTTAATTCGATAGTTCCAGATTTTTTATTATTAATATCTACAACATCAATTTTCATTATTTGGCTCCAAATCCTTTTGTTTATCGGTTGAAACGTCTGGTTTAAGAGCCTTATTAGCTTCATCTTTTGAACTATCAGACTTATCTAAAATATCCACATCAGAAGGTTTACTTTCAATCACCTGCTCTGATGAAGGAGGATATGCAATATTATCAGGGAGTTTTTTCTTTACTGCATCTTTTAAAGTTACCCAGCCACCTTTAGCTCCAGGAACTGCACCTTTAATCATAATTAGGCCTCGTTCAGGGTCTGTTTTTACAACTCTTAAATTTTGAATTGTTACATTACAATCACCCATATGACCTGCCATTTTTTTTCCTTTGAAAACACGTCCAGGGTCTTGGCACTGTCCAGTTGAACCATGCGACCTATGAGAAATAGATACACCGTGAGAAGCTCTCAATCCAGAAAAATTATGTCTTTTCATTGCTCCGGCAAATCCTTTCCCAATGGATAAGCCAGAAACGTCAACATATTGACCTTCTACATAGTGAGAAGCGTTAATTTCTTTTCCTACGTCAATAAGGTTATCAGAGGAAACTCGAAATTCTTTAAGTTTTCTCTTTGGCTCAACTTTAGCAACCGAAAATTGTCCACGTAAAGATTTATTACAATTTTTAGCTTTTATTGAACCTGAACCCAGTTTTAAAGCAAAATATCCATCTTTATCTTGAGTTTTTTGAGCAACAACTTGAACTTTTTCTAGCCTTAAGACTGTAACAGGTATTTGCTCACCATCGTCGCTAAATATCCTAGTCATACCCATTTTTTTTGCAATTATACCAGATCGCATTTCAATATCCTAAAGTTTAATCTCTACGTCTACTCCAGCTGCGAGATCTAATTTCATTAGAGCATCAACAGTTTGAGGGGTTGGATCCACTATATCTAATAATCGCTTGTGAGTTCTAATTTCAAATTGCTCTCTGCTTTTTTTATCAACGTGTGGTCCTCTAAGAACAGTGAATTTTTCTATCTTATTAGGTAAAGGTATTGGACCCCTAACTTGTGCTCCAGTTCTTTTAGCAGTAGACACAATTTCAGAAGTACTTACATCCAAGACTCTATAGTCAAAAGCTTGCAATCTTATTCTTATATTTTGACTCTGCATTTACTAACCACCCAATAACACATTAAATTTCGTTTAATAAAATGTTATTTCAAAATCTTTGAAACAACTCCGGCACCTACTGTTCTTCCACCTTCTCTTATTGCAAAACGTAATTTCTCTTCCATCGCAATAGGGGCAATCAGATCAACAGTAAATTTTAAATTATCTCCAGGCATAACCATTTCAGTGCCTGAAGGAAGCTCAACTGTACCAGTTACATCTGTTGTCCTAAAGTAAAATTGAGGTCTATAGTTTCCGAAAAAAGGAGTGTGTCGACCACCTTCTTCTTTTGTTAATATGTAAGCTTCTGCTTCAAATTTTGTGTGAGGTGTAACAGATCCAGGCTTTACTAAACATTGTCCTCTTTCAACCCCATCTCTTTCTACGCCCCTTAATAGCGCTCCAATATTGTCACCTGCTTCTCCTCTATCAAGAAGCTTTCTAAACATTTCAACACCAGTACAAGTAGATTTGGATGTATCTCTTATTCCAATTATCTCAATTTCATCACCTACATTAATAACACCACGCTCAACTCTACCAGTAACTACTGTTCCTCGACCAGAGATTGAAAAAACATCTTCAATTGGCATTAAAAATGGTTGGTCAATAGGTCTGTCAGGAGTTGGAATGGCATCATCAACAGCAGCCATCAATTCGGTTATTTTATTTGCACCAATTTCAGCATCCCTGTCTTCAAGGGCCGCTAGAGCAGAACCAGATACAATAGGTATATCATCCCCTGGAAATTCATACTTTGAAAGTAATTCCCTAACTTCCATTTCTACCAACTCTAATAATTCTGGATCATCAACCTGATCAACTTTATTCAAAAATACTACAAGAGCTGGAACCCCAACTTGCCTTGCTAACAAAATATGTTCACGTGTCTGTGGCATAGGTCCATCAGCTGCATTTACCACTAGTATCGCACCATCCATTTGTGCAGCCCCAGTTATCATGTTCTTTACGTAATCGGCATGACCTGGACAATCAACATGAGCATAATGTCTTTTTTCAGTTTCATACTCAACGTGTGCAGTAGAAATGGTTATACCTCTAGCTTTCTCTTCAGGCGCACCATCTATCTCATCATATGCTTTAAAATCTCCATAATGCTTTGTAATAGCAGCAGTAAGAGTTGTTTTTCCATGATCTACGTGGCCTATAGTTCCTACATTCACATGTGGTTTATTACGCTCAAATTTTTCTTTTGCCATTTTTGGTCTCCATTAAAAAATAGTTAAAAATTTAAAAGTTTTCTATGCATACTTTGCTTGGATTTCCTCTGAAATATTTGAAGGAACAGACTCATAGTGATCGAAAATCATCGTGAATTGAGCTCGACCAGAGGACATCGATCTTAAATTATTTATGTAGCCAAACATGTTAGCGAGAGGAACAAAAGCGTTTACAACAATAGCATTACCCCTTGTCTCCTGACCAGTAACCATTCCCCTTCTTGAGGTAAGATCACCAATAATGCTACCCGTATAATCTTCTGGGGTAACAACCTCAACTTTCATGACTGGTTCCAATAATTTTGCACCAGCTTTTTTTAATCCATCTCTCAAAGCTGCTCTTCCGGCTATTTCAAAAGCTAGTACACTTGAATCTACGTCATGATAAGCTCCATCTATAAGAGAAACTTTAAAATCAATTACTGGGAACCCGGCTAGTGGCCCACTATCCATAACAGATTGGATACCTTTTTCTACGCCTGGTATGTATTCTTTAGGGATTACTCCACCAACTATTTTACTTTCAAAATTATAGCCCTCACCTGGTTCAGTTGGTGTTATTACCATTTTTACTCTAGCAAATTGACCCGCACCCCCAGACTGTTTTTTATGTGTATAGTCTATTTCAGCTTCTACAGAAATTGTCTCTCTATATGCAACCTGTGGTGCTCCTATATTGGCTTCAACTTTAAATTCTCTTTTTAATCTATCAACTAAAATATCTAGATGTAACTCACCCATACCTTTCATAATAGTTTGACCAGATTCAAGGTCAGTCTCAATTCTAAAAGAAGGATCTTCTGCTGCAAGTCTTTGCAATCCAGCAGACATTTTTTCTTGATCATTTTTTGTCTTTGGTTCAATTGCTATTTCAATAACAGGATCTGGGAAAGTCATAGTTTCTAAAACTACTGGAGATGCTACATCACAAATTGTATCGCCAGTAGTTGTATCTTTCAAACCGGCAAGAGCAATTATATCTCCAGCAAAAGCTTCTTCAATTTCTTCCCTATTTATAGAATGCATCATCATCATCCTACCAATTCTCTCTTTTTTACCTTTTGTTGAATTAATAAAACTATCGCCTTTTTTTACAACTCCAGAATAGATTCTAAGGAAAGTAAGTGACCCTACAAAGGGATCATTCATAATTTTAAATGCCAAGCCTGAAAATGGTTGTGAATCATCTGCTGATCTCTCAATATTTCTTTCTTCATTAACATCTCCAGGTTTAAAACCCAAATATGCAGGAACATCAAGAGGTGAAGGTAAAAAATCAATAACTGCATTTAATAGAGGTTGCACACCCTTATTTTTGAAGGCTGAACCACATAACACTGGAACAAATGTCATATTTAGAGTACCTAGTCTTAAGAGTTTTCTTATTTCTTCCACTGTTGGTTCTTTCCCATCAAGATAGGATTCCATTATCTCATCATCCATTTCAACTGCAATCTCAATCATTTCTGATCGCATTTTTTGAGCAGTCTCTAAGAGATCATTTCTTATATTTTTCTTCGTCCAGGTTGCACCTAAATCTTCACCTTGCCAAATCCATTCTTCCATAGTAATGAGATCAATCATACCTTCAAAAGAATTTTCAGAACCAATAGGCAATTGAATAGGGCATGGTTTAGCGCCAGTTCTATCCATAATCATATCAACACAATTAGTAAAACTTGCACCAATTTTATCCATCTTGTTCACAAAAACAATTCTTGGGACTTTATACCTATCAGCTTGTCTCCAAACTGTTTCAGTTTGAGGTTCTACTCCTGCGTTAGCATCAAGAACACATACTGCACCATCTAACACTGCCAATGAACGCTCAACCTCAATAGTAAAATCAACGTGCCCTGGAGTATCAATAATATTAAATCTATGCTTAGGTCCTTCGGCAACCTGACCATTTTCTGTACGCTCCCAAAATGTTGTAGTAGCAGCAGAGGTTATAGTAATTCCACGCTCTTGTTCTTGCTCCATCCAATCCATAGTAGCAGCCCCATCATGAACTTCACCTATTTTATGAGATTTGCCTGTGTAGTAGAGAATTCTTTCAGTGCATGTTGTTTTACCGGCATCAATATGAGCCATAATTCCAAAGTTTCTATATAAATCAAGTGTATAATCTCTGGCCATATCCTTAATCCTTATTTACTACCCAACTAAATTAATTACCATCTATAATGACTAAATGCTTTGTTAGCTTCAGCCATTTTATGGGTATCTTCACGTTTTTTTACTGCAGTACCTCTTGATGATACAGCGTCAATAATTTCTGATGCTAATCTTTCTTCCATAGTATTTTCGTTTCTACCCCTAGAAGCCTTAATTAACCATCTAATTGCCAGCGCTTGTCTTCTTTCCGGTCTTACTTCCACAGGGACTTGATAAGTAGCACCTCCTACCCTTCTAGACCTCACTTCAATTGAAGGTTTAATATTTTCGAGGGCTTCATGAAATAGTTCTACGGAAGATTTTTTTAATTTATTTTCAACTCGTTCAAGAGCTCCGTAAACAATAGTCTCGGCAGTTGACTTCTTGCCATGCAACATTAAGCTATTCATAAATTTGGTTAATACAATGTCTCCGAATTTAGCATCTGGTAAAACTAATCTTTTTTCTGCACTATGACGTCTTGACATTAAACTTCCTTCTACTTTGGCCTTTTTGTACCATACTTTGAACGACGCTGCCGTCTGTCTTTAACGCCCTGTGTATCTAAAACACCTCTAAGTATATGATAACGGACACCTGGGAGATCTTTAACTCTACCACCACGAATTAAAACAACAGAATGTTCTTGAAGATTATGTGACTCACCTGGGATATAAGAAATAACTTCAAATCCGTTTGTTAACCGTACTTTTGCTACTTTTCGCATAGCAGAGTTGGGTTTCTTTGGAGTTGTAGTATAAACTCTTGTACAGACGCCTCTTTTTTGTGGACAAGCCTGCATATGCATAGATTTTTGCCTTACAACTCTGGGCTTTCTAGGCTTTCTAATTAATTGTTGTATAGTTGGCATTTATACCTACTCCAAAAAATTACGGACTTAATCCAGTTATTAAATGACCACAACCCAGTAATTAATGAACTGGTAAATACAGAGGATCTGAAATGCCGGATCGTGTGCCAAAAGTTAAAATAATAAAACCTTAATAAAAGGTGATGGCGTTAAATATTCTGGGTTTTAAAAAATGTCAACAGTAATGAGCCAAATATCCTATAAAAAAGTAAATTTTTTTTGATATAGAGTAAATTAACCACTAAATACCATATAAATCGATCAACCTATCAAAAATTGGTTTTATTTAATGTTATTTCTCAGTTCTTTTTTGGAAAATATTATTAGTTTTCTTTTACTTCTTCAATATCATTAGTTCCTACTTTAGTGTCATCAGAAACAAGTGTACTTTCCTCTTTCTTTTTCTGTTCTAATATAGCAGCATCTCTTTGGGTTGCTAATTTTTTAATATCTCTTGCCGCTCCACCTGTTCCCGCAGGAATTAATCTACCAACAATAACATTTTCTTTAAGTCCAACAAGTTTGTCTCTTTTCCCTTGTGTAGAAGCCTCTGTTAGAACTCTTGTTGTTTCTTGAAATGAAGCTGCCGAAATGAAACTTCTTGTTTGAAGACTAGCTTTGGTAATTCCTAAGAGAACAGGTGCTCCTTTAGCTGGTTCATACCCTTTTTCAATCGCTTTTTTGTTAACTTCTTCAAACTCCATACGATCAACTTGTTCTCCTTTTAACAAAATAGTTTGACCACTGTCAGATATTTCCCATTTCTGCAACATTTGACGGACTATTACTTCAATGTGTTTATCGTTTATTTTTACACCTTGTAATCTATAAACATCTTGAACTTCTGATATCATATAATTTGCAAGAGCTTCTACTCCAAGGATGGATAAAATATCGTGTGGTGCTGGATTTCCATCTACTAAATTCTCTCCTTTCCTTATAAAATCTCCTTCGTTTACTGGGATATGCTTACCCTTTGGAACAAGATATTCTATTGGCTCACCCTCACCTTCCGGTGGTTCAATAGCCAGTCTTAATTTATTTTTATAATCCTTTCCAAATCTTACATATCCATCAATTTGGGCTATTATAGCATGATCTTTAGGTCGTCTTGCTTCAAAAAGCTCTGCCACTCGTGGTAAACCACCAGTTATATCTTTTGTTTTTGCCCCTTCTCTAGGTATTCTAGCAATTACATCACCTGCACTTACTATATCACCATCTTCAACTGATAAAATTGCCTCAACAGACATAGCATGTCTTTCTGGGTTTCCATTTTCTCGTTTTACTGGTTCTCCACTATTTTGATCAGCAACAATTATTTCTGGCTTTAATTCATTTCCTTTTGGAGCTGATCTCCAATCTGATACTATTCTTTGCGCTATTCCAGTAGCATCATCAGTTTCTTCCCTAAGTGAAACACCTGCTATTAAATCTATAAATTTAGCCACACCATTATTTTCTGCTATAATAGGTAAGGTATAGGGGTCCCATTCAAATAATTTTTGACCAGATTTAATTTTATCACCTTCGTTTACATATATCTTTGAACCAAATGAAACTTTATGAGTAGAGATTTGGTTACCTTTTTCATCCTCAATCAATATTTCCATGTTTCTACCCATCACAATATTCTCTTTTGAAGAATTTTGTATAAGATTAGCATTCAAAAGTTTTATTTTTCCTGAATGACTAGATTCAATAAATGATTGAGATCCGCCCTGGGCTATGCCTCCTATGTGAAAAGTTCTCATTGTCAATTGAGTTCCGGGCTCACCTATAGACTGTGCTGCAATAATACCTACAGCTTCACCAGGGTTTACTCTTGTTCCTCTTGCCAAATCTCTTCCATAACATTGAGCACATATACCGTCCTCCGCCTCACACGTAAGAGCTGATCTGATTTTTACGGTATGAATGTTCAAATCATCAATATTATCAGCCATCCTTTCATCAATCATAACTCCTTTTTTAAGTACTACTGATTGATCTAATGGTGACAATATATCCTCAGCTACAACCCTACCCAAAATTCTTTCTGACAATGATGCAACTACTTCACCATCGTTTATTACAGCTGAAACTTGAATAAAATTTTGAGTTCCACAATCTTCTTCTCTAATAATACAATCTTGTGCAACATCTACTAATCTTCTTGTCAAATAACCAGAGTTAGCTGTTTTTAATGCAGTATCAGCTAATCCTTTTCTTGCACCATGAGTTGAGTTAAAATACTCTAAAACAGTTAAACCCTCTTTAAAATTTGATATGATTGGTGTTTCAATAATTTCACCAGAAGGTTTTGCCATAAGACCACGCATACCACCAAGTTGCTTCATTTGCGCAGGTGAACCTCTAGCTCCAGAATGAGACATCATATAAACAGAATTTAATTGTTTATCATCGTCTAATTGCTCTGGTTGAACAGCCGATATTTCATTCATCATAGCATCAGCTACAGAATCAGAACATATTGACCATGCATCTACAACTTTATTATATTTCTCACCTTGAGTAATAAGTCCATCCATATACTGACGTTCAAATTCTTTAACTTGATCTCTTGTATCCTCGACTAAAGACCATTTCTTCTCTGGAATTACGATATCATCTTTACCAAATGATATACCTGCCTTAAAGGCTTCCTTAAACCCCAACTGCATTATTTGATCACAAAATATAACAGATTCTTTTTGACCACAGTGTCTATAAACTGCGTCTATTACTTCACCCACTTCTTTTTTTCTGAGTAATCTATTTACAATTTCAAAGGGGGCTTTATGATTTTTTGGTAGCAAACTCCCAATTCTTAGTCTACCAGGGGTAGTATCAAATCTTTTATAAACGGTTAAACCTTGCTCATCAATTTGAGGCATTCTAGCAATTATTTTTGAATGTAGTTCTACAAAACCCTGTTCTAGTGCATGTTCTACTTCTTCAATACTAGCAAAAGATTTACCCTCTCCCATCAAGCCTTTTCTTTCAAGTGATAAATAATACAGACCCAATACCATATCTTGTGAAGGAACTATTATCGGTTTCCCATTTGCTGGAGAAAGTACATTATTCGTTGACATCATTAATACACGAGCTTCTAGTTGTGCCTCAAGACTTAAAGGAATATGGACTGCCATTTGGTCTCCATCAAAATCTGCATTAAATGCAGAACATACAAGTGGATGTAATTGTATAGCTTTCCCCTCAACTAAAATTGGCTCAAATGCCTGTATACCTAACCTATGAAGTGTAGGAGCTCTATTTAAAAGTACAGGATGTTCTCTTATAACCTCTTCTAGTATATCCCAAACTTCTGGCCTTTCTTTTTCAACTAATTTTTTTGCTTGTTTTACAGTAGATGAAAGCCCTTTTGCCTCTAATCTTGAATAAATAAAAGGCTTAAATAATTCTAAAGCCATTTTTTTGGGTAAACCACATTGGTGGAGTTTTAATTCTGGACCGGTTACAATTACAGATCTTCCAGAAAAATCTACTCTTTTTCCAAGTAAATTTTGTCTAAATCTTCCCTGTTTTCCTTTTAACATATCAGAAAGAGATTTAAGTGGTCGCTTGTTACCTCCAGTTATCACTCTTCCTCTTCTACCGTTATCAAATAGAGCATCAACAGATTCTTGTAACATCCTTTTTTCATTACGTATTATAATATCTGGGGCCCTTAATTCTATTAACCTTTTTAGGCGGTTGTTCCTATTTATCACTCTTCTATATAAATCGTTCAAATCAGAAGTTGCAAAACGACCTCCGTCTAGTGGAACCAACGGACGTAGCTCCGGTGGTATCACAGGAACAACTGTCAGTATCATCCACTCAGGCCGGTTTCCGCCCTCTATAAAATTTTCAACTAATTTAAGTCTCTTGATTATTTTTTTTGGCTTTAGTTCTCCAGTTGCTTCTTTTAATTCTACTCTAAGTTTTTCTGCCTCAGACTCCAAATCAATTGAAGACAACATCTCTCTTATTGCTTCAGCTCCAATTCCTGCATTAAAAGAGTCACTTCCATACTGATCCTGAAAATCAAGAAATTCTTCTTCCGTAAGAAGCTGACCGCTTTTAAGTTCTGTAAGTCCAGGTTCAATTACAATATATTGTTCAAAATAAAGAACCCTTTCCAAATCTCTTAAAGTCATATCTAGCATAAGACCTATTCTTGATGGCAAAGACTTTAGAAACCATATATGTGCAACTGGAGAAGCTAGGTCAATATGACCCATCCTTTCTCTTCTTACTTTTTGAAGAGTAACTTCAACCCCACATTTTTCGCAAGTCACCCCTCTATATTTCATTCTTTTATATTTACCACATAAACACTCATAATCTTTGATAGGTCCAAAAATTCTGGCACAAAACAAACCGTCTCTTTCAGGTTTAAAAGTTCTGTAATTAATAGTTTCTGGTTTTCGAATTTCCCCAAAAGACCAACTTACAATCTTTTCAGGTGAGGCAAGGGAAATCTTAATTTCATCAAATGACCTTGTACGTGTATTTGAATTAAAAGGGTTTGCTATTTCTTTATTCATTAAATAATCCTAATAAAAATTAATCCAAGATATTAAATATAAAATTTGTTAGTCTAAATCCCTGTCAAGAAGATCTACACTTAGACCAAGTGAACGTATTTCCTTGACAAGTACATTGAAGGATTCAGGAACACCAGCTTCAAAATCATCATCTCCTTTAACAATGCTCTCATATACCTTTGTTCTACCTGCAACATCATCAGATTTTACAGTTAGCATTTCTTGAAGAGTATATGCTGCACCATATGCTTCAAGTGCCCAAACTTCCATTTCGCCAAATCTCTGACCACCAAATTGAGCTTTTCCACCAAGAGGTTGCTGAGTTACTAAGCTGTAAGGTCCTGTAGATCTTGCGTGTATTTTTTCATCCACTAAGTGATGTAATTTTAAAATATATTTCATGCCTATAGTAACAGGTCTTGCAAATTGTTCCCCAGTTCTCCCATCAAACACTATTGATTGACCAGACTCATCTAATCCTGCCCTGATTAATGCATCATTTACATTAGCTTCTTTTGCACCATCAAATACAGGTGTAGCAATAGGAATGCCGCTTACAACATTTTGAGCTGCTTCAATAATTTTTTCTTTGCTCATTTTTTTAAAATTATTCTCAAAAAATTCATCACCATATGCTTGTTTTACCGACTGAACAACTCCTTCTAAATTATTAGATTTTTTATACTCATCGAGAGCTTTTCCAATAGTTTTACCCAAATTATGAGAAGCCCATCCCATATGAGTTTCTAAAATTTGACCAACATTCATCCTACTTGGAACACCTAAAGGATTTAAAACAACATCAACTGTAGTACCATCTTTTAAAAAGGGCATATCTTCAATTGGAACAACTCTTGAAATAACACCTTTGTTTCCATGCCGACCTGCCATTTTATCTCCTGGCTGTAATTTACGCTTCACAGCGACAAAAACTTTAACCATCTTCATAACACCAGGAAGTAAGTCATCTCCTCTTCTTACCTTTTCTACTTTATCGCTAAACCTACTTTCAAGTGTCTTCTTCTGTACATCAAATTGATTTTTTAAAGCCTCTATTTGAGTTATTCTTTTATCATCATCAATTATTAATTGCCACCATTGCCCTTTAGATAACCTATCTAATAAAGACTTATCAACAATTTTAATTTTACCAAATTCACTAGGTGCTTTAATTACTTCTTGATCTATTAAAAAATTTTCTAATCTTGCATAAATATTCCTTTCAAGAATAGCTAGCTCATCATCTCTGTCCCTACTTAATCTCTCTATTTCTTCTCTCTCAATTTGAATAGCTCTTTCATCTTTTTCAATACCATGTCTATTAAAAACTCTCACTTCTACTACTGTTCCACTATCCCCTGGGCTCATTCTAAGGGAGGTATCTCTTACGTCGGAAGCCTTTTCACCAAAGATTGCCCTTAACAATTTTTCTTCTGGAGTCATCGGACTTTCTCCCTTAGGAGTTATTTTACCAACTAAAATATCATTTGGTCCCACTTCTGCTCCAATATATACTATACCAGCTTCATCAAGATTTCTAAGTGCTTCCTCCCCAACGTTTGGAATATCTCTAGTTATTTCTTCTGGACCAAGTTTAGTATCTCTTGCTGAAATCTCGTACTCTTCAATATGAATCGAAGTAAAAACATCATCTCTAACAATTCTCTCAGAAATTAAAATACTATCCTCATAATTATAACCATTCCAAGGCATAAAAGCTACAAGGACATTTTTACCAAGTGCAAGCTCACCCATATCTGTACAAGGACCATCAGCTATTACTTCGCCTTTAGCTACTGTATCACCAACTTTTACAAGAGGTTTTTGATTAATACAGGTATTCTGATTAGATCGCTGAAATTTTCGCAACCTATAAATATCAACACCAGGATCACCATCTTCTAGTTTATCGGTTACACGGATAACTATTCGCATAGCATCTATTTGATCAATAATACCAGCTCTCTTAGCCATTATTGATGCCCCAGAATCTCTAGCCACTACACTTTCCATTCCAGTACCTACAAACGGCGCCTCAGCTTTAAGCAAAGGTACTGCTTGTCTTTGCATATTTGATCCCATCAATGCTCTATTGGCATCATCATTTTCCAAAAAAGGTATCAATGAAGCTGCTACAGATACAAGTTGTTTTGGACTAACATCTATCAATTCAACAGATTCAGCAGGATTAAGCATATACTCACCTGATTTTCTAGTAGAAACTAAATCGTTGATAAACTTACCTTTATCATCAAGCTTAGCGTTAGCTTGAGCAATAGTATATTTCATCTCTTCAGTTGCTGACATGTAAATTACTTCGTCTGTAACTTTTGCATCCCTTACTCTTCTGTATGGTGTTTCAATAAAACCATACTTATTTACTCTGGCAAAGGACGCCAAGGAGTTAATCAACCCAATATTTGGACCTTCTGGTGTTTCAATAGGGCATACCCTGCCGTAATGCGTAGGATGCACGTCTCTCACTTCAAAACCAGCTCTATCACGAGTTAATCCTCCTGGGCCAAGTGCTGATAATCTTCTTTTGTGAGTGACCTCCGAAAGAGGATTAGTTTGATCCATAAACTGTGAAAGTTGGCTAGAACCGTAAAATTCTCTTACTGCAGCTGCTACAGGCTTAGCATTAATTAGATCTTGAGGCATAACAGTATCAATTTCAACTGAAGTCATTCTTTCTCTAATAGCTCTTTCCATTCTAAGCAAGCCTAACCTATACTGGTTTTCCATTAATTCGCCAACAGACCTAACTCTTCTATTTCCTAAGTGGTCAATATCATCAATTTCACCTCTACCATCTCTCAAATCAACTAGTGCTTTGATTACACCTACAATATCTTCTTTTCTTAATGTCCTTTGAGTATCCTCAGTATTTACATCTAGACGCATATTTAATTTTACTCGGCCAACTGCAGATAAATCATACCTTTCAGGGTCAAAAAATAAAGTATCGCATAGATTTATGGCTGCATCTAAGGTTGGAGGTTCACCTGGTCTCATTACACGATAAATATCAACAAGTGCCATTTCGTAATTAAAATTCTTATCAGCGGCCATGGTATTTCTAATATATGGACCAATGTTTACGTTATCTATATCTAGGGTAGGAATTTCAACTACTCCATTATTAATAAGCCTAGAAAGTGATCCACCAGTAACATTACCAGTTTTTTCATCGATTTCCCATGTAAGTTCATCGCCTGCTTCAACCCAGATTTCACCAGTTTTTTCATTAATTATGTCAACAGACGCATACCTACCAATTAAATTTTCAAATGGTACTAAGATATTAATAGAGCTTTTTTGATCTAAAAGTTTCTTCACCAATCTTGGTGTGACTTTTTTGTCTGCAGGAGCAATTATTTCTCCAGAATCAGCATCAATAATGTCAAAACTTGGCTTTACCCCCCTTAAACGCTCAGGAAAGAATGGGCAACTCCATTTATTGTCCTTAGATTTTATATATGTCACAGTATCATAATATGCTTTACATATATCTTCTTGCGTCATACCCAATGAATATAACATTGTAGAAACTGGTAGTTTTCTTCTTCTATCAATCCTGACGTAGACTAAGTCCTTGGCATCAAATTCGAAATCAAGCCAAGATCCTCTGTATGGAATTATTCTGCAGGTGAATAAAATTTTACCTGAGGAATGTGTTTTACCTCGATCATGATCAAAAAACACACCAGGAGATCTATGCATTTGAGAAACAACCACCCTTTCAGTACCATTAAATACAAAAGTACCATTTGGTGTCATTAAAGGAATATCTCCCATATATACATCTTGTTCCTTTATTCCTTTAACTGATTTAGATCCAGTTACTTCATCAATATCAAAAACAACAAGCCTTAATTTAACTTTTAATGGTGCACTGTAAGTCATGTCTCTTTGCTGACATTCCTCAACATCATATTTAGGTTTTTCTAGTTCATAACTTACATATTCTAACACTGCCGTATCATTAAAATCTTTAATGGGAAAAACAGATTGAAATACACCTTGAATTCCTTCACTATCTAATGGAGTATCAGAATCACCTGATTTAAGAAAAATGTCATAAGATGACCTTTGCACCTCAATAAGATTGGGCATTTCTGCAACTTCACGTATTTTGCCATAAGATTTTCTTACTCGCTTTTGGTTGTTATGAGCGTTGGTCATTTTCACCTCTAATTTAAAATGCCGTAGTTAATTTTAATTCACTTAAAAACTTAATTTTTAACTTAAAAAATCTTAACCAGTAAATTTCAAAATAATTAAATTTAAAAAGTATTGGCACCTTCAAGAAGGCACCAATTAAGATTGTAAGTGCGTAAATTATTTTAATTCTACCTCAGCACCTGCTTCTTCTAATTGAGCTTTAATTTTTTCTGCTTCATCCTTAGAAACACCCTCTTTAACAGTCTTCCCACCAGCCTCAACTAAATCCTTTGCTTCTTTTAAACCTAGGCCTGTGATAGTTCGAACTTCTTTAATTACATTAATTTTCTTATCACCAGCAGCCTTAAGTATAATATCAAACTCAGATTTTTCTTCTGCAGCACCTCCAGAATCCCCAGCACCTCCTGCTGGACCAGCTACCATTACTGCACCTCCTGATGCAGCCTCAATTCCATACTCATCCTTCAATATATTTTTTAATTCTACAGCTTCCAAAAGTGTTAGACCAACAATTTCTTCAGCTAATTTTTTTACATCTGCCATAATTTACCATCCATTCGATTTAATTAAGTTATTTTAAGTTTACAAAGTCAAAATTTTTTATTCAAAAGTTATGCTGCCTTTTGTTCTTCTAATACAACAGTTATTCCAGCAATATTATTGCCTGGAGAACTTACTAATTGTGATAATACGGATCCTGGAGAACCAACCATACCAGTAATTTCCGATATAAGTTCTTCTCTAGAAGGAAGCTTAGATAAATTAATAATACCTTTTAAATCTAAGATTTCTTCTCCTAATGAACCACCAATCAGTTTTAAATTTTCGTTAGTTTCTGAAAATTTAACTGAAATTTTTGCTGCTGAAACAGGATCTTCAGAAAAGAGTAAAACTGTTTGGCCATTCAAAAATTCAGAAAGTTTTGCATTTGCTTTACCTTCAAGTGCTATCTTTGATAACCTGTTTTTAGCTACTCTTACTCCACAATTAGATTCTCTCATCAAATTTCTTAATTCAGAAATCTCAGAAACTGTTAGTCCACTATAGTGCGCAACTAATACAACTCCAGAGTTTTTAAAAATATGACTTAATTCATCAACTACTTGTTCTTTTTGTTTTCTATTCAAACTCCTACTCCAAATTAAAGGCAAAGCCTTGATTTTATTTAAGTTAATGTATTATTAACTCAGCTAATTGTCCGGGTTCCCTTTAATTAAGATTATTTAATTAAAATAACCTATATCTCAGTTACCAATCTAAAGCAGGACTTAATCTTATAATAAAGAGCCCACTATCTCGGACGGTTTTGCTTAGCATTTGCTAAGCTTTTCCCATAGGAAAACTTTACTCATGTAGAATTATCAATTGTCATAGATTTACCCATAGTTGATGACATAGAAATTTTCTTTATAAAAACACCTTTAGCACCAGTTGGTTTAGATTTTTTTAGTTCTGTCATAAAAGCATTATAATTTTCAACTAACTTTTTTTTGTCAAAAGATGCTTTTCCGATACCAACTTGAACTACACCTGCTTTCTCGGCCTTAAATTGAACTTCACCATTTTTTGCTGCAGAAACTGCAGCAGCCACGTCAGGAGTGACTGTACCAACTTTTGGATTTGGCATTAAATTTCTCGGACCTAAAACCTTCCCTAAACGACCTACAATAGGCATCATGTCAGGAGTAGCTATGCATCTATCAAATTCAATATTACCTTTTAAAACGGTTTCCATTAGATCTTCTGCTCCTACGATATCTGCACCTGCTTTTGTCGCTTCTGATGCTTTATCTCCCTTTGCAAATACTGCAATTCTTATAGATTTACCAGTACCATGAGGTAAAGCACAAACACCCCTAACGATTTGGTCAGCATGTCTTGGGTCAATACCTAGATTTATAGCAATATCGATAGTTTCATCGAATTTGGCTGAAGCTCCCGATTTTATAAGCTCTATTGCGTCTTCTGCATTGAGGTTTTCTTTATCTAGAAAAAGTTTATCCTGTTCTTGTCTTTTTTTTGTAATCTTTGGCAATTTTCAATCCTTTACTTCTATTCCCATTGAACGAGCTGAACCCATTATTATTTTCATTGCCCCTTCTACAGTATTAGCATTTAGATCTTTCATTTTGGCTAGAGCAATTTCTTCTATTTTTTTTGAAGTAATTTGAGCTACTGTCTCCTTACCGGTAGTTTGCGAACCTGATTTGATATTAGTTGCTTTTTTTAGAAAAAAAGAAGCTGGTGGAGTTTTTATCTCCATAGAAAAAGATTTGTCAACATAATAGGTTATGATGGTGGGACAAGGAGCACCAGCCTCTAAATCCTGGGTTTTAGCATTAAAAGCTTTGCAAAACTCCATAATATTCAAACCACGCTGCCCAAGAGCAGGCCCAACTGGTGGTGAAGGATTAGCTTTTCCAGCGGGAATCTGTAGTTTAAGTTCACCTGCTACTTTCTTTGCCATTTAAATCTTACCTTTCATAACTCTAGTTAATCTTAGTACTGATATTTTATTTAAATCAGGTTTGTTTTTGTACTTGACCATATTCTAGTTCTACTGGAGTTGCCCTACCAAATATTGAAACTGAAACTTTCAGCCTGCTATTAATTTCATCAACTTCTTCTACAAGCCCAGAAAATCCTTCAAATGGACCGTCTATTACATTTACTTGCTCACCAACTTCATAAGAGACAAGAGCTCTTGGTTTATCTGCACCTTCTTCTACCTGATTGAGTATTCTAGCAACATCAGAATCAGGTAAAGGCATTGGTTTACCCTTTTGTCCTAGAAAACCAGTTACTCTATTAGTTTCTTTTATTAGATGATAACTTTTATCAGTCATTTTCATTTTAATAAGAACATAGCCAGGCATAAAACGTCTCTCCGATTGAACTTTCTTTCCTCTTCTGACTTCAAGAACTTCTTCAGTTGGAACCAAAACTTCTTCAATTTCGTCTTGAAGAGAATTTTGAACAACTGCTTCTCTAATAGTTTCTGCAACACGTTTTTCAAAATTAGAAAGTACACTAACAGAATACCATCTCATAGACATAAAAATTCCCTCATAAAAAAAACAAGTCACAAATAGTTAAATTACTCACTATAAGACTATATTAAGGCTTGGTATGTTCGAATCGATTTATATTGAAGGCTATACAACTGCTGGTTTATTAAATCAAGAGGATAACTTCAAAATAATATCTAATATATTACTTGTGATAGTATCAATTATAAAGAAAAACAGCGCAACTAGTGCTGACATTATAAAAACCATAACAGTAGTAGTCATTGTCTCTTTCCTTGTGGGCCAGACAATCTTTGAAACTTCATTCCTTACTTGTTGAACATACTTGAATGGATTTATCATTATTTCCTCTAAGATTTAGTTTTGATACTCTATTTGTTTTGTTGGCAGGGGCTGAGGGACTCGAACCCACGACCCTCGGTTTTGGAGACCGATGCTCTA